>CAIXLY010000041.1 GCA_903920455.1 uncultured bacterium | reverse complement strand
TGCTGCTGGAGAAAGTGCACGCCACTCGACACATTCCTTTGGAATCGGAGATATTCGAATTGCTGGATATGCATGGTTACGAGACCCAATAAAGATGCCCAGGTGGAATGCCCAAATTGGACTGGGACTCAAATTGCCAACCGGCGACTATCGGTACGCGGACTATTTCTACAAGGATGATACTACAAAAACTTTAGGGCCTGTTGACCAATCCATTCAACTGGGCGATGGCGGCACCGGAATAAGTTTTGAGATGAATGGCTTTTATGCTTTTACCCATAAGTTTTCAATTTACAGCAATGTCTTTTATTTGTCCAATCCCAGAGAGCAAAATGGCGTATTAACATCACGTGGAGGAACTTCTACTGCAACCAGCATTGCCTACGGGAGTAATGTGATGAGCGTATCAGACCAATACATGTATAGAGTGGGAATCAGTTATATGGCTAAACATATCACAACGAATCTAGCCATAAGGAAAGATGGAATACCCCCTGAGGATTTAATTGGCGGTAACAATGGTTTCAGAAGACCGGGTTATATTGTAGCGCTTGAGCCCGGAATAACCTACACAAATAAACAAGTATCCTACTTTATCAATCTCCCCATTGCTTTGCAACGCAATAGAACACAAAGCATACCAGATAAAATAAGAACTCAGAAAACTGGGGTATTCTACAAAGGGGATGCAGCCTTCTCTGACTATGTCATCAATATTGGAGCTGCAATAAAGTTTTAATCATCCATTTAAACCAATCAAGGCGTCCTTGCCTTCATGAGGGCATCCCTTGACATGCTGCTCAATGAAAATTGGTTCAGTCCACGTTGGCACTTGATTAACCCGACTTGTCTTTGATTGAATTGTTTGGGCTGAAGCAGGCACAACCATTGATGTACAAGCAACAGGAAGAATCTAACCTGCCAATAAAGTTTTGTTGAAAAAATTGCGTCTTTGCATGATCTAGAGTGTTAATATCTTGATTAAATAAAATCGCTTGAGGTATTATTAAACCGCCCTTGAGAACCCGGTAATACACATATAATACACATAAACAAGAAAGAAAGATGATAGAAATCACTTAAAAAGACAATTAATGTCATTTTTACCCTGAACGAAAACGGAAACCTTTACACACGTTAAACACTGATTGGTAGGCTAACATTATTATTAAATAACAATAAAACCTATCACCATGACAAGGATTACTTCCTACTGCCAAACCTGCACTGTTAAAAATTGTATCATGCTTAAATCGTTCGGCCAAGATGATCATGTATACAAACCTTACAAACATCACTACGAATTTAAAAAAGGAGAAATGATTTTCAGGGAAGGGGATGAGATCAGTGGGATTTATTTTATTCAATCTGGCGTCATCAAACTGGAAATGAATGCGGAAACAGAAAGACCATTCATTCTCAGGTTGATAGGCCCGAGCCACACCATGGGTCATAGATTTTTAAGTTACACTGGGCTTCAGCCGTATACCGCGACTGCAGTAGAGGATAGCCGGGTGTGTTTTATAGAACTGGGATTTTTCAAAAACCTTGTACAAAAAAACGAACTGCTTCAAGAAGAAATTAGAAAGATTTTCCTCCGTGAAATCCGCAGCACAGAAGTGAAACTGCTTCAAATTGCACAACAGACTGTACGCGAAAAAGTAGCGGGCATTCTCGTCCATCTTGCAGAAACCTATAACTACAAACAGACCAGTATGGGAATTCGCGTACATGTAGACCGCCAAGAGATGGCCGACTTAGCAGGTACCACGAAAGAACAAGTTTCCAGAATTCTCGCAGATTTTGACCAAGAACAACTCATTCGTTTTAGGGCAAAACATTTTAAATACATCGCTACAGATAAACTTCGTGAGATTGCAGAAAGACACTCTGCTCCGGTTAAAGATGTTCAACAAATAGAGGCATAAAACCCTACTTACGATTGTTAAATTGGGTGCGACTTAGTACCTTCGCCGCTGTAAAACAATAAATTATGGCAGGAAAGATAAAAGTGCACAACCCAGTAGTTGAACTCGATGGCGATGAGATGACAAGGATTATTTGGAAATTCATCAAAGACAAGCTTATTCTACCCTATCTCGATCTAGAAATCAAATATTTTGATTTGGGCATAGAATACAGAGATGAAACCAATGATCAAGTAACAATTGATTCCGCAAATGCTATTAAGCAATATGGAGTTGGAATTAAATGTGCAACCATCACGCCTGATGAGGCAAGGGTAAAAGAATTTAACCTTAAGCAGATGTGGAAGAGCCCTAACGGCACCATCAGGAATATCCTTGATGGTACTGTTTTTCGTGAACCCATCGTGATCAAAAATATACCAAGGCTAGTAAGCAATTGGGATAGCCCAATTATCGTTGGCCGCCATGCCTTTGGTGATCAATACCGCGCAACAGACTTTGTTGTTCCTGGCAAGGGAAAGCTTACCATAAAATTTGAAGGAGAAGATGGTCAAATCATAGAGCATGAGGTATATCAATACAAAGGTGCCGGCGTTGCCCTTAGTATGTACAATACCGATGAGAGTATCATGGGTTTTGCAAGAAGCTGCTTTAATATGGCCCTACAAAAGAAATGGCCATTGTACATGAGTACAAAAAATACTATTCTTAAAAAATATGATGGTCGATTCAAGGACATCTTTGAAGAGATATTTGAAAATGAATTTAAGGCAGCCTATGAAGCAGTAGGCATTACGTACGAGCATAGGTTGATTGATGACATGGTGGCCAGTGCACTCAAATGGAATGGAAATTTTGTTTGGGCTTGTAAAAACTATGATGGCGACGTTCAAAGCGATACTGTGGCACAGGGATTTGGATCACTTGGATTGATGACTTCGGTACTAGTAACTCCTGATGGCAATACCATGGAGTCAGAAGCTGCACACGGAACCGTAACCCGCCACTACCGTGATCACCAAAAAGGCAAACCGACAAGTACAAACCCGATTGCATCAATTTTTGCATGGACGAGGGGATTAGCATTTAGAGGCAAGCTTGATCAGAACAATGAACTGATTGATTTTGCAAACGCACTAGAGGCAGTATGTATAGCAACTGTTGAAGAAGGAAAGATGACGAAGGACCTTGCTGTATGTATTCACGGAAATAAAGTGAGCCATGGAGAGCATTATCTCTATACAGAAGAGTTTTTGGATGCCATTGACCAGAACCTTAAAAAAAGAATGGGGATATAATATTTCATTCTAGGCAAGAAATTATTCCTGCAATCCTGGTTCAATGTTGAACCAGGATTTTTTTTGAAGAAATCAGCACTAAAAATCTGTTCCTTGAATGCGCCTCCAAATAATGGCAGCAGATTCCAGATCAAATCCTGCAAATCGACCACGCTGCACAACTAGTTCGTTGTCATTGGGGTGAGACAAATAATAATGAAAGGCAAATCTGCTTTGGGGATTTCGCCACCCATCAGTTTGTCCAAAGCGAAGATCATTAAACACTAGGGTATCACCCTGCTGCTCTAGGGTGTAAAAGCCCTGTGAAAATTGCTTAAGCTCAATTACCTCCTTGTGGTCATGAATTGGATCAAGGAGGTTTTCATTTTTGGCAATATGACGCAAAGCGAGACTCTTCTTTTTATCAAAGATTGAGCGATAGCCGATGTTGTAGCCAGTGCTATCTTCTATCACAACGAACCACAAAAAGTTGTTTAACAAGGTCGGTGTAGTGAGGTAGTTGAATTTAGTCCCACTTGAGTCTCTTGCATACGACCTCGCTACTTTATCAATATTAAATTTATTGATTAGCGCAAAAATCAAATATACCGATGCGATTGCCACTGTAGCCCTAGCCCACCTTAAACGGTGCTTATGATCATTCCTTAGAAAAAGCAAAAAGACAAAGCCTATGAGGGGCAGTATTGTAAATAGAGGATCGGCAACATAAATCACATTAAAAGAAAAGCGAACTGAGGAAAATGGCTCAAACCAACCTATCCCATAGTTGTTCATGGCATCCAGAAAAAGATGACAAAGTATTTCTATCAAAAAAAAGAAAAACCATTTTCTCAAAGAAATAGGTTCTGCCTTGTGCCAACGTGCAGCAACCAAAGCAAGAAAGAAACTGATAAAGCCAGCAAAAGTGAATGAATGGGTGATCCCACGATGTGCAATCAGCTCCGTAGAGACCGGCATCCACATGCCAGCAATGAAATCGATATCGGGAACGCTTTGCGCGAGTGCCCCCCAAAGAATTGCTTTTCTGCCCGCATTCTTATCAAGTATAATTTCGCCTATACAGGCTCCGAGTACAATGTGTGTGATTGAGTCCATTTTTTGTTAATCACAATAAAAATAAGGCTTAAATCATAATACTTAAGTTATGGATTGATACAAAAGTATCTCTTGATGAAAGCGTAGGAGTAAAAAAATGGTTTTTCAATAGGAATTGGATTTGGATTTTCATAAGGATTAGCTCGTAATCCTTGAAGCATTGCGAAACTAGCACCAGCATCATTGAAGAAAAATGACTTCAATGTAACTACATGATGATTATTGCTATACAATTGCGAAAGAAGAGAATGAGAGATCACTATTGATGACCTTTGGCAAATGACACAATACTAAATTAAATGGGGATGCCTATCCCAGATGGCCGATATCAAAAATTGGGATGTTCAGTGATTCGCTTTAGAAACTTAATTCAATGTCAATGTTGGGATTGGATAGCACGAAAAGCTGACTACCTCATGATATGCTGACCATCACCGGCTTTTTGTGCACCGTTAAACTTATTAAAGCGGTAAACAAAAGTTAGTAGAAAATATTGTGTCAGTCGGTTTACTCTTGTATCTATAATATTATTGCCGTTGATTGTTCTTGCAATACTTTTATTTTGCTTCAGGATATCATAACCAGATAACTTTATTATTCCATTCTTTTTCTTGAAGATGGTTTTCTCAAATGAGGCGTTCAGCAAAATGATGTTTTGATTCACACTGCTCGACAACCCGCGATTCAGAATGTATTCAAGATCATGACGAAACACCCATCCACCCGGTATATCTATTCTTGTATTGTTGGTGACTACCCAACTGCCATAATTGATATTCTGCTGGCCGGGAAGCGTGTACCTTACACTATTCAACCCATACTTAGCTCCGAGATCTATTTCAAGCCACTCTTTTAGATTGTATTCAAACTTCGCGCCCTGAGAGAGCAATACGTTTCGCCCCTCATTCTGTTGACCATCAATTAATGAAATATTATTATTAAGAACCACAGCACCATTAATCGACAAGATATAGGTGCGGTTATTCCAAGGCTTACTGAAATTATAAAAACCACTTGCCGTATAATTACCATTGACATTGGCGTATGTAGTCAATTGACTTCCTGAATTATTTAATCGAATGGTGTTGTTTACGATTTGATTCTGAGTTAGGTTATAATTTGCCCCAAGGAAAAATGTTTGTCCCGTTAAAAAATTCAGGTTATTGAACGATACACTAAAAGCATGCGCTTGCTCAGGCTTAAGCAGTGGGTTCCCCTGCACTTGATATTGTGGATTTGAGACATCCTTAACTGGCTGAAGCTGAGTGAATGATGGCTGCCTTGCGTTACCATTATAAAAGAACCTGAGCGTTTTGTTTCTGGTAAAATTATAAGCAAAATTAGCTGACGGCAAGAGGTTGAGTCGCTTTATTGGCGCATATGCGCTGTCTTTCGTAATTGAATATCCTTTTTGATTAACCGGCTGTGCACTTACCCCCACTGTATAATTGTATTTCTTTTTTACCGTTCTGATATTGGCCCCAATGCGCTGATTAAAAAAGTCTGTTTCATACGCATTGCTCAGCAGATCCGACAACTCTTGAATACCTATGCTATTGTAGAGATAAGTGGCTCTGTTATTGTTTGAGTAGGACTTCCCATATTGATAAATCAGGTCAAGATACCTGTCTTTCATGATTGGCTCAGAATAATTAAATCGAACGCTGGCATTGTCGGAACGATTATCTGTTAACACATATTGATTAAGTGAATCAGAAAATAGAAAAGGCAGCAGTGTTGTTGTTTTATTGAGCTTATTGCTCTGGCCATCTGATGTATTGTATCCCCCATTGAGATTCATCGAAAAATTTCTACCCCTTTTTCTAAACTTGCGGTTATAAATAAGATTTCCCGATAAGCTAGGATTGTTTGACAATGAATGATCAGTATTGATTCCTAGGCTTGAAGTATCGAGATCGTTGAGGATATAATCAAATGCCGAAATAGATTGATTGTCAGAAACTCTAGTATTTAACTCAGGTACAAACTTGATGTAATTGAAAGAGTCGATATTCCATTCAAAATTCAATGAAGCGCGGTGACGATTCGATTGATCTAGTGATGTTGTGACTTGGTGGTTTAGAAAATTTGTGTTTTGAAAAAAGTTTTGAGATGCCACATCGCGTTGCACATCGGTCTCTCGTGTTGAGTAGCTGTAGTTGCCGTAGACAGATCCCTTATTCTCCTTAAAGTCATTTCGAAAATTCACCCCGATTGCATTGCTGGTTCTTAAGCCCTCCTCGCCACCGATTCCACTTTGGTTGTTCCCCCCAATTCTGACCTGAAAACCTTTACCGCCACTATTTGCTCCTCCCATAGAAGCCACTGCTCCATCAACATTGAACGTGCTGGTATTGTTGTTGTTTGCACCGCCAAAAATAGAAATCTGCTTTTCGTTATCGAACACATTTAGGTTGGTGGTAGCTTGATAGCGATCACTAGATCCGGCTCCAACAACAGATCGGCTAAATACACCGCGATTCCTATCTTTTTTCAACTGTAGATTAATTATTTTGTCAGGCTCCCCATCTTTTATTCCCGAGGCATTAGCAAGATCACCATAGTCGTCAATTACTTGAACTTTATCAATCATGTCAGCAGAGAGCTGCTGCGTTGCAGCTTTGGGATCTCCACTAAAAAAGTCCTTCCCATTTACTCTAACCTTACTCACTGTTTTACCCTGTGCAGTAATATTACCCTGCTTATCTACTTCAATACCAGGCATCTTCTTTAGTAAATCTTCAACCATTGCATTGGGCTTTAGTCGAAATGAGTCTGCCTTGTATTCAACTGTATCCTCTTTTACAATAATCGGAGGCGTTGAGATTAGAATTTCTTTTAAACTGCTGTACTCGGGATAGAGAATTAGATTTCTTATTTCAAGGATCTCCTCTCCCGCTGGAACTGTGTATATTTTTTTAAAATTCCCTAACCCAATGGTTGAAACCTTCAGGAAAAATTGCCTTTCTGAAATTCCTTTCACTATGAAAAATCCAACATTATTCGAGACCGTCTTTAAAGTGTCTTTTTGCCCATCAACATAAACACCAATGGTTGCCCTTGAAATGGGATTACCAAGGGTATCAATAAGGCGTCCACTCACCTGGTAGCCACCCTGTGAAAAAACACTAAAAGCACTGAAAAGAACTAAAAAAAGTAATAAAAGGAGTCTTGGCATATGGTTAAATTCGAGGAATTGCATGGCAAAGGTAGACAAATGCCTTTGTTGAAGGGGATTAGAGTTGAGTAATTTGAGAAAGTTGAGCGCTTTTCAACAGGAAATTACCCCTAGGGAGACTAAACCTCCCGAACCTATCTTAACAATAAATGACCTAATTTTGACCCCCTAGAAACTATATATCCATGTTCAACATTGTATCCCGGTTATTTGGAGGAAGTAAGTCTGAAAAAGATGTTAAACTGATTACCCCCCTGGTGGAAAAAATCAATGGTTTTTTTGCTGCTTATCAATTGCTTTCGAATGATGAGTTGAGGGGAAAAACCCTTGAGTTCAGAGCCAGGATAAAAGACCACCTCACTGAATTAGACGGCCAAATCAATGACCTATCAGAACAGGCAGAGCAACTTCCTTCTGAGGATATTTTGGGGAGGGATGATCTTTACAAGCAAGTAGACGAACTAAAGAAAAAACGCAACGAAAAAATAGAGGAGATATTGGATTTGATTCTTCCTGAAGCTTTTGCTGTTGTAAAGGAGGCGGGCAGAAGATTCAAAGAGAATGAGGAACTTATCTCAACTGCAACAACATTAGACCGTGAGCTAAGCATAAAAAAAGAATATGTCACCATCAGAGGTGGTGATTCCGTTTTCAAAACCAGCTGGATGGCAGCGGGCAGCTTGGTAAGGTGGAACATGGTACACTATGATGTTCAGCTTATCGGTGGCACTGTCCTTCATCAGGGAAAGATATCAGAAATGGCAACGGGTGAAGGAAAGACATTGGTCTCTACCCTACCTGCCTACTTGAATGCACTTGCCGGTCAAGGAGTTCATTTGGTCACGGTAAACGACTATCTCGCAAAGCGTGACTCAGAGTGGAATGGAACCTTGTTTGAGTGGCTTGGACTTTCAGTAGACTGTATCGACAAGCATCAACCGAATTCCGATGCAAGAAGAAAAGCTTATTTGGCTGACATTACCTATGGAACCAACAATGAATTTGGCTTCGATTATCTGCGCGACAATATGGTACATTCTCCTGATGAGATGGTGCAGCGCAATCACCATTACGCTATGGTTGATGAGGTGGATAGTGTTTTGATAGATGATGCACGAACCCCATTAATCATTTCTGGTCCAGTTGCAAGAGGAGATGATCAGCATTTTCACATACACAGACCTAGAATTCAGGAACTAATTGAAGTACAGAAGCAAATTGTCATCAAAGCCTTACAGGAGGCCAAGAAATTAATTGGTGAAGGTAAGGATGGTCCACAAGACGGTGGGCTTCAATTGATGAGGGCATTCAGGGGATTGCCGAAAAATACTGCCCTCATAAAATATCTCAGCGAACCAGGCATTAAAGTAAAGCTGCAAAAAGCTGAAAACTTTTATCTAGCAGAGCAGCAGAAACATATGCCTGAGGTTGACGATGAACTATACTTCCACATTGACGAAAAAAACAACCAGGTAGAACTCACCGATAAAGGACTTCACCATATTACCAAAGGTGGAGAAGATCCGAACTTCTTTATCATACCTGATCTTGCCGTGTCAATTGCTGAAATCGAAAAATCAGGATTGCCTGCAGAAGAAAAAATAAATACCAAAGAGGCCCTACTACAAGATTATGCCCAAAAGGCAGACAGGATACACACCATCCAACAATTGCTGAAGGCATACACATTGTTTGACAAAGATGTTGAATACGTGGTCATGGATGGCATGGTAAAGATTGTCGATGAGCAAACTGGTAGGATTATGGAGGGCAGAAGATATAGCGATGGCCTTCATCAGGCAATAGAGGCAAAAGAGAATGTGAAAATCGAGGCAGCAACTCAAACCTATGCAACGGTAACCCTACAAAACTACTTTAGGATGTACCATAAGCTTGCGGGTATGACGGGTACAGCTGAAACAGAAGCTGCAGAGCTTTGGAACATTTACAAATTGGATGTGGTTTCTATTCCAACCAATTTGAACATGGTCAGAAAAGACGAGGAAGATCTCGTTTTCAAAACCAAAAGAGAAAAATTTAAGGCCGTTATTGACGAGATTGAAATACTCCGCAACGCAGGAAGGCCTGTGCTTGTTGGAACCACCTCTGTTGAAGTTTCTGAATTACTTGGCAGGATGTTGCAACAAAAAAAAATACCACACAATGTATTAAATGCAAAGCAACACGCACGTGAGGCCCAGGTTATTGCAGAAGCTGGACTTGCCGGCAGTGTAACCATTGCTACGAACATGGCTGGACGTGGAACGGATATCAAGCTGGGTGCTGGTGTAAAAGAAGCAGGCGGACTTGCCATTATCGGAACAGAACGCCATGAAAGCAGAAGGGTTGACAGGCAGCTTCGCGGAAGAGCAGGACGCCAGGGAGATCCAGGATCTTCTCAGTTTTACGTCTCTCTTGAAGACGATTTGATGAGAATGTTTGGAAGTGACAGGATTGCTTCTTTGATGGATAGAATGGGCTACAAGGAAGGTGAAGTGATTCAGCACAGCATGATTACGAAGAGCATTGAGCGGGCACAAAAGAAAGTTGAAGAAAATAACTTTGGCATCAGGAAACGTCTGCTAGAATATGATGATGTAATGAATAAACAACGAAATGTTGTTTACACGAAACGTCAGCATGCTTTATTTGGAGAAAGACTTGCCCTGGATCTTGACAATTCATTCTATTCCGTGTCAGCAAATATTTTACAAGAGTTTGCTGGCAGCAATCAATATGATGAATTCAAACTGAATGTGATCATGCACCTTGGTGTAGATACGGCAATTGCAAAGGAGCGCCTTGAAAAAGGAAACTTAAATGAATTAACTGAGGAATTGTATAAGGAATCCATTGAGCATTATGCAAAAAGGAAACAAGCAATTGCCAAGCAATCACTCCCTGTATTTCAAAATGTTCGTCTAACACAGGGGAATCATATTGTGAATGTTGTTGTTCCATTCAGCGACGGAAAGAAATCTATGAATGTCTTAACAAACCTGGAGAATGCTATCAATACCAAAGGGGTTGAAGTTGTTTCTTCAATGGAAAAAACAATAACGCTGGGAATCATCGACGATACTTGGAAAGAACACCTGAGGGCAATGGACGACTTGAAACAAAGTGTTCAAACTGCAGTCTATGAGCAGAAAGACCCGTTGGTTATTTATAAACAATCCGCATTCGAACTGTTTTCTTCAATGGACGCTGAGGTAAACAAAGACATCGTTTCTTTCTTGTGCCATACCTCCTTGCCTATTGAGCAAGGTACTGCTTCATTAAAAGAAGGAAAAGAGAGAAGAACCGACATGAGCAATATGAAAGTCAGAAAAGATGAACTCCCGGGTTCTGATAAACCTGAATTGATCAACTCTGAAAATAATTACAACGATCCTTCTGTGCAAGTAAAGAGTGAACCAGTAAGGGTGGGACCAAAAGTTGGGAGAAATGATCCTTGTCCATGTGGAAGTGGAAAAAAGTTTAAATCTTGTCACGGCAGAGACCAAGAATAGTGCCTCGAAATAAGCCTTTTATTATATGCGATATAAGCCAACCTTTTTCATTGCGGCTTTACTTATTGCCGGCATCACCGATGCGCATGCGCAGTTTGGAAAAAGCAAGTACGTAGTCAGAGACCCAAGGTTGGATAAATTGGTAGATAAACAAATTGAGCTTAACAAGGAAGCCCTAAAATCAAGGATCTCCATTGAACAAGGGTATAGAATTCTTGTGATCAGCACAAACAAGCGCGACATTGCCATTGAGGCTAAAACCAAGTTGGTAAAAAACTTTCCTGATCAAAAATCTTATATGTTCTATCAGTCGCCCAACTTCAGGGTACTGCTCGGAAATTACAGATCAGAAAAAGAGGCAGAGGAAATGAAGAAGTTGCTGATAGAATTATTTGGAGAAACAATACTGGCTATACCCTCATCTATAGAAGTAAAAGGAGAAAAAACAGAGACTGAAAATTTTTAATACTGAACATCATGCTTACGGAAAAAATTCAAGAGCTTTCTGCGCGTTACTTTGAAGAGTACCGTTCAATAAGAAGACATCTCCATGCACATCCTGAACTAAGCTATAAGGAGTTTAATACATCCAAGTATGTTCAAGCTCATCTTACCCAGCTGGGTATCCCCTTTACGATAATGGCCGAGACCGGTGTTATAGGAATTCTAAAGGGAAGACCATCTGATCGAGTAATTGCACTGAGGGCCGACATGGATGCGTTGCCTATTCAGGAAGAAAATAATGTTCCCTATGCTTCTACTGTTGCTGGAGTAATGCACGCATGTGGTCATGACGTACATACATCATGCCTATTGGGTGCAGCGCGAATTTTAAGTGAATTAAAAGATGAGTGGGACGGTACAATTAAATTAATATTTCAGCCTGGAGAGGAAAAAAATCCAGGCGGAGCAAGTCTGCTTATCAAAGAAGGTGTGTTGGAAAATCCTGCCCCAACTTCAATTTTCGGCATGCATGTCCATCCCCTACAGGAAATCGGAAAGTTAGGATTTCGGCCAGGTAAAGTCATGGCGAGTGCAGATGAATTATACATCACCATTAAAGGAAAAGGTGGCCATGCAGCAAAGCCATACCTCACCGCAGACACCATCCTCACAGCCTCACAAATTGTAGTTGCATTGCAACAGGTAGTTAGCCGAAATAGCAACCCCTTCTATCCTACCGTGCTTTCTATATGCGCAATTGAGGGAGGTCA
>CAIXLY010000040.1 GCA_903920455.1 uncultured bacterium | reverse complement strand
TGCCGATGCAGACCACAGACAGACTTATTTGATCGCCAATGGTTATGTTGATCTATCTGCTAGTCATGCGATTGGGTCAGGATTACGCACAACCACAAAAGCAGCTGATATTCGCAACGACATTTTCATTAATTACGGCAATAACTTTAATTCTCAAAAAACTGCAACATCTGCATCATCGATTGCCCTTTATGGATACAAGTCTGAAAGCATTCAATCGTACATTCATTCAGCTGCGGATGCTCAAGAGGTTGCCGATCGATATATTAGCCTTCGAGCCTTCCCTCAACCTATATTTGACAGCATTACCTTCCCAATGACTAATCCAGAGATTGATGATTCAGATAGAGATAATTTATTAAACATATTTATGGGCTTACCTTTGAACATAAGAGATTTGCCGGCACAGATAAGTAATGGCGAGTTTTCAGGTTATGTTGAGGGGTGGCGTTGGAGCACAAGGTTCAATGAATTATTCCTGACAATAAACCTTTCGCCGGTCAGCTTTAGCCAAGTGGCTATGCGATGGAATGCTGTGCCAATAGGCGAGCGTTGGAACACTTTAAGCCCAACTTTGACATGGGAATACGCTACAATCGTAGCCTGATAATAGGAGAAAAATGGCAACTACTACCAATTACGGCTGGACTACTCCAGACGACACAGCTTTAGTCAAGGATGGCGCATCTGCAATCCGATCACTTGGCACATCTGTGGACACCACCACTAAAAACTTAAACCCTTCTACAACTCTTGGCGATATTGAATATCGTTCATCAACGGCAAACACAAACACAAGATTAGCCATTGGATCAACAGGAAATGTTTTAACTGTTGCAGGTGGTGTGCCAAGTTGGGCTGCTCCGACCCTTCCCGGATTAAAATTAATAACTACGCAATCATTTAGTGCCACAACGACAATAAATGTTAATGATGTGTTTTCAACGACCTATGATAATTACAAAGTAATCATGAATTTTGAATGTGCGACAAATGCTGATGCTTCTTTCAATTTTAGATTTAGGTCTGGTGGTGCAGATAATAGCAATGCCACTTACAATTATCAAAGAATTACGGCTGATCCAAGTGTTGGTGGTGCACAGAATTTAACTCAAACAACCGGAGAACTTGGCAATGCAACAAATAATGCAACGCAATGGGTAACAATAGAATTTTTTAACCCATACGCCAGCGCAGCATCATTTTATTATTCGAACATGAATGGTGGAAGTGCAAGTGATCCTGAAATTTGGATTCGAAGTGGAAGTTTTAACAATACAACATCATTCACTGGTTTTTCAATTCTTGCTCAAAAAAATCTGACAGGTTCAATAAGCGTATTGGGGTATGCAAAATGACAAAAATAACTGAAATTTTTGCTTTGACAAATGAAGTAATTGAGAGAGAACCAACAGATTTAGAGTTTAAGCAAATCGAAAAAGATGCTCAAGAAAGAGCAAAACAGATAAAATTAGATCAGGCTGAAGCTGTTGCAAAAGCAAAAGCAAAAGCTGAACTATTAGATCGTTTAGGCATTACTGAGGATGAAGCAAAACTTCTGCTTGCGTAATGAAGCCTTACCTATCTAAAGCAGCTGTTCAATTGCGGGAGCAAATTGATGACTGTTTTCCTGACAGATCTAGAAAATCTGATGGTTGGATTTCAGACGAACGGCATTCAAAACTAAAATCGGATCACAACGCTTTACCTTCGGGTGAAGTTTGCGCCATTGATATTACAGCTGATCTAGGCAAGGCTGAGGGAATATCTGCTTACCTTGCTGATCAAATACGCATTGCT
>CAIXLY010000039.1 GCA_903920455.1 uncultured bacterium | reverse complement strand
GCCTATGGTTTTGGAATGGGAATGGAAGGCCTCAATGGTAAGTTTCCTGTAAACGGAGTTCAAAAAGAAGCTGGAGGATATGGCGCATCACTAAAACAAGACCAACGCTTTTTCTATGGTGCCGGGGTTGGAATGTCGGGCAGGGGTGAATCCATTGCCTTGGAGTCGAACTACTGTGAGATTGATCCACAAGTGGTTGACAAATTCGGAATTCCAGTATTGAAATTCAATGTTAAATATACCGATCATGAAGTGAAGCAGGCCAAGCACATGAAGGAGACCTTCAAGGAAATTATGCATTCAATGGGTGCAGTGATTACTTGGGGTGATACCGATGGGCCACACAATGATTATGGATTACAAACTCCTGGTAAAATTATTCATGAAGCCGGAACGGTGCGTATGGGTAATGATTCAAAGCGCTCTGCACTCAATAAGCACAACCAAGCGCATGACTGCGAAAATCTTTTCGTAGTGGATGGCGGTGCATTTGTTTCTCAGGCTGACAAGAATATTACCTGGACAATCTTAGCCCTCTCAATGAGAGCTTCTGAATATTTGGTAGATCAAATGAAGAAACAAAATATCTAAACCTTAGCGGAGATGGATGATGCGAGCACAATGCGCTCTTTCTCTAATCTCCATATCCTAAACAATAAACTCATTCATCATGGATAGAAGAAAATCACTCAAAGCCTTAGCTGTAGGAACTCTTGGAGGTGCCCTATTGCTTGATGCCTGTAAGTCGCCAGCAGATAAAAAAGCAGGAGCTACCAGTAAATCTCTCGCAGACGGCTTTACGCTCGATAGGCAGCCTGAAGAATTGGCTCAGTATGATAAAGTTGTTGCTGAAACATTTTTCACAAAGCATGAGATGGAGACTATCACTGTATTGTCAGACATCATCATTCCGAAAGATGAAGTTAGTGGAAGCGCTACAGATGCAAAGGTTCCGGAATTCATAGAATTTATTGTGAAGGATATGCCGAGTCATCAAACACCTATGCGTGGTGGATTAATGTGGATTGACAGGCATGCATTCAAAAAGAATGGCAAGAACTTTAAGGAGTGCAGCCATGAGCAGCAGATTGCCATTGTTGATGAAATTGCTTACCCTAATAAAGCTGAAAAACAGGTTGCTCAGGGTGTTGCGTTTTTTACATTGATGCGTGATTTAACCTGTACTGGTTTTTATACCACACAAATTGGGGTTGCGGATATTGGATATGCTGGCAATCAACCAAACCAGTGGAATGGAGTTCCTGACGAAGTGTTGAAGCAACATGGTGTTGCGTATACAGAAAAGGAAAACAAAGAGTGTGTAAAATATAGTTAGTATAATTTAGTATCACATCACCAAACGATTGTTATGTCAAGCAAAAACTACCAAAGAAGAAAGTTTATCAAGGCTGGAGCTATGGGAATGGCTGCATTCACCATTGTGCCCCGCCACGTTCTCGGAAAGGGCCATGTTGCCCCAAGTGACAAATTGCGCATTGCCGGTATCGGTGCAGGAGGAAAGGGAGAGAGTGATCTTACTTCCTTTGCCGAAAGCCCTAATGTGGAAATTGTTGCATTGGTAGATGTTGATGATCGCCAAGCTGTCGGCTCAAGAAAAAACTTCCCTAAAGCAAAGTTTTATCATGACTTCAGGGAAATGTTAGATAAAGAAAGGGATGTAATTGATGCCTGTTCAATCTCCACACCTGACAATACGCATGCAATAGCTACGCTTGCTGCAATGCAACTTGGCAAACACGTATACACCCAGAAACCACTTACACACGACATATATGAAGCCCGTATCCTTACGGAGGCTGCTAAGCAATACAAGGTTGTAACCCAAATGGGAAACCAAGGTGGTTCCGGCGATGGTGTAAGAAGAACACAAGAATTGATTAACGCAGGGTTGATCGGAGATGTCACAGAAGTTAAATGCTGGACGAACAGGCCAGTATGGCCTCAAGGGGTTCCAACGCCTTCTGGAAATCACATGTTGCCTAAAGAGTTGAATTGGGATTTGTGGATTGGTCCAGCCAAAATGATTGATTATAATCCTGCCTATCTTCCTTTTAACTGGAGAGGCTGGTGGGCATTTGGAACAGGTGCTCTTGGTGATATGGCTTGTCATATCATGGATCCTGTGTTCCGCTGTCTTCCTATACTTTATCCAAATTCTGTTGAATGTTCTGTTGCTTCCATATGGCAGGCAATGTGGGATGATACCGCAAATCCAGATTCATGTCCTCCTTCAACCATTATACACCTTAACTACCCTAGAACAGACGGCAAGAAAGGCGATATCAAGGTTTCTTGGCATGATGGTGGATTGCTTCCACAACGTCCTGATGAATTGTTACCTGAAGAAGCATTCGGTAACTGGGATGGTGGTGTTTTGTTTATTGGTACCAAAGGCAAGTTGCTTGCTGATTGCTATGGTGCAAACCCAAGGCTGCTACCAACCAAATTGATGCAAGAAAAAAAGCTTCCTCCTGAAACAATCGCACGTGTTCCAAAAGGAGTAGAAGGCCATTGGCTCCAATGGGTGAATGCTTGTATTGCTGGTCACGGCAATGCCACAACCAGTTCACCTTTTGAATATGCCGGTCCCTTTACTGAAAGTATCCTTATTGGTAATTTGGCGATTAGAAGTTGGATGATGAGAAATCCAAACCTCACTGGTCAACAGGATAAGTATCTAGGAAGAAAGAAACTGCTTTGGGATGCTAAAAATATGCGCATCACCAACTTTGAGCCAGCAAACCAATACGTGAAGCGAGATTACAGAGAAGGTTGGAAGTTGGGCTTGTAATAAACTCTAAGCCTTAAGTGAGTAGCATCAGCTTCTTGAAATAATTGTTAGCATGCTAGCATAATAAGAAAAGCCCCATTTGGGGCTTTTCTTATTAAATATTTTCAAGTCTTAATTGATTAGAACTTATCTCTCACGCATTGATGAGAGTGGAAGAGTTGTATAATCTGGTATTAATTTTTTCTTTGCAACAACCAAAGGCCAAAGAACATGAGAAAAATTCCTATACCGGAAATTCCAAAAATGAACATGGTCATGAATTTTTGAAAAGG
>CAIXLY010000038.1 GCA_903920455.1 uncultured bacterium | reverse complement strand
ATGGCTTCGTAAAAATGGTGCAGACTCCACAAGGATTGGGATCATGGGATTCAGCTATGGCGGGTACATGACCTGCATGGCACTTACAGCCGGAGCTGGTTATTTCACACATGGTCTGGCAGGAGGAAGCGTAACTGATTGGGCACTTTATGATACCCACTATACAGAACGATTCATGGATACACCAAAAGAAAATCCGGATGGATATCAAAAGACATCGATCATGACCCATGTAGACAAATACAAGGGGTTGCTCAGAATCTATCATGGAACGATGGACGACAATGTTCACCTACAAAACAGCCTTCAACTGGTCAAGAAACTCCAAGACGCAAAAAAACATTTTGAGTTTATGGTATATCCAGGAGGAAGACATGGATGGGGAGGAAACCAACAAGCCCATTCAACTAATGAAAATAATATGTTTATCTACAAGAATTTATTGAACAAGGAAATCCCTAAAGCCATGCTAAGATGACAGTAGCAAATAGGAGAAATGAGGCTCTATGATTGTTCTTTAAATTTTAATAGGATAATAATTATAAATTATCGCCTATCGCTTTTCAGGTCTTTTACCTAACTTAACGCAAACGAAATTTTCCTTTTTATGAGCACCAGCCCAACAAGATTATTTGATTGCATTGACTGGCAAATGGAAAAGTTTTCCAAAGAGGATATGTTTGCCGCAAAGGAAAATGGAATATGGAGAAAATACAGCACAAAAGAAATCAAGCAGTTGGTAGACAGCTTGAGCATGGGGCTGATCCATGCTGGCATAGGATATCAAGATGGGACTATTGAAGGGCGGGATAAAATTGCAATCCTGAGCAACAACAGACCCGAATGGATGGTGGTTGATCTGGCCGTGCAGCAAACAGGAGCAGTGCTCACCCCAATCTACCCTACCATCAATGTGAATGAACTCGAATTCATTTTCAATGATGCTTCAATAAAATTGGTCTTTGTAAGTGATCAAGAGCTGTATGAAAAAGTACAGTCAATACGCGATAAAACACCAACAGTACAAGCCGTTTATACATTCAATTCCATTCAAGGGGCACTAAATTGGAAACAACTATTGCACAGTGGAAATGCAGAAGATCTTGCAAAACTAAAAGCCTCAAAAGATAATATTAAAAGTGATGAGCTTGCTACCATCCTCTACACTTCTGGAACAACAGGATTTCCTAAGGGGGTAATGCTCAGCCACCATAATATTTTAGACAACATAAAAAATGTAGAAGAAATTCTTGAACCTATTTGTGGCTCAAATGACAGGTCACTCAGCTTCCTGCCACTCAACCATATTTTTGAGCGGGTTGTTACCTACATATACATGTATAGAGGAGTGTCCACTTACTACGCAGAAAGTATTGAAGCGGTAGGTGAAAACCTTCGAGAAGTAAAGCCAACTCTATTTTCTACTGTACCCCGACTGCTTGAAAAAGTATATGAGCGCATCATAAACAAGGGAAGAGAACTTACCGGAATCAAAAAATCATTGTTTTTTTGGGCTGTTGCGATTGGCAACAGGTATGAAGTAGGAAAGGATTTAGGACTATGGTACAATATCCAACTTGCTATTGCCAATAAACTCATCTTTTCAAAATGGAGAGAAGCATTGGGTGGAAATGTTAGGGCAATCGTAACAGGTGCAGCAGCTTGCCAAGTTAGGCTACTCAGAATATTCACTGCAGCAAAACTTGTCATCATGGAAGGTTATGGGTTGACTGAAACCTCGCCCGTGATCAGCGTTAATCGCTTTGAGGCTTCTGGCAGAAAATTCGGAACTGTTGGAAACGTAATAAAAAATGTTGAAGTGAAGCTGGCAGAGGATGGGGAAATTTGTTGTCGGGGGTCAAATGTCATGTTGGGTTATTATAAAAGACCAGACCTCACTGCAGAGTGCATTGACAAAGATGGATGGTTTCATACGGGAGATATAGGTGTTTGGGTTGATGAGCGTTTTCTAAAAATAACTGACAGGAAGAAAGAAATTTTCAAGACCAGCGGAGGCAAATATGTAGCTCCCCAACCCATAGAAAATAGAATGAAAGAATCACCATTTATTGAGCAGATGATGGTGGTTGGCGCAGAAAGAAAATTTACTGGAGCACTCATCGTACCGGCTATGGAAAATCTAAAAGCTTGGTGCACAAAAAATGGGGTCACAACTGAGAGTACACAACAAATGCTGCAACATCCAAAAGTACTTGATCACTACAATGCCATTGTTGAAAAATATAACACACAGTTCAACCCCGTTGAGCAAGTAAAGAAGTTTGAATTATTGAACAGCGAGTGGACTATTAATGGCGGTGAACTAACACCCACCTTAAAGCTGAAGCGAAAAGTAATTATGGATAAGTATGCAGATGCAGTTGAGCGGATTTACGCATCGGAAGATCAAAAATAGTGCTGCCCAGTAGGCATACGAAAAATTTTATTCTGCTGATATTGTGAAAATCTGGAATACTCTTCTTGATGGGTTCTTGTCCAATATTGGTAAGTGGCCACGTCGGTTACAGTTCCAAATAACCATTGATTATATGCTTCAAATAAACCTTCGCGCAGAAGATATTGCATGTTGGTAAACAGCTGAAGAGGATAGTTCCCTTCCACTTTACTAAACCAGTCAAGCACAAATCTTGATCTGATTATCAGCAGTGTCTCAGGAGTAATCCCCCTTAATGCCAACGTAGATTGCTTTTGTAGCACGTCATTGAATTTTGTTTCAAAGGGAGTCGTTGCCTTTACAAAATATTGTTTTGAAGCGTTTGCCATAAATGCTTTCTTGTAAGACTCCAACAACAGGATCTTAACTTCTGGTGTACGTACAGAATAGCTTTCGAGATTAACAAAAATCTCACCATACACAATACTTCTTGCCATATCGAGTGCAGCAAAATAAAACTTTGCAGCATGATAATAATTACCTGAATACGAAGGATCATTGATGATGCCTGCCTCCCAAGAAATAATGGCCTCAGCTGGTCTTTTGAGACCCCACAATAATTCCCCATACTCACTATACAAAGGACCGCTGGCACTGAATT
>CAIXLY010000037.1 GCA_903920455.1 uncultured bacterium | reverse complement strand
GTTTAAGCAGTTTAAGGGGTTGAAGAGATGCGTGATTTTCTGAGTGCATTGATTTTGAATGAAAGAGCACATACCAGATTTCTTAATTTTTCAAATGTCTTCTCATCAATATAACTCAAGTCAAGTGCCGTGTAGAAGTGGTTCAGCAACTCCAAATTACTGGAATAAGATATTTGATAAAAATGAGCTTGGTCCTTTGTTGAAGATCTACCAGAACCCTCTGATAGGTTTGAGCTAATACTTGATGCAGCACGTCTCATCTGACTGACAAGTCCATATATTTCATGTTTGGGAAAATCTGCAGTTATCGAGTAAACCAATTTAACTAAGCCCCTTGCATCTTGCCATGTGCCAAGTTTCTCAAAAGAAAAAGAATAGTCATATTTCATGACATCTAAGAAAGTTCAAGCCAGTCGACTATGCAAGTGTAAAATATCAGAAGCGAAAGTATTTTTCCCTTAAACTGCTTCAACTGCTTAAACCTCTTAAACCTGTATTCCCTTCAACCGCTTAAACTGCTTCAACCTCTTAAACCTGTATTCCCTTCAACCGCTTAAACTGCTTCAACCTTTTAAACCTGTATTCCCTTCAACCGCTTAAACTGCTTCAACCTGTATTCCCTCCAACCTCACAACCTCCCATCCACCGCATCTCTGTTCAAAACCGATTTGATGTCATACACAATTCCGGCGGACTGGTTTCTGAGAAGCTTGCGCACATCAATGGAGAGAAACTCTCTATGTGCAACAGCGAGTAATACCGCATCATAATATTCTGGTTTGGGCCAGGCACCGTTTAATGTTAATCCAAATTCTTTTTTCACTTGTTCAGGATGTGCCCAGGGGTCGTGTACATCTGTTTCAATGCCAAAGCCAGTGAGCTCTTTGGCAATTTGCGCAACCTTGCTGTTGCGGATATCCGGACAATTTTCTTTGAATGTAACACCAAGAATCAATGCCCTGCTACCTTTGATGGGATTGCCTTTGTCGATCAGCAACTTCACAATTTTGTTGGCTACGAACAAGGGCATGGCATTGTTAACCCTTCGTCCGGATAATATCACAGCAGGATGATAGCCAAGCTGCTCGGCTTTGTGTGAAAGGTAATAGGGGTCGACTGAAATGCAATGTCCGCCTACGAGCCCCGGACTATATCTCAAAAAATTCCATTTCGTTGCAGCTGCTTCCAGCACATCATTGGTGTCGATGCCAACACGGTCAAATATCAAGGCAAGCTCATTTACAAAAGAGATATTGAGATCGCGTTGTGCATTCTCAATCGCTTTAGATGCTTCAGCTACTTTGATTGATGGCGCAAGATGTGTACCTGCGTCGATGATGCTCTTATATAGATCGTCTATAAACCTTGCTGATTCAGGCGTTGAGCCGCTGGTTACTTTTTTTATTTTCGTCAGTGTGTTGATGCGATCACCCGGATTGATCCGCTCTGGTGAATACCCGCAGAAAAAATCTGTATTAAATACGAGTCCGCTCTCTTTCTCAAGCACCGGCACACAATCCTCTTCCGTACAACCGGGGTAGGTGGTTGATTCATAGATCACCACAGCTCCTTTTTTCATAGTTTCCCCAATCATTTTGGAGGCACTGATCAGTGGCCTGAGGTCAGGAGTGTTGTTGCCATCAATGGGTGTTGGTACGGTAACAATATATACACTGACGTTCTCAAGCTCTGTTCTGTTGGAAGAAAAAACAATGCCCCTGCCAATGGAAAGTGAGAGTTCTTCAGGTTCTGCTTCTTTGGTATGATCTTCACCTCTTTTAAGCTCATCAATCCTGCTTTGGTTGATGTCATAGCCCAACACGGCGTATTTTTTTGACAGTTCAATTGCCAGTGGAAGCCCAACATATCCTAGTCCGATTACAGCAATGCGCGATGTATTCATGCTATTATCTAATGATTTTTTTAGCGACTAAAAGTTAGTTGTAAGGTAATCAAAATATTGATCTTGGATTTGGAGACAAGGGTTAAAGATTCACAATGTTGTGAAAAGGCATGAATGAATCGCTTCACCAGCAATTGAACCTTTTTAAGTTATGATTTCCATGCTAACGCTTAGAGCTAGCGTTCTATTTACCAGTGTTTGAATACAAATAGATTCTTTAGTAAAATAACCGAACTTAGCCATATCGTTCAGTCAATAAAAGGATAATGTAACTTCCTTGATTGATCAATGAGTTTTTACTTATTTGATGAATGTTAAGGGTAATGTCTAATTTTTAAATCAGACTTAATTTTTGAACTTAGCGAAAGAATATTTATACCTTTTTTATACGTATGTCAATAAATACCTCAGCACATAGAATCCTATTTTTGCATGGTTCCTCGGATTTATATGGAGCCAGCAGAGTCTTGTTGCAAACTGTAATTGCTTTTAAGCAACAGGGGTTTCATATCGTCGTGATCTTGTCAGAGAAAGGCCCTTTATTTGACCAGCTGACAGCATTAGCTATCCCCGTTCATATAATACGACTCGGTATATTGAGAAGAAAGTACAACAATATTGGCGGACTTATTAACAGGGTGTTTTTTTGGGGAAAGGCTTTTTTTTTATTGAAAAAAATAATCAAAAACGATAGCATAAATACCATCTACTCAAATACAACTGCCGTATTGGTAGGTGCAATAACCAGTAGGCTATTGAGAGTGAGGCATATTTGGCATATTCATGAAATAATAAAAGAGCCCAGATTTTTACTGCAGATATTATCTTACTTGATGGAATACTTTTCTGATATCAGTATTGCAGTTTCATCAGCCACTTTTAATCATTGGAGTTCCATCAATCCCAACTTGGTAAAAAAACATAAGCTAGTAACTATTTTAAATGGTATTGATGCCAAACCCTATTCTGCTTTTGGGCCATCATTAACTCACCCATTGGTAATCGGTATGATTGGCAGGGTGCACTTTTGGAAAGGGCAGTCTTATTTCTTAGAAATAGCACATGAATTAAATCTGGTTAACCCGCATATTGAATTCATTATGGCTGGGGATGTATTTAAGGGGTATGAATATCTTTTGGAAGAAATTGCGCTCAAGAAAATTGAATTGGGACTTGAACAACATATTAAGGATCTTGGTTATGTGTCTGACAATACTGAATTCTTTAGAAGAATTGATCTTCTGATTGTACCCTCTATTCTTCCCGACCCCTTGCCTACAGTAGTTTTGGAAGCTATGGCATCTGCTAAGCCTGTAGCTGCTACAAATATTGGAGGGGCACTTGATATGATTATTGATGATGAAACTGGATTGCTGATCCCTTGGAATGATGCAAAAAAAGCTGCCAATAAGATCCAAGTGCTTATTGATAATCCAGATTTAATGTTGTCAATGGGCGAAAAGGGACGTAGCAGGGCCCTTGAATACTTTTCTATTGATCGATATCATAGTCAAATCATCGAATTAATTGAATCAATTTAATCAATCTTGTCAAGCAGCTACCTGGTATCAAGGCATGTTCTTATTTACAGCCCATAGAAAGACCGCCCAACCCTAGGCTGATTAATTTAATTTTATATCTTTATGCAAATTGCTCAAGTGAAATTGTCGATTATTTTTTTTTACTTATCTGCCCTTCTTGTTTTTTCTTGTCCACTCAACCTAAAAGCTCAAACTGCATTAATTGCTGGAAGTGATGATGAAAATACGATTAGGGACCTTCAATTATTAAATAAATTCAATAAGCAATACTCTTTTAATGTTCGCAATATTTTTATTTCACTTTTTAATCAAAGTGAGTTAGACTCTATAGGGCCTTTTGTATCACAATATGGTAGTCTCAATAAAAAAGTTTCTAAAAAACACCTTAAGATTATCTCATATCCCTTAGAATGGGGGCAACAACTAAATACTCATTCTGCCTGGGGGAGGAACAATGGTGTTTTTTTAGCCTCAAAAGGGTATCAGCAAAAAATAGTTACTGGCGGAATCATATCTACCAAATGGATTGAATTTCAATTTTTACCTGAGCTACATATTGCATCTCAAGTTTCAAGTACACAAAAAATTAACAATCTCATTTCTACTGGGCAATCTGCTCTGCGTTTACATCTAGGGCCACTGCCATTTTCAATTTCTTTGTCTTCCGAAAATATTTGGTGGGGCCCAGGAGTTTTCAACTCATTAATGATGAGCAACAATGCGCCTGGTTTTAATCATGTTCGTCTCCATACCAATCGTCCATGGAAAACCCCTATCGGTGTTTTTGAGTTTCAGGTTGTCAGTGGCTATCTTAAGAGCAGATCCAATTTTCCTTTTGAAAATATAAACCTTAATACATTTGAAAGTATATATGGACGTTCACCCTCGAATGAACAGAGATTGTTTAGTGGTTTAAACTTAGCCTACAGTCCCGTTTTCTTTAAGACCCTATCAATTGGTCTCAACAGAATGTTTCAACTGTATGAAAGGGATATTCCTACTTCAGGAAGTTTTATTGATAAATATGCGCCAGTCCTCGCTTCTGCATTTTTTAAGAACAAAACTGAAGGGGGAACTGGTTTAGTAGAAGATGCAAAAAATAGAGATCAGCTCATTAATATTTTTGCACGTTTAAGATTTCCCTCTCTGCATGCTGAAATATATGGTGAATATGGATGGAATGATTATAAATACAACCTCAGGGATTTAACCTTAAACCCCGATCATGCTTCAGCATATCTATTGGGACTTAGAAAAGTTTTTCCATTGTCAACCTATAGACGAATGACTGTTGAAGCTGAATTGACACAAATGGCACCTACCAATTCTGATCTTGCCAGACCTGCCGGCAATTGGTATGTTCATGGGCAGTTGAATGAGGGATATACTCATTATAACCAAATCATAGGTGGGGGATTGGGCCCTGGAGATAATACAGCCACACTGAGGGTCAGCCGTATCAACAAATTAAATAAACAAGTGGTGACGATAGAGCGATATCAGCATAATCCACGTTTTCATACTCTAAAATGGACAGACTGGTCCTTTGGCCTTGCTCATCAACAAATGCTTGTAAATAAGCTTTTATTGTCTGGCCGTCTAGAACTTGTTCATCGAAATGGATACCAGTGGACAATAGATAAACCTCTTAATGTTTTCATGGCCTTAAAAGCACAATATTTTTGGTAATGAATATGAACTATCAAAACAATAAAATAGTTAGTTTCTTGGTATTTGCTTTTGTTGCAATTACTCTGCCGAGTAATGGTCAAACCTTTTATGGCTATCAAGGTCCCGATATCATTCGTGCAGCTCAACTCATTCAAAACCGATCATTTTTAATTAATCCCAATCAATTGAGTAATGATGAAATCGATTCTATTCTTAACGTACCAGTTGCAAAAAAAATAAAATTATCATTTGCTGATTTTGAAATGAGTCTCGCACCGCTTCAATATATCTCTGTATTCAGTTCCACCATTCCTTCAAATTTTAGCCAGGGAACTCTTGTCCCTAATGTTGGCGTTCAAACTCTTTTCACAGCCGGATTTAACCTCAAGTGGACAAATAAAATCACATTGCAATTTGTACCTGAATTTCAACGAGGCCAAAACAAGCCTTTTCCGAAGTATCCAACAAATAGTACTGACTGGACTGAATATTATCATTATTTGAATAACCTGGATCTTCCTGCCCAGTTTGGAGAAACACAACTGAATAAATATTCCTTAGGACAGTCTTCTGCAATATTTCATTGGAAAACTTTTGATATTGGTTTATCTACCGCTAATAAATGGTGGGGCCCAGCTAGCTTTAACCCCATTATTCTTGGAAGCAATGCTCAAGGCTTTGCTCATGGCACAGTTTCTACACGAAGACCCATCAAGACCTTTATTGGTAATATTGAGGGTGAAGCCATTGTCGGGCTATTAGAACAAAGCAGAATTTATCCTCCAGAAACAAACCGCATAAGTACACGGTATAATGAGTTTTTGTATAAGCCCAAAAAAACAACTAATCGTTATCTTACTGGACTTGTCTACACCCTTCAGCCAAAGTGGGTACCTGGGCTTTATATCGGCTTGGCAAGAACATCTATGATGTATAAAGATGAAATGAATAATGTTCTTGATCTATTGCCTTTTGGAGGGCTCGTCGGCGTTGATTTTACAAATAGCGTAAAGCTTGGTAAGAAAGCTGCTATGGGATCTTGGTTTATGCGCTACGTAATGCCGTCTGAAAAGGCTGAAATTTATTATGAATATGGGCGCAATGATAGATATTTGAATATATGGAACGTATTTCAAAAACAGTCGTATGGCAGGGGGTTCACCGGAGGATTTAAAAAAGCGTTTGAAATTAATCGCCGCAAGAAGATGTTATTGCAGTTAGGGGTAGAAATAACCACACTAAGTTTACCGGATGCTTTGCAAGTTTTTGAAAAGCCAAATAGCTGGTATTTGCATCAACATGTAAGACAAGGTTTCACGAATAGGGGAAAGATCTTAGGCGCAGGTATAGGCCCTGGTAGCAATAGCCAAACACTCTTTCTTCAATGGATGAGAGGACTTCAAGTTGTTGGAATTAGGGTAAATCGCGTTATTCACAACTTGGATTTCTACCACTCTACCAAATATTATCAGACTGATCATTTTAACCAATATTGGGCAACAGTGTCTTCTACCGCTTACTTCTCATTTAGTTTTAAAAAAATTACGCTAGCTGGAGAATACTCCTGGCAAAGGGATTTAAATTATCAGTGGGAATGGTATAGATATACTGATGTTGGCTTTGAAAATATAGGGAATGATATTTTTAATACGAGTGGGAGATTATTATTAAGATATAGGCTATAATTTTTGCACAGTTTGACTTGGGGCAAAAATGAAAGCGAAGAGCAAAATGTTAATCACCACTCCTGTTAATATTCCGCCAATTAGTCCTTCGTGCCATTCAATTTTATTATCTGGTAATGGAATGATCGGAGTGTCTACCAACTGAATTGTTGGAGTTTCTTGCAATAGTGATACTTTACTGATTTCCAGATTTTTTAAGATCTCTGCGTATACTGCGCTAGATAAAACTTCCTCTCTTTCATCTATTCTACTGTTGACGCTTTCAGATAAATATTGTGGATTGATGTCCAGCAGTCTAAAATTGGAAGTAAGAGACTTTTTTATTCTGCCGTTTGCGTAGTCTTGTAAACTATCAGCAAGACTTTGTAATCTATTTATATTGCCCCTAATTCTTTTTGTTTTTGCTTCGATGTATAAGTCCGAGGTCTTGTTCAATAATCTTTGACAGAACAGATTTGCCAGTTGGTCATCTCTCATTGTAATGTTGATCTCGAACAAACTCAATCTTCTATCTGGCTTAAATACTCGAATGTCTTTTTTTATGATTCTGTCTATAATGTTATTCAATAAGCTATCCTCTGTGCGTGTAAAAGATTTCTTTTCAGTAGAGAAGGATATCCAAGTGCCAACTTTTTTACTTTTTTTCCACTTTTTTTTCAGCAGTGAGGTTTCCGCATATTTATCAGCGAGTGAATATTGGGTGCTATCATAGGGGGTCAGTAAGGTTTTTCTTATCAAGCTTCTACTCTTCGATAATTCAATAATATTTTCACCACTTAACAAGTTGCTTCCAGCGCCCAAAACATTTAATATTTCTGAACCAAATTGTCCGGACAATGCCCCCATCAACCCTGATCCGCCAATTGATTTGCTGTCTTCTACAACAAAGCTAGATCTCGCAGTATATTTTATTGGTCTTAGTAATGCAACCAAAATACCTAATCCCGCAAAGGATATCATGATATACAGTATCGCCCTTTTCTTGGTCATTAGAAAAGTTATGTACTCCCTGAATAGCTTTACACTTAGCTGATAGATTGAACTTTTCATAAAATATTTTATCGTGAGATGATAGAAATTATGGCTACTATGGATGTCAATAAAGTAGCTATGCCACTTATTTCCGACAGACCAATATTTCTCATATCAGCGGGTGTTTTTTCAGGCACAATAATTTCACATCCCTGCTTTATGCTGGGGTGAAATCTCATAAATACAAATCGATGAGTTTTTTTGTATTTCCCATTTGCATATTTTACATATACTTTTTTTAAATTCGCATTGTCTTTAGTTCCACCTACGGCTGAAATATAACGCATCATGCTTGAACCAGTATATTCAATTAATTGCTCATTGTACACTGCTCCTTTGATAGCAACAAAATTATTTTTTCTAGGGATGAATATGCTATCCCCAGGCAGCAATAGCAGTGAATTGTTTTTTTGATCTACCATGCTATTGGTAAATATATCTGTTCCAACCCTCAATCCATTTCTAAAGACTTGAATGTCTTTTATGGAAGCAAAAGGTGATATTCCCCCAGCCCTCTCAACAATATCGGTTACTTGCTCATCTCTTTTTTCTATACTATAATCACCTTCGTATAAAATCTCACCCCTTATTTTTACGTTACCTATCAACCTGTAATTTAATAATCTTGGAACGAAAACATCATCAAATGGGGCTAGCTCAATTGAGGCAGTTGATGTTTTCAGTGTGGAGTCTATATGTAACTTTCTCCTCTGTAATATTTGATTAGAAAGTGTCTCAGAGCTGTTTTTTTCAAGTCTGTTTAATTCTACTTTGTAGTTCGCTGCATCAATAGTAAATCCTCCTGCCAATGCGATCAGATCTTCTATCTTCATTCCTTCTTTAAAGCTATATCTACCTGGGTTTTTTACCCCCCCGCTGACATTTACAAAACTATTATTTAAAAAGCTATTTGATGAGAATATCACAATCGAATCTTTGTTAATTAGCAAAATATCATCTTTGCTCTCATCTGCTAATTGTTCAGTGTCAAATGGGATCATTTCTAGGTTTCTACCTGCTATTTTTCTTTGTATAAATCCTCTATTTGGGTAAGCGTCTTCTTTCAGTCCACCTGCTCTTTTTACCAATTCTTTTAAAGTTTCTGCCTTGAGCAATCCATAGGATCCAGGTCTGTTTACTTCACCACTTATGAATATCCTATTTTCATAACGCTGATCTATTGCCCAAACGTTTACGTTTTCTCCACCTTTTAAAACGTATGTTGAATATTTCTCCTCATCTACATCATCTATCAACAAATGATTCCCGCCTTTCTTTTCAACACTTATTCTTTTTGAATATGCATTTTCCGTAAATCCTCCTGCATAGGATATAATAGCATATAAGGTCT
>CAIXLY010000036.1 GCA_903920455.1 uncultured bacterium | reverse complement strand
CCTGCCCTATCTGCCTTAATTGCCATAAAGCTTATGAAGCAAAGACCATCTATTGCCAACTGGTTAGGAATTGCAGCTACCTCATCGGCGCTGGCAATAATTGCGTTGAATTAGGGTGGTTTAGTGAGCAATTTCCAAGCCAAGTAAATTTGTACATTCTCATCCATCAACATGATGATTATTAATGATAAAACCTTTATGGCAGCTTGTATATATAACCAAGATAAAATCCTCCAAAAGTTTAAAGAGGATACCGATTACTACCACCTTAAATACACCACACAGAATGGCCAAGTAGTAGTCGCATCCTCTGACTGGAATCAGGATGGCTGGGAAGAGATCCCGAATGGGAGTGTGTTGGTGGTGGATAGGGTGGGGCAGGAAAAGAAGCTTTTAAAGATTAGTTAGGCGTAGTTACTCTCCGTAGTTTTTTCTATTGATTACTGTCTGTTTGCTCCGATACGGTTACTCTCCGTAGTCAAAGGAGCTTTATGTCATCTGAGTTAGAGGATCTGCTTAATAAGATCCAGGCCTTTTCAGATGAAAGAGATTGGTCGCAATTTCACACTGCGAAGAATTTAATTCTTGCTGTTTCAGCTGAGGTCGGCGAATTAGCAGAAGTAGTGCAATGGAAGTCAGACCTAGAAGCGGTTGATTACCTCAAAACGCCTGAAGGCAAGAGCAAGCTCTCTGAAGAGGTTGCAGATGTCGCGATTTACCTACTAAGAATATGTCAGCAACAGAACCTAAATTTTATAGATATTTTAAATAAAAAGATGGAGTCAAACTCCATTAAGTATCCTGTTGATAAATCAAAAGGAAATGCGCGTAAATATACTGAGTTGAATCATTAATGTCTGTTGCAATTCAGCCGGCCGGAAGTCCTGCCTCCAGAGAGCACTACTTCGATACGGTCGAAAATCCAGTCAAAATTTCTCAGTACGAAAAATTATTAGGTGAAGATTTTGCCAGCTTACAAAAGGTTTCAAAAAATGGAACGACGGCACTTTGGGGTGTTACACCTGGAACTAATAATGCAAATGTTAATAAATATAAAAAATTGACAGTTGGAGATATTGTAATTTTTACACGTGATAAAACAGCATTTGCATCCGCTCAAATTACATACTTGTTTCGAAACAAGATTTTAGCTGAAAATCTCTGGGGACAAGATAATAAGAATCAAACTTGGGAGTATATGTATGCGCTGAGTAATGTTAAAAACTTACAAATATCTTATAATCAATTACAGAATGCCATCGGCTCAAAAGTTGGCGATAATTTCATGGGTTTTAGAGTACTCAATGAATTGAAAAGCCAGGGTGCTGAAAAACTTATAGGTATCACAGTTCCAAAAAAGCATTTGGACATAGTTAAGTACTGGTGGGTAAATCAAGGACAAACTTATGATTTTGAGGTTGAAGGAGATTTTCTATGGTCTCCAAAAGAATCAAAGGATGGTTCTAGAAATCAATATTATGAAAATATGACACTGCTAAAAACCGGGGATATTGTTTTTTCCTACAATGACAAGAACATTAGAGCTATAGGCACAGTTCAGGAAAAAGCTGTTACGACCGCTAAACCGGATTTCAGAAATGCAGGTAGTAATTGGTCTGAAACTGGATGGTATGTAGAAGTTTCTTTTAACAAACTCGCAAACCCATTTGAGCCGAAGAAATATCTTAAAGAAATAAAACCTCTTCTTCCTGATAAGTACTCACCGCTTGATAAAAATGGTGATGGCACTCAAGCTTATTTATTTGGAATATCTAGTGAATTAGGGTACTTACTTCTAGACTTTTCCAAGCTTCCTAAAGAGGTATTTGTTCAAAACCGAATAGTAATTGATGAAAGTTTAGATGATCAGCACGAAAACGAAATTTTACAGAAAACTTCTTTAAAGCCTCGCGAAAAAGAACAGCTTGTTAAATCACGAAGAGGGCAAGGAATATTTAAATCTAACGTTAAACATTTTGAAAAAAGTTGTCGCGTAACTGGAATCACAAACAAAAAGCACTTGATTGCCAGCCATATTAAGCCATGGAGATTTAGCGATGATACTGAAAAAATTGATGGAGAGAACGGGTTGATGCTTTCGTATCATATTGATCATTTATTTGATAAAGGTTTCATTACTTTTTTGGAAAATGGAAAAATCATGTTGTCCCCAATTCTTGACTTAAACGTAGTTAGCGCTTGGGGTATAAATACTGAAATAAATGTTGGGAAATTCACAAAGAAACAGACAGAATATTTAAAATTTCATAGGGAAAATATATTTAAAAGTTCTTAATGGTGGCTGCTGTGTTACTCCTGAGGATGATAAATACAAATGTAGTAAGTGTGAATACAGTTGGTAGTGTTTTAAACTTTAAATCGGTAAACCTTGATTAAGCAGATTTCTTAATTGAGACATAATCGCCAGTGGCGTTTGAGTGCAAGAGCTTTATTTCATAACCATTACTTATTGTTGAATCACCTTTTCTCATTGTTCCTAAAACCACAGAGAAGTTTTGTGATTCTATGATTTTGGTCGGATTTGAAACTATCTCAACAGGTCCATCTCCTTGACCCTTAGTTGTGTCTACCGTATAGACAATTACTCCTTCCTGCGCTGTGCTTAGCTTTTCAAATGGTGTTTTTCGCCTGACCTCAATAACTAAGGCTTTGGTGGAGTTCAATTTAATTACCACCATTTTAGGTTTATTTGAAGGATCACCAATTGGGCTTAGAAGTGAGATTACCTCTCCCTCTTGAGTTGGACTTATGCAAGAAACTTGTTCCATTTCAATCCACTCTAATTTCCACTTGTTCCAACCAAGAAAATCATTTTGATAAGCAAAATTCCACATAATGTCCCAAGCCCCATGAGTTGGTGATCGATCAACATATGGGTGCATCAAGCCAAGCAGATGTCCGATGTCATGGGTGAAGTTCAAAGTCTTGTATGGCTTATCAAGTGGGGTTAAAGAGTCTAAAGATTGAAAAATGCCTTTGGTATATGTAACACCATCAAATTGTTTTGGATTTGGACCCAATCCAGATGCACCACCAATTGTAAGATTTGAGCTCGCCGGAGTTGCTACCGTTACAAACAAGTACTTTGAAAAATCTATATCCGAATCAGCAAGCACCATCGCGTCAGCAATAACCTCATCTAATTTAGGTGCTGGCGCACCTGGTATTGGGCCGCCCGAAGGAGCCTCCCTTAGCGCGTAATACTCAGAATTTTTCTGTATTCGGTAGACCTTTTTAGAGAGATCTACTTTCAATTTGAACTTCCCATGACTTGAAAAGCTAAATAGAGATTCTGCTAGCGGAATTGAACTTTTCTCCCAGGCGGATTTTAAATCACTAGGCGCTACAACATCTGGAAAATCAACAAATATGACTACGCCTTTTTGTTCACCAAGAGATTTCATTGAGCTGGCTTCACGTGGAAAGCCCATTGAGCCAAAGGGTCCATCATCCATTGGTAAATTGATTGGCTTTTTTAGTTGGCATTCAGAACTTGGAACATATGAAGATGCCAACGAAACTTTTGGTATCTGATCAACGGAAGTATTACTAGTTGATTTACTAGCAATTGAAGTCCCTGCATTCCAAACCATTTTTTTACCAGATTTAACACATGTGAACTTCTTACCCGATGCGCTAGCTGTTGAATTTAACTTGCTGCAGGCTGCACCAGCCTTAACCGCTGCGCTGCTGGTACTTATCCCAGTTGTAATTAGAAGTGAAATAGTAATTACTGCCAGTAGGTATTTACGCACCTGCAAAATCTAGCAATCAAAATTAGGTTTGAAAAGAAAATTTCAAAATTT
>CAIXLY010000035.1 GCA_903920455.1 uncultured bacterium | reverse complement strand
GTCAACTGGAATAGATTTAGTGGTTACAGGCATTAAGATTACTCCGGAGAATCCTGCAGTGCGTGAGTGGATTAAAGTTTCTATAGATGTAACCAATCGCGGCTCAGTAGATCTTCCTGCAGAAAAATTTGTTCCGCTTGATATCCGTTTTGAAGGAATGGGAATTAAAGTTGATCAATTGAGTAGAAATTTTAAGGAAGGAATAAAGGCAGGTGAAACTGTTTCAATTACAAACAACATCAATGGCCCATGGGTTGGTGATATTGCATTCACTACAGACGTGGTTGGTGAATACATGTTATTTGTATCACTTGATAAAGCCAATGAAGTCAGCGAATCCAATAAACTCAATAATGAATTCTCTCAAGCAATTCGTTTCGTTGCACCTGCTGACATGAATACGTTTGCATTGTCTAGGGCAATTACAAGCTACGCATCGGTGTCACCTGTGGATTCACTGATTTCATTCATTAAAAAGTCAAAAGCGGCCAATGCTGATTTTGACAACTTGGTTGTTAAATCAATTGAATCCGGATGGAATTTTCAACTTAAAAAGGTTGATGTAGCTCCTGCCAATAAACTGTTTTTAACCTCGCTCAACAAGACCACAAACGAGTCGTTGTCAAAGTTGTTGGTTGCCTGGGGCGCCCGTGCAGCAGACAAGCCAGCGGTTGATGTTAAAAAAATATTGATAAAAACAATCAGGGAGGCAATGAAGTTTAACCTCAAAGAATTTACGGTGAAGCCCGGACAAACAGTTGAAATTACCATTGAGAATCCGGATGCCATGCAACACAACATGGTGATTGCCAAGCCTGGCATGCTCTCTAAAGTTGGTAAAGCAGGCGATGCAATGATGAAAGACGAAAAGGCAGTAGAAAAAAATTATGTTCCAGCTATTCCTGAAGTCTTGTTTTCAACTCCGTTGATTGCTCCAGGCAAAACGTATACATTAACTTTTAAGGCTCCTGCTAAAGTTGGCGACTATCCTTATGTATGTACTTTTCCTGGTCACTGGACGTTGATGAATGGACTTATGAAAGTTAGGTAGAAACAGCCAGGGACAAGGGAATACAAGGGACGAGGGTGAAAAGACGAATCAGTTTCTGTGTAATACCCTTTTATGTTTTTCAGTGCTGGGTATTTTTGTCAAATGCAAAAAATCAAAACATTTGAAGACTTAATCATCTGGCAAAAAGGAATTGAGTTGTCGAAAAATATCTACCTAATAACGAAAGAATTTCCAGCTGAAGAAAGATATGGTCTTGCTAATCAGATTAGGAGAGCAGTGGTCTCAGTGCCAAGTAACATTGCTGAAGGCTACGGAAGAAGAACTTCAAATGATTACAGACAATTCCTTCATATTTCCCTAGGATCTTTATATGAGGTTCAAACCCAGCTCAAAATTGGCTACGAGTTGAATATTATTTCTCTAGAAAACTTTTCTCAAGCAAATAATTTAGCAAAAGAAATTGATCACATGATCTATGCGATAACTAAAAAGCTTTAAATAATTTCTAGCTATTCACCTAGTCCCTTGTATTCCCTCGTCCCCTGTCCCTCGTCCCTGGCTGTTTTACTCCGGCCTCATCATCGGAAATAACAACACATCTTGTATTGAAGGTTGATTGGTAAGCAACATGCATAACCTATCAATCCCAAAACCTATACCAGCGGTTGGCGGCATTCCATATTCCAATGCACGTAAGAAGTCATGGTCTATGAACATTGCTTCGTCATCGCCACGTTCCATAAGTTTAATCTGATCTTCAAAACGTGAGCGTTGTTCGATGGGGTCGTTAAGTTCGGTGTATGCGTTTGCAATTTCTTTTCCATTGATCATCAGTTCGAAGCGCTCAACCAGACCTGGTTTGCTGCGGTGCTTTTTAGTAAGCGGACTCATCTCTACTGGATAATCTGTAATGAAGGTCGGTTGAATATAATGATGCTCACATTTTTCACTAAAGATTTCATCAACCAATTTCCCTTTCCCCATACTCTTCTCAACAGCAATTCCAATTTTTTTGCATACTTCACGAAGTCCATCTTCATCTAGTTCACTGATATCAAAACCCGTATGCTCTTTGATGGCATCATACATCGTCACCCTTTTAAACGGGGCTTTAAAGCTTATTGTTTTACCACCTACTTCTGCATCTGTAGTGCCATTAACATCTATCGCTGCTTTTTCGAGCAGTTGCTCAGTAGTATTCATCATCCAGAGATAATCTTTGTATGCAGTATAGAACTCCAACACGGTAAACTCTGGATTGTGTGTTCGGTCCATGCCTTCATTTCTGAAGTTTCTCGAAAATTCGTATACCCAATCAAATCCGCCAACAATCAATCTTTTAAGATAGAGCTCATTGGCAATGCGCAGGTACATGGGTATGTCAAGCGCGTTATGATGTGTGGTGAAGGGTCTTGCTGATGCCCCGCCCGGTATACTTTGGAGAACTGGCGTGTCTACTTCTATTGCACCATGTTCATTTAGAAACTCTTTTATTGAATTGATCAGCTTGGATCTTTTAAGAAATGTTTCTTTAACCTGTGGGTTGATAATTAAATCTGCGTAGCGCTGCCTGTACCTGAATTCCGGATCTGTAACTGCATCAAAGGTTTCACCCTCTTTTTCCTTAACAACGGGTAACGGTTTTAGAGATTTGCTGAGTAAGGTTAGCTCTTGAACATGAACTGAAGTTTCGCCAGTCTTTGTTGTAAATACATATCCCTTGATTCCGATGATGTCTCCAATGTCGAGTGTTTTCCAAACCTGATCGTAAAGCGTTTTGTCCTCTGAAGGGCAAACGTCATCCCTTCTTACATAAATTTGAATTTTCCCTTCATGGTCTTGAAGCAACGCAAAACAGGCTTTACCCATATCGCGAACGCTCATGATTCTTCCCGCGAGTGAAACATCACTATACTGTGCCTTGTTCTCTTCGCCAAGGTAGTCGGCCTTAATCTGCGCCGAAGTGATATTCACTGGAAATTCTGCGGCAGGGTATGGGTCAATGCCCAACTCTTGCAAGGCGTTCAACTTCTCTCTTCTTATATTCTCCTGTTCGGAAAGGTGTTGGGTACTCATGTAATTTTTATTGGAGGTAAAGGTAAGTAAGACACATGAGAAAGAAGAGGGTAGCTATTGGTTAAGCGTAGTTAGATTTCTCTAGCCAACCTGATTCAATAGTTTTAATATATGTGCTTTTCAAAGGATTTTCTTTTCAACGCCTAAGCTAAACAAAGCGATATCATATTTTACCGGATCATCAGCATCGAACTTCTTCAAATTAATTGTAAGATCTAATGCTGTTTTCCAGTCAGCCTTTTCGCTTTTGATGAGCTTAAGTCTTTTGGCAATGCGTTGGACATGGACATCAAGTGGACAAACCAGTTGATCGGAACGAATCGCCTTCCAAATTCCAAAATCAACACCATGGGCATCTTTGCGCACCATCCACCTGAGGTACATGTTGAGTCGCTTGCAAGATGAATTGTTATTGGGCGTTGGGATATGTTTTTTTGAGCGTGAGGGACTGTCGTCTAAAGAGAAAAAATAATCATGAAATCCTGTAAGGGCTTGCCCTGTGTCAGTGTCGTGATTTTTCATGTTGTACGTGAAGGCGGATTCCAAGCTTGGTGATTTGCCGCCTAGTTGCTTGTAGCCAACTGTATAGTGATATTTAAGCAATCTGATAAAATGCAACAGGTCGGTTGCGTTAAATGTTCTGTGTTTGAAGTTCAGAAATTTCTTAAGTTCTTTTTCCTCGTGACCTACAATAAACTGATATGGAGAAGACTCCATTAGTTCCATCAGTTCATTACATTTATTGATGATGGTGATTCGATTGCCCCAGGCAAAGACGGCAGCAAAAAAGCCAGCAATCTCAATATCTTGCTTTAGGCTGAAGCGATGAGGGATTGAGATAGGATCATGTTTAATGAATTCGGGCTGATTAGAAATAAGCAACGCCTCATCCAAAAATATTTTTATCTCTTCCCTCAAAGATTTTTTCATCTGCAACCAATCATTCAATCACCGCTTTGTTGATGGCCTGATCCAGGTCTGCTATCAGATCATCAATATCTTCTATGCCTACGCTTAGCCTAATGAGCGTGTCATTAAGGCCATTTTTAATTCTTTCCTCCCTAGGGATTGAAGCGTGCGTCATGCTTGCAGGGTGATTGATCAGTGATTCTACGCCACCCAAGCTTTCTGCCAGTGCAAATATTTTTGTTCCTGAAAGGAGTCTGCGTGCGGCTTCCATTGAATCAGTTTTTAGTTCAAAGCTGATCATTCCCCCAAAGTCTTTCATTTGCGCTTTGGCAATCAAGTGACCTGGGTGGTCCTCAAAACCTGGCCAGTAGACTTTTTTTACTAGAGGGTGTGATTTTAGAAAATGAGCAATGGTAGCACCATTTTGTGAATGCCTTTCCATTCTAATGCCTAATGTTTTTATTCCCCTTAGTACAAGGAAGCAATCCATAGGGCCTGGCACCGCGCCACAGCTTTTCTGAATGAAATAAAGCTCGTCACGAAGGGCTTTGTCGTTGATGATAAGCGCACCTTGTATGACATCACTATGACCGCCTAGATATTTGGTAGCAGAATGCATAACAATATCCGCTCCGAGGATTAGTGGATTTTGTAGAGCCGGCGATGCAAAAGTATTGTCTACGCAAAGTAGGATGCTGTGTTTTTTTGCAATTGATGCAATTGCTTTGATGTCGGCAATATTCATCAAAGGGTTTGTTGGTGTTTCAGCCCAGATCAGCTTTGTATTTTTGTTTACGACTTGTTCAATGTTTTTTAAATCACCCATATCAACATAATGAAACAGGATTCCAAATTTCTCATAGATTTTGCTAAACAACCTATAAGTGCCTCCATACATGTCGCTAGCAGCAATAACTTCATCTCCTGGCTTTAGCAATTTCATTACCGCGTCTGTTGCCGCTACGCCACTGCCGAATGCCAGTCCAAATTTTCCTTCCTCAATAATTGCCAGCGCTTCTTCCAGTGCCTGGCGGGTTGGATTTTGGGAGCGGGCATACTCAAAACCTTTGTTTACCCCTGGTGCTTCCTGAACGTATGTTGATGTTTGGTATATAGGGGTCATGATGGCTCCGGTGCTTGGGTCGGGATGCGATCCGGCATGGATAAATTTAGTTGCAGGTTTCATTGAGGTATCTGGTTTTTGGATGATCTATGTTTCCCTTCGTAATGCAAGTTACAACAAAGGGTATGATGTTTTTTGTGCTTTTATACAAACATGCTAACCTTAAACTTCAGTTCTTGCTAAGTCTTCTGAACTTATATTTGCATTATGTCTAGCTTTTACTACAGTTCAAGTATTCCTGCTGAGTTGGAGGGGATTCGGCTTCATTCACAATCATTAGAGGTTGGTGATGATACGTTAGTAGTTCATGATTTTTATCATATTTCTAAGCATTCAGCCCTTTCGTTTTGGGATAAGCGCCGTGAGAATAAGTGGTTGAAGAGGGGGGTTGAGTCAAGCAAAAAGATCATTGTCTTTTCTATGGTTACAAAAAAAGAATTGATCAGGCTTTACCCAGAGGCGGAACAAAAAATTGAACTCCATAAGCTTGTTGCTCGCAACGAGATTATTCCAATTGATGACGATGCCCGAGACGTTGTTCGTTATCAGTTTACACAAGGGGATGCCTACTTTCTTTACCGCGGCCCCATTCACCCTGCTGCTGAATTAACCAACTTGTTGAAGGGCTTCTCTATTTTTAAAAAGAAGATGGGGAGCAATATGCGGCTGGCTGTTTATGGTCCTAAGGGCAGCTATTCAACCGATTTTCTCGCTTCAATAGATAGCTATAAATACCGTGAAGATGTTGTATTTATAGGCCCACTTACTGATTCAGAAGAAGTGTCATTGATTTCCTCTGCCTACGCCTTGGTTCATCCTTGCAGGTGGGAGAGATTTGGTGTTCCGGTATTAGATGCTATGAAAGCAGGCGTGGCCGTGCTTTGTGTTCAGGACAGTGCTATGTCTGAGTTTTGTGGAATGGCTGGGATGTATTTTAATGAAACAGATCCAGCGGACATTGGAGAGAAATTATGCAGAATATACAAGGATGAACACATGCGCGAGGAGATGATTGGAACCGGGTTGTTGAAATAAGCCGAGTATCCGGGTTAACTTAATAGCTTGTTTTCACCCACCAAGGATTACACATGCATTTGTTCTTGTTGTCCGCCCTGCCAATCTAATATCTCACATCTCATTTGTATCTTTGCAAAAAAATCGACTACTTCCATGACGCAATCCACCATAAGTATAGACGTTAATCTAGACGATCAAAAAATTCCCCACCAGATTCTGTGGAATGCTACACAATCGAGTTCTGAGGCTAAACAGGAAGCCAAAGCCATGATGATATCCTTCTGGGATGGCAAAGAAAGGGCTGCACTGAGGATAGATTTGTGGACAAAAGAGATGATGGTTGATGAGATGGCAGATTTTTATTACCAGACCATGATGACCATGGCCGATACTTTTGAAAGAGCGACCCATAAAAAAGAGCTGGTTGAAGAGATGAAAGGCTTTGCAAAGAATTTTTACGCTAAATTCAAAGAATCACAAGAGCAGCAGTAAGCTGACAAGGTAATTTATTGAATAAACTAACTTTCATTTCATCGTTACTTTCCTCTCCAAAACTTACTGATTACACTAAATCAAAAAATTATGTCACTAGAAATAACCATTAACGATAACATCAAAAAGGCCATGTTGGCAAAAGATGAAAAAGGACTTCGTGCCTACAGGGCAATCAAAGCAGCCCTTTTGTTGGCTAAAACTGCAGAAGGTGCTGGCGATGCCTTAAGTGCTGATGTTGAAATTAAACTCTTGCAAAAACTTGTTAAGCAAAGAAGAGATTCGATCGAAATCTTCGAACAGCAGAATCGTTCTGATTTGGCCATAAAAGAAAAAGAGGAAGTGGAAGTGATTGAACAATTTCTTCCAAAGCAAATGAATGCCGAGGAAATCAAAGAAGTGGTGGCCGCCATCATCAAAGAAAAAGGGGTTACCGGCATTGGCGGACTAGGCCAAGTGATGGGGGTTGCCTCAAAGCAATTGGCTGGAAAGGCAGATGGGAAAGCGATTTCAGCAGTTGTAAAAGAATTGCTATCCGCATAAAGGAGTAGCTTAGTTTTCCTCAACTCCCTCAACTCCTTCAACTCCTTCAACTCCTTCAACTCCTTCAACTCCTTCAACTCCTTCAACATTGATTACAGACATTATCTTGTTAGTTATTCTCTTGCTTGCTGCCTATAAAGGGTGGTCCAAGGGGTTCATTATGTCAGTCTTTGTCTTTATCTCTTATCTGGTGGCACTGGGGCTTGCTCTGCATTTTTCTGGTGTAGTTGAGGGGTATATCCGAACTCATGCTGGTTCAGACAGCAAGTGGTACCCACTGGCTTCATTTCTTCTTGTCTTACTCGCCGGTATGATTGCTGTTCGTTTGATTGGAAAGTTCATAGAGAAGTCGGCAGAGCTGCTCTTGTTGGGATTTCTTAACCGAATGATGGGTATTTTGTTTTTCGCACTCATATACATTACGTTTTTCTCGGTTACCCTGATCTACTTAGAACGCTTTGATATCATATCAGCTAGCCCCTCATCTGAATCAAGGTCATTCGATTATCTCTGGAGATATGGCAATTGGATTATCAAGGTATTTGGCGAGTGGCTACCGGCACTTAAGAATCTGTTTAACGATGCAAAGGAAATTATCCAACAAAAATCAACAGTTTTAGCCTTCTAAGGAGGGCCATTTCTCTTTCCCGAATGGGTTATATCAGGCATTTTACCTTTCTTTGTTGAAATTCAAGGTTATTTACCCCTTTAATATCCTCTTAGGAAAGCATTTATGAGTTTAAATTACGAGGTTCAACAAATTGGAAAGTTCAAGTTTATAGAAGTGGGAGAGGGCGAGCCGCTCATTTTACTTCATGGACTTTTTGGTGCGATGAGCAATTTCATAGGAATCATTGAGCATTTTAAGCATACGCACAAGGTAGTGGTGCCAATCCTGCCGTTGTTTGAGCTGGATATCTTGCACACAACAGTGGGCGGACTGGAAAAGCATTTTAGTAAATTCATAGAGCAAAGGGGGTATCAAGACATCAACTTACTCGGGAATTCTTTAGGAGGTCACATTGCCCTAGTGCATGTCTTGAAGTCACACGATAAAATAAAGTCTTTGATATTAACCGGCAGCTCTGGACTTTTTGAGAACGGCATGGGCGACACATACCCTAGAAGGGGGGATTATGAATACATCAGAAAAAAGACTGAAATGACTTTTTACGATCCAAATACAGCCACTAAGGAATTGGTGGACGAGGTATACCAGATCGTTAATGAGAGAATGAAGACGCTAAAAGTGATATCGTTGGCAAGAAGCGCGATCAAAAATAACCTAGGTGATGAGCTTAGAAAAATCACCCTTCCTACCCTGTTGATTTGGGGAAATAATGACAGCATTACACCTCCTTTTGTAGGTAGGGAATTCAATAAACTGATTCCCAACAGTGAAATACATTTTATCGATCATTGTGGACATGCCCCAATGATGGAGGTGCCGCAAGAATTTAACATAATACTCGAACAATTTTTTCAGAAATTGAAAACAACTGCAGCGAATTAACTGAATTAATGGTCTAACTTACTTAAGATGACCTATTGTAGCCAGCTTCTTGAAACTTCATTGAACACGGCCGACCTCCGCGATACTATTTCTCATGCCCTTGAGCTAGCCAAAGAAAATAGGTATCAACATCTCCCTGTATTGGATGGAGCACAATATGTTGGACTCGTTGGGGTCGAAGATCTTGAAGAAGCTCAAGACGCTAGTGCTGAACTTATTTCTTTACAACCAATTTTTACCAAACCCTTAGTTCGTTCTGCAGATCATTTTCTGCAAGCATTAAGGATGAGGGCAAAATTTTTTGTTGATCTTATCCCTGTTGTAAACGAAGAAAATGAATGGGAGGGAGCTGTAGGGGATGAAAAATTGTTGGACAATCTTTCAAAGCTTACTGGAGTTTCTGATAGCGGGTCGATTGTGGTCTTGAGCATGCCTCTCCATGATTATGCGCCAGGAGAAATAAACAGATTGGTAGAGTCAAACGATGCAATGATTATGCACATGAACACGCAGCAAGACCCTCATTCTGGGGTGATGCAAGTGGTATTAAGGATCAATAGAGAGGAAGTCTCAGACCTTATCGCAACTTTTCAGCGGCACGAGTATAACGTCCTTTATTATTATGGGGATGAATCTTATGACAACTCATTGCAGAACAACTTGGATCACCTGTTGAATTATTTAAATATTTGATGTTTGGATTAAGCTTATTTGCTGAATCATAAAATTTCACAACATCTTGTATTCTCATTTCCCTCACGATCTTCATAGGTCTATCTTTTTCATTACCTTCCCACAATGCGTGTTTTGCATAAAAAGCTTTTCATTCTGCTCTTCCTAAAGATGATTGCTGGTTGTCTTGTGGCTCAGGATTTGGTGAGTGAAGAGCACGAAGATGATGCAGTGCTTAAGAACTCTCTAATTACAATACGCAGTGTATTGATTAGCGGAAATCGAAAGACGAAAAAGTATATTGTTGCCAGAGAGGTTGTGTTTAATGAAGGGCAGTCCTATTCGATTTCTACCATCTTAGATGGTATTCGGGTAAGTGGACAAAACCTGATGAATACCTCATTGTTTGTAGATGCTAAAGTTGGGTTCACCAATTGGCAAAACGACAGCATGGATATTTATGTTGAAGTAGAAGAGCGGTGGTATTATTTCCCCTTGCCCTATGTAAAACCTGCTGATAGAAGTTGGGCAGTTTGGAGGAATGATCACAATTCCAGTGTTGACCGCATAAATTATGGAATCAAGTTTCTTGGAAGAAATATTACAGGAAGAAACGACAGATTAAATGTCTGGCTTATTAGTGGGTATACGCAAAAATTTGCTTTCAGGTATTACAATCCGTTTGCAGATCATACCCTGCGAAATGGTTGGGGATTTGATTTCTTTTATGCTCGCAATAGAGAGGTTAATTATAACACCTTAGGGAATAAGCAACAGTTTTACAACAATTCTACCAAATTCATCAAGAAGCAAATATATGTTGGTGGAACATACTCTTATCGTCGGGGTTCTATTGAACGCCACTACCTAAAGCTGGGCTTACAACGCGAGTCTGTCGATGATACCGTCATGGCCTTGAATAGAAACTATTTTGGATCCGGGAATACTAATATTTTTTATCCCGAGCTAAAATATACCTATCAATATTTTGGAGTCAATTACCTGCCTTATCCTACAAAAGGAAGATCAATTGAAATTGAGTTTACGCGAAAGGGAATTAATAAAAAAGTGAACCTCACTCAATTTAATTTTATAGTCGGGCACTACATGCCACTGCCGCAAAACTTTTATTTTAGCACTATAGCAAACATCAATATAAAGCTGCCTTTTAATCAGCCCTACTTTAATCAATTACTGCTTGGATATAATGATGCTTTTTTGCGCGGACTTGAATATTATGTAGTTGATGGCGTTGCAGGTGGATTTGTCAGGAACACGGTTGGAAAAGAAATATTTTCTTATGTGGTTCCCACTGGATTTAAATCAAAAACCTACGCAAGAATACCCTTTAAGTTTTATATCAAGGGGTATGCCGATGTAGGGTATGTTTACAACAAGACCAATTCAATTGCCAACTCGCTGAATAATAAGCTGATGTACAGTGGAGGTATTGGGTTGGATGTAGTCAGTATTTATGATGTAGTATTTCGGATAGAATATAGTTTTAATCAATTCCGTCAGGGAGGAGTTTTTGTTCACAAGCCAGACATTGCGAATTAGCGGTGCCCTACTGCCAATCGCAGATGCCGCATATCGTTTTTATCCGGATTTCATATTCTTCGTTTTTCATCACTAACTTCGACATAAGATCAAGAGAATGAAAGTTGCAATATATAGCCGCGGTATACAATCATTACAGCCCAGTGATTTAATTGGCATCCATCAAGCGCTTATCAAGGCTGAGATTACACCAGTTTTTTTCAGCGACCTCTTTCAGCAATACCGAAACGAATTTGTTGAACCTAATCAGGTTGATACTTTCTCAAGCGCAAACGACCTAAAAGAAGATATCGATGCGATGATCAGCTTAGGGGGAGACGGGACGCTTCTTGATACTGTTTGCTTGGTGAGGGATAAACAAATACCTGTTTTGGGAATTAATTATGGTAGACTTGGTTTTCTCGCCAGTTTGGGCAAGGAAAATATTGATGCTGCTGTCGATGCGATGAAATCTAGAACATATGTGCTCGACAAAAGAGGACTTCTTCACCTTGATGCAAGCACCCCGCTTTTTGGAGCAGAGCCGTTTGCACTAAATGAGTTTACGATTCATAAGCGTGAGTTTTCTCCGATGATAAAAATACACACCTACCTAAACGGAGAATTTCTTAATACATTTTGGGCAGACGGATTGATTGTTTCAACCCCTACCGGATCCACAGGATATTCTTTAAGCTGCAATGGCCCTGTAGTATTTCCTGATAGCGAGAGCTTTGTTATCACTCCCATCGCTCCGCATAATCTTAACATCAGACCGATTGTGGTGCCTAATCACAACGTAGTTTCATTTGAAGTTGAAGGAAGGGTAGATGATTTTATATGTACTATGGACTCCCGTAAGGAGTTGGTAGAGAAAAGCGTTCAGTTGGCGATTAAAAAAGAAAGCTTTTGCTTTAACCTGGTTAGACTGAATGAAAATAATTTTCTAAGAACCTTGAGGGAAAAATTGACTTGGGGTTTTGATACTAGAAATAGATGAAAGCCATGAGCTGTTGTATTTGACGATTGTTAACATGCATTCATCAAGTCAACTGACACTTCTATCGCTCGCACAAATGTCTCTTTCCATAAATCCACCACTAATTTTATAATTTTAATAACTTCTTTGTTCCCGCATCTCGCCTCCCACAGCTTATTTTTACAATCCATGCTCAAGACCGCAGTTTCCATATTCATCGCCCTAACACTTAGTTTTTGTGCAATTGCTCAAAGCGAGGCTGTTGTTCAGGAAGGAGAGCTGGGCATTAGTTTCGGAGGGGCACATTATTTTGGGGATATTAATAACAGAAGTGCAATTGACAAACCATCTCCCGCTGTTGGAGTATATTTCAAAAAACAGTTTGGTAAATATATTGCCGTAAGGGTGAGTGGTCATTATGCAAAGGTTGGATATGCAGATGAGTACAGCAATGTCGAATTTCAACAGCGAAGAAACCTCAACTTCAGCAGTCAGATCTGGGAAATGGCTGTTCAAGGAGATTTTAATTTTTTCAATTTTATTCCAGGAGATCCTTCATATAAATTTACCCCATATGTTACGCTTGGGGTTGGAAGTATGAATTATGACCCCTACACGTTTTTAGACGGGAAGAAATATTTTCTTAGAAAACTTGGGACTGAAGGTCAGGGCTCTGCCCTATATCCCGACAGGAAAGCATATAGCAATCAAGCGTTTTGTTTTCCTCTGGGAATGGGAATTAAATACAACTTGGGGAAAAATATAAACCTTTCATTTGAGGTTACTTACCGCTTTACATCCACTGATTATCTTGATGACGTGAGTTCGTCATACGCAGGCAAATCTGCATTTCCCCCATTGGTTAATGGCAATCCCTCACCTGCATTTCTTTTACAAGATAGATCTTACGAAACAGGTACACGTATTGGTGAAATTGGAAGGCAACGTGGATTTAGTGAGCAAAAAGACCAATATGTTATTGCAGAAATTGGCATTTCAATTTCCTTTAGTTCTTACAAGTGTGCGAATCCAAAATAAAAATGGATGGGTTGATGCAGCTTTTCTGCTTACAAACGCTTTAAATCTTCCTCATTCAATCTCAATTCTACCATCTCTTGAAATTTAGTAACTTTGCAGCCATGTCTTCAAAAGACCAAATCATAACCGAACGTATTCCTAAACACGTCGCCATCATTATGGATGGAAATGGCAGATGGGCTCAGGAGAGAGGGCAGGACCGAATATTTGGTCATATCAATGGGGTAAAAAGTGTTAGAGAGGTTGTTGAGGGAGCTGCTGAGTTGGGCGTCAAATACCTTACCCTGTATGCATTTTCAACCGAGAATTGGGAAAGACCCGAAAAAGAGGTAACGGGATTAATGGAATTGATGGTAGACACCATTCACAAAGAGGTTGCCACACTAATCAAAAATAACATCAAGCTGCATGTCATTGGTGAGCTCTCCATGCTCCCTGAGCATGCTAAGACTGCGCTGAACGAAGCATTGAATCTTACGGCGGGCAATACAGGGCTTAATCTCGTGGTTGCCTTAAGTTACAGCTCAAGGTGGGAAATTGGAGAAGCCGTAAAAAAGATCGTACAAGAAGTTGCCAATGGAGATCTTGATGCTAGTACAATTAATCAGGATACTTTGCAACAATACCTCTATACCAGTGAGTTTCCGGATCCGGAGCTGATGATTCGTACCAGCGGGGAGTATAGAATCAGCAATTTTCTACTCTATCAGTTGGCGTATGCTGAACTGTATTTTACACCAGTTCACTGGCCAGATTTCAGGAAAGAACACCTTTATGAGGCCATTGTTGACTACCAAAAGCGGGATAGGCGGTTTGGGAAAGTCAAGGTCTAAGTCTTCACTAAACTTCCAATTCAGATCCAGGGATTAGACTTTTCCATCCTCAAGAGGCCGTATTTCGGCGATAATCTTCAATTATTCCCATCGAACTAGCTTTAAACTTAGTCTCAAGCCTCTAAACACAGCTTCTTTAACAAGAAATTAGACAAAAAGCCGTTATTTTGCCCACTGAAACCATGAACTTGATGAAGAGGATCTTTACGCTGTTGATTTTACTAGGAATTCTATTTACCTCAAACAGCGTTGTTGCACAAATTGATACCCTTCCAGGGGCTTCCGCAGATCCTGCTCTGATGGCAATTTATGATGCAAAATATCCAAGAAAGTATACAATCGCAGATATTAAAGTAACAGGGAATGTAGTTTTTGATCCAGCCATTGTCATCTCTGTATCCGGGTTAGCTGTAGGTGATCAAGTTACCATACCAGGAGGTGATCAATTTGCAAAAGCAATCAGCAAGTTGTGGACGCAAAACATGTTCACCAACATCAATATATATATTGTAAAGTTGGAAGGGGATGATATCTGGCTAGAGATCGTTGCAGAAGAACGCCCAATGCTTTCAGAGTTTAAGTTCAAAGGCGTGCGAAAGACAGAAGCAGATGAGTTGAAAGATAAAGTTGGACTTGTTAAGTCAAGAGTGGTGACCGACAACATGAGGATTTCAGCAAAGGAAAATATCGTTAAGTTTTTTATAGACAAAGGCTACCAGGGCGCTGCAGTTGACATCGAAGAGAATCCTGATCCTGCCTCACCGCAAAAGGTTGTTCTTACTTTTAATGTTAAAAAGGGAAATAAGGTTAGAATCTCAGACATCTATTTCTTCGGAAATGAAGCGGTATCTTCTTTGGCCTTAAAAAAGAAAATGAAAGGAACTAAAGAGATGTCAAAGCTGACATTGTTTCCTGATACTGCAATGAGTCCGTATGGAAGCATAGCCAAACTTGGGTTTAAAGAATTTCTGAGAGACAAGGGATATCTTAAGCCATCAAAAATTAAGGATTATCTCGACAGAAGTGCTAGGTTCAAACTCTTTGCATCTGCCAAGTTTAAAGCAAAAAAGTATGCAGAAGATAAAGAAAGCATTCTGGCCCACTACAATTCCTTGGGCTATCGTGATGCGGTAATTGAAGCAGATACACAAACCTATAATTTGAAAGGGAAGCTTGAAGTTTCTCTAAAAATAAACGAAGGAAATAAATACTATTTTGGAAATACAACCTGGAAGGGAAATACCAAGTATTCAGATAGTATTTTAACTATGTTGTTGGGAATTAAAAAGGGAGATATCTATAATCTTGAAGTCCTGAACAAAAAGTTGGGTAAGCAGGTTTCTCCGGAAGGTGGCGACATCAGTTCATTGTACATGGATGATGGTTATTTATTTTTCTCGGTGAACCCTACCGAAACCTCAGTATACAACGACACGATTGATCATGAAATCCGTATACAAGAAGGGCCTCAGGCTAGCATAAAAAATGTCAACATCACAGGAAACGACAAAACCAAGGAACACGTAATTCGCAGAGAGTTAAGGACGGTTCCGGGTGAAAAATTTAGCAGGGCAGACCTTATCCGTTCTCAGCGTGAGATTATCAACTTGGGATATTTCAACCAAGAAAAATTAGGCATGAATCCGGTCCCGAATCAGGACGACGGAACCGTAGATATCAACTACACAGTGGAAGAAAAATCTGCAGATCAACTTGAGTTGAGTGCTGGATGGGGCGGTGGAATTGGACTTACCGGCACATTGGGCGTAACTTTCAATAACTTCTCAATTAAAAATATTCTTAAGAAGTCGGCTTGGGACCCATTGCCAACGGGCGATGGTCAAAAATTGAGCTTGCGCTTTCAGTCCAATGGTAGATTCTTCCGCTCATTAAATTTCTCTTTCACAGAGCCATGGCTGGGAGGCAAGAAAAGAAACTCACTGTCTTTCAATGTATTCAATACCAAATTCACCAACGCATACAGTCCATATACGGGAAGGTTTGATCGGGCCTATTCGGATTCATCATATTTGAGTACATCCGGAATTACGGTCTCTTTGGGTAAGCAGCTGAAATGGCCTGATGACTTCTTCTCATTCATCACCTCCGTGAGTTACATTCAATATAAGGCTAGAAACTATTCTATATTCCCATCTTTCTCTACGGGGATCTCGAACAACTTCAATATTAAATTTGGATTACAGAGAACCTCAATTGATCAACCAATCTTCCCTAGAAGTGGTTCAAATTTCCTTCTCACTGCGGCATTTACTCCGCCATGGTCATTTATCAATGGCGTGAACAAAACAGATGTGTTTAAGCTGGTAGAGTATCACAAGTGGCGTTTTAACTCTGAATGGTTTGTGCCTATTGGCAAACCTGCAGGAGAGGAAAAGAACAGGCAGTTTGTTATGCGCATGGCTGCTAAATTTGGATTTATTGGCAAGTACAACAAAGAATTACCAATTTCACCTTTTGAACGTTTCCAAGTGGGTGATGCCGGCCTTACCAACAACTATGGTGTATTGGGATATGATATTATCGCACATAGGGGATATCCTGTATATGAAAAATCCGATCCCACAATCAACCCCGACAAACAGAACGCAAGTAACTACTTTACAATATTTAATAAGTACACGCTGGAAATGCGCTATCCTTTCGTAACCAATCCGAGCAGTACTATTTATGGTCTGGCTTTTTACGAAGCAGCAAATGGTTGGTACTCTTTTAAGGAATGGAATCCCTTTCAGTTGAGGCGTTCAATGGGGTTAGGGGTTAGGTTCTTCCTCCCAATGTTCGGACTTCTTGGCTTTGATTATGGAATTGGTCTTGATAGAATTTCAACTACCGGCAAGGTCAAGGATGCTGCCAAGTTTACTTTCATGCTTGGGTTTGAACCAGAATAGTGCACTAGGGCTAGCTTGAACGTATTGGTTGATTGAGTCAACATAAAATTTTATACATCCCCCAACTCTTTTAACACGAGAGCTCAAAATTTATAAATATGAAAAAGCTGATATTTCTTTTGGCGCTTGTCGTTGCAATAGCTGGCCAAGCAACTGCACAGCGGTATGCAGTGATTGATACCAGATATATTCTTGGTAAGCTTCCCGCGTATGCAGAAGCGCAGAAAAAGCTTGATGCTTTCAGTGTTCAGTGGCAGTCTGAAATTGATGAAAAACAGTCTGTATTGGATCAGCTGTATAGGAATTTTGAATCCGAGCGCGTGATGTTAAGCGAGGAGTTGCTTAAAAAAAGGGAAGATGAGCTGTTCAACAAAGAAAAAGAGCTCAGGGATCTGCAAAAAAAGCGCTTTGGATTTGAAGGTGACCTGTTCAAAAGACGGCAAGAACTGGTAAAACCCATACAAGACAGGGTGTATAATGCGGTTCAGAAACTGGCAGTCAACCGCCAATACGACCTAATCCTAGATAAAAGTGAAGGAATTACCATTATCTTTGCCGACCCTAAACTCGACAAAAGCGACGATGTCCTAAAAGAGTTATCGGGAAAATAAAAAAAGCATATTTTCGAATCACATAAAACAATCAACAGCAATGAGAAAATTTTTAACAATGGGCTTGGTGACGATTGCATTAGTAGCATCCAGCTTTTCCCTTAACGCGCAAACTAAGACAGGAGTAATCAGTATCGACGAGGTTGTTCAATTATTGCCTGAGTACAAGAAAGCAGTTGCTGAAATGTCGCAATTTGACAGCGCGCTTCAGATCAATTACACTGAAACATTGAAAGAACTTAACCGCCAGGACAGCATATTTAAAGCGGATTCTACAAAGATGTCTGCAGCGATCAAAACTGCGAACAGAGAAAAGCAAAGAAAACTTTTTGCTGAACTTCAAGGTTTTGAGCAAGGGTATCAGCAGCAAATGCAACAGAAGCAGGAAGAACTTATGGCACCAGTTGCCCAAAGGGCCAATCAGCTGATTTCTGAAGTTGCCAAGGCAAATGGCTTTAGCCATGTATTTAGAAAAGAGGCATTGGTTGTTTCTCCGGATACGGATGATCTGCTACCTCTAGTGAAGAAAAAAATTGATGCAGGCGCAGTCGCTAAACCAGCAGCAAAATAAATTAACTGACCGAAACAATTGTTTCGGTCTTTTTTTATCATGCAAGACAAGCACCCGATAGGGGTTTTTGATTCAGGATTAGGTGGGCTAACAGTCTTAAAAGAGATTGTTGGTGCAATGCCGAACTATGATTATATCTATTTGGGAGATAGTGCAAGAGCTCCCTATGGCCCACGCTCCTTTGAAACAGTCTATCAATATACACTTGAAGCTGTCAACTGGCTTTTTAGTCAGGGTTGTCCCCTTGTAATTCTTGCCTGCAATACTTCCTCTGCAAAAGCCTTGAGAACCATTCAGCAAAACGACCTGTCTGCAATAGATTCAACCAAGCGGGTATTGGGCGTAATTAGGCCCACCACTGAGGTAATAGGAGATTACACAGAAACTGGCCATATTGGGATACTCGGAACTCAGGGCACCGTAGATTCTGGGTCCTATGTGATAGAAATTGGCAAGGCCTTTCCTGATGTTCAGGTTCATCAACAAGCTTGTCCTGCTTGGGTTCCACTGGTTGAATCAGGCGACTACCTTAAAGAAAAAGCAGATCCCATTATTCAGGAGTGCATTGACAAATTAATGATACAGTCTGATTTGATTGATACCATTCTGCTTGCCTGCACCCATTATCCATTGCTTGAGGATAAAATAAGGGCTCACTTGCCCGCAAACATTGCGGTAGTTTCACAAGGTCATATTGTAGCCGAAAGTCTGGCTACCTATCTTGGCCGTCATCCTGAGATGGAAAGTCGGCTCACTCATGGGGGCTCCATTTCTTTCTTCTCAACGGGAGATGAAAACGCCTTTAACACAGGAGCTTCAGTTTTTTGGGGCGAAGAGGTAGATGCAAAAACCGCCATTCTATAAAGACCTAATTCTTTGAAACTTAGCCAGGCGCCTATTTGATTTCTACCTAAAAAACACTACCTTTGCCGTCCTTTCACAATTTCTCGGGTGTGGTGACCCGTGAACGAATTGGACAGAATAGGTCGCTTCTCCGACCATTGTTTCAACACAAAAAGGAAAAAAAAGAACTATGAAACGTACATTTCAACCCCATCGCAGACGCAGAAAGTCTGTACACGGATTTCGCAAACGCATGGAATCAGCAAACGGCCGTGCCGTATTGGCCAGCAGAAGGAAAAAAGGCCGCAAGAAATTGTCGGTATCTGACGAAAGCAGACTTAAGTAAGCAGATTATTCTTCTATTTAATATCATTGTAGCTCCGGATTATTATCTGGGGCTATTTTTGTAATAGATATGTGGGAGATAGCAAGAAGGATCAGCGTTGGCTTTCCAGACGGCAGTGTCAGACTTGGTGACAAGTCCAATCTCACCTTAACTTTATCATCTAAACCTCCCAAAATTGCCACAGCTTCAGTCCCTATCTAAAAAAGAACGTTTAAAAAGCTACCAGAAGATTAGGCAGCTTTTTGAAAAGGGAGAGCGATTTCGGCAGCCTCCTTTGTTGGTGTATTATGTCATATCAAAGGAACCCTCAGATGAAAAGGCTGGCGACCCACTTCAAATGGGAGTTTCAGTAGGCGCAAGGAGTTTTAAAAAAGCAGTAGACCGCAACCTGCTGAAACGTAGAATAAGAGAAGCATACAGAAAACAGAAACAAGACCTGAGGGAAATGCTGTTGGCAAAAGGATTAACTATGGGAGTATTTTTTGTTTTTACCAACACGTCCATCAGTGAATATGCAGAAATAGAACTCGCTATGAAATCCGCCCTAAAAAAACTCTGTTCTATAAATTCAAACTGACTGCATCTGCATCAACAAATAAACAACTAAACCTCTCTCAAACTTCCTCAACCTTCCACCATGACAGATGAATATTTTATGAAAATGGCCCTTCGTGAAGCCGAAAGGGCATACGAAGAAGGGGAAGTGCCGGTAGGCGCAGTAGTTGTTATGAATCAAAAGATTATCTCTCGGGGATATAATATGGTCGAAAAATTAAACGATCCAACAGCCCACGCTGAAATTATTGCCCTGACTTCAGCATTTAATCTGCTAGGGTCCAAATATCTTCCAGACGCAACCCTTTATGTTACAGTTGAGCCCTGTCTTATGTGTGCTGGCGCCCTATATTGGAGTAAAGTTGGCCGAATCATTTGGGGCGCATCAGATATTAAAAATGGTCATCAAGTGTATACAGACGATAGAAATCCATTTCACCCTAAGGCTCAGGTGCTTACCGGACTCCTGGCAGAGGAATCCAGTGAATTAATGAAGGCTTTTTTTAAGGCGAAAAGATAGTTTTCTTGAGATTTTCGTCTTTTTTTCTTCGCTAATAGAGCACTACTTTGAAATTTACTAAATACTAAACCCAAAACTCTCAACTCTTAAAGTATATTTGCCAAAAAATCAAAAGTACTATGCCATTCACCCTACCTGCACTACCATACTCACATGATGCACTTGAGCCACATATTGATACGCTGACAATGCAGATTCATCATGGTAAGCATCATCAAGCTTATATTGACAACCTAAACAAAGCAATTGCCGGCACACCGAACGAGGGGAAATCTATCGAAGAACTTGTTGCTGCTGCAGGATATATCTCTCCAGCTGTTCGTAACAATGGTGGTGGACATTGGAACCATACCTTTTTCTGGGAAAGTCTTGCTCCCAATGCAGGTGGATTGCCCGAAGGCGCCCTCGCTGCTGCAATAGATGCTTCCTTTGGATCATTTGATGCGTTCAGAGAGAAATTCAACAACGCTGGCTTAACCCGTTTCGGAAGTGGATGGGCTTGGTTGATCATAAGGGACGGTGCATTAGAAATATGCTCAACACCCAACCAAGATAACCCACTGATGGACGTCGCCGAAACCAAAGGCACACCAATTCTTGGGGCTGATGTTTGGGAACATGCTTATTACTTGAAATATCAGAATAGAAGGGCAGATTATCTTACTTCTTTTTGGTCTGTTGTAAACTGGAAAAAAATAGCGGAGCGTTTTCAAGCAGGATCATAACCGCTTCCGCCCCAGGGGTGGCAGCTCGAAATTCTTTTAAGGGCCTTTCCAAGGCCCTTAATTATTCCATACTTTCTTAAAGCGTCCATGGCATATCTGGAGCAGGTGGGCGTATACCTACACCTTGGTCCTATCCATGGCGAAATCACTAGCCGATAGATTTTTATCAGTAAAATAAATGGGTAGATAACAAATGCCCTCCAGGTGATTTTAAGCGAACTCATCTGATGTAAAGCTATTAAATCCTGTCCAAACACCCGAAAAGCAAGAGAATAATACCGCTAATCATTGGTTAAATTGACTTGTTCAAAGCTCCAACTGTATTGAATTTTATCAAAACAGTACAGCATGTCAAATTACTTCCAATTTAATTCGATCAATCGTCTCAATGATCAAATCAAAGATGAGTTGATGTTAACTCATCCAAGTCGGGCTATTCCACTGTCAGTCGGACAAACAATTAAAAAGAAGATCAGCTTTCACGAAAAAATCTATCCCTCCAACGAGTTGTCAGACTTAGAGATAAACAATCTCTTGGAAAGGTGGATGATTGCCATGAGGTATCACCGCATCCTCTTGGTGTTTAATGATGCGGAGGAAAGCAGAAGGGCACGTTATGATTTCATAGCTACAGTTATTTTGGAGATGGAGCTACCTCCCCATCCGCCCGAGATGCATTTCTGTTTCGTGTATGACAGCATTGCAGACAATATGCTAGCAGGGAGTCCGGATCAACTCATGCAATCGGTGTTAACTCCCATTTTGAATAAGGAAAAGATTACCCATTTTCAATTTATCAACAAGCGGGTTAAATTGAACGCATTTGATAACCTCTCTGAGCCAGAGCTTCATTATTTAATCGGAAGGTATCAGCAGCGCTATACTTCCATCTCCAGCTTAGCGGTCAGTTTTGTTGACAAAAAATTAGTTAATAACAGGGTTTTGTTTCGAGGTAGGCATGAAACGGGGTATTGCTTTGAAAGCCACTGTCAAATTATTAGAGGTCTTTGGGAGATTGAACTGGCCTACTGCAATGAAGCATGGAAGGTGGTAAGCATACAGATTGAGGGAGTCGAATTTTAGCCATTGCGACTCTGCAGTTAAGCTTCTTCTTCCCTTGTTCCTTCACCCCTTTATCTTAACTTCGCTTTTCTTAATAAACTCGAATTTTTGTCAAACGAAAGATCATTTTTTAAGCGTCTAAGAACAGGTGGCGGTGAGGAATCGGAGATGAGCTTTATTGATCATCTTGAAATCTTGCGTTGGCATATTGTTCGATCTGCTATTGCAATTGTGAGTAGTGCAATTCTGTTTTTTATTTATATCGATGAGATATTTGATCAGGTCATTATGGGACCTACGCATAATGATTTTATTTCCTATCGGGTCTTCTGTAAACTGAGTCACTTGCTGGGGATGGGCGATTCTTTGTGTATGCCGCCAATGAAGATGAATCTTCAGGTGACATCAATTAGTGGAACATTCATGTCAAGTATTACCATTGCCATTTCTGGTGGAATACTACTTGCTCTTCCTTTTGTGTTTTGGGAGGTATGGAAATTTATCAAACCAGCTCTTAAGCCAAGTGAGCTGAAGTATACGCAAGGCATTATTTTTTGGGTAAGCATGTTTTTCTTTATTGGTGCAGCTTTTGGCTATTTCATGTTGGCCCCATTCACCTTTAACTTTCTATCTAATTATACAATCGGCGCAATGGGCGCCATTGATTATCGGCCAACATTATCAGATTATCTAGACACACTCATCGATATCACATTGGGAGCTGGCATTGCCTTTGAATTGCCAATGGCAACCTGGCTCTTGTCTAAGCTTGGTATTATCACACCCGGGTTCCTTAGAGAATACAGGAAGTATGCCTACGTAGTGTTGTTGGTCCTTGCGGCTATCATTACGCCATCGCCGGATTGGGGCTCACAGCTGATTGTGGTGATACCATTGGTGATGCTTTACGAGATAAGTATTTTCATTGCTGCTAGAATTCAGAAGAAGAGAGATGCTGAATGGGAATAAGATAGTCGGTGAACAGGAATAAAAATTGAACTATTTTTAACTCTACTGCCCCAAAGAAAAAATATATACCATGAAACTTTCAATAGGATCAGATCATGCAGGGTTCAATTACAAGGAAGCAATCAAGGATCATTTGATCAGTGCTGGTCATGATGTGGAAGATTGCGGAACCTTTACCGAAACTTCCTGCGATTACCCCGACTATGCGCATGCCGTAGCTGCTTCAGTGGAGCAGGGTAAGTCTCAAATGGGAGTACTCATTTGTGGTTCTGCAAATGGAGTTTGTATTACTGCCAATAAGCATGCGGCAATAAGAGCTGCACTATGTTGGGAAAAGGAAATTGCAGTTCTTGCCCGCTCGCACAACGACGCCAATGTGATTTGTATTCCTGCTCGTTTTGTATCTATAGATGATGCCCTACAAATGACAGACGAGTTCATTGCCACTAAATTTGAAGGTGGAAGGCACGCATTGCGGGTAGGTAAAATATAACCACGCACTTTAAAAATTCTAATTGTTGGGTAGATTACTATTGACCATCTTTTTACTTATAAAAGAAAAGCCTAGGTCAGCTTTTTCAAAAACTAAACCTTGTTAATTTATGAAGACAGTATTGAACCTATCATTCCTTTTGCTTTTTTTCACTTCTACTTTTGCTCAAAAAACCAAGCTTGCTGACCCTAAAAAATATGCGTCAACCATCACGGCAGCCGACTTGAGTAAACACCTTTATATTGTTGCTGGCGCTGAAATGGAGGGTCGTGAAACTGCAACCGAAGGTCAGCGCAAGGCTGCGGCATACATCGAAAATCATTTTAAATCGCTTGGCTTAAAGCCTGCTATCAAAGAAAGCTTCCAACAATTTTTTCCTGTATACAAAGATGAGCCGGGCAAAACTGAATTGGTGCTCAATGGCAAGCCTTTTGAAGCGTACAAAGATTTTAGTCCAGTTTCACAGTGGAATAAAAGCGCCACAGACTATTTTTCCGAATTGGTTTTTGTCGGGCATGGTATAGTCGACCAAGGAGTTGATGATTATGCCGGAGTAAATGTTTCTGGTAAACTGGTCCTTTTGCTGGATGGTGCCCCAAGTGGATTCAAGCCTTCTGTTCCCGGCTTTCGATCTTCAATGAGCATGTATGGAAAAATCACAGCAGCGCGAGAAAAAGGCGCAGCTGCTGTAATCATTACCGGTACGGGATTTCCTCGGAAGGAGCCCTTAGGTGCTGGAAATCAATATGTTGACCTATACAAAGCAGTACAATTTCCAAATACATTCATAGTTTCTGATGCTACCGCAAATGCAATTGTTGGAAATGACTCTTCCTGGAAGGCATGGAAAGAGGCAGCCAAGTCTGGCAAGGTTGAAAAAACAAGCATCACCGCCAACCTGCAATTGGGTTATGCAAAAAAAATAATTCAATTGGAGAGCAGCAATGTACTGGCCTATCTCGAGGGATCAGATAAAAAAGATGAATGGTTGGTGCTCACTGCTCATTATGATCACCTCGGCAAAAGGGGGGATGTCATCTATTATGGTGCTGATGATGATGGCTCTGGTACTGTTGGAATACTTGAAATCGCAGAGGCTTTTGTAAAGGCAAAAGCAGAAGGAAAGGGCCCTCGCCGAAATGTGATGTTTATGGCTGTGAGTGGCGAGGAAAAGGGACTCTGGGGTTCGGAATATTTTTCAGATAATCCATCGATTCCAATGGATAAGGTTACTGCTGATTTGAATATTGACATGATCGGAAGAACAGATACCGAAAGGACTTCAGCTGATACGCTAAACTATGTTTATGTAGTTGGCGATGATAAGCTCAGCTCTGAATTGAAGCCCATCAGTGAAGGTGCAAACAAAAAATATCTGAATTTGGTGCTTGATTATAAATTCAATGACCCCAATGATCAAAATCGCATCTATTACAGGAGTGACCACTTTAATTTCGCCCGCAAAGGAGTGCCAATTATCTTTTATTACGATGGGATGCTCCAGGCCGATTACCATAAGCCAACCGATACCCCCGATAAGATCAATTACCCATTATTGGCAAAACGTGCCCAGCTTGTATTCTATACTGCCTGGGAAATGGCAAATCGAGAGGCAATGCTAAAGCGTGATATTCCACTTGATTAAATGACTGTCTCTTAACACCTAGCGGTATTCTTCCTTAGGTAGAATTAGTAATTAAGTTTGAAACTTACAAAAGCGCAAAATTTAAAAAATTTGCGCTTTTTTTATCCCCAGCACAACCTCTCTAAACCTCTCCCGAATCGGGCTTCGCCCTCTCGGGATCTGCGATGCTAACTCACTTCGTTCGTTAAGCATCTACGACCTCGTCCCTTGTCCCTTGTCCCCTGTCCCTTATATTCAACTCCCTTGTTCCCAACCTGTTAAAAGGTTATATTTGTATACGCTGAATCATGTGCCATTGGCTTAGCATGATCAATGTATCCTATCCAAATTCTATAAAAACCAATCCACTTATGTGGGCAAGAAAAAATACAAGTTCCTCTTTGCCTCATTGTGCAATTCTCCGACTGCCAGATGCATCTTCTGGCGAGCGAGAATACTATATTGTAGTAAGGCTAATCACTCATTATTTCAGTGTAAACTGAGCGATGTGACTGAGGTGGCGAAGCCATAAAAAAAATTCATGAAAACTACCGATCAACATTGGTTCGCAATCTATACCAAACCAAGGTGGGAAAAAAAAGTACATAAGCTTCTTGTTGAAAGGGGGTTTGAATCTTATTGTCCGCTTAATAAAGTGAGGAGAAAATGGAGCGATAGAATCAAGACAGTTGAAGAGCCCTTGTTTAAAAGCTACGTATTTGTGAGGGTAACCGAAAGTCTTAGGTCAGAAGTTCGTTTTGTTGATGGTGTTTTGAATTTTGTATACTGGAACAGCAAGCCTGCCATTGTTAGAGATGAAGAGATTATTGAAATCAAGAAATTCATGTCCGAATACGAGGAAGTTCAAGTAGGCAGTATAGAACTTAAAACGTCTGACAATGTGATGTTAAATGCAGGGGTTATGATGGGTGCTACCGGAAGTATAACCCGCATCCTTGGAAATAATACAATCGAAGTGAGAATTGACAGCTTGGGATTTGTGTTAACAGCAAAGCTTGATAGAAAAACAGTGGTTAAGATTTCATAGCACTGCAAAGGAGTTTACAGACTTTCATTTATTTTAATATTTAATATCACAACACTGTGAGCGAAAAAATATTTAAAAAAATTTCATTGAAAACATTCATTTCAATTTCGGCTCTTATTTTTTCCCTAACCACTTTTCTATCCTCTTGCACTACCTATAAACAACTGCAGTACCTGCAGGGCGACATTGATTCGTCGAAGTATAGCAAGTTTAATGTACCGGAGCAGAAAGTGCAGAAGGGAGATCAAATCAGTGTTGCTGTTTTTAGTGATAATGCCGCAGCAAGTGCAATGTTTAATACAGGCTCTATACCGTCAACGGTAGCTGATATGTCGCAAGCTAGTTTGCCAGGTAGTGGAGTAAGCAGCGCAGGCAATGTCTATGAGGTTGATAATGAAGGAATGATCTTTTTCCCGCAAATAGGGAAACTCTATGTAGAAGGACAGACCAAAGAGGGACTTACCAAGCTATTGAACAATCAGCTTAAAGATAAGTTCCTGACCAATCCATATTATGTGATTCGATTCATCAATCTGAAAATTACTGTGTTTGGAGATGTGAATAGCCCCGGCGTTTATCCACTGACACGGGCAAACACAAATATTTTTGAAGCGCTCACACTTGCTGGCGACATGACCTTTTTTGGGAAGCGGGATAATATTCTAGTAATAAGAGAGAAAGATGGTAAGCGGGTGTTTGCACGCATAGATGTTACCAAGCCTGACGTTTTTAATTCCCCATATTATTATCTGCAGCAGAATGATATTGTTTTTGTAGACATGCGAAAGGGCAAAGTGAATTCCGCAGATCAATCATGGATGCGCAATGTGAGCTTAGGCATGGGTCTGCTTTCAGCACTAACTATACTCGTCAATCTAATTTCAAGGTAACATCAACTACATGCAAAATGAAAATATAATTAGAAGACCGAAGGCTCCGGTAGAATTTAGTCCGCGTGAATATCTCTTCAGGTACTTGTATTTACTGCCCTGGCTGGTCTTGGCGGTATTACTAGCTTATGGGATTACTTACGCAAGACTTCGTTATATCAACCCAGTATATTCTGCATCAGGAAAAGTGTTGATCAAAATGGATAAGCCCATCGGCTCATCGGGATCAGGAGATAAACTTGGGGATATTGTTACGACTACAGTAAATGCCAAAGCGATGGATGATCAAATCGAATTGATTCGGTCAACTGCTATGGCAAGAATCGCAGTGCGAAAAGCCAATATGCAGCAGAGCTACTATTACAAAGGCAGTGTGCGCAACCGACTCATACATAATCCTTCCAGTCCGATTCAGTTAAGAATACTTTCTGTTGCTGATTCTGCCTCTGGATTCTCTCTTGAAATTAAAGCAGTTGATAACAATCATTTCATCATCAATGAAGGTGAGCTAAAGCATGCATTCGGCCAGGCATTTGAGACAGCTGCTGGTCGCTTCATCATGGACAAATCGGTCACTAATTTTGGTATGGCTAATGAGTTCATTTGCAATTGGACGCCTGAAAAAGACTTAGCTCGATCACTAGCCGGACAAATTCAAGTGGGTGCAGTTTCAAAAGGTGCCAATGTATTGAGCTTTGTTTTTTATTCGGAAAACGCCAGGGTTGCAGAAGATGCGGTCAATGGATTTCTTGCAGCCTATCAGGAATTTAGTTTGCAGGATAAACGGGAAGGGGCTAATGGGGCCCTATCGTTTATTGACGATCAGTTGATGCAGGCGAAAGCTGATCTTGTTGGTGTAGAGGGTCAGCTTCAAGGGTTTAGAGAAGGCAATAAAGTGGTAGGTCTGCCACAGCAGGCCTCAGGATTTTACGAAAAAATGCAGTCTTCCAATCAGCAGATTTCTGAACAGACAATCAAGTTGAAGCTGTTGGAATTTCTGATCAACTATATCCGGGATTCAAAAAATGCTGGCAAGAGTATTCCGTCCAATGCAGGTGTTCAAGATGGTGGTGGAGTAGGTTCATTGATTGCCGAGCACAACAAATTGCAGTTGCAAAAAGAAATTTCATTGCAATCGATTCCCAAAGACAATCCAATTATCCGCGATCTGGACATGTCAATGACTAAGATCAGAAATGAAATCCTTCTTTCACTGGGGCAAGTGCGTGAGTCATACCAGTCGGTGCTCAAATCAATGCAGCAGGCAGAACAAATGGCAAGCAGTGAGTTAAGGTCAATGCCGAGTAAAGACAGAAGGCTGTTGGAGATAACAAGGCAACAAAAAGTAATGGAGGAATTGTATTCTACGTTGTTGCAGCGAAAGATTCAAACGTCCATCAGCACTGCATCCACCTTATCAAATATTCAGATCCTTGAGCCAGGGTATTCCGGCGGCGGGCCTGTTAGTCCAAATCCAAGATCGATGTATACTACAGCCATTCTGATTGCGCTGGCTATACCTATTGCGTTTGCCTTCTTGAAGGAATACTTGAACGATAAAATCACCTCAAGAGCGGATCTTGAAAAATATTCAGATATTCCCATCCTCAGTGAGGTTGGGCACTCTGATGACAAAGAAGCACTGATTGTATCTGGGAAAGACAGGAAGTATATTTCGGAACAGTTTAGGATACTGAGAACCAATCTTCAATATATCCTTCCTCGCAAAGAGAAATCTTCCATCCTTGTTACATCTAGTGTAAGCGGTGAAGGAAAAACTTTTGTCAGCACCAACCTTGCTGCAGTTCTCGCTATCTCTGGTAAAAAGGTGGTGGTAATGGAATTTGATATTCGAAAGCCCAAGGTATTGAAGGGATTGCATATCGACCAAAAAGGACAAAAGGGAATTACTAACTATTTGATGGGCAATGCAAGCCTTGATGAGATTATCATCCCTGTCAACGATTTCCCCAATTTGTTTATCATTTCCTGCGGACCAGTTCCACCCAATCCATCAGAGTTAATTCTTGATCAGCGGGTGAATGAATTTTTTGAAATTGAGCGGCCTGATTTTGTATTTCTAGCTGCTGCAAAGGTTGGTGGCATCAAGGCCAATGATACTTTTCGTGCCGACTTTCTCTATGAAAATCTAATGATTCAAAGCAATGTTATTCATGCTGCTCACGCAACTGGAGTAACCAAGCTCATGTTTCTTGGATCATCTTGTGTGTATCCCAAACTTGCTCCTCAGCCTCTTAAAGAAGAATATCTGTTGACGGGCTCTTTAGAGCCAACCAATGAACCTTACGCCATCGCCAAGATTGCAGGAATCAAATTGTGCGATGCATACCGTGCACAGTACAACTGCAACTTCATATCGGTAATGCCGACCAATTTGTATGGCCCAAATGACAACTATGATTTGCAGAATGCACATGTACTTCCATCGCTGATTAGAAAATTTCATGAGGCTAAACTTAAAGGCGATCCAGCTGTAACGGTTTGGGGCAATGGAGAACCACTCAGGGAATTTCTGCACGTGGATGATCTTGCCGATGCCTGTCTATTTTTAATGCAATCATACGATAAGGAGGGCTTAATCAATATCGGAACTGGAGAGGACCTCAGCATCAATCATCTTGCATTGCTCATAAAAGACATCGTAGGATACAATGGCAGTATTGTTTTTGATCATACAAAACCCAATGGTACCCCTCGAAAACTTATGGATGTCTCTAAGCTCGCTGAATTGGGCTGGAAGTACACCATTAAGCTCAGAGACGGTATACAGCGTGTATATGCCTCCTACGCATCGGGTATTAGCGCTTAACCCGTGGATGTTTATTTCTGATCTCCACACTTGAATAATTTTTCCCATCAGCATGTTCTCTTTTTTTAAATCAAAACCAACTTCTCCATTCCCCTTTCATGAATTGAAGGCTGATGTTCATTCACACATCATTCCTGGAATTGATGATGGAGTTCCAGATGAAGAGACTTCGATAATGTTGGTAAAGGGATTGATTGATTTGGGTTTTGAAACGTTTACAGCTACTCCGCATGTGATGGAAGACATTTGGAGAAATAATTCCGCAAGTATAATGGCTGGATATGCTAGATTGGTTGAAGCCTTGAAGCAAGCTAATATTATGAATAGCGTGAGGCCTGCTGCAGAGTATTTGGTGGATGCAAACTTTGAACAACTGCTTGCCTCCAAATCGCCACTGCTCAGCATCAGGGGAAACTTGGTTTTGATAGAGATGTCTTTTATTGAACCACCAATCCAGTTCAAAGAAGTCATTTTTGAAATGCAGATGCAGGGCTATCAACCGGTACTTGCTCACCCCGAGCGATATGGATTTTATCATCACAACAAACGAGCGTTGGAAGAAATCAAAAACACCGGATGTTTATTTCAATCCAACCTTCTCGCTTTTTCGGGCTACTACGGACCCGAGGTGCTTCGAGCTGCAGAACGCATGGCAAAGGACGGAATGATAGATCTCCTGGGAACTGATTTGCACCATGAACGCCATCTTGAAGCACTGAGGGAACTAAAGTTGACTCCTGCCATAGGTAAAGTATTGGAGCAACAGTTTTAGATTTCCTTTTGACTAAGCTCCTGGCTTATCTTCCCTACTGCTGTTAAACAATTCAGCTAATTAGGCGTTATTATCACGATGAACGCATTTACCATTAAAGATTTGCAGAATTTAACAGGGATAAAAGCCCACACCATCCGAATTTGGGAGCAGCGTTATGGGTTTTTAAAGCCACAAAGGACGGATACCAACATCCGGTATTACAATAATGAGGAACTGAAAAAGATTCTGAATATCTCTCTTCTTAATAAATATGGATTCAAGATTTCGCACATTGATAAGATGTCGAACGATGATATCACCTCTAAGATTCTTTCAATCAATAATATACAAGCCCAACAAGAACGGATTGTAAACTCCTTGATTCAGTCAATGATAGACATGGATCTAGAGGGATTTGAGAATAGTCTTGAGGAGCATATCAATGCAAAGGGCATCGAAAAGACCATTCACCAAATTATCTTTCCTTTCATGGAAAGAATTGGAGTGCTTTGGATTACGGGCCATATCAATCCTGCCCAGGAACACCTGGTTTCAAATATCATCAGACAGAAATTAATCGTTGGAACTGAAGCTGTAACTCCGATGTTTCAACTGAAAAAAACCGGCCTTTTATTCCTTCCAGAAGGAGAATACCATGAACTTGGCCTCCTCTTTATCCAATATTTATTAAAGAGCAGGGGACTTTATGTGCTCTACCTTGGAGCCAATGTGCCTTTGGAAGATGTTGAATATGTTCTAAAACATAAGAAGCCCGACTTCATATATACCCACCTCACCTCAGTATCCAGCGTTTTTAATTTTGATAAGTTTATCCATCAGTCGCTCAACCGCTTTGGAACAGTCCCCCTCATCATCTCAGGCAGACTCGCTGCTAATTACGAGAAAAAACTCCCCTCACAGATTCATTTTAAGCGGTCCCTTCAAGAAGTTACCGAATTCATCACTGAATTAGCCTAATCGATTGGTTTTCATTGAATTGTATTTTGTTTAAGTATAATATATAAAATATTAAACAAATTTGGTCGGCCTATTCCATTTTTGTTTAAATTTGATCTATCAACACTTAAACAAAATTCTATGTCTACACAAGAATTCAACCAGTTGCTCCTCCAAAACTCCGAATACCTAAGGCCTTTTGCGGTGACATTGACTAAAGATCAAGAGTCTGCTAAAGACCTTTTGCAGGAAACGATGTTTAGGGCATTATCCAATCAAGAAAAATACAGTGTAGGCACTAATATCAAAGCATGGTTGTATACCATCATGCGCAATATATTCATCAATAACTATCGTCGGAAGTCAAAGCAGAACACGATATTCGATAACAGCCCAAATGAGTTTCTCCTAGACCATAATCAATCTGCTGTTCCAAACACAGCAGAAACGAATATGAGGATGAAGGACATCAACCAAGCAATCTACCAGTTGCCCACTATATTCAAGCAGCCTTTTGTATTATACTTCGAAGGCTACAAATACCATGAAATTGCAGACATGTTGAATGAACCTCTTGGAACAATCAAGAGTCGAATTCACTTTGCGAGAAGGTTGCTGAAAAACCAAATCAACAAGTTTTAGATTAACTTTCCACTGTGTCAAAAAAAGCCGTAATTATCGGAAGCGGATTTGCAGGTCTCTCCGCAGCCACTTTCTTGTCTTCAATGGGATGGGACGTTCATGTTGTTGAAAAGCATGACCACCCAGGTGGCAGAGCTAGGCATTTTAAGACCGATGGATTTACATTTGATATGGGACCGAGCTGGTATTGGATGCCGGATATATTCGAAAGATACTTCTCAAGTTTCGGGCGACAAGTTACTGACTACTACGAGTTAATCAGGCTGGATCCTTCTTATAGAATTTATTGGGAAGAAGACCACATGGATGTTCCTGCAAACTATGAGGAATTAAAAAATATGTTTGACCAGTTAGAGCCTGGTGCTGGGGATAAACTCGATGCATTCATGAAGGAAGCTGAATACAAGTACAGAGTTGGTGTACATAAACTTGTATTCAAACCAGGACAGTCGTTGTTAGAATTTCTTGATAAGGAATTGATTGCGGGACTTTTCAGGCTTGATGTTTTTAATAATATCAAAGCGCATATCGGAAAATATTTTAAGCATCCAAAGCTTCGTCAGATGATGGAGTTTCCAGTTTTATTTCTAGGGGCCTTGCCGGAAAACACACCTGCACTGTATAGCCTGATGAATTATGCAGATATTAAATTGGGAACATGGTTTCCCCGTGGAGGCATGTATAAAATTGTAGAAGGAATGCATAAGCTTGCCCTTGAAAAGGGAGTTAAATTTCATTTTAATCAAACAGTAACTGCCATCAATGTTGAGGGAGGAACTGCAAGATCCATATCAACGCATGATGGACAAACAATACAAGGAGATGTAATTGTAGGGGCTGCAGATTATCATTTTATTGAGACAAAACTCCTTCAAAAAGAATATAGGGCATATTCTGATTCTTATTGGGATAAGCGAGTAATGGCGCCAGGTTCATTGATTTATTATGTAGGCATAAATACAAAAATACCAGGAATTCAACATCATTCTCTGTTCTTTGATGTTCCCTTTGCAAATCATGCCGATGAAATATACACATCACCCGCATGGCCTAAAGAACCATTATTTTATTTAAGCGCAACATCTGTGACTGACCAAACGCAAGCTCCTGAAGGAAGTGAAAATCTATTTTTTCTCATCCCAATTGCAGCCGGTCTTGATGGAGATTCTGAGGAAGTGAGAGAACATTACTTCAATGTGCTTGCAGATCGTTTGCTTGAAAGAACTGGAGTAGATATACGAGCGCATATTGTTTATAAAAGAGCATATTCTTATACTGATTTTGTTGGTGATTATAATGCGTTCAAAGGAAATGCATACGGTTTGGCAAACACGTTGATGCAAACCGCTGTTTTAAAACCGTCTTGTGTGAGTAAGAAAGTCAAAAACTTATATTACACAGGGCAGTTAACTGTTCCTGGTCCTGGTGTTCCCCCAAGTTTGATTAGCGGAGAAGTAGTAGCCAAATTAATTAATGCTAACGCAGCAGATAGGGCATAGGGAGTCTTTGTTGTCTTTTATTTTTTATTTATCTTCAATAATATGATTTCAGTTTTTCATGAAGTGTCCCACGAATGCAGTCGCGTTACAACAAAACGATACAGTACTTCATTTAGCAGTGCAATAAAATTGTTGCACCGCGATATCCAAGGCCCCATTTATGATATCTATGGATTTGTCCGATTTGCAGATGAGATTGTAGATACATTTCATGATCATGACAAGTCGCAGCTATTGGCTGATTTCAAACTCGAGACTTATGCTTCTATACAAAGAGGAATTAGCTTGAATCCAATTCTTCAAAGTTTTCAGCGTACTGTAAATAAGTATCACATTGATCTTGCGCTTATCGAAGCCTTCTTCAAGAGTATGGAATTCGATCTTGATAAAGCAAAGTATGACGCAAGTGGATATGCAGAATACATATACGGAAGTGCTGAAGTCGTTGGTCTGATGTGTCTCTATGTTTTTTGTGATGGCGATCAATCGCAGTACGAAACCCTCAGGCCTGGTGCACAATCACTTGGTGCAGCTTTCCAAAAAGTAAATTTTCTTCGGGATGTAAAGGCCGACTATCAGCAGTTAAATAGAGTTTACTTTCCTGGAGTTGATTTCAATGCCTTCACAAACGAAATGAAAAATAATATCGAAGATGATATTGCTAATGATTTCGATAATGCCTATCACGCTATCTTAAGGCTTCCTTTAAAATCAAGATTTGGTGTATACTTAGCATATAAATATTATTTGAGTCTTTTTAAAAAGATAAGGGCTGTTAAGCCCCAGCGTATTCTGGAAGAGCGAATTCGCATTAACAATTACCATAAAGCCTGGGTTGCTGCAAAGGCTTTGGTAAGAACGCAGTTGAATATGCTGTAGAAACTACAGGGACGAGAGACAAGGGACGAGGGACAAGTGGAATACACTAGTCCCTCGTTTTTATTAAATATAATTTGTGTATTTCCTCGTCCCTTGTATTCCCTAGTCCCTTGTCCCCCCTGCCTTCGGTAGGCAAGTTACTTCCACACCTCTTTCATTACCTTTCCTCTTACATTCAAGTTGCCAAATAAATTCTTTGCAGTGGGGTGTACCCGATTGGCGAGCAATACAAATACTATGTTATTGACTGGGTCGGCCCATGCACAAGTGCCAGTAAATCCAGTGTGTCCAAATGTTGCGGGTGATACATTGATTGCAGGGTAAGGCTCCTTGCGGGTTGCATTGTCTTTCTCTGGTTTGTCAAACCCTAAGCCCCTTCTACTGATATTACTTTGATAGGAGGTAAAGAGATCAATGGTTGATGCAGCGATATATCTTTTTTCATTGATCACTCCCTTATTCATCATCAGCTGCATCAATACTGCAACATCATATGCATTGCTGAAAAGTCCAGCATGTCCTGCGATGCCACCAAACATTGCAGCTCCAGGATCATGCACATAGCCCCTAATCATTTTTTCTCTGAAGTACGGGTCATCTTCCGTTGGCGCTATTGTTTTTTTGTCGACGTAGTTCGTCGGATTAAACCCAATACTCCTCAATCCTAGGGGCCTGTAAAAATTATTATATGCATATTGATCTATCGATTGACCACTTACAGCCTTGATTACTTCTCCTAGAAGAATAAAATCATTGTCGCTATACACATACCGTTTTGTCTTATCTAGCGGAGAACTAAGAATCCTACTCATCATGGTATCTCTCCATTGGCCTCTCATATAAATTGAATCGTCTATTTTTATGCTATAGGTTTCATCACTTAATTTGCTGAAATAGCCCGGTAACGGTTTCTTCGTGGTGCTGTCTGCAATTTCTTTATAAAAGGGAATGAAGGGCTTTAGTCCTGCTTGATGCAATAGAATATCTTTTATAGTGAGCCCCTGTTTGTCGCTGCCCCTAACCCAGGGCAAGTAATCTCCCAATGTCTTATTGAGTTCAATCTTTTGTTCGTCATACAACTTCATCAATGAGAGTGTAGTTGCGCAGATCTTTGTTATTGATGCAAGATCATAGACGGATTCCTTGCTCACTTTTTCGTTTTTGTCATAACTCATTTGTCCGTAAGTTTTTTCATAAACGATCTTGCCATCTTTCACCACAAGCAGGGCCATGCCGGGAGTTGCTTTTTGTTTGATTGCATCGTTAATGATCGAGTCGATTTTTATTTGCGCTGTTACTCGTACTTGTTGGGGTCTGTGTAAGGATATTTTTATTGAATGGCTTGTACCCACTGGCATTGAGCTGCAAACACTAACAGGCAATTGTCCTTCTGGTGATACTTCTCCTCTTAGCATACTGGCTACAACTTCTTGTGTTATGGCATCATCATCGTAACAGATTAGCACATTGTCTGCATCACAAAAGTTCTTTGCTGAATAAGGATTCCCAAAAACAACAATTGTTGATCCGCTTCTACCAAAGGTTTTGTTTGCCAGTAGAATCGTTGCTGCGCTTAGGTTGAAATTGTTTGCTGGGAACCTTGGAATTTCATGGATTGCAATGATCACTTTTTCATACTTGTCACCCATCATTACCAATAAGCTATCAACTGCTTCTATCGGCTGGGTATTGTCAAATGCAAAAACATCGGTATTGAAAGATCTTCTCATGTCACTTGAGAATACTGAGTTTTTATTTTTTCCAATATCAATCACCGCATATTTTCCTGTGAGGTCTGGAGGCAGTGGAAAAGAACCAGGGTTGTTATATTTTGCCAGTGTAATTGCTTTTTGAGCAATCTCCTTTTTAAACAAATCTGTTTTTTCATTTAGTCTGTTGGCAAGATTCTCTGTTGCAACAGGCTTCCATGAAGACAAACCAGTTTCATATTTGGCTTCTAGTACCTTGATTACATGTTGGTCAATTTGGTCCCAGCTAACCCGGCCACTATTGATTGCATCCTTCACTTTTTGGATGACCAGCGCTACTTCTCCAGGCAGACAAAGCATATCGTTTCCGGCAACTAGAGATTCAACGGCTGCATCGCCATTGGGGAATGCATCTGCAACGCCCTTCATTTCAAGGGCATCTGTAAAGGTGAGTCCCTTGAATTGCATTTCCCCTTTTAGCAAATCAGTCACATTTTGCCTAGAGATTGAAGTTGCCCGATTTGCGTTACTATCGATTGAAGGGATAAAAAGATGTGCTACCATGGCACTGCCAATGCCAGCTTCAAACAATTTTTTAAATGGATACAACTCTAGGCTGTCCAGTTGCGCTCTTGATTTATTGATTACAGGAAGTGCAAGGTGAGAGTCAACTTCTACATCTCCATGTCCGGGAAAGTGTTTCGCACTTCCCATTACGCCCTTCTTTTTCATCCCAAGCATATATTGGGTGGTCAGTGTTGCCACCCTATATTTATTTTCTCCAAATGAACGGTCGTTGATAACTGGATTATTGGGATTGTTGTTGATGTCGGCAACTGGTGCAAAGTTTACCTGTATGCCCAACTGTTTGCATTGCTCTGCCACCCATTCTCCATAGCGGTAAACCAGATTGCTGTCACGCAATGCACCAAGCATCATCATGCGGGGTAAACCCGGAACACTATCAAGGCGCATTCCTACGCCATTCTCTCCGTCAATGGCAAAGAGGATAGGAGTCTTTGCGATGGATTGGAAATAGTTCACAAAAGATGCTTGTTTGACCGGACCGCCCTGGAATAAACATATTCCGCCAATATTATACTGCTTGATATCTCTCTCTACGGTTGAGTCATAGAATTTGACAATCCTGGTTTTACTATCTATTGCAGAGAGCCTTACCATGATCAATTGGGCGATTTTTTCATCGGCTGTTAGACTCTTCAACACGCTATCCGCCCAATGAGATGCCTGTTGCGCAAAAGCACCTGCAGAAATCAGTAAAAACATTACACTGAGCGTTGATTTTCTCCACTTCATGCAGGGATGTTTTGTTAACTTTGTGATCGGGTTGTAGCTATTAGGCAGTAAGTTCAGGGTTGAAAGTTATGAAAATACTCCTAATGCGCGCGATCACTAGCAGCAGATAGACGGGCGGACTGTCTCAATTTGTACTCAAGTTGCAAAAGTTAGTCCCCAACCCTGAAATAATTCACAACCTATATTATAAATAGAGTTCATTAATGCCCAATCAAATAAATCTCTTACCTGCACATATTGCAAATCAAATTGCTGCTGGCGAAGTTGTGCAAAGGCCTGCTAGTGCGGTAAAAGAATTGCTCGAGAATGCCGTTGATGCCGGTTCTACAGAAATCAAGCTAATTGTTTCTGAGGCTGGAAAATCATCTATACAGGTGATTGACAACGGAAAGGGCATGACTGAAACTGATGCGAGAAATTGTTTTGAACGACATGCGACGTCAAAGATTTCAACCATTGAAGATTTATTCAAAATAAGAACCATGGGGTTCAGGGGTGAAGCCCTCGCCTCAATTGCTTCGGTTGCCCAGGTCATCATGAAAACCAAGCGTGCAGATGATGAACTTGGTACTGAAATTGAAATTGAAAATAGCAAAGTGCTTCGTCAGGAGCCATGCAGTTACCCAGTAGGTACATCCATCACCATGAAAAACCTCTTTTTCAATGTGCCGGCAAGAAGAAACTTTCTTAAAAGCAATGTGGTTGAGCAGCGTCATATCACTGATGAGTTCATCAGGGTGGCATTGGCGTTTCCTGAAATCTTTTTCTCACTGACCAACAATGGTCAGGAAATATTTCATCTCGAAAAGGGCTCCCTGAAGCAGCGTATTGTTCAGTTGATGGGAAATACGTATGCAACCAAGCTTGTTCAGGTGGATGAGAAAACTGATTATCTAGACATCAGTGGCTTTATTGGAAAACCTGAAACATCAAAAAAGACAAGAGGTGACCAATATCTTTTCGTCAATAATCGATTTGTAAAAAGCGCCTATCTAAATCATGCAATTGTCAGTGCGTATGAGTCGCTCATCCCAGATGCAAGCTTTCCGTTTTTTGCAATCTTTCTTGATATCGATCCAGTTCATCTTGATGTGAACGTTCATCCCACCAAACAGGAGATTAAGTTTGAAGATGATAAGATTGTATATGCATTTGTAAAATCAGCAATAAGGCATGCATTGGCGCAGTTTAGCATTGCCCCAACAATAGATTTCGGGTTGGATGCCTCAATTCAACAGCTTGATGCAGTGTCAAAACCGTTTACGAATTCAAGGCAGGATGAAACCCGTTCTGGCGGCCTTTTCAAAAGCTTTGTTGATCAGCATCAAGCACATAGAATAGAATCTTCAAGCAATTTGAGTAACTGGAAAGACTTTTTCAAGAGTAATCCCCAGCAAAAAACAGAAAGCCAAACTGAATTTTCATCGTATAACGCAGAACCTTCAGCCTATCACCCCGCCACTGGCGCACTTTATCTGGATGAAGGAACTGCCGTCTCTCAATTTCACCTTACTTATATTGTATTCGAGCAGCAAAAAGGCATTACTGTGCTAAATCAGCAACTTGCCCATCAACAGGTGCTGTTTGAAAAATTCAATTCTGCCTGGAATGGGAAGGGGATTCCTGTTCAACAAAATCTTTTTCCTGTTGCAGTCAATTTGTCTCCTGCCGATATGCAGATCGTTCAACAGGTGCTGCCCGATCTATTGAAGATGGGTTACCAGCTGGAGCCTTTCGGAGCAAATACTTTTTTATTACAAGGAAGTCCAGCCGATTATTCATCCGAGAATGATCTTTCGGTGATTGAATTGATCATTGAGGACGTTAAGGATGCATCAGCATCTTTGCACAAATCATACCAAGAAAAAATATCTAAAACGCTGGCAAGAAAACATGCTGTAAAAGCAGGCAAGAAATTGACAGCTGAAGAAATGATTGACCTTGTTCAGCAGCTTTCAAGATGCAATCACTGCATTACACATTTCGATGGCAAACCACTTTTCGTAGAAGTCAAAAAAGATTATCTGAATATGGTGTTTGGGTTGTGAGAATTGTTTAGGAGTTTAGGGTTTAGTTGTTTAGAAAATCTCTCTCAACTTCTTCAACCTCTTCAACCTCTTCAACCTCTTCAACCTCTTCAACCTCTTCAACCTCCCTCTAAAGCGCCTTCAAAAACTCAACCACTTTCCCCCTCAGCACCGACGCCGATGATGCGTGATTATTGATCATAATGGAAAAGGTCATCCACTTTTTCTTTTTAGTAAATACATATCCACTGAGGCAGTATACCCCCCGCATGGAGCCAGATTTTGCGTAAATGAAGGGTTCTTGCGATAAATGAGTGTTTGTTCTTTCGCCTACAACCGGAAAAATCGTTGTAATTCTTTCCCAAGAAAATTCGGATTTAAGTTTGTTTAGGACAAGTACCATGTCTTCCGGATTAAACTGATTGTATCTACTAAGTCCACTCCCATCTACCCATCTCGATGAAGGCGAAATGTCTGAAAGATCTTTTGAAAGTATCTCATTGATGATGGCGGACTCATCCATTTTTTGTAAGGTGAGCTGACTAATCATTTCAAGCGATTGGTCTGCATAAAAATTATCACTTCGGTACATCATTTTTTTGAGTAACGAATCTGTTGGCTGAGAATAGATGGTTTCTGTTTTTCTGCCTTTTGCATTAAGCAGTGTATTCTCCTCTGCCAGTAAAATATCTTTGTGAAGACTGTCTTTGAGTAGGGCAATTGCTGTTTCAATGCCATTTGTAATAAAGGGCACAGCCCTACTGGCAGATGCTTGATTTCCTTCATACAAGGTAAACGCATTGCTGTGCATCTCTCTTTTTACATGGAAGTTGGCACTTGATTTGCCAAAATTGACAGGCCATGTTACTTCCGGTATTGAGTAGACAAACAGATCAATTGTATCTCCGGCATAAGTCGGATTTTCTTTTTTTGTTTTTTCCTGATACCATGTAATCAGGTTGCCATATATGGGGAATGCACTGCGTTCAGCCATGTAATGATCATTGTAATCGTCCCAGCTCCATCCTAACCCTAGGGCATTGCTATTCCAATGCTTGTCTGTGAAATATATCGGCTTATGTATAGATTTTAGTTTTTCAAAAAGGGGATGCGTTTGAAAATCTGGATGAAGAAAACTTGGATCTCCTGTGGGAGTAATTAAAACTGCGGTGTCGAGATCGGTTGTAATTGCGGCTGGAAGCAAGGTTGGCAAGTATTTCATGGCTGCGAAGCAGCTGATGATCTTCATATTGCTGGCTGGCGTGAAAAGTTTGTTGGATTGATGGCTATATTGTTTTTTAAAACCCTCGGGATCTTGAATATATATTCCAATATGTGATTCCCGCAAGCTGGAGTCTTTGATCAATAGCCGAGATGATGTCTTTGCAATTTTTTGTTGTGTAGTACATGCGCTGAACATGCACACAAACGCCAGTAGAAAACTATAGAATATTTTATTCATGTAATGTTGATGTCAAAACAACCAATCAACCCCGCTCTAGTAATCTTAACCATCGCTCGGGTATTTCATTGTTGCCCGCTTGGGTGAAATCGTTGTAACTGCAAGGAACATATTTGCCATCCGGCATTTTCATCCACCACCTGCCAGTTTTTCTGCTTTGGATGAATGTTGTTTCAATAGCGGCAAATGCAATATGACACTCAATAAACATGTCTTTATTGTCTAATGCTGCTTCAGTTCTCCCATATTGAACGCCATCAATATAGTACCATAACATTTGTGAAATCTGTTTGGCGAGGTTGGCTTTGGGGTCTGTTTTTTTGTTGTAGCCATATATGCCAACAGATTTCATCTGCGCATTCATTCCCGCGTAGCGCATCAATGTACATGCTTCTTCACCATTCAATCCATTTGGACTACTGCCTTCCCAGAAAGTTGCTGAACCAAGTGCTGCAATGTCAAAACTCAAAAAATCACTGCTTCGAATGGCGGGTTCTACTTCTTCAATATGTTCCTTCACTTTTCCGAGCCTATAGCAATCAAAGCGGAGTTTGTCCATTGTTTCCAGCATGTGTGGGTGAACATAATAGCTCTGGAAACCTATATGATTGTAATGCCTGATGAAGTTTGGCTCTCCAGTGAGCATCTCCATCAAAAAGTTTCTTGATTTTACTGGATTATCAATTGATAAGTCAATGTAGGCATCCACTCCTGTAACTTCAATGATTTTATTCATTCCGCGGTAGGCGTCGTACATCGCCATAGATAGATCATGTGATCCGCCCAGTAGGATGAAAGTTTTTCCATTTCGAATCAACTCTTCCGAAACGGTTTTGATTGCGGCATAGGTATCTGACAGTGATTTACCGATCCGGATGTTCCCGATGTCGGCAATTTTAATCTCTTTATGCCAATAATATAACGAGTATAGTTCTTTTCTGATGTTGTTAATTCCCGCCATGTCCCCGGACGGGTTGCCATCTCCCCTCAGCTCTTCACAACCTGCAATAACGATATCCGTTTCAGAAAGATCTGGGAACTCAGTTTCATAAATTCCGATTGACCTGCCTATTTGACCCTCTTTTAGATCGGCGTCCTCCGATATGCTGGCAACATGAAGGGGATCAAGAAAATCGGTCAGGTTATAAAATGACATGTGAGATATTTAGGCAAACCTAATATAAAGTGGCGATAAATTCTGACTGTAAATTCAAAATCTGCCTCTCGAGATGGCTGCTTGTGAGCCACTGAATCATTATCTTCGTGCTATGGAAGAAATGCTTAAACAGATTAATATACACAGCGAAGAGATTTCCTCTTTTGCTGCATCTGATGCAGATTCGCTTGAACAGTTCAGGATTAAGTTTCTTGGGGTCAAGGGATTGATAAAAGCAATGATGGGGGATATGAAGAATGTGCCGGTTGACCGGAAAAAGGAATTCGGACAAATCATGAATGGCTTCAAGAACCTCGCTGAGGAAAAATATGAGTCTGAAAAGCTACGAATTAGACAACTTGGTGCTGCTCCACGTTCACATCTGGATAGCTCTTTACCTGGTTCGCCAATGCCTTCTGGAAGCCGACATCCGGTTACCCTGATGAGGAATAGGATAGTGGATATTTTTCAACGACTATCATTCACCGTTGCCGAAGGTCCCGAGATTGAAGACGACTGGCATAATTTTACCGCACTCAATCTTGATGAGAACCATCCAGCAAGGGATATGCAGGATACGTTTTATCTCTCAACAGATCCTGCAATTTTATTGCGAACACATACCAGCAATGTTCAGATAAGGGAAATGCAAAAGCATCAGCTGCCCATCAGGATTATTTGTCCGGGTCGGGTATATAGAAACGAAACAATCAGTGCCCGCTCGCATTGTTTTTTTCATCAGGTTGAGGGACTATATATTGACGAACATGTTTCTTTCGCCGATCTGAAACAGACCCTCTATTTCTTTGTGAAAGAGATGTTTGGTGAAGATGTGAAAGTAAGATTTAGGCCCAGTTATTTCCCTTTCACAGAACCTAGTGCAGAAATGGATATCAGCTGCCTGTTGTGCAAGGGAGATGGATGTGCAGTGTGTAAGCGAACAGGCTGGCTTGAAATACTTGGATGTGGCATGGTGCACCCCAATGTATTGGCAAACTGCGGAATAGATCCTGAAAAATATACCGGATTCGCATTCGGGATGGGAGTGGAACGACCTGCATTGCTAAAATATGGCATTACAGACATTAGATTATTTAGTGAAAATGATGTCCGGTTTTTACAGCAATTTTCCGGAGTCTAGGCCCTCAACTTTTTCAACTCTCTCAACCTTTCAAACTTGAAAACGCTCATTACCGGCTCAGGCGGCCTCCTGGGTTCTTATCTCATTCGCGAGTTGCTAAATGATGGCGAGCAAATTGTTGCGTTATATCGTTCGTCAATTCCTGTATTGTTGTCTGCAGAGGAAGTAGCTCGTGTTGAGTGGGTCAAAGGTGACATCCTTGATCTGGTCGTTCTAGAGGAGCTTATGCAAGATTGCCGAAAAGTTTTTCATTGTGCAGGAATAGTTTCATTTAATCCATCAAGGGAGGAAGAACTGTATAAGATCAATGTTGAGGGAACGGCAAACGTGGTGAATGCCGCGCTCGCTGCTGGAGTTGAAAAATTAGTGCATGTGAGTTCTGTGGCTTCCTTGGGAAGAAAGCGGAATAACGAAACAGTAAACGAAAAAGTGAAGTGGGATGAAAATGCAAATCCCTCTGTATACGGAAAGACGAAATACCTGGGAGAGTTGGAAGTGTGGAGAGCAATAAGCGAGGGGCTGAACGCAGTGATGGTTAATCCTTCAATTATTCTTGGGGTAGGCGACTGGAACCATGGGTCTTCTGCAACATTTAAAAATGCCAACAATGAATTTCCTTGGTACACCGAAGGGATAAGTGGATTTGTTTACGCGGAAGATGTAGCCAAGCTGATGGTTCTTCTGATGAAGAGCGACATTAGCGGTGAAAGATTTATTGTGTCTGCAGAAAACAAATCATACCAATCTGTTTTTTCTGAAATGGCCATGGCATTTGGCAAAAAGGCACCCTCAAGAAAAGTTAGTCCGTTTTTGGCAAGCCTTGTTTGGAGAATTGAACGATTTAAAAGCCTTTTTACAGGATCTGATCCTTTGCTTACTAAGGAAACAGCAGAAACGGCTCAGCAAAAAGTTTATTTTGACAACATCAAAGTTTTGACTGCACTTCCCGGATTTCAGTTTACCCCCGTAAGTGATGCCATTCGAATATGCTGTAAAGCTTACCTAGAAAAAAAGCACAGTAAAAGCTTATAGTTGTTGGCGCAGCTAAATAAACTGCTTTTAGCATATAATTAATCCGATTTCATTTGAAGCTTAGTCCTTTTTTGACTTTATGCCCTGAAGCATTGCCCAGATCTCGGGTATCCTTTTTATCCATACCAGCTCTCTTTGTTTAGCGACAGCTTCTCCTGCCGGATAGCCAAAATAAATCTTTCCACCTGCTAAACTTGAGGTCACTCCGCTTTGCCCCATGATCATGGCATTGGCCCCGATGTGAATTGTTTTATTCACCCCAACTTGTCCCCACATCACCACCCCATCTTCGATTGTTGTTGCACCACCAATTCCAACTTGGGCAGCAAACAGACAATTTTTCCCAATCACTACATCATGTCCAACATGTACCATATTGTCCATTTTGGTTCCTTGTCCAATTATGGTATCATGGGTAACGCCTCGATCAATTGTACAACTTGCACCAACCTCAACATGATCCTCGATGATTACCCTGCCACAGCTGTCCATTTTTTTATACCAAACGTCCCTGTCCTTTTTTGAATTATAATAAAATGCATCTGATCCAATGATGGAACCCGCTTGGATAGTTACGTTATTCCCGATGATGCAATGATCCATAATGCTAACATTGGGATGGATGATGCAATTGGATCCGATAACAACATGATGACCTATAAACACATTAGGGGCAATATAAGTTCCTTCACCTACTTCAGCAGATGTACTTACCATGGCTGTTGCAGGCTCAAAGGGCCGATAGTGCTTAACAATCTTGAGGTATGCTTCAAAAGGATTCTCAACGAGTAGCAGTGCTTTTTCTTCTGGGAATTCCGTCAATTCATTGATGATGATGAATGATGCCGCCGATTCAATGCAGGTTTTGTAATACTTCGGGTGGTCTACAAAAACCAAATCGCCAGATTCAACTTTGTGTATCTCGTTTATTCCAGTTGCAAAACCGGTTTTGTTTCCGTGTATGCTTGCTCCAATTAATTTGGCGATTGTATTTATGGATACTTGTGATGGGAATTTCATCGTGATGATTTAAAACAAAGATAGTGTTAAGCTGTCTCAGATAAGATCACTGACCCTTTAAAAACAGATTCATCAGGTTCTGTTTTTTATAAATTGAAACATGGTTTTTGTTGATTCAGAGCCAAGGATAATTATAAGTAATTAACATCTCAAAAAAAAATGTGAATAAAATTGTTGGCCAAATATTTTATCTTAATGAAATATAATTTTAATATTGTGTAGGGATTTTATTCCCTGTACTTATTAACCCATATATATAACAGCGCCCCGTTTCAACGGGGCGCTGTACTTTTATACGATAAATGCTTTTTTAAAATAGTTTTTTCTTAGATGCTTTTTTGCAGACAGCTCCTGAAATTCTTTTCCGGCTTGACTTTCAGCCGAATAATTCTCTTACATTGCGTTAAATAAATTATTATGTTGAGATCCATGACAGGTTATGGAAGAGCAGAAAGAGGAGTTGGAGGCAAGGTGTTTCTTGTTGAATTGCGCTCTTTGAATGGTAAGCAGTTCGACCTTTTACTTAAGATTCCAGCTCAATTAAAGCCATTTGAATTCGAGATTAGGAATATTCTTTCTCAATTTTTGGTTAGGGGAAGCGTTGAATGTACCATTACCATCAAGCAAAATGGAACGCTAAAACCCTCCACCGTTAACCTAGACCTCGCCGCGTCTTATTACACACAATTAAAAGAACTTGCTGATAGCCTTGAGGCAGATGACACCCAATTGCTGGCTTCCATACTCAGGTTGCCAGAGGTAGTTGCAACTTCCTCAGATCAAGTGGGGGATACCGACTGGGAGGAATTCAAGAAAGTGATTGCAGATGCTGTCCAAAAAATAAATCAGCACCGAATCGATGAGGGCAAGGCGTTGGAGCAAGAGCTACTGCTCCGTATTGAAAATATAGAGACACTTCAGCAAAAACTGATGACTTATGAGCCTCTTCGCAAGCAGAAAATCAGGGAAAATATACTTCGTTTGCTCGATGAGCAGGTGGGGAGTGATGGAGTCGATATGAACCGTTTTGAGCAGGAGCTTATCTATTATATCGAAAAGATTGATGTTACTGAAGAACAGGTGAGGTTGACGAATCACTGTGTGTACTTTAAGACCCTTTTGGCAGAAAATGAGGTTTCCAAGGGAAGAAAGCTATCTTTTTTGCTTCAGGAGCTTGGCAGAGAGATTAATACAACTGGATCAAAAGCATACGATTCGGATATTCAGAAATGTGTTGTGGAAATGAAGGATGAACTGGAAAAGGCGAAGGAACAAGTATTGAATATCCTATAGTAGATAAGGAATCATGATCATTAGTGGAATGATGCCTAACTTTGTTTCCATGTCTGGCAAATTCGTGTATACCCTCATCCTTTCATTTTTCCTCGTTTCTTGTAATGAAACTGGATTATTTGAGAAGGTGGTGGTGATCCCCAAGCAGCAATGGGCCGCTTCTTATCAGCCCGAGTTCTCATTTGACATTGCAGATACAGCCTCACGTTACCGCATATATTTTTTGGTCAGGCATTCGGATGCTTATGAGTATAATAACCTCTGGATTCGCTTGCATAGCCAATTACCGGGAGACAGCAACTGGCGCTCTGAAAGGTTTGACATCCCCTTGGCCTCTCAAAATAAGTGGTTGGGGTCAGGGATGGATGATATTTTCGATCATCGCGTTTTGCTATACCGCGATCCAGTCAAATTCATAAAGCCTGGTCGATATCAAATCAAAATTGAACAGCACATGCGTATAAGTCCCATTTCACATGTATTTAACGCTGGACTCCGTGTAGAAAAATTGAAGTAGTATGCGCAAACTGTTTGATCGGATCCCACTCAAGTTCATCAACTATGTATATTGGTTCCTCCTTGCCTACCTCATCGCTGCCTTAGCCTGGTGGTATATTGAACTTGATCAGCAAAATGACCAGATGTTTGCCTTTCAGAAAGAGCAGCTTATTAAATTCAATGTTGCTGATGCCAATGCTTTGGAAATAATCCAAGATGCCCATGCCAGAAATGCCAAGCAATATATTGGGGAGGGACTGACCTTTCTTGTGTTCACTATTCTGGGGGCAGTGTTTGTTTACAGTGTGGTTCGTCGTCAGATTAGATATCATCTTCAGCAAAAGAACTTTATGATGGCCGTTACCCATGAATTAAAAACTCCGATTGCGGTTACCAAACTGAGTTTGGAAACTTTAAGGCGACATAAGCTCGATGAAGACAGGCAGAAAAAAATTCTAGGAGATGCCATCAATGAAACTGATAGGCTAAATGCCCTATGCAATAATATACTTCTTAGCTCACAGCTTGAATCAGGCGGGTATACCCTAACTAAGCAGGAGTTTAACTTTTCATTGTTGGTTGATAAGGCTGTCCTGGAGTTTCAGCGGAGGTATCCTCAGCGCAATATTGAGAATTATTCCAGTGAACATGTTTTGGGATTTGGAGAGGAGTTTTTAATCGGACTGGTATTGAATAATCTACTTGAGAATGCTGTAAAGTATACACCCCCTAATCTTCCCATCACTATAAGGCTTGAGGAAAAAGAAAACGAATGTGTATTGAGTGTGGCTGACTTGGGGGCCGGTGTTCCGGAGCGTGAGAAGGCAAAGATTTTTGAAAAGTTCTATCGTTTAGAAGACGAGGCAACACGAAAATCCAAAGGAACTGGACTTGGTCTTTACTTGAGCACCAAGATTATTCAAGATCACAAAGGAAGGTTGTATATCGAGAACAATCATCCATCAGGAAGTATTTTCAAGGTGATACTTCCTAAAAATTAGTATATGGTAAATCAGTCAAAGGCATCGATCTTGTTGGTGGAAGATGAAGAGAATCTTCAAGAGGCACTTAAGCTTAATTTAGAGCTGGAAGGGTATGAGGTTACTTGTGCAAACAACGGAGCCATCGCATTAAAGAAGGTGGATGAGGAGTATTATGATTTGATTTTGTTGGACATCATGCTTCCTCAGGTAGATGGTTTTGATGTATGTGAGCGGATCAGGCTTAAAAACATTGATACCCCAGTATTGATGCTTAGCGCAAGGTCAGGTAGTGCAGACAGGATAGCTGGACTTCGTCGAGGTGCGGATGATTATTTGACGAAACCATTTAATCTGGAAGAGTTATTGCTTCGTGTTGAAAAATTGATCGATAAGAATAGAAAGCTGCAGGAAAAAACTACGATAGGCGATCAATATGAATTCGGTGGCAACACAATTGATTTCAAGGCGCAAACTGCCATTAACAAGCGTGGCGAATTGATTGAGTTAAGTAAAAAGGAAGTTATGCTGCTTAAGTTGCTCATGGAATACCGCAACGAAGTGGTTTCAAGAGAGAAAATTCTTCAAGCAGTATGGGGATACCAGGTTTTTCCTACCACCAGAACAATTGATAATTTTATCTTGAACTTTAGAAAGTATTTCGAGGCAGACCCCCGTGAGCCAATTCACTTTCATTCGGTAAGAGGCGTCGGGTACAAATTCTCTGATTAGTATCTCGGGAGCTATAAGTCGCCCAGCTGTGGCCTGATTAAAATTTCCTCCACACAAGCTTGTGGAGATAGTTTGGTTGCCGCTACAATCATTTTTGCAATATCTGAAGTTTCCATTAGACGCTTTGGGTCGATGTCGAATCCATCCCATGAACTGGTCAGTGTGGCTCCTGGGTATACAGTAGTTACCTTGATATTGAATTCTTTCATCTCTTCCCTGAGGTTCATACTAAAGCCTGCCATTGCCCATTTGCTGATGCTATAAGATCCTCCATTTGGGTAGGCTTGCAATCCTGCTGTTGAAGAGAAATTAAAAATATGTCCTGCTTTTCTTTTTATCATTGATGGGATCAATGCGCGGGTAATGTGATATGAAGCATAGAGGTTGACCGATAACATGTGTTCAAGTTGGCCCTCTTGTTCGTTATATGTACACCCTGGTTCGTAGATGCCAATATTATTGATCAGGATGTCAATAGCATCGGCTGCCTTCAATACCTGTTCAGCAAAATGTTTTGCTTGTTCTGCTACTCCGAGATCAGCGCTGAAGCTGGTGATTTGAATGTTGTGTTTTTTCATCAGTTCTTGCTGCCAAACTGTTGTTTTTTCCATGTTCCTTGAACAGAGAAACAAGTTTGCCCCTTCTGCTGCAAAATATTCTGCAACTGTTTTTCCTATTCCTCTGGAGGCCCCTGTGACGACTACATTCATATTGTCAATTTTCACCAAAGGTAGGGGCAAAGAGATTATAAATACAAGGGACTAGAGACGATTGACTAGTCCCTCATCCCTTGTATTCCCTTGTCCCTGTAGTTAAGTTCTTCCCCTCAAGACCTTCTACTTGCTTAGCTTTGCAGCATATTATGGCAAAGAAGTACGAACACATATTTTTTGATCTTGATCATACCCTTTGGGATTTTGACACCAATTCTGTAGCAACGCTCAAGGATCTTTTTCAGGAGCTGAGGCTTCAAGGGATAGCAACCGATGACTTCGAACATTTTCATACCACCTACCATCACCATAATAATACCTATTGGGAGCGTTTTAGAAAAGGGCACATCAATCGGGCAGAGCTAAGGTGGAGAAGAATGTGGAGGACTCTGGTTGATTTTAAACTAACCGATGAAGTATTGGCAAAAAAAATGAGCGAAAAGTACCTGGAGATACTTCCCACCAAAACTAGTCTCTTCGAGGGATGCATGGAGTTGTTAAACTACTTGGCTGATAAGAAATATCCAATGCACATCATCACCAACGGGTTTGAACTAACCCAGCACATGAAATTAAAAAATAGTGGGATCGGTCATTTTTTTACAGAAGTTGTCACTTCAGAGCAATCTGGAATCATGAAACCCCATGCGGCTATTTTTGAATATGCATTGACTAAAACAGGCACATCGGCAGACAAGAGCATCATGGTGGGAGATACCCTAGAAGTAGATATTCTAGGTGCATTGAACGCGGGCATGGATGCTGCATATTATAATCCAACAGTACCACACACGTCGAAAATCAAGCCGACTTATGTGCTTGCGAATTTGGGTGAGCTCATGCACATTCTTTAATCAGGAAATTCTTGCAAGTACGGTAACGCCATTTTTTACAGCATCGCCTATTTTAACAGTGGGTTTCGTGCCTATAGGAAGAAGAAGGTCAACACGACTGCCAAATTTGATAAATCCCAGCTCCTCATTCTGCACTACCTCTTGATCAGGGCTAGCATAATTTACAATCCTTCTTGCAACAGCCCCGGCAATTTGCTTAACGAGCAGGGTAATTGATGGATTTGAAATTACTACACTATGTCGCTCATTTTCAGTAGAAGACTTAGGGTCCCAGGCCACCAGATATTTTCCTTTATGGTATTTGCTATACAGCACTTTGCCAGATACGGGATATCTGTTTACATGAACATTTGCAGGACTCATGAATACAGAGATTTGCAATCTTTTTTCATTGAAATATTCAGTATCGATCGTTTCTTCAATGACCACCACTTTGCCGTCCGCCGGGGATATAATTGCACGCTCATCTTGAATGAACGTTCTACTTGGGATTCGAAAGAAAGAGAGTATAAATAGCCAAAGGCTTCCACAGACTATATATACAAGCCAGGCAATCATTTCTGATAAGGGTGCAAGAAAAGTATTGGAGAGAATAATAAGTCCACCAAGGAACACTGTACTCAAAGCAATCGTTGGATATCCTTCTTTATGTATGGTCATGTTATGGGTATTAGTGGTGCAAATGTAGGGATAAGAACCTCATTTGAGTATCGTGTTTTGCAATTATGTTAAAAGCAAATTGCTCATGGATGCATCAAGTTCTTCCTCAATTTCTTCAGCAGTATTGAGAATAACAAGTTTTGACCTGAGTGGTTTTATGTTAGGGATACCCTTGAGGTAGTTTGCATAGTGTCTTCTCATTTCAAAAATACCCAGCTTTGGCCCTTTCCATTTTACAGAAGCATGAAGATGTTGTTTGATGACTTCAACCCTTTCCTCAATTGTAGGAGGAGCTAGTATTTCTCCCGTTGCAAAATAGTGTTTGACCTCTCTAAAAAACCATGGGTATCCAATGGCTGCTCTGCCAATCATGATGCCGTCAATACCATATTTGTTTTTGTATTCCAGAGCTTTTTCAGGGGAGTCAATATCTCCATTTCCAAAAATGGGAATATGAATGCGCGGGTTGTTTTTTACCTCTGCGATATAGCTCCAATCAGCTTCTCCTTTATACAGTTGACTTCTTGTTCTGCCATGAATCGACAATGCTTGAACGCCAATATCTTGCAGTCTTTCGGCCACTTCCATGATGTTGATGCTATCGAAATCCCAGCCAAGTCTTGTTTTTACAGTCACTGGCACGGAAGTGGATTTGATTACTGCTTTGGTTAGTCTCACCATCAAATCAATATCTTTCAATACGGCTGCTCCAGCGCCTTTGCACACTACCTTTTTTACAGGACATCCAAAATTAATATCGAGCAGGTCAGGATTCACGGTGTCTACAATGGCTGCACTGATTGCCATAGCTTCTTCATCCCCTCCAAATATCTGAATGCCGACTGGGCGCTCTTCTTCATAAATATCCAGCTTTTGGCGACTTTTTAAGGCATCGCGAATAAGTCCTTCGCTGCTGATGAATTCCGTATACATAAGATCTGCGCCATGCTTTTTGCAGACGGCACGGAATGGCGGATCGCTTACGTCCTCCATAGGAGCAAGTAACAAAGGAAAGGAGGGTAATTCTATGTTGCCTATCTTTATCATTAGAATAACGCGAAGTTACACACTAGAAATTTGTTGACTGGTTAAAGCATAGACAAGATGGAACAAAACTTGCAAAATAGGCCTGGAATGAATGAAAGGTCAGGTCTTTTTATCCTAATAGCACTCATGGGGCTCGGCTTAATGGCTGGAGGGGGAGTATCATTTTTTGTATGGAGGCTGATGACTGGTCAGCAGATGGCGGAGATGCAGCATGCTATGTCCGATCCTTTATTTGTGAGTGAAGTGCGTGTTGTGCAGACTATTCTTACGCTCTTTATGTTTTTGATTCCTGGGTTGCTGACTGCATACATCCTAAACAAAAAGCCATTTCAATTTTTGGGTTTTGGAAATCACTTGACGTGGAGAACGCTGGGGCTTGGTATGGGAATCATGATCACTACAATACTTCTTGCTGGCTCTTTGGCAACACTCAATGAGATGATACCAGTTTCAGCAAAGCTGGAAATATATTTTAAGGGACTTGAAGACAGCTATATGAAACAGGTTGCGGTGATGTCGCAAATAAAAACAATTCCTGATTTATTGATTACGTTGTTGGTAATGGCTGCTGCGCCTGCTGTTTTTGAGGAAGTATTTTTCCGGGGAGGCTTTCAAAACATGATGCATCGCTCAACAGGGAATCTTTGGGTAAGTGTGGTTGTAACCTCAATTTTATTTAGCGCCATTCATTTTTCTTTTTATGGATTTTTAGCAAGAACTGCATTAGGATTGGTCCTTGGCCTACTTTATGCCTATAGCAAGAACTTATGGATTCCCATCTTGGCTCATTTTATCAATAATGCCATTGCTGTTGTGCAGGTATATATATTGAGAATACAAGGCAAGTCTATTGAAGCTGCCATGGAAGATAAATATCCAATTTGGTGGGGCGCAATTGCAATTGTTATAATAGTGTTTCTTTTTAAAATATACAGGAAGGGAATTTCCAAACATCAACAAGCGATTTAAATACCTAGGGCATGACATTAAATATTCCAGTATTTAAAACAAGGGTTAAAACTGCATTAATATATGCAGCAGTAATGCTCACCGGACTGTTGTGGAATGAATGGAGTTTTTTTATTTTATTTTCTGTTGTGCATTTCGGCTGTTGGCATGAATTTCATAAACTATCAGCAAATATTGTTTCCTCAACTGAACAGCCCAGTTGGTGGGAGAAAATACATATTCCTATTTTGGGCTGGGGATTGATGTTGATGGCAACTGCAGAAAGCATAGAGGTTGGTGGGATTTACATCAGCGAAGCTGGGAAATGGATTGTCAGATTTTGTTTGTTGTTGTTCCCGCTTTTGGTATTATTCAACCGAGGGTATACAAAGCATCAGTTGTTGAAATTCACGAGTGGACTTGCTTATATCTCTATTTCTCTTGCTTTGTTGGTCAACCTTCGCAGTGGGTGGATTTGGGGTACTTCAAATCAGGAAAATTCAATCACTACTCTATTATCGGGCTTAAATGGATTTATTACGACAGTTTTGCTCGTTTTCGCCATTTGGATAAATGATACAATGGCATATTTGATAGGGTCTATGATTGGTAAAACTCCACTCACTTCATGGTCCCCCAAAAAAACCTGGGAAGGAACAGTAGGTGGTATTTTAGTGAGTGTAACCCTGATGTTTTTGGTAGGTAAGCTAACATGGGGTGCGAATTGGGAGCTACTCGTAATTCTTCTCGCAACAGCTATTTTTGGAACAATCGGCGATCTCGTTGAGAGTAAATTTAAAAGAATGGCCGGTGTTAAAGACAGTGGAAATTTTATGCCAGGACATGGAGGATTTCTAGATCGCTTTGATTCAATACTTCTTGCAGCACCAGCTGTTTGGGCGATGTGTTATTTGATGTATCGGTAAAGGGGTAGAGAGGTTTAGGGAGGTTTAGAGAAGTTGAAGATTTTTTAAACCTCCCTAAATTTCTGTAAACCTCCTTAACCTTCATTCCCCTTCTTAATCTGTATGCTCGGTTTTGTTCTTGGTGCTGAAGCGGTGTCAGCATTATCTTTTTTATTGATCACTCGTCCCTGGCTGCTTCTTGGTCCCTGGTTATTTCCTTGTCCCCTGTCTCCAGACGCTTCGGTCTGGATCTGCGACCTTGTCCCTCGTCCCTGACTGCTCTTCGGTCCTTGGCTGCCCCCTCGTCCCTCGTCCCTTGTCACTCGTCCCTGGCTACTCCTCGGTCCCTGGCTGTTTCCCTGTCCCTTTTTTTTCTGTGCGTATCTGTCTAGAGATCTAAGACTAATTTGTCCAACTACATCCACAAACTGAGGTTCGGCCTCTTTGGCTTTGCTTCCAGTGCTGCTGATTTCAGCAGTTTCCAGTTCTTCCGGTCGGATACCTTTTTCGTTTTGTGATTTGATTTTCTTAACGGTGTCGATCGTGAGTGGGTATTGTTTACTGCTGTCAGGCAGTGTATACCACATCAAGTTTTTGAAAATATCTTTTTTAATGAGCTGTGCATTTCCTTTTGCAGTTTGTAATATGTCTACATGGTCGGGGAAGTGCTGAAGTGCATCGAGGTAAGTATCGAGCTCATAGTTCAAGCAACATTTGAGTCGACCACACTGACCACTAAGTTTGGTTTGGTTGATGCTGAGGTTTTGATAGCGCGCCATGGCTGTGGTTACGCTTTTGAATTCGTTCAACCAGCTGCTGCAGCAAAGCTCTCTTCCGCAGCTTCCGATGCCACCAACTTTGGCCGCTTCTTGGCGAGCACCAATCTGCTTCATTTCAACCTTAATCTTAAAGTCGCCAGCATATAGTTTGATCAATTCTCTGAAATCAACCCTGTCTTCTGCGGTATAATAGAATGTTGCTTTGCGGCCATCTGCCTGAAATTCAACTTCGCAAATTTTCATCACGAGTTTCAATTGCCTAGAAATTGCTCTTGCACGTGCTAGGGCTTCTTTTTCTTTGGCTTTATTTTCCTGCCATTTTTGAATTTCCACTTCGGTTGCCCTTCTGAGGATCTTTTTCATGTCGGCATGGTCTTCGGCAATTCTTTTCTTCTTCAATTGCATACGAACTAGCTCTCCGCTAAGGCTAACTACTCCAACATCATAACCGCTAACTCCTTCAACACTGACTATTTCGCCTTTGTTGAAATGGTGGAGTGTGGTATTTCTGAAATAGTCTTTTCTGCTGCCGTTATTAAAACTGATTTCTACGATTCTGCAAGATATTGCAGGGTCGGTGAACGGAAGATTGGCCAGCCAATCGTGAACGTTAAGTCTGTTGCAACCTCCAGAACTACAGCCACCATTGCTTTGGCAGCCGCCTGGTTTTCCTCCGTCTTTGGTTCCGCATGAACTGCATCCCATATTAACATATTTGTGCCGGGTACTCTGTTAAAGAGTATCGAGTCGATTGTTCAAAAAATGAGATGAGAAATTGGGGAGGATCTAGGTAGGAAAATCAATGTGCAAAACAAAAAATCACAAAACGACCTGCCGCTTCTTTATATATTCACTACTAATTATGCAATTGTTCTTCAGAGATCCACCGCGCTCCATCCAGTCCTCATCACGTGTCAGTTTGCTAAAATTACAGTTTTATCTCTTATTATATGATAAATTTTGATGGTCAGCGCCATGAAAAGCATCTTGGCATTGGCGTTTCTTTCAATTTGATAGATTGCTTTATCCAGCTGATGGACTATGGCCTCGAGTTGTTCGGTAGCTGCTAGGCGGAGAAGGCGATTGGCAAAATCAAGCTCCTTCTCATCTACATCAGGAGCGGTTCCTTGATTTGCCAGATGAACGGCAATCGACAACAGATGAATAAAATAGGCTACGAACTGCTTTTGTTTCTCCCTTCCCAGTTTGCTGGTTTCATCTACCCATTTGATTTGTGCAGGGGGCCCATTTTTTAGGATGGCGTTAAGCCATTCTCTGAGCATCTCCTGCCAGTCTTCATCAGCCTGATGAAGCAGTTGAAATGCCTCCCTCAAGTTGCCATTTGCCATTGAGGCAATTTGGATTGCTTTTTCTTTGGGCACTGCTTGTTTTGTGATTAGCCAATCTTGTACATCCCTAGACTCCAGCCGATTGAACTTAACGAGTTGGGTTCTTGAGAGGATGGTTGGCAGTATTTTTGATTCGTCTTCTGCTACAAAGATGAATAGTGTATTTGCGGGAGGTTCTTCAATGAGCTTCAGTAGCTTGTTTCCTGATGCGCCGAGATATTCTGGCATCCATTGAATCAAGATCTTGTAACCACTTTCAAAACTCTTTAAGCTCAGTTTTCTTAAGATGTCTTCACATTCATGCACTGTGATATTTCCTTGCTTATTTTCAGCGCCTATAGATTGCAGCCAATCATAGGCATTTCCAAATGGAGTTTGTTGTACGAAGCTTCGCCACTCCGTGATGAAGTCGCTTGAAACGGGTTTTTCTCCGGAAGTCTTGATAATTGTTGGAAATGAAAAATGAATATCAGGATGTATTAGTCCAGACGCCCTTCTGCACGATGCGCAATTGCCGCAGGCGTCGTTTAGGAATGTTGAGGGGGCCTCTTCTCCAAATAAGGAGGCTTCACTACTTTTGTTTCCAGGTTTATTTCTTTCACATACAATATACTGAGCAAGGGCAATGGCCAGTTCAAGTGCTCCGCTTCCCTCTTTAGATAAAAACAATAGGGCATGACTTAACCTGTTGTTGGCTACTAAGCTGACGAGTTTTTCCTTCTCTGCAGTATGCCCGAATATTTCACTGAATTGCATGGGGTAAAGGTAAGGTTAAGGGAGGTTTAGAGAGGTTGAGAGAAGTTTAGTTGTTTAGGCGTTTAGTAATTCTATGATTAATTTATTTAGGTTCTCTTATGGAACTTGATTCTATTAGCACCTAAGTTGAATTTACAATCTATTCCACTAAACATCTAAACCCCTAAACTTCTCTCAACCTCTCTAAACCTCCCTCAACCTTGTATTTAAAGCATTTTCGTAATCTCCTCACTCATCGGATTTACGCCACTTGGGAATACTTTTATGAGTTGGCCTTTTTCATCAAGAAGAAATTTAGTGAAATTCCATTTGATCTCTGCATCCATCACACCATTGGCCGCTTTTTTTGTAAGCCAGCTGAATAGTGGGTGAATGTCTGATCCTTTAACAGAAACTTTTTCTGCCATGATGAAACTTACCCCATAATTTTTCTGGCAGAAGTCTTTTATTTCAGCATTTGAGCCTGGTTCTTGTCCACCGAAATTGTTTGCAGGGAATCCAACAATTACAAGTTTACTTCCGTGTGCTTTGTATAGTCGCTCAAGATCTGCATACTGCGGTGTATAGCCACATTCAGATGCTGTATTTACAATAAGAATTTTCTTTCCTTTAAACTTTGAAAAATCAATTGTCTTTCCATCGATTGAAGGGACCTTAAATTGATGAATTGAAGTATTTGCGGATGTGAACATGGCGAATGAAATAAGAATGATTAGTCTGATCATAAAATAGAATTGTATGTCAAATTTAACACTAAAGCATAACAAAAGAATGATTTCCTTTTAGATTGTATAAGCAAGACTGGCCACTGATACTCCGGCTGCTTGGTTTGCAAGCAGCACGTTTATGCAGGCTTCTATTGAAGCCCCAGTAGTAATTACATCGTCTACTAATAAAACATGCTTACCCTTTATTTCATTTGGATCATTGATGTCAAATATATTTTCAACATTCATCCATCTTTCAATTCGAGTCTTTTTTGTCTGAGAGCTTGTATGTGTTTTTCTAGTGAGCGTGTTCAGCTTTGTCGGAATTCCTGTGGCCTCTTCGATTCCTTTTGTAAGCAGTGCTGATTGGTTATATCCTCGCTCTCGTTCTTTTGTTGGATGCAGTGGCATGGGGATACATAAGTCGACCGCTATGTTTCTTTTAATTGCTTCAATCTTGTATCCCATGAGTTGCCCCATGTAAACGCCTAAGTTTTCTTCGTTTTTGTATTTAATTTGATGAATAATTTTTTGCAATGGAGTTTGTTCGATAAAGTAGAACGTGCTAAAGGCATTTATGATCTTGCATCTCCCCCAGAAAAGCGTTGAAACTGGATTGTTTTCTATCGTTTCAAACGATGTATAAGGGAGAGATTGAAGACATGATATGCAAAGCATTTCATCCCCTTCTATGATTTCATTCTGGCATCCAAAGCAGATGCTTGGGTAGAATAAATGAATGATTGACTCATAAGCCTCACGAGCCAGGTGTCTCATCTACCCCTTTTATTTGAATATTGTTCTGTATACTTCTTCTACTAGGGCTACGGAGGTAGTCTTGATTCCATTGTGAGATTCTGATTTTCTATTGTATTTGCTGATGACAATATTCTCGAAACCCAGTTTTTCTGCCTCTGAGATTCTTTGATCTACCCGATTTACTGCCCTAATCTCTCCGCTAAGCCCAACTTCCCCTGCAAAACAGGTCTTTTGGGACAGGGGGATGTCCTCATAGGAGCTCAGTAAGGCAAAGACCATGGCAAGGTCAATTGCCGGGTCCTCTATTTTGAGTCCGCCTGCAATATTCACAAAAACATCTTTTGTGCCGAAGTGAAAACCACCTCTTTTTTCCAGTACGGCAAGGAGCAATTGAAGCCTTCTGAGATCAAATCCGCTTGCAGTTCGCTGAGGTGTTCCGTAAACAGATGGAGTAACAAGTGCTTGAACTTCTATGAGCAATGGTCTCAATCCTTCCATAGTTGCACCGATTGCAATACCGCTAAGTTGTTCTTCTTTTTGGTTGATAAGAATGTCTGATGGATTTTCTACCGGCTTCATGCCTACTCCAGTCATTTCATAAATCCCAAGTTCAGCGGTGGACCCAAATCTATTTTTTGTGGTGCGAAGAATTCTGTAGGCATAGTGTTGATCTCCTTCAAATTGCAAGACAGTATCCACCATGTGCTCAAGAAGTTTCGGTCCAGCAATGCTGCCATCTTTTGTGATGTGTCCTATTAATATAACAGGTGTTTGTGTTTCTTTTGCGAAGCGTTGAAACTCAGATGTACATTCTCTTATTTGTGATATTGTTCCTGGTGAAGAATCGATGTAAGGAGATTGTAAAGTTTGTATTGAGTCGATGATAACAAGCTGAGGTTTTATTTTTTTTATCTCTTGAAATATGCTCTGGGTCGATGTTTCAGTGAGTAGATAGAATTCATCGTGAGAAACATTGATGCGATTTGCGCGCATTTTAATTTGCTGTTCACTTTCTTCTCCGCTGATGTAGAGTATGCGAAGTTCATTCATCATCAACGCATCTTGTAAAAATAAAGTTGACTTACCAATCCCGGGTTCTCCCGCAACGAGCACCAAACTTCCAGGAACGATTCCTCCTCCAAGTACACGATTTAATTCTTGATCTTTCGTTATAATTCTTTCACCTTCCTTGGATATTACTTCGTGTAGTACAACACTTTTTGATTGCCCTGATTGTGTTTCTTTCCAGTTTTCTTTTTGACTTGAAGTTTCTTTGTGGATGATTTCTTCTGTGAACGTATTCCATTCATTGCATGCAGGACATTTTCCTGACCATTTTGGAGATTCGTATCCGCAGTTTTTGCAAAAGAATGCTTTCTTTATTTTGCTCATTCGTTAAAGGTAAAGAACCGGTGCAGAAAACTTTTGCGAACCTTCGCTTTTGGTATTGTATTTTGACGAAAATGTCTTGATGAAAAAACAACCTTTCTAAAAAACCAAAGGGCCAGCAAAAGCTGACCCTTCAGTACTTACTAACCCATTAAATTCTTCCACTAAATTACAAATTGCTCCCACAGTACAAAATTAATTTTTCCCTTTGTGAATAAATTTAGCCCCCCATATTAGTAGTAAAGAGGCTTTTTGGCCTCAACAGATGCTATAATAAATAACTGATTTACAATGACTTGCGATGCAATAAATGCGACTTGTCAAAATCCCGACAAAATTATTTTTTTACAGCTCTTTCACTAAACCCTCCTTAATTTTTTAAAAAAGATCTATGGGCTCTATTTGCTTGGTTTCTTTAATGTTTGTAGGAATTGGCATGTTGGTTCCCTTCAGGTTGAAGTCGAAATTCAAGCAGTTTGGGGCAGTACCCCTGGCATCTCATCTCTCTGGGAAAGAGGTAGCCGAGCGCATGCTTCATGAGAACGGAATTTACGATGTTAGGGTCGTTTCAGGGGAGGGGTTTCTTTCAGATCATTACAACCCCATTAGCAAGACGGTCAGTCTCAGCCCTGAGTTGTACCATCATCCTAGCATTGCAGCTGCTAGAGTGGCCTCCCATGAGTGCGGGCATGCCGTTCAGCACGTCAGAGCATACCCTTGGCTCATGTTCAGGAGCAGGATGGTGCCTATAGTTCAGGTTAGTGCCATGCTCATTCAGCTGGGTTTACTGGCTGAAATACCCTTAATTAACGTTTTCCCGGGCTTCTTCTCGCTGGAATCATTCTTTTTGCACTCACAACAGTATTTTCTTTGATCACCCTCCCCGTTGAGTTCGACGCCAGCAAAAGGGCCCTTATTTGGCTGGAATCTTCCGGGGTTGCCACCCTTTCAGAGCATAACATGGCCAAGGAAGCGCTTAAATGGGCTGCGATGACCTATGTTGTTGCGGCAATTGCTTATCTGGTTACCCTAGTTCAATATACTCTCATCTTTTTAGGGAATAGGGATCGCGACTAACATCATTTTTTAGCCTTTGGTTGTAGCGAACCCTTGGCTGAGCATTGAAACAGTCGAGGATTTTTTGGATTCTACGACTCCGCCCAATGGCAGTATCAATTTTTATTTTATCTGGGTCAGCAATATTTGGCATGAATTAACGTTTTCTTTGAAAATCAGGGGGCAAACCTTCTGAACTCAATTGTATAAAGAATTGAGTTTTTGCAGATCAACATAATTTCAAAACTATAGACTACATGAGAAAAATCCTATCACTACTGGTAATGTCGTTACTTTTCATAGCAACCTCATTCGCTCAAAACAAAACTGTTAGCGGCAAGGTAACTGAGTCTAGCGGCGGACCTGTTTCAGGTGCTACAATAAGTGTAGGGGGGAAATCAATTGGCGCAACCAATGCAAATGGTGAGTTCACCATCTCTGTGCCTGCTTCAGCGACTTCTATATCAATCTCCTCAATCGGATTTGAGGACATGTCGGTAAAACTAACGGGCGCTCCACTTTCAATCAGTTTATCAGCAGCTTCTGCTAACAGCGTTTCCGAAGTTGTGGTAACTGGTTACACAACAATTCAGCGTAAGAAATTTTCTGGTGCAATTGCAACAGCTCCCACACAAGAAATTCGTAAACAACCTTTTGGTTCGTTTGACCAAGCCATACAAGGTCAGGCTGCTGGAGTTGCAGTTGTTGCTGGTAGTGGTCAGCCTGGCGCATCTGCCTCAGTGCGGATCCGCGGCAATGGTTCAATAAGTGGCGGTAATACACCTTTATATATAATGGATGGCATTGAAATTGCTGCTGGTGATTTCGCAACACTTAATCAAGGTGACTTTGATCGTGTTGAGATATTGAAAGACGCGGTTGCAACGGCAATGTACGGATCACGTGGTGCCAATGGTGTTATTGTAATCACTACACGCCGTGGACGTGTTGGTCAACTTCAATTGAATTATGATGCGCAATATGGTGTAAGTGATCTTCCTGAAGATCGTCTTGTGGTTATGAATAGTGATCAAAAAGTTACATACGAGTTACAAAGGGGTAATCCTTACGGATGGGAAGATGACTTCGCTGATAGCTTACGTAAAGTAAACTTTAGCTGGAAAGATGCCTTATTTCAAAGAGGCATTACGCATCAGCACATGATTAATGCTTCTGGTGGTACCCAGACCTCTAAGTTCTTTGCTTCTTTGTCTTATATGGATCAAGAAGGTATCGTAAAGACTACTGGAATGAAGCGTTATACCGCTCGTGTAAATGTCGACAATACAATAAAAAATTGGCGCTTTGGAATCAACCTTCAATCTGGTTGGTCTAAAATCAAAAGAACTGCGGAAGGAGATACCTATTTGAATACTCCGCTCAATGCTGTTCGTTGGTCTAATCCCTATGAAAGAGATTTCGACCCCAATACAAAAGATTATCAGCAATATGGCGGCCCTGGTTTGCTGTATTCTTATCAGCCCAATGGTGCCATGGAGCTCTTTGAAAATTATAATAATAATTTGCAGATCAAGACTGTTGCTTCCAGCTATCTTGAATATCATTTTCCTTTTCTTAAGGGATTAAATGCAAGAACAAATTGGGGACTTGATTACGCTCAAGGGGAATATAGTCAGTTTACAGATCCTCTGACTTCTGGTGGTCAATCTAAAACGGGTATCCTATACAAAGAAAGCAACCGCGCATTCCGCTACACTGGTACCACTTCTTTAAACTATAAAAGAACTTTTGGAAAGCATGAAGTTGAGGGTGGAGTTTTCACAGAAGCCGTTAAAAGTGATTACCGCAGATTCAACTTCACTGGCTATGGATTCACCAACGGATTTACAAATGAAGCGGGTATCACTGCAGGCAGTGCCGCAAACCCAACATTCATACCCACTGTAGGTGGTACTGGAACAGCGAATGGACTACTGTCTTATTTTGGAATTTTCAATTACGGGTATGATGCTAAGTACTTCTTGACATTGGTAGGTCGTCGTGACGGCTCTTCCCGTTTTGGAGTCAACAATCGATTTGCAAATTTTGGATCTGTAGGAGCAACCTGGGTTGTTTCAGACGAAAAATTTATGGCTAATCTTTTGTTCATTAACGACCTTCGTTTTCGTGCAAGTATTGGTACAACGGGTAATAACATAACTGCTGCAGGCGATTTCCCGCTTCCATTATTCGGGCGTTCTTCTTATGCAGGGGTGACCGGTTGGACACCATCCTCCGCAGGTAATCTTGATTACCGTTGGGAAGCCAACAAAACAACCAACTTTGGGTTGGATTTTGCGGTTCTCAACAGAAGGTTGAGTGGTACTATTGAGATATATGATCGGACAACAACTGAATTATTTTATTCACTTCCTATAGATCCTTCAATCAGCGGTTTCAGTAGCGTGCCGAGTAACTTCGGCAGTGTAAAAAATAGTGGTATTGAATTGTCTCTTCGTGGAGATATCATTAAAACAAAGAATTTTACATGGACAATTGGAGGCAACCTCACATATAATAAAAACAGAATCGTTGATTTACCAACTGACTCTGTTGTCTCTGGAAATATAATCCTGAAAGAAGGATACCCTCTTAATACGCACTATTATGTTCCATATGCTGGAGTAAATCCTGCAAACGGAAATTCACAGTACTTAAAGAAAGATGGTACCACCACGATGGTATTCTCGCCAGATGATGCCACTTACCAGGGCACTTCAGATGCTCCTTGGTTTGGGGGGCTGACAAGTAGTTGGAGCTATAAAGGCATTGACCTGAGTGCTCAACTCAACTTCTTCCTCAAGCGTTTTCTTTACAACAACGATAGAATAAACGTTACCAACCCATCCTATTTTTATGATAATATGGATGCAACACTTCTTCGTGAGTGGACAGCACCGGGTCAAATTACAGACGTGCCAAGGTCATCATCTAGTGCAACTGATTATGGGCCAAGAAATCCTTTTATTTCTGAAACCACAAGATTCTTAGAGGATGGCAGCTTCTGGAGATTGCGTAACGTAACTCTTGGCTATACGTTCAACACCAAGTTCTTGTCTAAAGCTAATATTCGTTCTGCAAGAATCTTTGTTCAAGGTCAGAACTGGTGGACAAAAACCAAGTACCGAAGTTTCGATCCTGAAATAACGGGTACTGCACTTGTCGGCGCCCAATATCCAGCACTCATTCAAACAACTGTTGGCCTGTCCATCGGATTCTAATCACCAATCAAACGCATTACAATGAAGAAGATATTATTTAAAAATACATTAATAGCTCTGATAGCGATCAGCTTGTTACATGGGTGCTCAAAAGATGAAGTAATTGACCTTTCTCCTGAGTATTCTCTTGATGCATTAAACAACCCTTCAAGCATGAAGCAAGTTGGTGAGGTGCTAACAGGTGCTTATGCAGGGTTTAGGGCCTCAAATTATTATGGTTCTGCTAGCGGATCTGGCGCAGGCTGGTCTATTATGCCAGATGCAATGAGTGATAATCTCTATGAGTCAACTACGGAATCGTTGGCCAATTCTAGAGATATGGCAGATTGGCTTTATAACTCTACTACAGATCAAGTTTCTGCATTCTACAGTGCGCCATATGAGGTAATCGCTGCTGCTAACATCGTTATTAGAGATATAGATAAGTTTACTACTGATTTGAATCAGGGAGAAGCAAACAGAATTAAAGGTCAAGCATTTGCTATACGCGCTTTGGCTCATTTTGATTTGTTTAGATATTTTGCTCCGTCTTACGATAAGACTGCAAGCTCTAGTTTAGCCCTTGCATACACCAAGAAATTTATTGTATCTACTTCTTTGAAGCCAGCAAGAATTTCAAATCCTGATTATTACCAGAATTTGATATCTGATATTAATGAGGCTATTGCTTTGTTGGGTGATGTGGACATGGATATTAACGAAGCAGGATTAACTACAAGATCTTATATTGACTTGAATGCGGCTTACGCTATTGCCGCTAGAATTCATCTCTATGCTGGTAACTGGACAGATGCTGCTAATGCTGCATATAGTGCATTGACTGCACAAGATGGTCGTCCTTTGGCTACAACGCAGGAAGAGTTTTCTGGCATGTATGACGAAACCAATGTGGGTGAAATTATTTGGAACGTTAAATTTGAGTCTGGACAGTCTGGTCCTACTTACATCATGTACTGGCCAGACAACGGAAGGTCCTACTTTAGGCCGGTTCCGGAAATTGTTGTTACTGATGGCACTTCAGGATTAATCAAATCTAATGACCTTAGATTCCTGGCATTTTTCTCTGAGGTAGATGGCTCAATGTCAATCACCAAGTACCAGGGTAAAGCATCAGCTGATGGGAATGCCAATTTCCCTGCTATCCGTAGCGGAGAAATGCTTCTTATTCATGCTGAAGCATTGGCCCGTTCTGGAAGCGATGCCCTTGCCATGAGCAGTCTAAATGAACTCCGTGCAGCAAGGATTGCAGACTATGAAGATGAATCTTTAACCGGTCAAGATCTGTTGGATGCTATTGCTGATGAGAGAAGAGCTGAGCTTGTAGGAGAAGGCCACCGCTTCTTTGATCTAAAAAGAACTACGCGTACAATTTCAAGAGGCTATCCTTGTGGAGAATCTGCAATTTCAGCTTCGGGATCTTGTTTGCTTGCATCAGACGCGAGAGAGTGGACATTGCCTATTCCGCAGTCAGTCTTGAATGCAAATGAAAACATGATTCAAAACAGCGATTACTAATCCGCGTACATGATATTTTCAAAGCCCGCATATGGTATGCGGGCTTTTTTATGCCTTTGAAAAGTTGAAGTAACGATTGACTTGTGTGATTGTGTGTCTTATGCAGACTTGATCATATGCTGCACTAATACTTAATAGCAGTGCCATATTAGTAAATTCAAAATTCTTGAAACTAAGTTTCGGAAAATAATTAAAGTCTGATTTCTTCCTCACTCTTGTCGAAGAAATGGAATTCAGTAAGGTAGTATGAATTATCTGCCTTGATGGAAAGGGCAATCTTATACTTCCAAGACCATTTGCGTCTTTTCGAAATAAATCCTTTTGTCAGGTAAGCATAAAGGATAGGGTGTACTGAAATAGAAAGTGATTTGTGCTTTTGCTCACTTAAGTAGCTAATATTTTTTTCGATCTCATCTTCCAATACAAGGGTAGAGGATATTTTACCAGTTCCTTGGCAGGATGGACACTGTTCTTGTGTATTGATGTTCATCTCCGGCTTCATACGCTGACGAGTCAGCTGCATCAGTCCGAACTTGGTAATTGGAAGAACAGCATGCTTGGCCCTATCAAGCTTCATGAATTCTTCCATTGCATCTTGAAGCTTCTTCTTATTGTCTGGAAGCTTCATGTCAATAAAGTCCACCACAATAATACCACCCAAATCCCTAAGCCTTAATTGTCGGGCAATCTCTTCAGCCGCCTCCAGGTTTGTCTGTAAGGCATTATCTTCCTGATTGTTTCCGACACTTTTGTATCCGCTATTAACATCAACAACATGCAATGCTTCAGTGTGCTCGATGATGAGGTAGGCGCCACTAGGGAGGTTTACCGTTTTGCCGAAGGAGCCTTTCACTTGTTTGGTAACTCCGGTGTGATCAAATACTGAAGCCGTGCCTGTATATTGAGAAACAATATCTGCCTTGTCTGGCGCAATTCTTTGTATGTATGCTTTTGTATCTGCATAAAGTTGCTTGTCGTTAACGACAATTTTATTAAAGTCTGCACTCAGGAGATCTCGTAGTATACTAGTGGCCTTTGTCTGCTCGCTAAGCACCTTTGCAGGAGGAACGGCACCACTTAGGTTTTGTTGCATAGACTTCCACTTCATGAAAAGAGTGTTAAGGTCTTCATGAAGCTCTGCAGTATTTTTTCCTTCTGCAGCAGTCCGAACAATTACCCCAAAATTCTTTGGTTTAATTGCTTCAATAATTTTTTGCAAACGTTTTCTTTCCTCACCTGAGTGAATCTTTCTTGAGACGGCAATCACATCATTAAATGGAGTGATTACCACGAACCTTCCCGGCAAGGATATTTCGCAACTGAGGCGTGGTCCTTTTGCTGCGATGGGTTCTTTAAGGATTTGAACCAGTATGTTTGGTTTTTGCCCAAGTACTTCATTAATCTTCCCTGTCTTGACAATCTCTGCTTCAACAGTAAAGTTTGAGAAATCTTGTTGGCTCTGTACCGGTGTGTTGATTGAAATCTGCGTGAATTTCAACAAGGATTTGGCAAACGGACTCAGGTCTGTGTAGTGAAGAAAGGCATCTTTTTCAAAACCAACATCTACAAATGCTGCATTAAGACCAGGGATTAGTTTCTTCACCTTACCCAAATAGAGATCACCTACAGCAAAACTGGCATCTGCTTTTTCGTTATGAAGTTCTACCAGTTTTTTGTCTTCCAACAGGGCAATTTGAACACCCTGGGCAGATGAGTTTATAATAAGTTCCTTGTTCAAACGTATGTCTGAGTTATTATTGCACGTAAGGTGAGGCCAATGCTAAGAATATTGATTCCCAGATTAACCCAACACCAATGCTTTAATGGATGAGAGAATTGAAAAGGATTATTTCTTCCCTTTCTTGTGACGATTCTTTCTTAGTCTCTTTTTACGTTTGTGCGTAGCTATCTTATGACGTTTTCTTTTTTTACCACAAGGCATAACTCAGTGAGTTTAAAGTGTTAATAATTATTTCAATGAATTTATCTTTTCCTCAAGTGCTTTGATCAGTTCAGGATTCTTTACGTTTTTCAATCCTTGTTGATACCATTCAATCGCTTGTTTCTTATCTCCTGACTTTTCATAGAGTTCAGCAAGAAGGAAAACAGCTTCAGCGTTTTCCGGATCAAGCTCCACTACTCTTTTGAAACGTTCAATTGCTTTTTCATTTTGGCCGGAAACCATCCCGCCGTATCCCAACATAAATTGGGCAAAAACATTGTTCGGATTCTTTTCCGCAACCGCCCTTATTTTCATGATTCCTTCCATTGGCGCCCCAGTTGCACCAAAGAAAAAGGTGCTGCCTTGGCCGATGATGGCGGAATCATTGCTTGGATTGAGTTTCAGTGACCGGGTAAACAGGTCGTTAGCCTGGTTTGCCATCCATGTTTTCAAGCCTGGATCAGTTACTCCCCTCAATTCTTCCAATATCGAGTGGGCTGCGAAGTTGAGGTTTTTTTCAGAATTTTCCAACTTGGCCTTTTCGCTTAGATAATAGACGTAAGGAAGAAAGCTATGGATGCTATCTCTCCAAAAGTTTGAAAGTGATTGATAGTTGGCTTTTCGCTGTGTAACCAGGTCTCCTCGGGTTAGGGCATCTTCAAGTGAAGTGAGGTAGGCCGACTGTGTAGGGGTCATTGTTTTCTTCAATTCGCCGATATACACATTAATATCAAACTCTTTTTGCCCCACTTTGTCCTGAGCATGGTCATGCCCCTCATGGTCTTCATGCGAAGGACTGAATTTCCCAAAAATAAATATAGCGAACAGCAGCGCTACTCCAGCAGCAGCTGCAATCCATTGCTGTTTTTTCAACATTGAATAATTTTTTTAGGCGGAACGCTTGTGCTAGGCCATTTCATCAGCACCTTCTTCTTTGATTTGGGCACTGATCTCCAGTTTTTTTACTTCCTGCATAAATTCCTTAGCAGGCTTGAATGCGGGGATGAAATGAGCAGGGATATGAACTGCTGTGTTGCGCTTGATGTTGCGCCCAATTTTAGCGGCCCTTTTCTTTGTGATAAAGCTACCGAAACCACGTATGTATATATTCTCACCATTAGAAAGACTGGCTTTGATCTCTTTGAACATGGTTTCAAGGGTAACCAAAACATCTACCTTTGGTATATTCGTTTTTTCGGCAATTTTATTAATCAAATCAGCTTTTCTCATTTGTATTTGATTTTAATCAGTTCAGGATATTTGGAATATTAAAAATTATTTTAAAGTTTCTTTGCTGTTTCACAGATATGGCATTGTAAAAATTGTAAAACAGTTCACTAAAATTGCATATATTTTATCGCTTTACCAAATTAAAATCAATATAAGTGGTTGAAAAACAACATAAAGTGTGGTTTTCCAAGGCGCTGCTCAAGTGGAACAATCAGATAAATGATCGGAATATGCCTTGGAAAGGCATTCGAGATCCTTACAAAATCTGGTTAAGTGAAATCATCCTGCAGCAGACTAGGGTAGAGCAAGGGCTGGATTATTATAATCGCTTCATAAAACGGTTCCCGACTGTTCATGATTTGGCGCAAGTCAATGATAATGAAGTGTTTAAGATGTGGGAGGGACTTGGTTACTACACCCGATGCAGGAACCTTATCAAGACGGCTAAGGAGATTAGTTTGGAGAGGGGCGGGATCTTTCCCCAAAGTGTAGAGGGCCTGCTTTCCCTAAAAGGGGTTGGGGCATACACTGCCGCCGCCATTGGCTCCTTTGCCTTTGGCTTGCCGTTGGCAGTCGTTGATGGGAATGTGATCCGGGTATTATCCAGGGTGTTTGGTATTACCGACCCTATTGATCAGGCAAATGGTAAAAAAATGCTTGAGCTTTTGGCAGGGGAGCTTATAGACAAACTGGATCCGGCATCTTATAATCAGGCCATTATGGATTTTGGCGCAACAGTTTGTAAGCCAAAGAATCCAATCTGCGAAACCTGCCCCCTTCGAAAGCAATGTTATGCCCTGAAGCACAACGCTCAAACCAATTTCCCCATCAAGGCAAAAAAGAAGAAACCAATAGAGCGTTTTTTTTATTACTTACTGCTAGAGCACCAGGGAAGCCAACTGGTGAGAAAGAGAATAGAAAATGGCATCTGGAAAGACCTCTTTGAATTTGTATTGCGGGAAACAGATGAACCTGCTGAAGAAAAGGAACTGAGTAAGCTTTCATTTTGGGGAATAAAACATCGACTAACGAAAGAAGATATCATTGAACTTTCATCCCCACTGATTCATCAACTAACCCACCAGCGGATTCACTGCCGGATTCTTCATGTTCAACTGCATGATAAAATCAATCATCCAAGCCATGTATGGAAGTCTCGTTCACAATTAAAAAAATTAGCCTTCCCCAGACTCATCACCAGATACCTCAACCAAGATTAACATCCAATAAATGCTGCTAGTGTAGTTTTCTGTATTTTTGAACCAATGATCGTTCTCACCATTCTGTTGTTGATCTCCTTGCTGATGCTATTTATGAATTCTGGTGCGGAGATTGCATTTTTTTCTATTGGATATAAAGAGTTGAACAACCTAAGGGCTAGGCAATATCCTGGCTCCAACAGGATGCTCCAACTTTTACGCGAACCCCGTCTGTTGATGTCTTCAATGCTGGTAGGCAACATGGTATTTCGGATTCTAATTGTCTTGTTGTGTAATTATTTGCTGACAGAAGAGATGTTTCCCGGAGTAACCGGACTCTTACTTTTTTTATTGCGTCTTGTACTTGCCATTGTTGTTTTGATTCTTTTTGGGGAGTTGTTGCCAAAAGTGTGGGCTTCAAATAACTATATCAGGTTCGCATACTATTCTTCTTTTTTCGTTTGGTTAAATTTTAAAATGTTTTCAATACCAGGAGGATGGATGGCTGGAATTACTGAACGAATTGAAAAGCCTTTGAGAGGAACTAATGACATGACTTCCCGCCTTGATCAGATTGATCAGGCCATTGGACTGGGAACAAATGATGGCACAACAGAGGAGGAAAAAAATATTTTAAAAGGAATTGCACAGTTTGGAAATGTAACTGTAAGAAGGGCAATGCGCAGTAGGCTTGATGTTCAAGGTGTTGATGCCTCGATCAGTTTTAGTGAATTAAAAAAACGCGTAGCCGATCAGCAATACTCAAGGTTTCCAGTGTATACAGACAGTTTAGATACCATCAATGGCATGATTCATTCGAAAGATCTTCTACCATACCTTGATAAGGGGGATGATTTTGAGTGGAAGCAATTGTTGCGCCCTGCTTTTTTTATTCATGAGCAAATGCTTGTTGAAGATTTACTGAAAGAATTTCAAGCAAAGAGAACACACTTTGCAATTGTAGTGGATGAATTTGGAGGCACTGATGGCGTAATAACCATGGAAGATATTTTAGAGGAAATCATCGGTGAGATTAGGGATGAATATGATGATGAGGAGTCGGTGAATATTCGAATTGATGAGTTCAATTATATTTTTGAGGGCAAGATGATGATCAACGAAGCGTGTAAGATTATGCACCTGCCCAGTAGAATCTTTGATGGTTTCAGAGGGGATAGTGAAACGGTGGCCGGTTTAGTACTTGAGTTGGCAGGAGAAATTCCCAAAGTCAATCAAGTCCTTGTTGCCCAGGATTTTTCGTTCACTGTACTGGAGGTACTTGTGAATAGAATACAAAAAGTAAAGATTACCATTACTGCCCCACAGCCATTGTAACATGATGAGATCAATTATAGTTGGATTCTTTTTAGTGATAATTATTATTAATCTTGCTTCGTGCAACAGTAATTTTACCCCTAAGCCAAGGGCTTACTACAACATCGAACTCCCTCAAAGGTCATATCATTTGTTTAATGACCCTGGATATCCATATGCATTTGAATACCCTGTATATGCACACGTTTCAGTACAAGTAGACACAATAGGGAATACCCCCTATTGGATAAATGTTGATTTTGATCAGTTTCAGGGGCGTATATACCTGAGCTATAAATCAATTGGCGGCAAGTCGATTTATAAAATTAAGACTGGTACTGGGTACAAGGATTCTGTAGTAAAAAACTCTTTTGAAGACTTGCGAGAAGAGGCATACAAAATGACCTACAAGCACACCATCAAGGCAAGCGCAATTGTTGACTCACCCTTTTTGTCAGACTATGGATCTTCAGGTGTTTATTTTTATGTGGGTGGCGAGGCCGCAACCTCCAGGCAGTTTTATATCACCGACGGTGCCAAACATTTTATGAGGGGCGCACTGTATTTTGATGCATCTCCAAATGCTGATTCACTTTCTGTGGTCAGTGATTTTATTGAAACAGACATGAGGCATTTGATCAAGACATTTAGATGGAAATAAAGCTAGCCACCTTTCGCATTTCCTCCTTGATGTTGTCATTGCAAAGATTCCCTATACTGCCCTCGTGGGTGTGGTGTAATTTTTTTGTAGCGTCAAAGCTAAACCCTCCAGCGTCAATGCTATTGCCAACTTCCGCATAGGCATCCCTGAAGGGAACTCCTTTATTTACCAATTCATTTACGGCCTCTACACTGAAGATGTATTTATATTTTTCTTCCTCTAGGATATGAGGCCTTACCATCATGGCATTGAGCATCAATTTCATCATTGACAAGCAAGCGCTTAGTTGTTCAATTGCAGGGAACAGGATTTCTTTGGTTAGCTGCATATCACGATGGTATCCTGAAGGCAGGTTGTTGGTCAATAAGGTGAGTTCGTTTGGAACGGATTGTATTCTGTTGCATTTTGCCCTGATTAATTCAAACACGTCAGGATTTTTTTTATGTGGCATAATGCTGCTTCCTGTTGTTAACTCATCTGGGAAACTGATGAATGCAAAATTTTGATTCATGAACAGGCAGCAATCCATGGATAATTTGCTCAGGGTAGAGGCAACTGAAGCAATGGCACTCGATACCAATTTTTCTGTCTTACCCCGACTCATCTGTGCGTATACTGAGTTATAATTGAGGGTATGAAAATTAAGCAATGCTGTAGTGCGGGACCTATTCAATGGGAAAGATGAGCCATATCCAGCACCGCTTCCAAGTGGATTTTTATCCGTTACTCTGTAGGCCGCAGCAATAAATTCCATATCATCAACCAGACTTTCCGCATAGGCTCCAAGCCATAGGCCTATTGATGAAGGCATCGCGATTTGAAAGTGCGTATATCCTGGAATGAGCGTTTGTTTATTTTCTTCGCTTTTTCTTTGGAGGAGGTTAAATAGGTCCAGAATCTCAATTCTCAATCCTTGTAGTGAAGACCTAAGAAAAAGTTTGATGTCCAATGCAACTTGGTCATTCCTGCTTCTGCCTGTATGAATCATTTTTCCAGCTTCACCGATTCTCTGTGTGAGCATCCATTCAATTTGTGAATGAATATCCTCAGCGCCACCATCTATTGTAAAATTGCCAGCATTGATTTCTTCCTTAATCTTCTGAAGCCCTGCAATTGCTTTTTCTGAAAGTTCCTTTGTCATCAAACCCTGTTCTCCAAGCATGGTAACATGTGCAATTGAACCTTCTACATCAAAGCCTGCCATCATCAGATCGAAGTTGCGGTCGTTGCCAACAGTAAATTGTTCAATTTGCTCAGCAGTGCTAGTTTTTTCTTTGCTCCAGAGTTTCATGCTTAATTATTTTTCAATCTTAGGGTAAGAGGAATGATTTGGTTTCTTCCAGCAGTTCAATGTATCCTGCAATTCCCTGTTCAATTTCATGAGGGTAAATATATTCATTTGCAGTATGGCTTCGTGCTGAATCTCCAGGTCCGATTTTCAATGCAGGAAAATACATCAATGCTTTATCGCTGGTTGTTGGAGAGCCATAATGTGGTAGGCCAAGTTTTTTTCCAGCCATCACAATTGGGTGATTCATTGGAATCATTGTTGAGCGAAGGCGTGAATTTCTTGGGTTGAGGTCACAGGTCAATTTACTGCGCAGGGTTGTCAACATCTCCTCGAAGGTGTAGAGCTCATTGACCCTAACGTCAATCACAAAGTGGCATATTGAAGGAACAACATTATGTGCCTTGTTTTCTGTTTCAATTACGGTAACATTGGTTGTTGTTTTTCCTGTTAGCGGGGATACCCTATCAAACACCATGGAGTTAATTTCGGTGATATCCTTCACTGCAATATTGAGTGCATTGATACCTTCTCCTCTTGCAGCATGTCCTGCCTTACCATGTGTTGCCGCATCAATGACGAGCAGGCCTCTTTCGGCAACAGCCATTTGCATTTTTGTAGGCTCTCCAACCAATGCGCCAATGATGGTGCTTCCTCTCAATTCCTTGATGAATGCAGTGTCGTTTAACAAAAGCTCTACGCCATTGCTCCCAGAAATTTCTTCCTCTGCCGTAGCAGAAATAATAAGGTTGAAGGGCAGGTCAGTTCTATCATTGAAATACAGGAATGTAGAGATTAATGAAACCAATGGCCCTCCTGCATCATTGCTGCCTAAGCCAATAATTTTTCCATCTAGTTCAGTAGGAACAAAGGGATTCGTATTATACCCCGTTGCAGGCTTTACTGTGTCGTGATGAGAATTGAGGAATATGCTTGGCTTTATTGGATCGAAGTGCCTATTCAGGGCATAGATGTTGTTGAGCAGTCGTTTTGTTTCAACGCCTTTAGACCTGATGAAAAGTTCAATTACATCCGCTACATCTTTTTCTTCCCTACTAAAGGAAGGGATGGAGATCATTTTTTTTAGCAGTGTAATGGCATCTTGCGCGTACTTGGTTATATCTGACATCTTGTTGTTTTTAATAAATTGTTGTTCCAGTTTTTCCTTCCACCAATGATTCAAGCGCAGTTGCGTCACCAATAATTACTTTTTTTACGCCAGCGTTTACTGCTTGAAGGGCATTCTCCAGTTTAGGTATCATTCCTTCAAAAATTGCTTTTTCAACTTTTAGTTTTTCGAAGAGTTCAGCATTGATGGCAGGTATTAAGGTAGTATCATCGTTTACATCCATCATCACTCCCTTTTTTTCAAAAGAGTAGATTAGTATTGTCGGGGTGTGTTTGGCGGTTGCTTTAGCAATTTCTTGCGCAATGGTATCTGCATTGGTGTTAAGCAGCTGACCATTCTTGTCTTGGGTAATGGGAGCAATGATTACGTTGAGGCCTTGTTCAATTAGAGAAAGCAAGAATCCGGCATCCACTTGATCAACATCTCCAACAAATCCAAAGTCTATTGTTGGATGGTTTCTTTTGTGTGCGCTGATTAGATTTGCATCAGCCCCACTTAGTCCGATTGATTTGGAATCCAGGGCGTTTAACCTTGCTACAAGTTGTTTATTGATCAGCCCTGCATATACCATCGTCACTATGTTTAGGGTCTCTCCATCAGTGATTCTTCTTCCATCCACCATTTGCTGCGGCACAGAAAGGTCATTTGCGAGTTTGGTCGCAAGTTTGCCGCCACCATGCACAAGAATTTTTCTTCCCTTCAGTGCCGCAAAGGCAATGAGGAATGAACTTAGCTTCTCATCATTATCAATGATGTTTCCGCCTACTTTGATGATGTATAGTGGTTCTTGTATCAATTTATTTTTATCTAATATTTTTTTTGATTGTATAACACAGGACTGTTTTGTTTACCATTTTTTAACGCCTTGATTTTAGCATCTCCGCAATTACAGATTGAGCTGCCCACACCCTGTTTGATGCAAGTTTGGTAACCAGGCTGTTTGGTCCATCCAGAATTTCATCTGAGAGTTCAACGTTTCTTCTTACAGGCAGACAATGCATCACCTTGGCATTATTGGTTAGTTGCAGCTTTTTATTATTAAGCATCCAAGCGTTGTCATTGCAAAGAACCTTTCCGTAGTCTGAGTAAGAACTCCAGTTTTTTACATAGATGAAGTCGGCATTGGTAAGCGCCTCTTCTTGATTGTGTGTGATGGTTGCCCCGGCGGTATAACTTTCTTCAAGGTGGTATCCTTCTGGATGAGCGATCACGAAATCAGCTTCTCCCCAAGCATTCACCCATTGGGCAAAACTGTTTGCAACACACTGGGGAAGGGCTTTAACATGAGGCGCCCATGTCAATACTATTTTAGGTTTCCTGTCTGTAATTTTTTGTTCAATGATGGATTCCTTGATGGTAATTAAGTCTGCCAGGCTTTGTAATGGATGTAGCGTAGCGCTTTCTAAGCTAATTACTGGAACGCCTGCGTACTTTATGAATTGTTTGATGATGTGGTCTGAATAATCAACGTCTCTGTCTTCCAGTTTTGGGAAAGAGCGTACGGCAAGGATATCAAAATAATTTCCCATAATTGGCGCTGCATCTTTGACATGCTCACTCGTGGTGCCATTCATGATTGCACCATCTTCAAATTCAAGTGCCCATCCTTCGTTGCCAACATTAAAAATTACGATTTCCATGCCAAGCTGTTGTGCTGCAACTTGGGTGCTTAACCTGGTGCGCATGCTTGGATTTAGAAACAGGCAGCCAATGCGTTTGTGTTTCCCAAGAAGTTCATCTCGTCTGGGATTGGCTTTGTAATTCAGTGCGTTGGTGATCAGTTCCGGGATGTCTGAGACATCATGGGCGGAGATGAATTGTTTCATGAGGGTCTTATGGTTGATATTGCTCAATTGCTTTTTTTAGCGAAGAAATAAACAGAGAGGCATCTTCCATGCTCAATGCCAGCGAAGGCAGTAGCCTGATTACGTTGGGCTTTGCCTCACCCGTGAATATGCTATGCTTGAAAAGCAGGTCTTTTTTTAAGTTCTTGTGGGTTTCAGAAACGTCAAAGCCAATCATTAGGCCACGGCCTCTTACACCACTAATTTCTGGGATGGAGGTTAGTTTCTGTTGCAGGTAGTTTCCAACAGCCGCTGCATTGGGCATTAAAGGTTCATCACGTATTACTTCCAACACGGCTAACGCTGCGGCACAGGCAAGATGGTTTCCCCCAAATGTTGTGCCTAGCATAAAGTGTTTTGCTTTAATCTTTGGTGAGATGATGATTCCTCCGATTGGAAATCCATTTCCCATGCCTTTTGCCATTGAGTAAATATCTGCTTCTACGCCTGCAGCATCGTGGCTGAAAAAAATGCCTGATCTACCATAGCCGCATTGTACACTGTCGGCAATATACACTGCGCCATATTCATCACAACAGGCCCTGATTGTTTGTAAAAATATGTCACTGGCAACATTGATTCCACCAACACCTTGAATTCCTTCTACGATAACTGCAGCTATTTGGTTTCCTTCAGATTTGAAGTGAGCGCGAAGTGAATCGCTATCATTGAAAGGAAGGAAACTGATGTTGTCTGTTTCGTTAACAGGAGCTATGATGGCTGGATTGTCTGTTGCAGCAACTGCAAGAGATGTTCTACCATGAAATGCTTTTTTGAAAGCAATGATTTTTTTTCTACCAGTATGAAATGAAGCGAGTTTAAGCGCATTTTCATTTGCTTCTGCTCCGGAGTTGCACAGAAAAAGTTCGAATTCCTTTTTGCCTGACACCTCTCCTAATGTTGATGCCAATTCTTCCTGCAGCGGTATTTTGATTGAATTGGAATAGAATGCAATTTTATCAAGCTGATCCTTTATTCGATTTACCCAATGTGGGTGACAATGACCGATGCTAATTACTGCATGGCCACCATAAAGGTCCATATATTCTTTGCCATGATTGTCCCATACCCTCGAGCCAAGTGCCCGGGTTATGTTGATGTCATTGATGGGGTATACGTCGAAAAGCTTCATGATTCCTTATAAAGTTCGTTTGCCATATCGGCTGATAATTTAATTCCCTTGATCATTGAAGAGCTTAGGCCTTGATATTCCATTTCGTTGAGTCCAGCTATTGTACAGCCCTTAGGGGATGTTACTTTATCAATTTCCTGCTCTGGGTGGCTTTTATTTTCCGTCAGTAAGCTTGCTGCTCCGAGTGCAGTTTGTGCAGCAATTTTTAACGCATCTCCTGCATGAAAACCAATTTCCACACCACCTTGTGAGGCAGCCCGGATTGTTCTAAGGAAAAATGCGATTCCGCAAGCGCATAATGCTGTAGCGGCACTCATCATTTGTTCTTCAATGATAATGCTTTGTCCCATGGTATTGAATAGGGATTGCACCATGCCAATATCTTTTTGGGTGGCATTTGCTGAAGAAAGACAGGTCATGCTCTGCCTCACCTTCATAGCGGTGTTGGGCATGGCCCTGATTATTCGAACATTGGCGCCAAGGAGATTTTTAAATACATTGGTGTGTGCTCCGGTAACAACAGACACCACAAGCTGTTTTTTTGGATTGATGGCAGCACTGATTTCCTGAAGAAGTTCATTTAATTGTTGTGGCAGAACGCAAACAAAAATGGTGTCTGCATCTTTTATTGCATCGGCATTTGAAGTCGTTGTCTTGTATCCAATTTTTTGAAGTTCCGCGAGTGTTTTTGGGTTTCTCCTGGTGAGTGTAATCTCCTGTTTTTTACATGTGCCACTTTGTACAAGGCCTTCTGCCAATGCCATTCCAATATTTCCCGCACCGAGTATTGTTGCTTTCATAAATATGTGTTTAAAATCCGCTGGCTTTTAAATGTAGTCCATTAATTTCTTCCAGTCCAAACATAAGGTTCATATTTTGAACAGCCTGTCCGCTGGCACCTTTAAGAAGGTTGTCTATTGCTGAGTGGATGACCACCTTATCATTTTCTTTTTCGATGTGGATGACGCACTTATTGGTGTTTACCACTTGTTTAAGCGCAATCGGTTTTTCGGATACTATCGTGAATGGATGATTTGCATAGTAAGCCTTATAAAGCTCGTTGAGCTTTTCAACCGATAGGGTTGTGCTGAGCGTGGAGGAAACAAAAATGCCTCTTGTGAAATCGCCGCGCCATGGCACAAAGTGAACAGCTGGAATTTCGTTTCCTTGCAATCCGCGAATGGACTGATGAATTTCTGCTATATGCTGATGAGTCAGGGTTTTATAGGCCTGTATGTTATTTGCTCTCCAGCTAAAATGACTTGTTGCACTTAGCGATTGTCCTGCTCCCGTTGATCCTGTGATTCCGGTGGTGTATACTTCGTTTAGTTGTCCGGATTTTGCAAGAGGAAGGAGCCCCAATTGAATTGCTGTTGCAAAACAACCAGGATTGGCAATGTTTTTAGCGTTTTTTATAAGCTCTTTTCCGAGTTCAGGGAGTCCGTAGACAAAGGTTCTTTCCCCTTGTGTTGACTGATTTGTTATGCGAAAGTCGTTTGCCAGATCGATAATTCGGATGGAAGGCTTGATCTGATGTTGCGTTAGAAATTTGGTGGATTCTCCATGACCAAGACAGAGAAAAAGAAGATCAATATTTTGATGAATGTCTGCCGAGAATGTTAATTCTGTTGAGCCAATGAGGTCTTGGTGCACATGGTAAATCGGATTCCCCGCATTGCTCTTGCTGTGAATGAATTGAATGTCTGCATTCGGATGAATCAACAACAGGCGAATGAGTTCTCCGCCAGTGTAGCCAGCTCCGCCAATGATTCCGATTTTTATCTTGTTGTGCATATGCGATATTTATTCCTTGGTGTTGTTTTCAGCCTGAACAGCTCTCCAGATGATATTTTGATTACCAAAAATCTTACTAAAACCTCTAACATCCTCACCTGTGAAACCGCTGTTCATCTCTCCGTACTTGCCAAATTTGCTGTTCATGAGGTCATAGCTTGATTCTATTCCCACAATTTGATACCTGTAGGGCATAAGCTGAAGAAATACTTTTCCTGTTACGGTTTGTTGTGCGTGTTCTAGGTAAGCTTCGATGTCTCGCATTACAGGATCAAGTATTTGTCCCTCGTGTAGCCAGTTGCCATAAAACTGTGACAGTGTATCTTTCCATTGAAGCTGCCATTTTGTGAGCACATGTTTTTCTAGTGCATGGTGCGACTTGATGATTACTATCGGCGCAGCTGCTTCAAAGCCTACTCTTCCCTTGATGCCAATGATGGTATCCCCCACATGTACATCGCGACCAATTCCATAGGGACCAACAATAGTTTGCAGTTCTTGTATGGCAAGTGATGGATGATCGAATGTTTTTTCGTTGACTGATTTAATCTCACCTTTTTCAAATCCTATGACCAGCTCCTCGGTATCATGTTTGGTAACCTGGGTTGGCCATGCAGATTCTGGAAAGATTCCTTTTGACGATAAGGTTTCTTTTCCTCCGATGCTTGTTCCCCAGAGGCCTTTATTGATAGAGTACATCGCTTTTTCGGCATTCACAGTTACTCCCTTTTTCTGCAAGTAGTCAATTTCTTCTTCCCTGCTGAGTTTGAGATCGCGAATTGGTGTAATGATTTCAACGCCCGGAATCAGGATGTGAAAAATCATGTCAAAACGAACCTGATCGTTACCCGCTCCGGTGCTTCCATGCGCTACTGCATCTGCGCCCAGTTGCTGAACATGTTCAGCGATGTGTAAAGCTTGGCTCAGCCTTTCAGCACTTACGCTAAGCGGATAGGTGTTGTTTTTTAATACATTTCCATAGATCAGGTAGCGGATTATTTTATCGTAGTATGTCTTGACTGCATTTACTGTGGTGTGAGAGGTGACGCCCAATGAATAGGCATGGGCTTCAATCTTTTTCAGTTCCTCTTCGCTAAATCCACCAGTGTTGACAATGATGCTATGCACTTCATAGCCCTTTTCTTCCGATAGGTGTTTCACACAGAATGTGGTATCCAGGCCACCACTAAAACCGAGAACTACTTTTTTTGCCATGATATAAGCTGCTTGCGTTAGAAATTAAATAATGGGGAGAAAAAACCTTTAATTGACCTGATTGCTTTTCCGTCTTTTTTGATGAAAGACCGTAATAGTTTCCATTCTTTAAAACGGAACAAACGTTCAAAGCCCTTAGCATTTTGTTCGAAATATTGCTTTGTTTCTGCTGGCTCATAATGATCCTTAGGGTCATAAAGCATAGCAGTACACATGCAGTTTTTCCTTTCTTTGCTCATCAGAATCTCATAGTTGATGCAACTCTTACAGCCCGCCCAGAAGTCTTCATCCTGGGTCAATTCTGAGTAAGTAACTGGCTCGTAGCCTAGTTCTGAGTTGATTTTCATCACAGGCAACCCTGTGGTTAGGCCAAATATTTTTGAATCAGGATATTTTTCCCTGCTCAGCGCAAAGATTTTTTTCTTGATTAGCCTTGCCAGTCCGCTTTTCCTCAACAAGGGACTTACAATCAATCCTGAGTTGGCAACATAGCTGCCATGACCCCATGTTTCGATATAGCAGAAGCCTGCCCAAGTATTTTCCTTTGTGAGTGCAATAACGGCTTTGCCCTCGATCATTTTTTTTCGAATATAATCCGGACTTCTTTTTGCTATTCCTGTGCCCCTTGCTTTTGCGGATTCCTCCATCTCTTGGCAAATTTGCTCAGCGAACTCGAAGTCGGCCTCGCTAGCGATATATATGTTGAAGTCTTGTTTTTGCTGTTCCATTTTTTACGAATTGAAAATTAACACATGTCAGCGCAATCCCTGGTGGGGTTGGGTCAGACAGTTTACGGCAGTCGTTCGGGGGTGGTATCTATCAACGTCGTACCAAAAATGGAATCGGTCGGCATAAAAAAACTGTTCCTTGAGGCACAGTAAAAACCCAACGCATGGAACCGGCATGAGCCGTTTCTGCTATTGATGAGGAGGTCAGGTTTTTTTTCATTGTTCTTAGTCTATCTTTTTAACGATAAATAATGAACTGCAAAGTAACTGATTATTTCTTAAAAAAGACCCTAAAATGCCCCATTACTTTCAGGCGACTCAACCATGCTGGGGTTTGAGGAGGCTGTCCGAATGGCCACACTCATCTCTTTGATCAGTCCAGGGTCTTTTTCAACGGCATTGCCCACCACAACCATGTCTGCTCCCGCCATGCAGTTGCGATATGCCTTTTCGGGCTCTGTAATGCCTCCTCCAACAATGAGGGGTATGCTTATTTGGGATGATACTGCGGAAATCATTGCCTCCGAGATTGGGTTCATGGCGCCACTGCCAGCGTCCAGGTAGATTAGCTTCAACCCCAGCATCTCACCTGCCATAGCAGTACAGGCTGCTATGGCATTTTTGTCTGCCGGAATTGGAATTGAGTTGCTGATATAGGAGGCGGTTGTTGGATTTCCACCATCGATGAGCATATACCCTGTGGAGATGATTTCGAGTCCACTTTTTCTTATCAATGGAGCAGAGATCACATGTTGTCCGATCAGCAATTCTGGGTTTCTTCCAGAGATCAACGACAAATAAAGGAGAGCGTCTGCATAAGGGGTTACCTGAGCCGGACTTCCAGGAAACAGCAGTATAGGGATGTTGGATTCTTTTTTAAACTGCTTAACAATTTCTTCCAGATGATCGGTGATCAGGAGGCTCCCGCCAACAAAGATGAAATCTACTGCCGCATTGTTGCTCAGCTCAATCAGTTTCTTTGCTTGATGAACAGAGGTTTTGTCGGGATCTATGAGCAGGGCAAAAGATTTTTTAGCCTGGGTTTTATGTTCAACAATCTTATTGTATGTGGGTTGCGTCATGATTTGGTATGGCCTCCATTGCAAATGTGCGAAAAACTTTTCGCTTTGTGATTGTTCAATCAAGTAAGCCTAGGGGGCTTGGTGAGCTAGAGTCTCAAGAAAGTCGCAAAGTGAAGTATGCTGTTGGATATGTAGGTCTTGGCTTCGCCTTCCACGTATTGATACATATATCCCAGCTCGATATCCAATGTTTTATTTATTCTTAGCCCAGCACCGCCATAGGTCCTTGACTGGTCGAAAAATTTATTGTTAGCAAAAGATGCTCCTGCAAGATTGAAATAAAACTCATTTTGAGCCACCACATAAAAACCTTTTGAAAACTGCAATGTCTTTTTCGTTGGGATCATGAATTTTGTTAGGTATCGTGCTCTGAAATTAAAATTAGTTCCAGTTTTTTTAAAGGCGCCATCTGCTACACTAACTTCAGGAAGCCATCTTTCTTCTACCCTAATCCGGTGTTGAATTGTTGACGCACCATATTTTTTTTCTGTATTCATTTGTTGAAATATGCGAAATTCTTTTGTTTCGTCTCGTACTTCTTCAATTGTTTTCCAGGTGGAAATTGACCCAACGCCAATACCAATCGAAGTTGTTTTGTTTATCATATAAGCCAATACAGGCCTTATTATAAACACTTCTGGGTTTTTAAAATTATTGGTTGAACGCAATTGCATATCAAACTGAAAAACTATTTTCGGATTAATTTTGATGGTGTTTGCACTCATCGCCCAGCCGCTGAATTTTTTTTCTTGTGCAACTGTTGTTGAACAAATGATCATGAAGAAAAACGCTATTGTGCAGAAAAAAGTTTTCATAAAAAATTGGATGCAGATGAATTTTCGCGAAGTTATTGTTCTGCACGTCTTCAAACATGATTTTTGTCACAAATTCTTTTCAAACTTTCGAGGATATTTAGACTACCAATTTTCCCGTATTTGACCAAAAATATTTTTTTAAAAAAGTGAACAAAATTGCAAAGCCCCTACTGTTGCGGATTGTTGCAGTTATCAACAGGGTGTTGATATTTAGGGGTTTGAAGAGTAGACAAGTAAAGATATTTTCGTACTCTGTCTAGGAAAACAACTAGCATACCACTAACCTCAATAATAGCAAGATGGCCACAAACAAAACTAAAGCAACAGCAAACAGTCAGGGACTAAAATTCGACAGACATTTTACTTCAAGTAAGGTAAGTGTGTTTGAAATGTTCGAATACGATTATCGCACTTCGATTATCCGTAATCCAAGTGGTGAAGTTGTATTTGAAATGACCAATGTGGAAGTGCCTAAGCAATGGAGCCAGATTGCTACAGATATTATTGCACAAAAATACTTTAGGAAAGCAGGTGTGCCACAGCCTGATGGTTCTCTTGGAAGGGAAACTTCTTCTAAGCAGGTTGCCCATCGTATGGCTCATTGCTGGAGGGTATGGGGAGAGCGTTATGGCTATTTCGCTTCAACTGAAGATGCTACTGTATTTTATGAGGAGCTGGTTTTTTCAATACTTAACCAAGCTTGTGTGCCGAACTCACCACAGTGGTTCAATACTGGTTTGCATGAAAGCTATGGCATCAAGGGCAAGCCACAAGGACACTATTATGTAGACCAATTGGATGGTCAGTTGAAAAAATCCACTTCTGCTTATGAGCGTCCTCAGCCACATGCTTGTTTCATTCTCAGTGTTGAAGATGATCTTGTAAACGAAGGCGGTATCATGGACCTCTGGGTTCGTGAGGCCAGGATCTTTAAATATGGTTCAGGTGTTGGAACAAATTTCTCCAACATGCGTGGCGAAGGTGAAAAATTAAGCGGAGGCGGAACTTCATCTGGATTGATGAGCTTCTTGAGAATAGGCGACCGTGCAGCAGGAGCCATTAAAAGTGGTGGAACAACCCGCCGTGCGGCTAAAATGGTTTGTCTAGACCTTGATCATCCTGAGATTGAGCAATTTATTGACTGGAAAGTGGAGGAGGAGAAAAAAGTAGCTGCGCTTATTGCTGCAGGTTATGCAAGTGATTACGAAGGGGAAGCATACAAGACAGTAAGTGGACAAAACTCCAATAACTCAGTAAGGATACCGAATGCATTTTTTGAGAAACTTGCTGCAGGTGAGGATTGGGAACTTACCGGAAGAATGGATGGCCGAGTGATGAAGAAAATATCTGCAAAAGCATTGTGGGATAAAATTGCTTATGCTGCTTGGCGTTGTGCAGATCCGGGAACTCAATATGATACAACCATCAATGAATGGCATACTTGTCCGGAAGGTGGAAGAATCAGGGCTTCAAACCCTTGTAGTGAGTACATGTTCCTTGATAACACCGCATGTAACCTCGCTTCTGCAAACCTTAGGAAGTTCTTCAATGAGTCTGATAACTCATTTGATGTAAAAGGTTTTGAATATTCAGTAAGGTTGTGGACGACCGTTCTTGAGATTTCAGTGTTAATGGCACAGTTCCCAAGTAAAGAAGTTGCTCAGCTCAGCTACGACTATCGAACACTTGGACTTGGTTATGCTAATCTTGGTAGCATGTTGATGGTGAGTGGTATTCCATATGATAGTGATGAGGCGAGAGGAATTGCAGGGGCTATTACAGCAATCATGACCGGTATTTCATACAAGACATCTGCTGAGATTGCTAAAATACATGGTCCATTCCCTAGATACAAAGAGAATAGTGAGCACATGCTTAAGGTGATGAGAAACCACCGCGCTGCAGCTTACGATGCAGATCAGGCTTATGTTGGTCTAAGCATTAAGCCACAAGGGATCAAGGCGAAAGATTGCCCTGATTACCTCCTTAAGGCAGCATGCAAGGCCTGGGATGATGCAGTAGAACTGGGTGAGCAATATGGCTACCGCAATGCGCAATCAACCGTTATTGCACCAACAGGAACAATTGGATTGGTTATGGATTGCGACACCACTGGTGTTGAGCCTGACTTCGCACTTGTTAAATTCAAGAAACTTTCTGGTGGTGGTTATTTTAAAATCATCAACCAATCGGTTCCGCAAGCACTTGCGAACCTTAAATATTCTGAAGCAGAACAAGACGCTATCATCAAATACGCGGTTGGTTCTGGTTCTTTCGCCGGCGCTCCATTCATCAACCACGAAGTGTTGAGTGAGAAAGGATTTATTGCCAGCGAAATCAAAAAACTTGATGAAGCAGTTGTTTCTGCATTTGAGGTTGGTTTTGTATTCAATGTGTATGCATTGGGCGAAGAGTGTTTGCAGCGCCTTGGATTCAAACCTGAGCAGTACTTCAACTTCGAATGGAACATGCTTCAGGCACTTGGTTTCAAGGGTTCTGAAATTGATGCAGCCAATGATTTTGTTTGTGGCACCATGACGGTCGAAGGTGCTCCACACCTTAAACCAGAACACTATCCTGTTTTTGATTGCGCAAACAAATGCGGCAAAAAAGGAGAGCGCTATATTCATGCACATGGCCATATCCGCATGATGGGAGCAACGCAACCATTCATCAGCGGCGCCATCTCTAAAACCATCAACCTTCCGAACGAGGCAACAATCGCTGAAATTGCCGATAGCTACCTCCTTAGCTGGGAACTTGGTTTGAAAGCTTGTGCACTCTACCGCGATGGTTCAAAGCTTAGTCAACCACTCAGCAATAAAAGCGATAGCAAGGTTACTGATGAGGAAAAAGCTGAAGAAGCTGCAGTCTCTGCTGATAGTCCATTCCTTGATGTAAGCAAACTTACCGTAGATGAGTTGTTGGACGAATTACAAAAAAGAATGCACGCCTCACCTGATACAAAATTGAAGCGTCAGCTTTCAAGAATTGTTGAGCGTAAAAAACTTCCTGCAAAGAGAAGGGGATTCACACAGAAAGCAAAAATCAACGGACAAGCAATTTTCTTGCGCACCGGAGAGTATAACGACCAAACCCTTGGTGAAATATTTATCGATCTTGCCAAAGAGGGATCAACCCTTCGCAGCTTGATGAACAGCTTTGCCATTGCAGTTTCAGTTGGTCTTCAATATGGTGTTCCATTAGAAGAGTTTGTAGAGAAGTTTGTGTTTACCAAGTTTGAACCTTCAGGTATGGTAGACCATCCAAATATTAAGTCAACTACCTCCATCGTTGACTTCGTATTCCGCTGCCTTGCTTACGAGTATTTGAACCGTACTGACCTGGTTCATGTGTTGGACAAGCCAGAAGTGATGAATACAGGAAAGGATGAGTGGGATGCTACTGAAATGCCCCGCTTTGAAAGTGATTCAAAGCCTGAACTTTCTGATGTTCGGGTAGTTGCACCAACCCCGGGCGCTGCTCCTGCACCCAAAGCACAAAAGGCACCGCAGGCAGTAAGGGCTGAGAACAGTACTCAAGAATTCATGAAGAGCATGCAAAGTGATGCGCCTGCATGTAATACTTGCGGACACATCACAGTAAGAAGCGGAACCTGTTACAAATGCCTCAACTGTGGAAACAGTATGGGTTGCAGCTAATTGCTCACGTGAAAGTCGAAATAACTTACAATAAAGGAAAGGTACTGCAGGCTCTGCGGTACCATTTCATTTCTAGGAGAGAGATCAAGTTGATGATGATACTGGTCAATGTGTTTGCCCTGTTGGCCGTAATACTCTATGGCTTCAAATTGATATCTCCACTTCCCTTCCTGATGAGCTCTGTGCTGTGGATTACCATGATGGGCGCATTCTGGATATGGTTGCCAGCGCTCATTTATAAGAAAAGTAAAACCTTTAGGGATCAGTTTAATGTTTCAATAGAAGAGGATCATTTTTTTATTAGTACTGCAACTGGCCAGCAGAGCTGGGCCTGGAGAGAGTTCTCATCGTATTATGAAACACCAGGATTCTTCCATTTGTATTTTGACAGCAAGACCTTTTTCCTAATTCCAAAAGATGCATTTGCCCAAGAGGAAATGCTGGATGAGGCAAGAAGGATATTTAGAAAGGGAATCGGAAAGTCCTAGATTAACTTTTTTTGCATTTCCACATGGGGTAGACCAACTTCAATGAACTCGTTGCGATGAATGGCGTATCCCATTTTTTCATAAAAGCCAATTGCTGTTTTACGCGCATTGATGATTATTGAATTGAAGCCTGCATCTCTTGCAACGTTTTCTGCAAAATGCATCATGGCAGCACCTATACCCAGCCTTTGCATTTTCTGATGAACAGCCATCTGTCTGAGTTTATAGCTGTTCCTTGATAAAGGTGTTAAAATGCAGCAGGCAAGAAGCGTATCCTCTTCATAGGCGCCAATCAACAAATCTTTCTTTTCTTTATCCAATTCATCAGTGCTGAAGGTTAGCCCCAGTGGCTTGCGAAGAATTTCCATCCTCAACGCAACCATTTCATGGTACGCTGAAGTTCCGTGTTCTATGACTTTAATTGCCATTCTACAAATTAGATTAATTGCTGCAATCCTATACTTGAATGGATATTTTTTTGATCAAAATCGGCCCCCTATTATAAGTTTTTTGCTTGTTGTCATTTTTTCATCTGATTATCAATGAGTTAAGGCAGTTTTATCTCGGAAAATAATTACATAGAAATTGCCTTGAACAATGGTTTTTACTCTAAATAGTTTAATTTTGCAGACAATAAACCAAAAAATAAAATCATGTCAGACATTGCAACAAGAGTAAAGAAAATTATTGTTGACAAACTCGGTGTTGAAGAGAACGAGGTAACTCCTGAAGCTTCTTTTACAAACGATCTCGGTGCAGATTCTCTGGACACTGTTGAACTGATCATGGAATTCGAAAAGGAATTCAATATTTCCATCCCTGATGAGCAAGCTGAAACCATCACCACTGTTGGCCAGGCTGTAACTTATTTGGAGGAACACGCGAAATAATCTAGGGCCCTCCCTTTATTGTACACGTCACATATGGAACTGAAAAGAGTAGTCATCACCGGAATAGGGGCAATAACCCCCATTGGCAATACTGCTCAGGCTTTCTGGGATGGGTTAGTCTCTGGTATATCTGGTGCTGACAATATCACACTCTTTGATTCATCAAAGTTCAAGACAAGGTTTGCCTGCGAAGTAAAGGGATTCGATCCGGTTGACTACCTAGACAAGAAGGAAGCACGGAAAATCGATCGTTTTGCACAGCTCGCACTTGTTTCAAGCGATGAAGCCATAAAGCACGCGGGTATCACCAAAGAAAATGTCAATCCTGATCGGGTTGGTGTTATTTTTTCTAGTGGAATCGGCGGATTACTTACTTTCCAAGAAGAAGTAATGAATTATGCACGGGGTGATGGAACTCCACGCTTCAACCCCTTCTTCATTCCCAAAATGATTTTGGATATCGCAGCTGGTCATATCTCTATGCGACATGGATTTCGTGGTCCCAATTTCGCAGTAGTCAGCGCCTGCGCATCTTCAACACATGCAGTTATTGAGGCCTCTCATTATATCAGGCTTGGAAAAGCAGACATCATGGTCGCGGGCGGAAGCGAAGCAGTGATTTGTGATGCTGGTGTAGCCGGATTCAACGCGATGAAGGCACTCAGTGAGCGAAACGATGATCCCAAAACTGCATCAAGACCCTTTGATAAAGACCGTGATGGATTTGTAATGGGTGAAGGTAGCGGTACCTTGATACTCGAAGAACTTGAACACGCCATACGCAGGGGCGCAACCATCTACGCAGAGATTGCTGGAGGCGGCGCAACGGCTGATGCATACCATATTACTGCGCCACATCCCGAAGGGCTCGGTGCACTGAATGTTATGCGGGCATCCCTTGAGGAAGCACAAATGACGCCTGAAGATATCGATTACATCAATGTCCATGGTACATCAACCCCACTGGGTGATATCGCTGAAACCAAAGCAATCCTTGGTGTATTTGGTGAACATGCCTACAATCTCAATATTAGTTCTACAAAATCAATGACTGGCCACCTTCTTGGCTCAGCGGGAGTGATCGAGGCAATTGCATGTACCTATTCCGTAATGCACGATCTCATTCCTCCAACAATCAACCATTTTACAGATGATGATGGACTAGATCCAAAGCTTGACTTCACCTTCTGGAAACCAAAGAAAAGAACTGTAAGGGCAGCACTCAGCAACACCTTTGGTTTTGGTGGTCATAATGCTTCTCTCATTGTAAAGAAGTATCTTTAATTGCATTCATTCCGGAAAAGCCTACTGTCCGGAATTCCCCAAACGACAAATCTCACTGCTTGTTTTATAGGATCAAATATATTTTTAGCAGCAGACAAAAAAAAGATTTTCTGAATCAGCTGTGCAACGTACTTGGTTTTGCACCTGACAGGATTAGCCTATATGTTGCTGCACTTTCCCATCGTTCTGTCAAAGAGAGAGCAACGGACAATAATGAAAGACTCGAATACCTTGGCGATGCTATTCTCGGCAGTGTCATCGCAGACTTTCTTTTCATGAAATACCCATACAAAGGGGAAGGCTTTCTCACTGAGATGAGAAGCAAGATGGTGAACAGGCAAATACTGAACGACATTGCCATAAAAATGGGGTTGAAAAAAATCACTTCTTTTAATAGAAGTGATGGATCCCTCAGGTCTAGCCAGATTTTTGGGAACGCGCTGGAGGCCTTGATTGGCGCAGTATACATCGATTGTGGGTATATCAAAACCAAGCAATGGGTCTTAAAAAAAATGATTCTTCCACATATGTTTATGGAAGACTTGGAGACCGCTGAAATCAATAAGAAGAACAAACTCTATACCTGGGCCAACCGAAATGGACGCTTGCTGGAGTTTGAAACGCTGGAAGAAAAAATTGAAAATGGCAGGCGTTTATTTACTGTAGCGGCAGTAGTTGATGGTGAAATTATTGCAGAAGGTAAGGCGTTTAATAAAAAAGATGCCAGTCAACTTGCTGCCCAACTTGCTGCTGAAAAGCTGAATATCATATCGTAACTACTGTGCTGGCAAGACCTGTTGGCAAATTTCCACGAGCATCCCATTGGTGGTTTTGGGGTGAAGAAAACAAACCATCTTATTGTCAGCACCTCGCTTAGGCTCTTCATTAATGAATTTAAATCCTTCTGCTTTAAGTCTTTCTATCTCCGCCTGCAAATCATCTACCTCAAATGCAATATGGTGCATGCCTTCGCCATTTTTTTCAACAAAGTTTGATATCACGCCATCGGGCTCCATGCTTTCCAAGAGCTCAATCTTGCTCTCGCCTGTTTTAAAAAAGGCGGTATTCACTTTTTCAGACAGTACAAATTCGGTTTTGTAACAAGGGGTACCTAATAGCTTTTCAAATAAGGGGATGGATAGCGACAAAGAACGAACCGCCACGCCAATATGTTCTATCTTATTCATAATTAAGTTTTCTTGTGTACCTGAGAACGAGTTTCTTCCTTGGAAGCCATAAATTTACAATTCATTTATCAATACTTGGACAATCGCATTTATCTTGACCACCTCTCTACAACGCCTTGTGATCCAAGGGTAGCAGAAATCATGTGGCCCTACATGACAACGCATTATGGAAGCCCCTCTGCCATCGTCCATTCTTTTGGCAGAGCAGCAGGGAGCGCAGTTGATCATTCAAGACAGACCATTGCACGCCTGTTACATGCTGCTGAAGAAGAAATCGTATTTACTTCAGGTGCTACCGAATCCGTCAACACTGCACTAAAAAGCATATTGCCTGCTGCTTCAACTGCAAGGCATCACATCATTACCTGTGCTACTGAACACAGTGCAGTCTTGGAAGTATGTAGGGAGTTGGAAACCAAGGGCTGCGCAGTTACAATTCTTCCAGTGAATCATGAGGGCGCATTGGATTTGAACCAGCTGAGAGATGCCATTACCAAAGACACGGTCATGGTCGCCATCATGCACGCCAATAATGAAACGGGTGTCATCCATGATGTTAAAAGTATAGGCGATATCTGTAGGGATGCAGGTGTTGTTTTTTTCTGTGATGCAACGCAGACCGTTGGTAAATTGCCGATTGATCTTCAAGCGCTGAATATTGATCTGCTGGCTTTTTCAGGACATAAGTTTTATGGTCCGAAGGGAGTTGGCGGGTTATATATCAATAAGAAACATAGACCCTTTCATGTCATGCCCCTGTTGCATGGCGGCGGACAAGAATACGGAATCAGAGGGGGAACATTAAATGTCCCAGGAATTGTTGGGATGGCAAATGCACTGGAGTTTGCTGTTCAGGATATGGTATCGCATCAGGAACAAATGGATGCCTTGGTTGCTGCTTTCGAAATTAGCCTGTTGGAACTTGGTGATGTTGTTATCAATGGCCAGCAAATGAATAGGCTGCCTGGGGTTTCTTCCATCTCTTTCAGGTGTTTAGAGGGGCCGCCCTTGTTGTCTAAACTAAACGAATTGCTTTGTGTCTCTTCTGGCGCCGCTTGTTCCTCTGCAACAGGGAAGCCTTCTCATGTGCTCGTAGCAATGGGATTAGGTGATCAACAGGCCATGGCAACAGTACGCTTCTCTTTCGGGCGCTTTACTTCTACAGATGATTTTAACAAAGCTTTGAATCATGTCATTTCCTCCATAAGGCAACTTCGAGAGGAGAGCATGACATGGCAATTGTTCAAAAAGGGAAATCTTGAAAGGGTACCCGGATGGCATCATCCCGCAAGTTGATGAGAATGCATAACTTTGTAATCTAAATGTAGAATGATGGAAGCGACAACAATGATGAGTGGGATTTTCATCAGCGACAAAGCCAAGGCAAGGGTAATCGACCTTCTTGCTCAAGAAGGAAGGGGAGAAGATTATTTTGTCAGGGTAAGCGTAGTGAGCGGTGGCTGCTCTGGCCTTACGTATAAAATGGATTTTGACAATGAGATCAAAGCTGGTGATCAGGTGTTTGAAGACAAGAATGTAAAGTTGGTAACGGATAGAAAGAGTGTTTTATATTTATTCAGCACAACCCTTGAATATTCAGACGGACTTGACGGAAAGGGATTTCATTTTATGAATCCAAATGCAAGCAGAACTTGTGCATGTGGTGAAAGTTTTTCGGTCTAGTTACTTTTTATAAAGGGGTATACTTCCTTTTTCCCATCAGCAATTACAATCAGCCGATACAGGCCTCTAGCCAAGTGGGCAATATTTATTTTCATCAAATTGTTGTTGAATAAGATGCTTATAGGGATTGCTCTTCCGAAGTTATCCATCACTTGAATATCAGCTTTTCTTCTTTTTATTTGATCCGACATTCTTATCGTCAGTTCTTTCGATGTAGGGTTTGGATAAAGGAGGCTGAAATTTTTCTGGCCTCTAATGAATACAACGTTTGAAAGAACTTGTTTATCTAGTACATCAATTCCCTCTATTCTGAAGTATGCGTCTTGATTTTCATCGAGATTGATTTTTCTGATGAATCTTCTCTCAGTCTGATTCATTGCTACATCGTGCTGTCCTATCGCGTTGAACTTTATTGCATCGGCACTCTTTTCTATGATAAATTTTTCCAAGATGTGGTCCTGGATATTCCATTCTAGTGTTGCTTGTTGTTTGTCTTTTTTAAATGATAAATTTATGCGTTGTGCCCCGAGAATTTCTTCTTGCATGCTACCTGTCGAATAGACTCCATCCCTTAAGTACATTGCAGATGCTATGGTTGAGGATAATGAATCATAAGCTGAGTTTGCCAGCAAACTCCATTCACCCTTTAGTGAATCGGCCCTTACAATAAACGGATGGTTGGTTGTGTTGTAATGATGCGTTGGCCTTAGGCTTAATATGATGGATTCGTTGGCGCTCGTTGTATCTAACTGCGAAGTTGATTTTATATCCCAGTATTCTTTGTTGTTTATCGATTTGAGTGGAGGTAGCAACAGCTTGTTGTTTATTGCTGTTGTAGTATTATGATATTCTACTTCAAGTTCTCCGCTAATGCCATTTTTAAACTGAATCTTGAGTGGTGCAAAAACTTCATTCTTGCCAATTGGAAAATAGGCCTCTCCTTGTATGGTTGATTTTGATCTGAAGGGGCCGTCAATAAAGCTCTTGTTGTTTCCGCCGGCCCATCCATATTGATTGATTCCGTCAGCACAGATGATGCCGGTGAGATAAAGCGGACTCTCGATTGAACTCAGGATCCTGCCGCTTGATAATCGCAGGCTATCGCTAATCTCAAGTGGCGACGTTAGTCGCAGATTGCCATTTGTCTTGTTGATTTCAAGTGAGGAAACAGATGAGGGATAGCCAGTCCCGCTTACCTGCTCTTGATCGCCGTAGAACATGAACGATGTTTTTGGACTAAACACTTGTTGAGCTGTTCGAATATTACCCTTTGATGAGTCTACTGAAATGCCATCAGGGGAAGCGATGCCCAAGACTGCAGCGCTATCGCTTTTAAAGAGTCCCTCTCCAACAATGCATGTTGTATCGAGCATCACCCGAGCGGAAGAGCCAACAATAAATGCGGAGCTGGCATGACTGAAGCGGATAGCAGACTTCAGCCATAGTGTTCCTTTCTGTATTCGAATGTTTCTGAAATGCGCTCCGAGCACTAAGCTACCGGTAGAAAAAAAGCTGGAAGAGTCGCCCAAGAATATCAGTTCTCGGTTGGTAGTGTCGGCCACAGATGGACTTAGTGAAAGTGTACCGGATATACTAAGGTTGCCGTTTATATAGATGTTGCTATTGAGTGTTGAATTGAATTGAGTGCTTCCCTCAACCATCAGGTTTCCCCTAATCGTTAGGTCATTGTTGCCACTCCCTAAATAATTTCTTTTTTCTTGTGTACTTGAAATGAGATGCAGGCTTCCATATTGTTTGCCTGAAACAGAAATCGGGTAGGATGCTGCACCTGGCACATCAAATTCAATTGTTCCCAGTTCGGTGCCAGCAACCACTTCGTTTTTTGTGATGATATAGGCGTTGCCTCTTAGGGTCTGGTGACTATATTTTCCCCCATTTTCAATTCTTATTTTGCCGTTCATTTGAATGGTATTGCCTGCAACGGCACCGCTTCTGTTGATTAAGTTGCCTCTGTTGCAGATGGTGATGGACTGCTGGGCGGAACTCAGGTTGATTGCTGGAACGGCTGTATTGGTTTCTGGTATTATCAGGGTGATGGACTGGCCCGGGAAAGGCTGAATACTCAGTGCACTTAACTTGATTTGATTGGCTCCTGAGGGTAGCGTAATGGTGTAGGAAATTGGGATGATGAAGTTGTCAAATAGTAATAAGTCAGTACTATCAGGCACCCCATTGGGAGACCAGTTGGTTTCAGAGTTCCATGATCCATCTCCAGCTTCACCATCCCATCTTTTTTGCGCATCTGCTTCATTTAAAAGCAAGGATAAAAACTGAAATACTCCCATAACAACCATCTTCCCACATTTCATGTCGCCCAACTTTAGTACGCACTGAAGTTATTAACAGCGCTTTCGCTTAAAAAGGTTTTTGCATCGTTTTTTTTCCGTTATTTTCACGGCTTCT
>CAIXLY010000034.1 GCA_903920455.1 uncultured bacterium | reverse complement strand
TCCACATGGAGATCCTATCCCAGATAAATTTGGAAACATGAGCCATGAAAAGAACAACTGAAGGCTACTCTTCACTAAGTGAGGTACACCAAAGCGTAGATACTACCAAGCAACGAAAAGGCTGGAGGAGAATCCTCTCGTTTTTTGGACCAGCCTATCTTATTAGCGTAGGATATATGGATCCTGGAAATTGGGCAACCGATATCGCCGGTGGCAGTAAGTTTGGATACGAACTCATTTGGGTATTGTTGATGAGCAACATGATGGCCTTGCTATTGCAAAGCCTTTCTGCAAGACTTGGCATAGTTAGGGGCCGCGACCTGGCACAGGCGAATAGGGAAACCTACCCCAAGGCGGTTAATCTTGCATTTTACGGGTTGGCAGAAATTGCAATTGCAGCAACTGACCTAGCAGAAATTCTTGGAATGGCTATTGGTATTCAATTGCTCACCGGACTGCCCTTAATTTGGGGTGTGGCCTTGACCATTGCAGATACATTTTTATTTCTGTTGCTTCAACGACTTGGAATCAGGAAAATGGAAGCGTTTATTATGGGCCTTGTGGGCATCATAGGCCTAAGTTTTCTTGTAGAGATCCTCATAGCAAAACCCAATATGGGTGAGGTCATGGTGGGCTTCATCCCCAGTATCCCAAGTGAAGAAGCGCTCTATATTGCTATTGGAATAATAGGAGCAACTGTAATGCCTCACAATCTATACCTGCACTCTGCACTGGTTCAAACAAGAAAAATAAAAAGAGATGTGGCGGGTATAAAAAAAGTACTCAAACTCAACTTTATAGATAGTGCCATTGCGCTTAACCTGGCTTTTTTTGTAAATGCATTTATCCTTATTCTCGCAGCTACCGTCTTTTACAAAACAGGGAGAACAGATGTCGCAGAAATTAAACAGGCGCATGAACTGCTTGCCCCCATGCTGGGAAGTAATTTAGCCCCTGCATTATTTGCCATTGCACTAATTGCTGCAGGACAAAGCTCAACCATTACAGGCACATTAGCCGGGCAAATAGTCATGGAAGGATATCTTCATTTACGCATCACTCCATGGGTTAGGCGTTTACTCACTAGACTGATTGCAGTGATTCCTGCCTTGTTAATGATACTGATCAATGGGGAAGAAAATATTGATAGCCTCCTCGTGTTAAGTCAAGTTGTACTTAGTCTCCAATTGGGATTTGCCATCATCCCATTAATTCACTTTACCAGTGATAAAAAAACAATGGGCGTATTTGCCATCAAGCCATTCATTATTTTTCTTGCGTCCTTAATCACACTGATTCTTGTATACCTCAATATCAGAATGGTCTATGAGCAAACAAGACGATTTTTTGAAACCTCCGATTCAATGTTCTGGGAAATAATGATTATTGCAGGTGGACTCATGTACATATCGCTGCTGCTTGTAGCATTAATCTACCCTTGGATGAGCAAATCAAGAAAAGAAGATGCAAAACTTCATCCCGAGGCAGAGAAAATACAAGAAATACCAATACCTATTTATCGGAAAATTGCCATTGCATTAGATTTTAGTAAAAATGACCTGAAACTTATTGGTCATGCATTGGGACAAGGAGGCAAAGAAAGCAATTACGTTATTATCCATATTGTTGAAAGCCCTGCTGCAAGGGTAATTGGACACGCTACAGATGATCTGGAATCCAGAAAAGATCAAGAGCGAATGGATGAATATATTAGTGAATTAAAGACACAAGGATATCATGCTCAAGGTATTTTAGGATTTAATGGCCGTGTAAAAGAAATTGTCAGGATAGTAAAAGAAAATAAAGCAGACATGTTGGTTATCGGAAGCCATGGCCACACTGGATTAAAAGATGTTGTTTATGGTCAAACTGTAGAATCAGTTAGGCACGAATTAAAAATCCCTGTGTTGGTAGTGAATATGTAGGTGACGCACCTTCATCTGTTATAAATAATAAAAGCAAAGAATTCAACTTACCTGATTCCCCCTGCTGCCCACTGAACGGCAAGCAAGCTCTTGAAAAACTTAGCTTTCAATTCAGCTAGTTTTTGACTAGCCTCCAATAACTTATTTTCCCTAGCATTCACCAAAAACATGCTGCTTTCGCCTATTGAAAACTTTGTTTCCTCTGCTTTCAATAAACGTTGATGGTTGAGGATATTAGACTGCTGCAATAAAAGTTGGGCCTTGGTAGCGAGTATTTCGTTAAAGTACTGCTTAACCTTATTTTCTATTTCTAGTCGCCCTTGTCGGATTCCATAATCCAATTCACTAATCTTAATTTTTGCTTTGGCATACTCGCCTCTTGATTCTCGCAAAAATAGTGGCACGCCGAATTTAATACCAAATTTATAGTTGTTTTGAAACAACGATTGACTGAATAAGTTTTTATTCCAATATCCGCCACCTAAAAAATTATATTGCAAATCAAGTGAAGGAAGCATTTGCTGAAACTTTAATCGCCTATCGATTTCCAGTGCATCCATTTTAATATCCATGAACATCAATTTTGGATGAGCTGCTGCTGCAACTAATACTTCATTCAAATTGGGAAGAGGATATTCATCAACGTTGACCAGATTCCAAGAACTATCCGGCTGCACCTGTTCAGATAACTCATATGGCTGGTTGTCTTTAGTCCATAGATAATTGGACAAGATCAATCGCCTGCTTTGAAAATCCAGTTCAGCCTGAATTCTGATTGACTGTATTTGCTGAAATTGAGATAAAGCTTCTGTGGTATCAATTGCAGCCCTATCGCCAAGTAAAAATGATCGCTTTACCAATTCAAAACGATTCTCATTTACTTTTATTGATTCATCTAAAATTGACAGCACCTTGTATGAGGCAATCCACCTCCAGTATGCCTCTGCTGCCTCAAATAGGATATCGTTGTAAGCGAGTAATTGATCTTGCCTACTCATCTTCAAAAAAAGCTTTGCCTGTTGAACTGCCGCCCTTCGCTTATCAAACAACAAACCCTTCAGTACAGGTACAGAAACGCCCAAATACGTATTTTTCCCTGGCGTTAATTCAGAATTGAATTTCTGCCCAATATTATCCTCTGTTCCTGCTTTTAAATCAATGCCATACCAGGTGGGTATTTTGAGTTCGGCATTCGTGTAGTTGTAATAGTTTTTTTGATCAAAGGTCTTCTGTTCGCTTGATGTATAAATTGAAGGATCAAAAATACCTCTTGTCGCCTGCAAAGATGAACCTGCAAAGTCCATGGTCAAATTGGCCTGCTTGCATACAGGATGAAATTGCCTCACAAGCTCTAGCGTACTCTCAAGTGTAAGTGTTTGTGAATGAATTGTTGTTGATCCACAAACCCCAAAAAAAAACAGTAGAATTGTTCGTACTATTAGAGGATTAGTCAAAATCATCTTTGCTTATTTTTATACTCGATTGGCTGACTATAGAAATCTGGAGGGAAGCCATTAATTTGACGCCATAGTTCATACCAAACACCCACATCTTTTAACATGGCAAATCCTTGTGCCCCAACTCCTAGCTTAAGTCTAGTTGGCCAGGGCTCATCCCCTTTAATTGGAACCACTAAAATTCTAAATTGCCCATTTTCACTCTTATTTGTTTCCACGTAAACAACTTCACCAATAAAAGTGCCATAACTTGCTTTGGGCCATCCTGAAAAAACGATAGTTGGAAACCCGTCAAAAATCAATCGAACTTGCTGCCCTTTCTGAATCAGCACCAAATCCATCGGGTCTATAAATAATTCTACAGCATAATCAACTTTATCGGGAACAATCTCAACAATCATTTCCCCATCTTTTACAGTTTCATTTAGTCCTGCTTTTTTTGCCTTTACAATTTGGCCACTCTGCGGGGCAATTAGCCATCGTTGCTTCCCCCTGATTTGATAGTTGGCGAGTTGATTCCTTTTTTTAGCCACTTCATCTTTCGCCTCTGCAATGTCACTTCCTATCGAAGAAATTTCGCCCTTTGCTTTAAATATTTTATCTGAAGTTTCTTGAGACAATGACCCCATTTCAAGTTTGAGAATGATAAGGTCTTGTTTTGTATTAAGAAATTTTTGCTGCTTCTCTGTAAACAATGCAATGGCTTTATTAAACTGTATTGTTCTTTTTTCGAATTCAACCAATGAGATAATCCCATCTGAATACATCTGCTTAGCTCTCTCGATTTGTTGTTCTGAAATTTTTCTATCCATCTCGGCAGCCTGCAGCTCTGCACTGTCACTCAATAGCTTTCTTTTTGTTTGCTCTAACTTATTTTGGATTGAGCTTAATTTCAATGCTAACATCTCTTGGAGGGCAGTCACTTGATATGCTGTATTTCCAATCTTATCATTATAAAAACCAATTTTTCCCTGCTTAGCGCCAAGCTGCTCTTCAGTGCGCTTTAACAAATCAGGATCTAGGTAATCATCTTTTACATCTGCCAACTCAATGATGGTATCTCCTTTTTTTACAAAATCACCTTCCTTCACCCACCATTTTATGACACGCCCAGGAATGATGGTATTGATTTGTTGTGGACGCTGATATTGAAATAAGGTTGTTACATTGCCTACAGATTTGATATTTTGTGTCCAAGGCAATACCAATACAATTAAAACAATGCCTATTAATCCCCAAAACCAATACCTAATCCGATGAGCAGCGCCACTGCTATAGATATAGTCTACCGACTTGGCGCTATAGCCTGTTTCCTGTTCAATATTTTCTTTGACTTTTTTCATGCAGCTAGTGATAAGGTGTTAAGACATTAATGAAGACCCTTGCGTTTGTGCTATAACGCCATTTGACAAGATGAACACTTGATCACACTGACGGGCGAAATCAAGATTACCTGTTACAATGATTGCAGTTGTTTCCTTCATCCCTAAAATATGTTCAGCAATATCTTTAGCGTGTTCCGCGCCAGCTAATTCAAAGGGCTCATCCATCAACAATAAAGATGGCGATCCGATGACCGCTCTAAGTAATAAAATTTTCTTTGCAATCACCGTACTTAGGCCTTTCCCCGTCGGCTGCAGAATTGTTTGCAGCCCCAGAGGCAATGAACTTATGTATTCTCCCAATCCTATTTGTGTGGCTATTTTCATTAAGGCATGAGCCCCAACATCATTATTCCCCATCGTAATATTTTCATATAAGGTGCCCTTAAAAATATCCTGCTCATGATAGAAAACTCCCATATTCTCTCTAAAAGATTGAATACTGTAGTTTCTCAACGGCAGGTCATTGACCAAAAACACACCATCATAATCCAATAAGGAGCCAGTCATCATTTCCATTAAAACAGACTTCCCTGCGCCTGCGTCCCCCATGATACAAACTTTTTGTCCAGATGAAATTGCAAGATTTATTTCCTTTAATAAAGGGCGATTTTCTTCATACCCAAAACTCAAGTTCCTCATTTCAATTTTCATTCCACGATGCTCCTTTGGCAGTAGCAGACCCGCGCTTTGTTCAACTGACTTATCAGTTACTGAACTTAACTTTTCAAGACTAGTGAGAATATCATACCCCTGATCAAGACTAAGAATAAGTTTTTCAACTGCCAACAAAACTGTAAGAATCACTATTTCGGCAGCGATAAACTGACCTATGTTTAATTGCTGATTCATAAGCAATATGACACCGATAATCAACATAGCGGCTGTTATGCTTAGTTTAAAGCCAACCAAACTCCAATACTGAAACTTTAATACGAGAAAATGATCTGTCCGAGCGCGCAGATAGCCTTTAAGCAATTGATCTGTTTTGCTAAGATGAAGATTATACTTCCCTGTAATTTTGAAGCTTTTAAAGCCCCTGGCAACCTCTTCAATCCAAGCTGCAATATCATATTTATAATTACTCTCTCTAATGGAGGCTTCCAATCCACGCTTCCCTGTATAATAAAATATGAGATAGGAGATGAACACCAATAAAATACCTAAAATTACAAAGAGTGAATTATAGAAAGACAACAGAATGAGGGCAAACAATACTTGTACAACAGCAAGAGGAATATCTAATAAAATTTTTGACAAGGCTTTTTGTAAAACAACCACATCAAAAAATCGGTTGACCAATTCAGGAATATGATAACCGTCAACTGCCTTATGCTCTAGGCGAGGAATTTTGTAAGTAAAGTCTAAGGCATAGCGAGAAAAAATTCTTTGCTGAATTTTTTCAACAACTTTCATCTGGTTAACCTGCAACAACCCTGCAACAAAAACACCTCCAACAACTAGTGACATTAATAACCACATTGAGGCAGGCATCTTGCTTCTGCCTAGTGCAATTTGGGCAAAATTGATTATGGCTTGAATTCCTAATGGAAGAGAAAGTTGGATGAGGCCACTAAGGATAGCGTAAAAATATATGGCGGATACCTCCCGTTTTTCAAGTCGAATAATTTCAATAAACTTCCTAATCGATCGAGAAAGTGAAATGTTTGATTCAATTCCAGCCATAACATATATTTAGAACTACAACAGTACTGTGTTATTTAAAATAGCGCTTTTTAAAAGCTTATTTATTGGTATAACACCTTGGCAAAGCTATGGTTTGAAACAAAGTCGAACAAATTTGATAGAATTCGACACGGGGAAATTCCGCAATTCGTAAAAGCTACAATACTGCATTAAAATTATGCTGATTAACTAAAAAGGGAGCATTTGATAATGCTCCCTTTTAAAATCTCCTATCAAAAAGAGAAGGAATATCCAGTACTAATTGGCTCTTCTCAAAGTAATCTTTGGTGAGGTTGTACGGCGCTCAGAGGAAGCAAAAGTTCTTCTCGTGCCCTGACTGTGTGGCCTTTGAACAGATGATTGTGGCAATGTTCTTCTGATATTCATCGAAGAATTTCCCATAACATGGGGATGATCATTAACTACAGGTATTGTTACCCCAATAAGTTTCTGAATATCCCTCAGATATTCTTTTTCTTCATGGTCGCAGAATGAAAATGCAGTTCCGCTTGCACCAGCACGTCCCGTTCTTCCAATACGATGAACATAGGTTTCAGGAACATTGGGCAATTCGTAGTTGATAACATGTGTCAGATTATCTACATCAATTCCTCTTGCTGCAATATCAGTTGCAACAAGAACCCTTGTTTGTCCCCCTTTAAAATTACTCAACGCACGTTGCCTTGCATTTTGAGATTTATTACCATGTATCGCTTCTGCACTGATTCCAAATTTTTGCAGGTCTTTGACAACTTTATCCGAACCATGCTTTGTTCGTGCAAAAACCAATGCCCTTTCAATTAAACTGTCTTTTAAAAGATGAACAAGTAAGTCTTTCTTATCATTCTTATCAACGAAATACATCGACTGCTTAATAGTTTGGGCAGTTGATGAAACCGGGGTCACCTCAACGCGTACAGGTTGATTGAGTATGCGATCAGCCAAAGAAGCAATTTCATTAGGCATGGTAGCAGAAAAGAACAAGGTCTGGCGCTTGGTTGGCAATTTTGCAATCACCTTCTTTACATCATGAATGAATCCCATATCGAGCATACGGTCTGCTTCGTCCAGAACAAAAATTCCAATATTTGATAGACTAATATATCCTTGCTGCATCAGGTCAAGCAATCTGCCTGGTGTTGCAATAAGAATATCGACGCCGTTTCGCAGAGCATTTGTTTGGGCATGTTGTGACACACCACCGAAAATAACAAGATGCTTTAAATTAAGATAACGGCCATAGGCGCCAATGCTTTCATCAATTTGAATAGCCAGTTCACGCGTAGGAGTCAAAATCAATGCTCTAATGCCATTATATTTTCTACCATCCTGTTTTTCTTGATAGAGGTGTTGCAAGATGGGAATGGAAAAAGCAGCTGTTTTACCTGTTCCAGTTTGGGCGCAACCCAACAGGTCTTTGCCTGCCAATGCAATAGGGATAGCTTTTTCTTGAATCGGTGTGGGCGTTGTATAGCCCTCTGTGTTGAGCGATTTTAAGATCGGCTCAATTAAGTTTAAGTCCTTGAATAACAAAATAATATGATTTAAAAAGTGAACATCCGAATTTTTCAGATGCCATATAGCCTGCCCAAATTGACCTGATGAACTTTGACACTAAGCATAACAGGGGCTGTCGAGAGAGTATATTAATGCAGCAAAGGTAGGTTAAATTCAATTAATAGTATGTTAAGGGCACTTTTTTGCAGATCGGTAAGAGTACTGCAAACTGATTCATGAATAGCTCCATGCTTAAAATTCTTTGCACATAATAATGAAATGCCATGCCAATTGTCACAAGAACTAAGCTGCCTTTCTATCACAATTAAATGGAAAGTGGATCAACATATACAGAATTTATTAGCTAAAATATGGCATGAACAACACAACTGGAAAAAATGTGTCGTAACGCAAAAAAATTATAGGGGTTGAACTTTTACTTTTGTATGCTTCGCATGTTAAAAGACATATGACAAATTCACTCAAAATGAAAAGCATAGGATATAATTTTATCACCGCCCCCACCCCGTTGTTATTTACGGAGCAAGCCACCTACTTTCAATTAATGATGAAGATTCATAATCAAAACTTGCTCTGAGATTTCCTGTGTTATGCGTGAAATACCACTCCATCCAGGTTACTTTAGTTTCAACCACTCCGAAATACTCAAAGCCAACTTCACTTTCCTCTAATGTATAATCGAATGCAGTAAGCGAAGGGCTTAAGCCTGTTGACCGATCAGACAACAGTTTATTCGAATCACTATTCAACATGTAATACCTGCGGCTATGGTGCCCTGTCTTCAACCAATGTTCCTTGCAGATCTCATCGTTGTGATGAATAATTGTGGGGCCACTAAGCCTAATCTGGGTTCGAAGCGATTGATCATACGTAAGCCAACTCAACATCCCATTCTGCTTTAAATCATCCACCTTAGAGCTACGGATATCTGTATGAAAATATAAACTCTTTTCCTTGATGTCAGCACGCCTAAGCACTACGGTTCTCATGTGGGCAATTTCACCAACAGCTGTAGAAACAACCACTTGATGCATCGCGTTTTTTCTATCATTGACTCCAGTCGATAGCAACTCCCAACAAAGTTCTTCTACAAAAGGGAGTCCAGTAATATCTTCAGGATGGTAGATCATAAAATTTATTTCCCTTCAGTATTTATTTCAGGCATTTGTACTGCAAATATTTTACCAGAAGATCTATAAATAATTTCAGCTGCCTGCTTTATATCGGAAGCGCTAAGTTTTTCAAAATAAGACTGGCTGTTTAGAAAGCGCTCTGCAGTTTTTTCCTTTTTTTGTATGCTTTGCAATGTGCCCAACCAATACTCGTTTTTCTTTACATCAACCTTATACTTCTCTATCCACGCCTGTTTCACTTTATCAACATACGCTTGAGTAAGCCCATTTGTGACAATATTCTTCAGCTCCGCCTTAAAGGCAGCAATCAAGGTATCCACTTTAGCTGGGCCACAAGGCAATTGCAATACAAGCTGGTATTGGCCAAATGGCAGTTTTGTAAAACTAATGTTTGTTCCACCGCCATAGATGCCTTGTATCTTCTCCCTCATTTCTTCGGTAATAATAATATTGATTGCATCGCTAAGGGCATTGAAGTTTTCTGACAATTTTTCGCTGTATTTTATTTCTCCTGATATAATACCAATGATTAAACTCTTATCCTCCTTTCCTCTTCTAAACTGAAAATTGTGCTCGCCTTTTGTAATTCTTACTTTATTGTCTACGTAAACTGATTTTCCTTTAGAGGGTAATCCAGCAATATATTTTTCCAATAACGCAAGCACCTGGCTCTCATCAAAACTACCCACAATTGATATATGCATTCCACCAACATCCCCTAGCCTTTCCTTATAAATTTCAAGCGCTCTATCAAGATTTATTTTTTCGTAGTTCAAGGCTTTGGGAACTGCGGTCGGCGCAAGGGGATTGTTGTCGTACATCACCTTATAGAGCGTATCAATAAAAGCAACTTGCGGATTTGCTCCCAACATGGCAACCTGCGCAATCCCTCTTTGAACCACAGACCTATAAATCACACTGTCTTTTCTCGGTTCAGTAACATACAGATTCAACAATTGAAATAGGGATTCAATATCTTTTTTACTGCTGCTCCCAGAAAATCCTGAAGTGTAATTCGCAATATTGGGAGTAACGACTGCTACCTTCCCAGCCATTGCTTTTCTGAGGTCGATTGGACTAAATTCTCCAACCCCCATGCTGGACACCAATGAAGCAGCATTTTCTGCACTATACTTATCATCCAAGCCATAATTTGTTAATCCGCCCTCACGATAAGCAGACAATAATATCTGATCATTTTTAAAATCAGTAGATTTCAAAGTAACCTTAACTCCATTAGAAAGTATCAACTCAGTTGTTCCCAATAATGCATCAACTTTTCTAGACTTTACTTTGCCAGAAGCAGGCATCTTGTTCATTAATACAGTACTTACAATTTTCTCTTCATACGGCTTTATCGTAACATCTTGTTGTTTAGCATCTAACATACCAATGATGATTTCAGGCTTAGGCAATTTATCCGCCATGTCAGTCTCAGGACCCATCACATAAGAAAAACGATTTTTCTCATTCCTAAAAAGATTGGTTACCCCGTTAACCTCATCCAATTTTATCTGAGGTAATATGTTTTTTACATATGTGAATTCTGCGTCTATGCCTGGAACAGTTTCCTCATCCGTGAAATTTCTAATGTATTCATCAGCATATACTGCAGACTCGGTCTTATCGCGGTTGTTCCATTGACGCTCATAGTTGCTCATGATGTTTTTCTTTGCCCGATCCAGTTCCGGCCCGGTGAACCCGAATTTCTTGACCCTTTCAATTTCTGTCAACGCTGCATCAATTCCCCTTTTTACATCATTTGTTCCTGTGCTTCCTGAAAGACTAAATGACTCATAATGTTTTGCATAACTCTCAAAATCTATCCCCGCATACATAAACGGAGCATTCTCTTTCTGTGTGATTTCCCTGAAGCGGCTGCTCATCATGCCGGCATACAATTGACGAACCAGTTCTTTTTTAAAATCCTCGATTGTAGTTGTGGGATTTGTTTTTTGTGCAGAATAACTAATATTGAACTCATATCCAGTTGCCTCCTTGTCTGTTACGACCATTGCTTTATTCTCTTGATATGGTGGAACCTCTGCATAAACTCTAGCTCTTGGTGAGGCCGGGGCACTGAATCCAGAAAAATGTTTTTTTATGTAGTCCAACGCCTCTGCAGATGAGATATCACCAACAACGACTACCGCCATTAGGTCTGGCCTATACCAATCGCCATAAAACCGCCTGATTGCATTAGGATTGAAGTTTTTTATAATACTATCCTTCCCAATGGGTAAACGCTCTGCATATTTAGAGCCTTTGAACAATTCAGGATATACCTTTTTAAACATTCTCTCTTCGCCGCTTTTGCCCAACCTGCTTTCCTCTAAAATAATAGCACGCTCACTTTCAATGTCTTCATCGAGGTAGGTAACCTGATGTGCCCAATCTTCAAGTATTTGAAATCCCTTGGCTAGATTTGATGGCTGGTCGGTAGGGATTGGGAGAATATAGACAGTTTCGTCAAATCCGGTATACGCGTTCAAATCACCTCCAAATTCAACTCCTATACCCTGTAAATAAGAAACAATATCGTTTTTTTTGAAATTTTTGGTGCCGTTGAACGCCATATGCTCGGCCATATGAGCAAGTCCGAGCTGATCTTCATCCTCCACTATCGAGCCTACCTTGACCACTAGTCTTAATTCTACTTTCTTTTCAGGCTTCTTATTTTCCTTGATATAATAGGTCAGGCCATTATCAAGTGTCCCTTTCACCAGTGTTGGATCAAGCGGTAGTTTTTCTTGTGCGACAAGCTGTGAAAAAGACGAAATAGTTGCAAAAAGAAGGAAAAGAGATGAGATAAGAACTTTCATGTGCTTTTATTATCTGCCAAAGATATGCCGGAAGGAAAGAACAAACTCTTTGGGAACTTAATAAACATCCTTCCAACATAAAACCCACAAAGTAGTGGGTTTTTATTGGTGCAAAATCATAAGTTAACAACTGGCTAACTAGGCGGATATTTTAATCTAATGTTTATTTAAATGCTTCGTTTGATAAATTTGACCAAAATCTCCTAAAGATGAACTAAGAAGGTTAATAAGTAGGTTCATTTTTAGGTTATTCCCTATATTTATCTAACGAAAAATTTATTGGAATTACGTTACTATCCTTTTATACTGTTGATAACCATTCATTTATGAAAAATTTTGTCCTTTTTGCCTTTACCTTGGTTTTTTTCGCACAAAAGAACCAAGCACAGTTGATAGAAAAGGTTATCGAAGTTAGAAACAACCCTTTTTTACAGCATTTGATAGGTGTGAAAGAATACGTTTACCCCATACGCGTGACTGGAAATACTTTTCTTCATTCGGATGCTCCTGGTTTTACAAATAAAGAGCAGGTAATACTTAAAACTCCAAAAAACCTTTATGTTCAGTATTTGGGGACTGGCTTCTTGTTTCGGCTAACATCTGTCAACGACTCAATCCTGACATTCACAAGAATCGATAATACAGAAAACCTGAACTACAATCAAGGCGCATACCATTTTACTGCTGGTGAGGACATATTCAATTTCGGGGGTTATGGATTTTGGAAGTCCAACGGTCATCTGAGAATATATAATGCTGCTATTAATGAGTGGGGGATCGTGCCAACATCAGAAGAAGCAATTCCAGCACTTTTCCCTAATAACCCCAGTTGGTTCGACCCACTAACCAGTACACTATACCTGCCATTCCAAACTGTAATAAACGTAGGCTTAATAGAAAGGACTTTTGCCAGCGGTAAAATAATTAACGATTCAAAAGTCCTCGACATTAAAACAGGGAACTGGAAAAACACAGGAAAGGTAAGTGAGGAATATATTGAAATGATAAAAAAATGTCAAGCTAGATTCAATTACAACAAAGGATTAATCATTCTTTGGAATGAAGATTTATACCTCATCAACTATTTGGAAAACAGCATTTATAAAATGAGAAGTAATTCGGTGACGCAAAATATATTGCACATGGCTGGCCAAGGCAATATGGTTTACTACTCAAATGGAACCCTACACCGTTTCAACTTATATTCAAAGATTACAGACTCGATTCAAATCAACTTATCGGATTTCAAGAGGACCAGCATGCGAATCACTGAAAGAGACCCTATGGTGTATTATATTACCCTGGCCGTTATCATCTGTTCTGCCATCTTGATATTTATATTCAAAAAGCCTAGCAGAAGTTCAGTAACAATGACTGATGCGTCAACTTCCGAAGAAAAACCATTTACCATTTCATTTTCTGGTACTGAAAAAACACTGATTAATTTGCTCATCAGTAAGTCAACAAAAAACAGAACAATATCAATAGAAGAGATTAATTACGTCTTAGGCGTAAAAGATAAAAATACGGGGCTACAAAAGAAAGTGAGAAGCGACACTTTCAATGACATTAATGAAAAATTCAGATTCCTGACACAAAGAGACCAGGTGCTCATACAAAGCAAAAGAAGTGAAGAGGATAAGCGTTATTTTGAATACTATATCAATCATGAAAACATTCGTGTGCTTCAACAATTCATATAGACACCAGCCATATAATTGCCTAAAATACTACTCATGAAATTCTCTAATCACCGCCAATCATTTTCACATTCTTGGTTTCTTTAGATTGTTTGATGCGATAGCTAAAACTGAGATTAATCTGCCTAGGCCTAAAATATCCATAACCATCAGACATAAAGTTTGGGCCCATAGAAACATTTCTTCCCTTCCTTGTATTAAATACATCAAGTACATTTAAGGTCATTGTACCTCGATCTTTCAACACATCCCTACTCATAGATATATCGGCGTAGTATATTGACTTGCGTCTTCCCTGTACAGATTTTTGCGGTGCATCGTAGTTCATTCTCAGCTGAACATCAAGCTTTTTTGTCAAGCTAAAACGTGATGTTTGACGTGTAAACCAGCTGTAGGTTTTGGTTTTATAATCTAGCAAAATATTACTGCCGTCAATATTTGCATGGAAAAAATTAAAATTAAAATCAAACTTCCACCAGGTATACGGAGTAAATGCGCTTGTAAATTCAACTCCATAAGCCGTTTCAGAAAGTAAATTTTCAGTGATGGTGATTGAGTTGCCCAAATCATCCACGCGCCTTATCCTATCAATTTTACCTTGTGTACTCCGATAATATAACGAAGAGCTATACGTCCCTTTCTCAAATGTCTTGACATGGCCCAGCTCAAACACATTACTAAACTCAGGCTCAAGGTCAGGGTTTCCACTAAAAAAGTTTCTGCTGTCAGAAAATGTTACATACGGACTCAAATCATTATAAAATGGTCTTCTCACACGTTTGCTATAACTCAGCTGCAACCCATTTTCCTTCTCCATATTAAGCGTTACATGGGCACTGGGAAACAGATTGACATAGTCTCGCGGATTTCTTTCATTGGTCTCCTTCAGTGTAGTGGTAACATCGGTCCATTCAGCCCTAACTCCCGCCTGATAAGCAAATCTCTTGGATTTATTCCCAAGCATTCCATAGGCTCCATGAATATTTTCATCATACACAAAGATATTATCAAGTCCTGGCAGGGCATTAAAAACACCAAGCGTATTCTTTTGTGATACAACATAATCATTAACCATATTCCTAAAACTGCTTCTTATCCCTGTTTCAAATTTTCCTTCTTTTCCTATAGGCTTAACATAATCCAATTGAAATAACCACTGCTTTTCAAACTCATCGTTTAAAGAATGCTGCAGAACTCCTTTTGAAATAATCTCGGTATTGTCTGGCGTGAAATGGTTCTGAGTAAATAGCTGATCAGAATTCTCCCAATAATCGATGTATTTAATCTCCCCAATAAGTTCATGCCCCTTTTGAGCAAAGCCCTTTTTATAATTGACTGAAAATTCAGAGTTAGGCTCTATCTCATCTTCATCTTGCGTTCTTTTGATAATCCCAGATAGGGTGTTCTTATTAAAAAAATAATCCCTATAGTTTATGTCCATCAATCGTTTACCCTGACTACGTCTATATAAGTAGGCGGCAGTCAGCACACTTTTCTCATTAAAATAATAATCCAACCCACCCCGTATGTTATTATTAAATCCAGTAAAGGATCCTTTATTGTGCTGCTCCAAAATAAAGGTGGTATCATGAGCATAGACCTCCTGATAAAGCTTTCCGCTATATGGATTGACCCTGTATGAAATGCCATAATTGACAAAAAAGTTGATGTTCTTCTTTCTGTAGTTCAGATTGGCTGCAGCACCAAGATTTGTTGGGGTACCAGTAATTAACTCAAAAGATCCATTAAATCCTTGGCGCTTATCCTTCTTCAATATGATATTGATAATTCCAGCCATACCCTCGGCCTCGTAGCGTGCAGAAGGATTGGTGATAATTTCAACCCGATCTACCAAACTGGCCTGAAGCAATTGCAATCCTGCACCACCCTTGATACTGGTCAGTCCAGACGGCTTACCATCAACCAATATCCTCACATTATCACTTCCCCGAAGTCTTACTGCTCCTTCTGCATCAACTGAGACTGAAGGAATATTCATTAAAATATCTGAAGCTGACCCCCCGGCATTTCCAAGATCCTTCCCAACATTGAAAATCTTTTTGTCAAGCGACAACTGCATGGTGCTTTTTTCAGCCTGAACAACTACCTCTTTTAATGTATTTTCAAAAATAACAAGCCTTACAAATCCCATGTCTATACTTGTAGGTTTTTCATTAACAATGATGGGCTTTGACAAAAAAGAAACATACCCTATATGGTTAACCTGAACAATATAAGATCCGTCCGTTACTGAAATATCAAATTTGCCATCAACAGAAGATAGTTTACCGGAAAGGGTATCGGTAGACCCTAGTCTAATAAAGCGAACAGAGGCGCTCCCAATTGGCTTATTGGTTATAGAATCGACAACAATTCCCTGAATTGTATGAATTTGCTTGCTCTGTGAAGTAGCGAACAAATAAGAAAAAACCAAGATGGTCTGCAATAGGAGTCTCAAGTACATCAATAGCTGAGTTTAGGTGTCCAATTTAATTCATTCCATCGGTTATTTAATGTTTAGAAAAGGTCCTACTTTCAATTCTCAGAGAAAGAATAAGATTGAAACATCTGTCAATCAAACATTTCAGC
>CAIXLY010000033.1 GCA_903920455.1 uncultured bacterium | reverse complement strand
TCTAGGAAGAAAGAAGCTGCTTTGGGATGCTAAAAATATGCGCATCACCAACTTTGAGCCAGCAAACCAATACGTGAAGCGAGATTACAGAGAAGGTTGGAAGTTGGGCTTGTAATAAATTCTAAGTCTAAAGTGAGGAGCATTAGCTTCTTGAAATAATTGTTAGCATGCTAGCATAATAAGAAAAGCCCCAAATGGGGCTTTTCTTATTTAATATTTTCAAGTCTTAATTGATTAGAACTTATCACTCACGCATTGATGAGAGTGGAACAGTTGTATAATCTGCTATTAATTTTTTCTTTGCAACAACCAAAGGCCAAAGAACATGAGAAAAATTCCTATACCGGAAATTCCAAAAATGAACATGGTCATGAATTTTTGAAAAGGCACAAATAAGGTCATGCCTACTGCGATAATGAAATAAATAACAAATAAGAAGATGAGGGTCTGTATTCTCTTGTCCATTGCGTAATGTTTAAATTGCTTGTGCTGCAAATATCGTAAATATTTTTAATGATTTACACCTTGCAAGCACTTAAAGATTGAGCGTCTGCTCATTAATTCTTTATCTTAAAATCAAATATGATCGTTCCTATTTGTTCATCTGGGCCTTCGTCATCAGGGGTGAAGCGCAACTGACCTGCCTTTTGAAGAGCGATCGATTTCATGCCGCTATTTCCGGTTGTGGTGCCACGTGGCTGTATGGTTGCGCCAATTACATTTCCTTTGGAATCAACTTTTACATCTACGGCTACTTTTGCATTTTCACTGAAGTCGTCTTGGAACGATGGGAATCTGTTGATTTTTCTACCCTGCAATCCTCTTGAAACCGAGACCCCGCCTTTTCCAGAGCCACCGGATCCGGTATAACTATCTGAGTTTGGATCTCCGTTTATTTTACCTTGGTCGCCTTTCCCGGATGTAATTCCTTGCCCACCATCACCCTTCACTAGTTCTTGGCTGTTGTTTCCACCTTGGGTTTTGTCACCCTGACCTTTATAAATATACTTTGGTTTTGGCGCGGGCGGAGCTTCTATGGGCCTTACTACTTCTTTGGGTTGAACTGTTGGCTTTGCAGGTGCCGGTGTGGGTGGCTTAACGGGTGTGGGGATTGGTTTTACTTTTGGCTTGCTCACTACTACAGGTGGTGCTTCCTTGTCGTTGTCATTGGTCTCGATTTCTTTTGGAGCGTCTGCTATTTGTTTTTGTGGAGGAGGTTCTAACGCTAACTCCTCCGTTGGAGCAGCGGGTTCACCTGGAACTAGGGGTTGTATTTCCCCAAGGCCTGTTTCGCTATCGCCCAAATTCACTTCCATTCCTTCATCCTCCGGCATCTCTGGGGCTACTGGGGGTGCCCATGATATGAGAAAGCAAAGGCTTAGCAGTACGCCGATCAGTACTGCTGTGTAGCCAGCGGCTTTAATGTTTTTTTGATTTTCGAAGGTCGACATGTTTGTTGGCTTTCTTAGCGCGATACTATCCCTAAACCGTGCTTGCTATAAAATTACTGTAAACCTAAGATTGTCTGCACATCAATGTGCAAAATCTTTCTCAAAGTTTCCTTTGATCCTCTCTATTGGAGGATTGTAGTAGCCGAACTTAAGGTTGGGAAATTCTTCCCTGATCATTTCCATCATGTTTTCAACCCCAATTATTTCTCCAGGATCGGTGACTGACATTCTTCCAAGATACCAGTCGGGGTCAATATTGAAATTTCTCCACTGGATCATTTTAAGGTTGGTCTCTGTGATCAGTTTCCGAAGTGCTTCAAACTCAGATTCGGTATCGGTAATGCCTGGGAATACAAAATAGTTGATGGAGCTCCATCGTCCAAATTCGTCCATCACTTTTAAGCTCTCAACAATGTCTTCGAAGCTATAGTTATTGGGCCTGTAATATTTTTCATACCAATGTTTTTGAACTGAATTGGTACTTACCCGGATTGAATCAAGGCCAGCTTCACAAAGCGCTCGAACTGCTTTGGGCATAGAGCCATTGGTATTGATGTTGATGCTTCCTTTTGGGGTATGCTTTCTGATTTGAATAATCGCCTCCTTAATTGTTTCCCACATGAGCAGGGGCTCACCTTCACAGCCCTGTCCAAAACTGATGATCGGGTAGGGCGCATTCATGAGATGCGGAACAGTGAACTCTACAATTTCTTCTGCTGTTGGTTTAAATTGAAGTCGGTCTTGCGGAGATCCAATGGTTTCCTCCTCGGGTTGGAATGAAATGCACCCTATGCAGTTTGCGTTGCAAGCTGGGGAGGTAGGCACTGGGCATTCCCATCTTCCTATGAAAAAATTTCTGGCAGCGGGGCAGGTGTATGTTCTGCAACACTTTTCAGCAAGGTGACTAACCAGCCTGTTGTTAGGGTATGATTCCAATAGTTTCTCAGTGCCGGCCTCAATTATTTCGGGGTCATAACCTTCAGACTCTTGCCTAATATCGGTTTCAATTCTCACAGCGGTAACATAGAACTCGTCATTGTACCAGCCTGCAGCAGTATAACAAAAGAGTGGAAGTGTTTCTGCATCTTTCTCAGTTTCAAAAGCAGCAACAAAAGTGCCGGTATGCGCTGGAGGTATAAAAGCAGCTACTGCCCATCCTTTATCACAAAGTCTCATTTCACCAGTCTGTACATCAATTCCTATGCCCTTTCTGCCGGGTAATTCATAGAGGGATCCACCCTCTGGAAGCTTGATCCAAGATTCCGCTGGAACAGGGAAGGCATCCCATCCGGCACGGCCAACAGCATAGAGGCTTTGGTCTTCAAAAATATTTCCCTCGCCGTCTGAATATAATATATAAGGTGACTGGTTAATGGCCATATGCAAAAATACAATATTATGCCTTGTTAAGTTGCGATCTGCAATAGGCGTTAAACTCATCTTCGGTTACCTCATAATCTGCATTGTCCTCATCATCTGTATCAACTTGAATCAGGTTGTTGTTGTTAAAGTCGATTGTAAGTAGCCCATCTCTAAGAATTACATTGTTGAGTTCGGACCAGGGAACTTTTTCTCCTCGCTTATAGTTGAATTTTATGCCCGCATCGGAAAATCCGATTTCTTTTTTTATTGATATTCGTCGCTCCACGATGGCGGCAATCAATAGTAAGATCCCAATGAATGGAATATCAGTTGTCAGGATCATCCCTACACCCGCAGTGCTTAGCAGTGGGAAAAATCTGATGGTCTTTTTTTGTTTTTTTCTAATTGCAATGATGATAAATATGGATACGGTTGATATTGCAAACGCATTCGCGCCAATGTTCTTTGGATCTTGGTAAAGGCTAAATGAAAATAAAACAATTGAAAATAAAGAAGAGAGCCAGCCAGTTTGTTCAATTGTTTTTTTGTTGTTGCTCTTCAGGACTACAACATAGGGATATGTTTCATTTTTGTCAGGTCTGCTCATGCTTCTTATTGACTAAGCATAAGGTTGGAGAGCTTGAACAAGACTCTGGCGCCAACATTCTCATCCCAGCCATCGGGGCTTGTGCCAGTTTCACAAAGGTCAAATCCGATAATTTGTCTTCCACTGACGATGATTTTCTTGAAGAGATAACTTAGTTGCTCCATCTCAAAGCCACCTGGTACTGGAGTTCCTGTATGTGGGCAAAGTTTCGGGTCTAGTCCGTCGATATCATAGCTGATGTATACCTGCTGTGGTAACTGGCCAATGATCTCATCTGTCAGCTGTTGCCATGTTTGCCCTTCAAACTGTCTTTCTTTGATTTCTTTCTCAAAGTAAGTGGTTACCCTGTAATCACTGTCGCATATATAGTTCCACTCGGAATCAGAGTAGTCGCGTATTCCAAGTTGAATAAGTTTTGTTATCTGCTTAAAGTCATTGAGTACATTGTACATGATCGATCCGTGGGAATTCTGGAGTCCTTCATAGGATTTTCTCAAATCACAATGCGCATCAATCTGAAGTATTCCAAATTGTTCATGCTTCTCAGAGAGTGCTTTGATTAATCCATATGCGGTGCTGTGGTCTCCACCCAAGACACCAACTTTTTTCCCCTTGTTCAGTTGTTCAATGCACTGTGTGTATACCCATTCAGTCATGATTGTGCACCCTTCATTCACCTCTTTTAAGGTTTTGCACATGAACTTGTTGTTTTCTACTTTTTCGCCTGTATTGATGAAGTTGAGGTAGAGTTCATTTTCTTTTCTGAGGTAGTCGTTTTTCAGAAGTATTTTCTTGTCTACCGGCAGCATGTAAATACCCTTTTTCCAGCTATTTTGAAACTGGCTATCGTAGAGGTCTACTTGAAGACTTGCCTTTAAAATGTACTCTGGTGCTCTGGCCGTACCACCTTTATAGCTTACAGTCACCTCCCACGGCACAGCAATAATGATCAGTTCGGCATTTTCTTCAGTAAAGGGAAGGCCAAACACATTGTTATTGGCTACACTTACACCATTGGGGTCAAACCGAGATAAATCTGCAATCATTATGGGTATATTAATTCAGGGTAAAGGCACCTGTTGTAATTAAAACGCTGCAAGTTAGATAAAAAATTCATTCTATAGGGACGGGGGATGAAAGGGACAAGGGGCAAGGGACGAGGGACGAGTGGGTCCCGCTCAACTCCCTCAACTCCTTCAACTCCCTCAACTCCTTCAACTCCTTCAACTTCTTCAACTTCTTCAACTCCCTCAACTCCTTCAACTTCTTCAACTCCCTCAACCTTGTATTTGAGTTTTGACTACCTTCGTATTTGAAAAGTAGCGTATGAAAAAAATGCACATTCTTGGGTTGGTTTTAATTGCCGGAGCGATTGCTGCCTTGTTGACGTTGATGGATGATATCAGTACCTATGACTCTGTTGAGTCGGCCAAAAAAAAGCAAGGAAAATTTGTTCATCTTATCGCTAGGTTGGACACCACGAAGCCTGTTGTATACGATCCAATAAAAGACCCCAACTATCTTTCATTCACTGCGGTAGATTCTCTCGGGGTATCTACCTTGGTAGTATATAAGAATGCAAAGCCCACTGATTTTGAAAAGAGTCAGCGTGTTGTAATGAAAGGGTCTATGGAAGGAGAAACATTCCAATGCAAGGAGATTATATTAAAGTGTCCATCCAAATATATAGACAACAAGGCTCCTCAGCCAGGGAAAACAGTTTCTCTAAAAGAAATACAATCAGCAAAAAAGCTGGTTTAAACATCAATCGAACACATGATTAATTTCAACGGGGAGCATCTGCTCATTGGACAGATAGGTTATTTTCTGACTGCACTTGCATTGTGCTCTGCCATGGTAGCGGCATACTCAAATTTGCGAGCAGCAGTGGCAAAGGACAAATTGGATGAACTCCCTTGGCAAAAGCTTGCCCGCATTTCGTTCCTTATCAATACGCTTGTAGTTATTGGTTTGTTTGTTACACTTTACCTTATTATATACAACCATTATTTTGAGTACAAGTATGCTCACCAACATTCCAAGCGGAGTCTTGATGTACAATATTTGTTAAGTTGTTTTTGGGAAGGTCAGGAAGGAAGCTTCATGTTGTGGTCGTTCTGGAATGGCATCTTGGGAGTTGCACTCATAAAATGGTCTAAGAAGTGGGAGTTTCCGATCATGACGGTAATGAGCATGTTGCAGCTTTTCCTTGCAAGTTTTTTGATAGGGATTTATTTTTTTGATCTGAGGATTGGAACAAATCCTTTTGTGCTGATGAGGAACGAATTTCCTGATGCACCGATTTTTCAGGATGCAGACTACCTCACCAAATACCTTACTGATGGGAACGGGTTAAATATTTTGCTTCAGAATTATTGGATGGTTATTCATCCCCCAATTTTATTTCTTGGTTTCGCTTCGTCCGTAGTCCCTTACGCATTCGCGGTTGCTGGTTTATGGAAGAGAGACCATGCCGGTTGGGTTCGACCAGCAATGCCTTGGGCTTTATTCTCCGCTGGCATCCTTGGATTGGGTATCATGATGGGCGCCGCCTGGGCCTATGAGTCACTTACGTTTGGAGGGTATTGGGCCTGGGATCCTGTAGAGAATGCCTCAATGGTTCCATGGCTGCTTTTGGTGGCAGGCATCCACACCATGCTT
>CAIXLY010000032.1 GCA_903920455.1 uncultured bacterium | reverse complement strand
TCCTTGAAGCTCCCGCTTCAATTGCTGCAATCATATCATCTAGACTTCTTATTCCACCCGCTGCTTTAATTTCTACCGTAGGGATGCATTGTTGACGCATCAGTCTCAGATCGCTTAAGGTAGCTCCAGGTGCAGCAAACTGCCCATCTTTTTGTTTTACAAATCCAAAGCCAGTAGAGGTTTTTGCAAACGCTACGTGAAGTGCAGAGCATATCTCACACAATTTTATTTTGTGTTCATCCTTGAGAAAATCATTTTCAAAAATAACTTTAATCCTTGCGTTATGTTCCAGGGCGGCATCCATTGCTTGCCCAATTTCCACTTCTACATAATCCCAGTCTCCCTCAATCACTTTGCCAATATTGATTACCATATCAATTTCACTGGCACCATTTCTGCAAGCCTCAATGGTTTCAATAACCTTGATGTCTGTGGTGTTGCTTCCATGGGGAAATCCAACAACAGTGCAAACGCTTACTGAACTTCCAGCCAAGAGCTCAACAGCTTGCTCAACCATGTAAGGCTTTACGCAAACTGATGCGGTACCATACTTGATGGCAATCCTGCAGCCTTCCTCCAAATCTCGGTCCGTTGCAGTTGGGTGCAAGATCGAGTGGTCTATGTATGAAGCGAGAACGATTCTGTTAGACCTAAGGTCTGATAAGGACTGGGGCATGTGGTTCGTTGTTATAAGAAAGGGGGAGGTCCTTCTAGCGATGTATGGGGCTTAATTGGGTGTGTTTTATTGTTCTAGTCAAACATATTCTCGAACCCCTTTCCTTTCAATGACTTTGCTTTGCTTACAACATCCTTTCTCATTTTTTCCTTAAATGCAACAAGCTTTTTTTCAATGATTTTACTGCTGGTTGAAAGTATTGATGTTGCTAGAATGCCTGCATTTTTTGCACCATTGAGGGCAACAGTTGCAACAGGTATTCCGTTGGGCATTTGAAGAATTGATAGTACAGAATCCCATCCGTCGATTGAGTTGGATGATTTTATGGGTACGCCAATTACAGGTAGTGTAGTGATTGATGCTACCATACCTGGTAAATGTGCAGCACCACCTGCACCTGCTATGATAACCTTGATGCCTCGTTTTGATGCAGTTGATCCGAATTTCATTAACCTTTCCGGAGTCCTGTGCGCAGAAACTACAGTGAGCTCATATGGAATTCCAAACTCTTTGAGTTGCTCTGCTGCTGCATTCATGATGGGTAGGTCGCTATCGCTTCCCATGATGATGCTTACCAGTGGTTTCTTTTTGACAGTGCTAGGTTTTGTAGGCATAGTATTTAAATTAAAGTTTCTTTGTTCCCTTTATAGTCAGCGTTCTTTTTATTTTATTGGCCTGTTGAATGAGTTCCTGCTTTTCATCACTTAAGATTGTAGCATGTCCCATTTTTCTTCCTGGTTTTGTTTCTTTTTTTCCATACAGGTGTATGAATGCATCTGGTATAGCGAGTACTTCTTCTATGCCTTCGTATTTGGCGTCGCCAGCGAATCCATCTGCGCCAATCAGGTTAACCATGACAGAGGACTTTATTTTTTCAGTATTCCCAAGCGGGTATTTAAGCATGATTCTCCAAAGCATATCAAACTGTGAGCTGTAGTGGGCTTCAATCGTATGATGGCCAGAGTTGTGAACCCTTGGGGCAGTTTCATTTACCCAAACAGTGTTGTCCTTATCGACAAACATTTCAATTGCAAATAGACCAGCAGAATTTAGGTTTTTTGCAACAGCGATTGCCATTGATTCTGCGGCATTGAGAATTGTTGTATCGAGGTTGGCAGGGCAAATTTGATAATCAAGTAAATTGAGGAT
>CAIXLY010000031.1 GCA_903920455.1 uncultured bacterium | reverse complement strand
TGAATCCAAAACACCGACGGGTGTTTTCTTTTTAGAGCAAACTCCAGAGGCTATTATTAAAGCAGTTGAAATATTTGAGCGTGACGGAGAACAAATATCGGCATTGTCATGTCGAGAAAATGCAATGCGTTTTACTCCAGAGCGCTTTAGGCAAGAATTTAGTGATTTTGTAAATAAATGCCAGCAATCATTTGCAAAACAGAAAAGTATTGGAAAGTAAAATGGGTGACTCTAAAAGTGCTTTAATTTGTGGCGTGAGTGGGCAAGATGGTGCTTATTTGGCCAGTTTCTTGTTGGATAAAGGGTACAGTGTATGGGGGACATCCCGAGATGCACAAGCTTCTGTGTTTTCAAACTTAAGGCAATTGGGTATTTATGATCGGGTGAAGTTATTGTCTATGGCTTCAAATGATTTTAGAAGTGTATTGACTACATTGAAAAGTTGTTTACCAGATGAGGTGTACTTCTTGTCTGGACAGACATCTGTTGGTTTGTCATTTGATCAGCCTGTTGAAACCTTAGAAAGTATCACTTTAGGGACATTGAATATACTTGAGGCTATCAGGTTTCTTGATCCTCAAATTAAACTTTACCATGCTAGCTCTAGTGAATGTTTCGGAGATATAGGCAAAATTGCAGCAGTAGAAGATACTTCGTTTCGGCCCAGAAGTCCTTATGCCGTTGCAAAATCATCCGCGCATTGGTTAGTTGCTAATTATCGTGAGGCTTATGGGTTGTTTGCATCCAATGGTATATTGTTTAATCATGAATCTCCGTTGCGCCCGAGTCGCTTTGTGACTCGTAAGATAATTTCAGCTGCATGTCGAATAGCAGATGGATCCAAGGAGGTTTTGGAGTTGGGGCGCTTAGATATAGCTCGTGATTGGGGTTGGGCGCCTGAGTATGTCGAAGCGATGTGGATGATGCTTCAGCATAAAAAACCTGATGACTTTATTGTTGCAACAGGTCATGTGAATACATTGGAGGACTTTGTTCAGTGTGCATTTAATTGCCTTGGTTTGCGATGGAGCGATCATGTGGTTTCTAATTGTAAGTTTTATAGACCAACTGATTTAGCTTGGAGCCAAGGAGACGCCACAAAGGCTAGGGAGGTTCTTGGCTGGAAGGCATCTTCAATGATGCAAGATGTAGTTTCAAAAATGATTGAAGCTGAATGTAGAAAATAATTAAAATTTTGTGAATTTGTAACTGCGAAAATGAATAAAAAAATAGAGCCAAAAGAGGCGTTCCCATATACGCCACCAAATCAAGAGATACTTAAAAAATACCCTCATATTTTTAAGTTGAAAAAGCCGCTTCAGCCGCGTTTTTTTAAACTCATTTTTGATAAATTCATTGCTTTTATTTTAATTTTGATGTCATTGCCAATTTTCCTTCTATTGAAGATAGCTTTCTTAATAGAAGGTTGGGTAATTTCAGAAAATAAAGGGGATATGTTTTTTTATTACAACGGTGTTAGTGCAGGAAAAGTTATTCCGAAATACAAGATTAGATTAATTAAAACAAAATATATAGATCTAGAGGGCGCGAAACGTCACGATTGGATAGCCTACTCAGCTGAGTGGACGCCTGAGAGCAGAACATATGTTGGTCGTTTCGTCAAAAAGTTTTATCTTGATGAGTTGCCGCAGTTTTATAGTGTTCTAAAAGGCGATATGAGTATAGTTGGGCCTCGCCCTCTATCAGTTCTTCATTATGAAAGAGATTTAGCTCAAGGCAATGTGACTCGTTTTCTTTTGCGCGGGGGCTTGCTTGGGCTTGGGCATATAAACAAGGGTACTGCTGAGATGGGAAACTCTATTTATGAATACGAGTATGTCGATCAATATATGAAGCGATCGTCACTTGGGCTTTTATTTCTTGATTTGTGGATAATCTGGAAAGGTATTTTAGTTATCCTTAAGGGTGGTGGACATTAAGGATATAAGATGTGTTCAACGTCCTGATCTGTTCAATGTAGAACAGATCAGCCTCAGATTTAGCCCATCAGTAAACGTGCAGATGTAATTCAATATTGACCAAATCACTTTTGTAGAAGATCAATTAGGTTGCGATTAACAATACGCAATTGAAGCTACTAAAATAGCCAATCCATTGAGTTGTAAACCTAAGAAAACTTTTGAATCCAGTTTAGAAAAACCGTAAACGGGTATTTATAGTACCTAGAGAGAGTCAACAGCGTCACCAGTGCCGATTACCGTCATTGGATTTCCAAGCATTATGCAGATTGCGGAGAAGAGCTAGCATGAAAGGTATTATTT
>CAIXLY010000030.1 GCA_903920455.1 uncultured bacterium | reverse complement strand
TATTGGTGCTTGGCTGGGGGAGTACGTATGGTTCAATAAAAAGCTCGGTAGCGGAATTGCAAAAAGAAGGCCATGAAGTTTCACATGCACACATCAGATACTTGAGGCCATTCCCCAAAAATTTGGGTGAAATTATCGCTGGATTTGATACAGTACTCATCCCAGAAATAAACAATGGCCAGCTCGTGAAAATCATTCGTGATGTTTATTTTGTAAATGCAAAGGCATACAATAAAATAAAAGGAAATCCAATCACAAAGGGTGAACTGATTGCTGAAATAAGAAAATATCTATAAAACGAATTAGGGTTTAATAGTTCAGGACAAGAAAAAAATTCTCACCTCAACAATTAAACCCTAAGATGATCAAGAAATAATCTTGGCAATAATCTTGCCCGTTTTCTTCTCTTTCAAAATCAGTTTCTTTTCACCATAATGTGTCACTTCCTCTTTTACAAGATAGTGATCAGCATCAAATTCAACCAAGGTGCTCTCTTTGGTTTGCCCCTCTAACCCCCTCCAATCGTCCAACTTAATCGGTTCCCAAATTTTCGACTTTGCACTGCGATAAGCAGCATCAAGTACCGCATTTACAATATATCCATCATAAAAGGTTTCCCTTGGCTTAGTTTCTTTTTCAAAGGCATCAAACATATCAAAAAACATATGATTGTATCCAAGCTCGTTAATTTCATCCCCTACAGGAAAGAGCCACCCAGTATTGGATTCTGCTTTTTCTGCTACATAATCACCGCCTTTTCCAGAAGTGAACATATCAAATCCTGTTCTTAAAAAACTGTTGATCCAAATTGTTCCCTCTGTTCCCATCACTTCATCTCGCAAGTCAAGTCCACCTCGGAAAGTCCAACTTACTTCAAACTGCCCTATTGCACCATTCTCATACTTCACCAATCCGATGGCATTGTCTTCTGCCTCTATAGGCTTCACCATAGTGTCTGACCAACACATCACTTCAACAGGCCTAATGTCTTTGCCTATATAGGTTCTGGTTATTTCAACACAATGGCATCCTAGATCAAGAAGACAACCTCCACCCGCTTTTTCTAAATCCCAGAACCAATCACTGTGTGGGCCAGGATGTGTTTCGCGCGACTTCGCCCAAAGAATTCTGCCCAAAGCGCCATTTTTGACACTTTCATAAGCCTTGATAAATTTCGGAGTATACACAAGATCCTCAAGATAACCGTTGAAAATTCCCGCCGTCTCAACTGCTTCCAACATACGCTTTGCCTCAACTGCATTTCGTCCAAGGGGCTTTGTAGTGATTACCGCCTTCTTGTGTTTACAACAAAGCATAACAGCTTCCTCATGCAAATTATTGGGCAATGAAATACATACCATATCAACATCAGGATGAGCAATGGCTTCTTCCATCACGGTAGTAGAATGTTCGCATCCATAATCTTCAGCAAATTTCTTCGCCTGTTCTTCACGTCTAGAATAAATGGATACAATTTTATCCTTACTTCTCAACCCATGTATAGAATCTGCGTAAAATCTTCCAATAAATCCTGATCCGAGCATTGCAAGTTTGACCATAAAAAGGGTTTAGTTGTTTAGGCGTTTATTTGTTTAGATTTTGTGTCTTTGAAAAAGAGTACAAGAAAAATAAGGCTAACAGCGGCAATCCCTGCAGGGACAAGCCATACGTTGAGCCAATTGGTGACTTCATCAGTTGTGTACATATCTTTGACTTTACCAGCTACTTTAGATCCGATTAACATACCTATACCGTAAGTAGCCAAACTAATCAGTGCTTGAGCCTGCGACTTAATTTTTTCTCCTGCTTTCTTATCGGTGTAAATCATACCACTAACAAAAAAGAAATCATAACAAACACCATGCAACAATATTGCAGCATAGAGCATCCATGTACTTGAAGCAGCATCACCATAGCCAAAGAATGCAAATCGAATAATCCATGCGAGAAGTCCAACAATCAAAATTTTCTTAACCCCAAATCTACCATATGCAAAAGGAAGCAACAACATAAATAACACCTCTGACACTTGTCCCAACGACATCATGTTTTCAATCCTGAATGTTGATGGATCTGCTGTTGGGAATGCTGCTTTGAATCCATCAGTCAATGATGGATTGGCCCAAGTGTAGTAGAATGAAAGTGGGATGCATATCAATACGGATGAAATGAAAAAGATAACGAAAGACCTGTCCTTAAAAAGGACAAACGCATCCTTACCAATTATTTGTGAGAAGCTTGTCTTGCCCGTAGCAGTGGGGTGGGTCTGTGGTAGAAAAAATGACATTAACCCCAACAATGCAGCAGCGATCATTGCGATCTGAAAAATGGCCACTTTATCCCCTACCCCCATGAAACCAACCAAATTGACAACGACAATCCAAGCAAGCGTACCAAAAACTCTGATGGCGGGAAATTCTTTCTCCGGATTCGACATCTGACGCATTGAAATGGAACTGGTCAGGGCTATCGTAGGAGCAAAAGTCAATGAATAGGAAAGCATCACCCAATAAAAAATATCAGGATCAGTAGTCTTGGTCAATACAAACAGTATGGCTGCTCCTAACAAGTTTAATACCCCCAATACTTTTTGTGCCTGAAAGAACCTATCAGCAAGCATCCCTACAAAAAAAGGTGCTGCAATCATGGCAACAGAAAAAGCAGCATATGCACTACCAACTTGGTCGCCAGTAGCCTTGAGTTGATCTGTCATGTATTTACTCATCTGCCCATACCACGCACCCCAAACAAAAAATTGCATGAACATCATGGCGGATAGCTGAATTCTTGTGATTGATTTCATATTAAAAATTATATTTCAAGATAATGATTTTTTATTAAGACATCAGCCAAGAGACAAGATCTCCAATCAGTAATTTATTGATGATGTATTGTAGTGATTTTATTAAAGACCAATCTTAATAAATGAAATACTAAGGCTAATCTGTGACTCCTACCGACTTGGCTTTAGCCTTCTTAAAAAACAAACAGATGGTTGTTAGTCCACACGCCTCACATTTGGGATTGCGTGCGATGCAAGTGTATCTTCCATGTAAAATCAGCCAATGATGAGCCTTGTGAACAAGTTCAGATGGAATATATTGTATCAGTTGCTTTTCTGCAGCCAAAGGAGTTTTGGCCCCACGGGTTAGTCCCAAACGGGCAGAAACCCTGAACACATGGGTATCGACAGCCATATTGGGCTGCTGGTCTATTACCGAAGTAATTACATTAGCAGTTTTGCGCCCTACCCCAGGTAATTTAACCAGTTCATCAACTGTCATTGGTACAGCTCCACCAAAATCCTTGATGAGCATATTGGCCATTCCTATTAAATGCTTTGTTTTATTGTTTGGATAAGAGATGCTCTTAATCAATGGGAAAAGGGTATCAAAATTAGTTGCGGCCATTGCAACTGGAGTTGGGAATTGATTGAAAATTTCAGGTGTAGTCAGATTTACACGCTTGTCAGTGCATTGCGCGGAGAGAATAACAGCTACCAATAATTCAAATGGATTCCTATAAGAAAGCTCTGTTTCTGCAACAGGAATGCTTTTCTGAAAATGATCAATGACGATATTGTAACGCTCCTTCCTTTTCATACACAATAAGATGCCGGAAGGTACAACGAAATATTGCTCTAGAGAATGGTCGCGGGGGGATTGGAAGCATAAGAGATGATGGACTGAAGCGTTTCATCATCAGGATTAAAAGTGAACCTTCCCAACGCTTCTACTCCTTGCTTAAGCATAGCAAATTGCTCCATCATCGCTGGATTATTTTCTATACCCATCAAAAAATCAGCATGCTCAGCCGCAGACATATCATTATAGAGAAAACGAAACATAGATTCAAGAATTAATGAGCTCATAATCAATTTTTTACGCGCCAATAATGGCAGAACTAAGGTTTGGAATTATGGTCATCAGAGGAGACAATCATAATTTTCAACAGGTGGATCAGCCAACGATACCACACAAGCATAAAAACGTAGGCAGGTCGGAAATATTGTGAGCACCCCCATAAAATTTAGTAAAAAACCTTATTCTGCAGAGGCTTTCTTTTCTCTAATCAGAAAAACATCCTCTCCATCCCTTTTCATAAGATACTGCTCTCGGGCTACCTTCTCCATCCAGAGTGGATTTGTTTTCATCAAATCAAGCTCTTTTCGGGTCTTGTCAATCTGCTCTTGATAATACTTCTTGCTCTGCTTTAGCTCATGCAATTGATCTCTATATTCTAGATGCTGGAAGATTGTGCTATGATCAAAAAATAGCATCCAGGCCACAAAAAAAACTATGGCCAGCAGGTACTTGTTACGAAAAAAACGTAAAATTTTCATCAGATAGCTAAGTTAGGGAAAATCAAGGGACGAGGGACTAGGGACTAGGAAATGCAAGCGGCAAATATTACATTGGGGAAAGAGGTTGAATGTTAGCACAAGTCCCTCGTCCCCTATCTCCAGACGCTCCGGTCTGGATCTGCGATCTTGTCCCTCGTCCCTGGCTGCTTCTCGTCCCTGGCTGTTTTTTCAGTAACTTGCGCTCCATGGAAAAATCGAATTTCGTCGACCAGATTAGGGTGTTTTGTAAAAGTGGACATGGTGGGGCAGGAAGTAAGCACTTCATGCGAACCAAATTCAATGCCATGGCTGGCCCAGACGGTGGGGATGGAGGCAGGGGTGCGCACATCATCCTGCGGGGGAACAAGAACCTTTGGACGCTGCTGCATCTTCGCTATTATAAGAATGTGATTGCCGAAAATGGTCAGCATGGCAATAAAAACAACATGACTGGCCGAGACGGAAAAGATATCATCATAGAAGTTCCACTCGGCACCGTTGCCAAAGATGATGAAACAGGTGATGTCAACGGAGAGATCATGGAAGATGGTCAGGAACTTATTTGGGTTAGGGGTGGACGAGGAGGATTAGGCAATAAAAACTTTGCAACAGCAACCAACCAGGCTCCTGAATATGCACAACCAGGCGAAGACGGTTCTGAAGGCTGGAAAGTGCTTGAACTAAAAGTACTTGCAGATGTGGGTCTTGTTGGATTCCCAAATGCGGGGAAATCTACCTTGCTTTCTTCCATCACCGCGGCTAAGCCTAAAATAGCAGACTATGCGTTTACCACACTTGTACCACAATTGGGCATGGTGGAATATAGAAATAACAGGTCTTTTTGTATTGCAGATCTACCGGGAATTATTGAGGGTGCGGCGGAGGGAAAAGGATTGGGACATCGTTTTTTGAGGCATATCGAAAGGAATCCTGTGCTCTTATTTCTGATTCCGGCAGACAGCAATGACCACAAACAGGAATTGGCTGTACTATTTAATGAACTTGAACAATACAACTCGGAATTGCTGGATAAAAAGTTTGTCATTGCAATCAGCAAGAGTGATATGCTAGACGATGAACTAAAAACCGCCATAAGCAAGGAACTTCCCAAAAAAATACCTCATGTATTTATTTCCTCAGTCTTAGGTACAGGGCTTCAGGAATTGAAGGATCTACTTTGGAAGGAACTACAATAAGGCATAGGGTATAGATTTTCATTCATGGTTAAAGTTGTAACTTTTATCTTCCAACCTACAACACTATACCTTAGATGCTCTTCAAGAAATATCTTCAGAAACTGGCCATTTTCTTACAGCTTTTTTGGGCATTCTTCCCTGGGATCCTATTGCTGAGCATAGCCTATTTATTTTTTAGCAACCTCATACAAGGAAAAGACATTCTCATCACAGGATTGAGATCCAGACAAACGGGTCTTTTCTTCACCATAGCATTATTTTTCTGGGTATTGGTAACCTGGTATACGTCGAGACTCATTGCATACAACAATGACTGGTTATTTAGCATCACCAAAGAGGGCCTATACCACACTCCGCGCATTCTTGGTTATGCATGCTTCACAGTCATCATCATTTCACTTTTTTTATTAGAGCACCCATTCAAAAATATATACCTGATACATATTGGAATACTGGGATATGCAGCTATAATATACATGACCCTGCATCCAATATTTGAGCGAATAAAAAATGCAAAGGACAGAACCACCCTCATTAACCTGAGATACCTACTTTGGTTTTTATTTTTTGCGACCACTGCATTAATGGTTACACTACATTCCATTACATCGTATATCATAGGACTATCCGTCATTCAAGTAGGATATCTTTTTCTTGTCATTACAAGAAGAAAAATTAGTGAAACCAATATCCGTCATCACCAACTGCCTCCACTATTTTTCATTGGTAAAATTCGAGAACAGTATCGAGAAATTATCCTGTGGCTATTTACAGATGGGGCTGCCAAAAAAGACAGTTCACGAAAAGAAGGAATGATCCAAACTGAAAAGAATATTTTCTTTTGGTTTAGCATGTTTTCCATGATCGCATTATTAATATATGTCACTGCGGTTACTTCACTATCCTTTGCCCGGTATATTTCTGCACTTCCAATCATTTTATTGTCATTTGGAATATTGCTGGGCGCAGGTAATATTATTTCACTATTTTCTATCAAGCAGAAAATAAATTTTCATTTCATCTTCATCGTAACATTGGTCGTTATAGGATACTTCGTAGAGCCCCATTTTGTTTCGCTTGAAAAGACCACACTAAAAACATCTCCTTATCTCAAGCGACCCAACCTCAATCAACAATTCCTTAAGTGGATAGGCGAAAGAAAAACATTACTGGATGATTCAGCACAAAAGCAATTTCCAATCTTTTTTGTTTTGGCTGATGGCGGTGCCTCTCGATCGGCCTATTGGACAGCATCTGTGTTGAGTGAGATTGATCATGAAAGTAATGGACGTTTCGCGAATCAGCTTTTTTGCCTATCCGGCTCATCGGGAGGATGTCTTGGAAATATAGCATTCATTGCAGCAAGAAAAGACCAAAATAACAAAACAACCCTTCCTCAAATACAAAAATATCTATCAAATGACTTTCTCAGTTTTCCACTGGTGAGACTTATGGGACCAGATCTTCTTCTGCCATTGTTGCCAGGAAATCTTGGAGGCGATCGTGCGAAAGCCTTGGAAGAATCATTTAAGAATGTCGGCTACGAAAATCCTTTTAGCTCGCTGATGCAAAAAAACTTTTCTGAGCTGATGCCTTCCAACAGTAAATCATTTGATCCTATTATCGCAATCAACTGTACACGGATGCAAGATGGATCACCTGCAGTCGTTAGCAATATTCAAATAAACGAAGAGGTCTTTGGCAAGAGAATTGATATCCTTAGCCTTCTAAAAAAACATGAGGAGATATCAGTTGCAACTGCGATAGTGCTTGGAGCCCGATTCCCGTATTTTAGTCCGGCAGGTAGGATTCAAGATCAATATTTTGTTGATGGGGGATATTTCGATAACTCAGGGGCTGGCGTTGTGCACGAAATGATACTTGAGTTACAAAATCTCATTAACGACAGCATAAAAATAAATCCATCCCATCCATTCAATAAAATTCGATTTCATGTGGTTCATATCACCAACCAGCCTGAAACCGAAAAAAAGATTACAAAAACACATCCTCTCGTTAATGATCTTGCTGCACCGATTAAAACAATTCTTGGATCCTATGCGAGTCAAACTGACATCAATAATCTTAGGCTATTCAAATATTTACTCGGCATATATAATGGTGATAGCACCTACCATTATGTGAATCTATATAAAAAGGGAGAGGATGATATCTATCCTATGAATTGGTCAATTTCTAACGGTTCATTAAAAAAAATGAACCTTAGATTGATAGAACATGAAATGATAGATGCCGTTGTGAAAGAAACCCGTTGACAAGAACTTAGATTACTTCCCAGCTTACACCACCATCTTTATCGTCTTTTAATTGTATGCCAGCATCAAGGAGTTGATTCCTAATCTTGTCTGAGGTAGCAAAATCTTTTTTGGCTCTGGCATCATTTCTGATTTCGGAAATCAGCTTCAATACTGAAGATAGTTTTTCATCAGACTGACCCCTTTCATCCTTCAATCCAAAAATGTCAACCAGGTAGGTGTTGAACTTCAATTTCATGAGGGCTAACGTATCCTTAGAAAGAGCATCTGTTGAAGTATGACCATCTTTGATCGAATTAATCGTGGGCACCATTTCAAAAAGGCCGGCCAAAACCTTAGCTGTATTAAGGTCATCATTCATATCATCATCCAGTGCAATCAATAGCCTGTTGCAATGGTTGTCTAAGTCAGGATCACCTGCAACACCATTGCCTCCTATGTTTAGGTCAAACTTATTCAACAACACCAAAGCATCCCAGATTCTTCTCAGCCCTTTTTCCGAAGCCTGCAAGGCTTCATTGCCAAAGTCTAATGTGCTTCTGTAATGGGTTTGCAGAATAAAAAACCTCACTGTCATGGGTGTATACGCCTGAGTAAGTAGCTCATGAGATCCGCTGAACAACTCACTTAGCTTGATCACGTTATTATAACTCTTGCCCATCTTCCTGCCGTTGATGGTAATCATATTGTTGTGTAGCCAGAAGCGAGCAGGAATGCGGTGATTGCAAACGGTGCTTTGTGCGATTTCACACTCATGGTGAGGGAATTGCAGATCCATCCCACCACCATGAATATCAAACTCCTCTCCCAGATATTTTGTGCTCATGGCAGAACACTCAATATGCCACCCGGGAAAACCAAGTCCCCATGGGCTCTGCCAACGCATGATATGCTCAGGAGCAGCATTTTTCCATAAAGCAAAGTCGGATTTATTTCTTTTTTCCTCTTGAGACTCTAGCTCACGTGTACTCTCAAGTTGTTCCTCAAGTACTCTGCCACTCAATATGCCATAAGGCATACCTTTTGCACCAAAATTCTTGTGGTATTTATCTACATCAAAATATACAGAGCCATTCGCTATGTAGGCATACCCATCTGCAATAATTTTCTCAATCATTACAATCTGTTCAACAATATGGCCAGTTGCAGTTGGCTCAATGCTAGGCTCAATATTATTAAACTCGCGCATCGCCCAATGAAACAGGTTGGTATACTTCTGAACAAGCTCCATAGGTTCCAACTTCTCTAAGACTGCTTTCTTTGATATCTTATCCTCGCTGTCTCTTCCCTCTTCTTCAAAATGGCCTGCATCAGTGATGTTGCGTACGTAACGAATTTGATATCCTAGATGGTTGAGGTATCGATAAACAATATCAAAAGTGATAAATGGCCTGGCGTGACCAAGATGACTTTCGCCACTGACAGTAGGTCCGCATACATACATGCCCACACGACCGGGAATCAAAGAATTAAATTGTTCTTTTTGCCTGGTCAGTGAATTATAAAAATACAAGGAGGACATACGCAGATTTGAAGGTGAATACAAAGATATAGATTGAATGGCAGAACAGCAGCACTAAAGCCAAGATTATAGATCAGTTCAATTTCAAATCGGCAAGCAAGAATCTGTGATCAGAAATCTGGTTAGCACCTTTGATAAATTGAATAGTTTCATATTCCTGTGGATGAAAAATATAATCAATTCTCAGCGTAGGCAAAAGCCTGAGGATAGAGGAGGATGAGCTCGTAAATGTTGACCCCAACCCTTTGCCCTTTTCTAAAAAAGCATCTTTACGGTCTCCGCGAATTACAGAATAGGTGTAGGAGCCTGGCACATCATTGAGGTCGCCAACAACAATCGAAGGATAAGGAGCTTCGTCAACTTGTCTTTCAAAAAAATCGGATTGTATACCATGCCAATAAAAAGTGTTTCGCATTTTTCTTAATAAATGCTTTGATTCAAGCATGCTGCTGTCAAGCTTTGCCTTCACATCATCAATCCTTTTGTATTCTCGGCTTCCAAAACCGAAGGACTGGAGATGTACTGAATAGATACGCACTGTATCCTCAGCTACAACAACATCAGCATATGCCGTATTCTCAGCATTACCACCAGAGTGATCGGGGTATGGAATTACTCCTCCAGAAACAATGGGCAATTTTGAAAAAATAGCAATTCCACTGTACTGCTTGGTTTTAAAAATATCGGTGCCTGCGAACTGATGAAATTTATATCCCAGATCCTTCTCTAAAACTCTGACTGGATCAAAAGAACCAGCCTCTGGGATAGACAGAAATTCTTGAAAACAAATAATATCAGGATTGTACTTTCTCACTTGTTCAAAAATGGCGGCCTGATGAAGCATTTGGTCTGGCTTAAAATTGCTTTCATCAAAAGGGATAAAATGCCTAATGTTCCAAGTCATTATCCTAATAGACGCACTGGATTTATCTTGGATAAAATCACTTGAGGTCCTAACTGGAAAATGCAAGCCTGCCTTTCCAAGGCCAGCAAGCAAAACAATCAAAGGGAAAAAAGAAAATTGGATCTTAACAACAATCCAAAAAAACAAGAAGAAGAGCATGACCACAAAAAGGTAGGGGAAAAAAAGACCGAAAAAACCAGTAAACCACCAATCTTCCGGATGCATATAGGGCGCAAAACTACAGGCAAGAAAAAATATTGCCACAACAATGTTCAACAACATCATTAAAGAAACAATAAATGACCTGAGAAAACTACCCATGAAGTTTGTTAAAACTGAAATTATAAATCCACATTGCTGGCCTGCTTGAGTATCTTCTTTTCCTCTTCGGTCAGGTTTTCATACCCCCGCTGGTTAATCTTGTCAAGAATAGCATCAACCCTCGCTTGTGTGATATTCGATTTTTTTGTAAAAGCCGACCTCTTGCCCTGATCATAAAATGAAGAAGTCTTGGAAGCGGCAGTGTTTTTCTTTATGGGGGTTGACCAGGAACGGACATAGCCAGACAACACATTCATCCACTCTCCGATATCATTCCCTTTTCTCAACATCCACACAAAGAAAAAACCAGTGATTGCTCCAATTGCATGAGGAATTAATAAAAAGATATTAGAAGATATTGAAGCAATATCCAACAATAGATAGATGCATGAAATAACCCAAAGGGGAATGCCACCACCAATCATTGGGAAAAAACGATACTGTGGTGATACCATGGTTGCTGCAACAGCAAGTCCCAGTATCCCTGGTGCAATTGCGCTGTAAAACATAATCTCTGCCTGTTCCCCTTTAATAAGATTCAAAGTAAGCATGAAGAAAATACCAGATGCGAATGCGCTATAAAGATAGATGGGAAATAATCTTTGATTTCCAAGAAGGTCCTGAACCAGCTGGCCGAAAGTCCATATCCAGATCAAGTTGCCGATTACGATGATCAGCTTAACCTCTGAGAACTGCATCGTAATCAATGTCCATGGTCGCGAAATCAACTTACCAGGGTCTCCAGAAAGAAGAAACAAATGATAAATATTTTTATAAAATTCAGCATCTTGAATACTGGAAAAAGTATAGAGACTCTTAATAAACTGAAGCAATATAAAAAACATCGCATGGATGATGATGAGCATCACCAATGGATTGCTTGCATTCCAAAGATTGGAACGCGTTCCACCCCAGTTTTCCCTATATCCCATAATCCCTATATTTTGACATCAAAAAAAGTTGTTCCTGTTTTTTCTGTTCCAGAAAATTACAATTAGAATACCTACAGCGGCTCCGCCCAAGTGAGCAAAATGAGCAATCCCTGTTGATTCGCTTGAAACACCACCAAGTACGTCGAGAACAGCTAAGCCAAGCAACGCCCATTTAGCCTTGATTGGAAATGGGATGGGAAGAATAAGCATTTGGCTATTGGGAAATGTGTAGGCAAATGCAGCAAATATTCCCATCACTGCACCGGATGCTCCCAACGTTGGTACGTTGGAAAGAATATAAAGTTCCTCCGCGCCAATCTGGCCAGCTTCAAACATTGCATTATAATTAGAAATATCATAGGTCAATGCAACCACTTGGGCAATGCCGGCACCCAAACCACAGAGCAGATAAAATATCAAAAACCTGGATGGACCCCATAGATTTTCAAGTGTTGAACCAAACATCCAAAGGGCAAACATATTAAACAGAATGTGAAAGAAAGACTGTGAAGAGTGCAGAAACATATAACTGATATACTGCCAAATATGATAATGTACAGAACTAAAATGGTGCAGGGCAAATAGATCCTCTACTGAGAGTAAATCTTGCCCTATGGTAATCTGTGCTAACCAAACCAGGGAATTGATGATGATCAAGTTCTTGATAACAACGGGAAGTACCTGAAACCTACCTGGCCTTATTTCTGATTCCATATGATGGGTTGAATTGTAAATTTAGCAAAGATCGAGCAATACTGTTCTAAAGCATTTTAAGCTTTAGTTGGACAACATTTTCAATATGGTGGGTATGTGGAAACATGTCGACCGGACAAATAGCCGTTACATCATACTTTTCTGATAACAACTGCAAATCACGTGCTTGTGTAGCAGGATTACAACTCACGTATACAACCAGAGGAGATTGCATTTGCAGGACCTGTCTGACCAGGCGCTCGTGCATGCCTACCCTAGGTGGATCTATGATAATTACGTCGGGATTACCATGGGTTATAAAAAATTCATCAGTGCATACATCCGAAACATCTCCAGAAAAAAATACTGCATTATCTATATTATTCAAGGCCGCATTTTCATTGGCGTCTTGCACTGCTTCTTCAATAACTTCTACGCCAATGATTTTTTTTGCTTTATCGCATAAAAACAAACCAATACTTCCTGTTCCACAATACAAATCATATACCGTTTCGGTTCCACTTAAATTTGCAAAATCTTTTGTGATCTGATATAACCTTTCCGCCTGCTTGGTATTGGTTTGAAAAAAGGATTTTGGACCAACCTTAAAACTCAATCCACCAAGCAATTCAATTGCAAACGGATTGCCAGAAAAAAGGATAGGCGATTGGTCATATATACTATCATTGAACTTTTTATTGACTGTATAATAAAGTGAAGTGATCGAAGGAAAATTAAGCTGTAAAAAATTCAAGAGATCCTGTTGAGCCTCCGGATCATCTTCACCAAAGACAAGGTTTACCATCAAGTCGCCACTGGTGCATAAACGAATCATAAGGTTCCTAAGCAGTCCCACATGATTTCTGATATCATAAAAAGTATACCCCTTACCCAACGCATAACTGCGCAATTGATTTCTAATGGCATTGCTTGGGTCTGACATCAGAAAACATTCTTCAATATCAATCACCTTATCAAACGAGCCTGGAACATGAAAACCAAGTGAAGGAATAGAAGGCAGTCCCCTAGGTCCTTCCTCACTCATTGGGAGCTCAGCAATCTCCTGCTCAGTAAAGTATTTTTTTGAACTAAATGTATATTCAAGTTTGTTTCTGTAATACCTTATTTCATCAGCCCCCACTATAGGCATCATTTCAGGCAAATCAATCTTCCCGATTCGCTTCATCTGATCAGCAACTTCCTCTTGCTTGTACTTCAGCTGTTTTTGGTAGGGCAACATCTGCCACTTGCATCCTCCACAAACGCCAAAATGCTCACAAAAAGCTGGAACACGCTCCGCAGAATATTTCCTGAACCTTATAGCCTTTCCCTCAGCCCAATCCTTTTTATTTTTTGATAGCCTTACATCCACATGATCTCCCGGTACCGCCCCCTCAATAAAGACCACTTTGCCTTCAAGCTTTGCAATGGATTTACCCCCAGCAGCATAGGACGTAACTTCCAGATTCTCGAGTATGATATTCCTCTTCTTTTTCATAAAGAACAAAGATATCGTTAATTCGGGTTGAAGAGGTTGAAGGGGTTGAGGAGATTGAAGGTTACACTACTTACACCGCTTAAACCTCTTCAAACTTTTATTCCTCAACCCATTTAACTCCTTATTTAAGAGTTATTGAATAATTTTACCCAAAATATCTCAGATGCGCCTACTCCTCTTGTTGTTTGCTTCGACCCTAATAAACATGAACGCCTCGTCGCAGAGTGCTTATGAAATCAAGGCAAATATTACTCCTTATAAAAGTGGGTACCTCTATCTTGCCTATCACTTTGGCAGCAAACAATATCTCCTTGATTCTGCGAAAATAAATGCGAATGGTGATGCCATCTTTTCCGGACCAGAAAAATTACCAGGAGGAGTATACATGATTGTATTCCCTGCAAAAAATGGATGGATAGAATGCATCATGGATAAAGAACAACAGTTCAGTGTATCAGCAGACAGCAGCGACCTGATCAATAGCCTTGCTTATCAAGGATCATCCGACAATACAATTTTTGGCAACTACCAAAAAAAATCAGCAGAGATTGGCGCTCAAATGGTTGGACTAAAAACGCAAATGACGGGCAAGCCGGGAGACCCCACATATGACGCAGCAAATGCAAAAATGAAAATTCTCGGAAAAGAAATGCAAGAATATCGAGACAACCTGCAGGCGCAACACCCAACACATCTGCTCACTGCAATTTTTAATCTATTAAAAGAGCCTGCAATACCCGCTGCCAGTGAACATCCCGGAGGAAAATACGATTCTGTCTTTGCCTATCAGTTTTATAAAAATCATTATTGGGATGGCGTCAGTTTTTCAGACGCAAGACTGATGAGAACACCAGTATTACAAACAAAGTTTGATCGATATTTTGATGAGGTCTTACCACAAACAACCGATTCATTGAACCACTATGCCGATCAAGTTCTTGCTGCTGCAAAGCCCAGCGAAGAGATGTTTAAATATGTACTCTCCAGCCTAACTGATAAATATGTGAACCCAAAATTCATGGGACTTGATGCTGTGTTCGTTCATCTTTTTGAGACCTACTACATCACGGGACAAGCAGATTCCTGGATGAATGAAAAATACAGAAAGTATATTTTCGACAGAGGGTATAGCCTCATGGCAAATGTTCTGGGGAAAAAAGCAGCAGAGCTGCCTATGGTTGATACCCTTGGAAAACCATTCTCCCTCTATACGCTGCAAGCGCCGTTTACCATCATCTGTTTTTGGGACCCCACCTGCGGACATTGCAAAGAGGAGGTTCCAAAAGTAGATTCTATATTCCAGGCCAAATGGAAACAAGAGGGCGTAAAACTTATTGGCGTGATGACAGATGGAGGAAAAGACAATTGGTTAAAGTTCATCAAAGAGCATAAACTCAATGGATGGATACATCTTCATCAAACAGATGAAACAAGGGATAAAATTACAAAAGCCGGAACCCCAGGATACCGTCAACTATACGACGTTTACCAAACACCAGTGATGTATTTGCTCGATAAGGACAAAAATATTGTTGCGAAAAAAATCAATTACAAACAAGTAGATGACTTCATGGCGTTTAGAAGAAAGCCAGTAAAATAGGCTTATAAAATCTGACGGACAACATCATAAATAACAAGGGGCTTGCCGAGTGTGTAATAATGTAAGACAGGAACACCAGCTTGCATGAGCTCCTTAGATTGCTGCACCAGCCACTCTTTCCCAACGCGTTCGGTATCCTCGTCGTTCTTGGTCTTGTTCATCTCACTTAGCAAATCTGTTGGCAAATCAACATGAAAAACTCTTGGGATGACAGTGAGCTGCTTCTTGTTTGTGATGGGCTTTAAACCTGGTATAATAGGTACGTTAATTCCGTTGGCCCTGCATTTATCAACAAACTCAAAATACTTTGTATTGTCAAAAAACATCTGTGTCAAAATATACTCTGCACCTGCATCTACTTTGGCTTTCAGATAATTTATATCCGCTTCCATATTCGGAGCCTCAAAGTGCTTTTCTGGATACCCAGCCACACCCATGCAAAAATGTGTTCTGAAACCATCGCGAATATCTTCCTCCAAATAAATGCCATTATTAAGACGGTCTACTTGCTTGAGCAAATCAATCGCATATCGATTGCCATTGGCTTCAGGTTCAAAACTGGTTTCATTTTTGGTTGCATCACCTCTTAAGACAAGCACATTATCAATACCCAAAAAATTTAAATCAATCAATGCATCTTCCGTCTCGCGTTGCGTAAATCCACCACAAATGAGATGGGGAACAGCATCTATCTTATAATGATTCATGATGGCTGCGCAAATACCTACCGTACCAGGACGCTTCCTTACCTCCACTTTTTCAAATGTGCCATCCGTTTTCTTTTTGAAAATATGCTCACTGCGATGATACGTAACATTAATAAAAGAAGGATTGAACTCCATCAATGGGTCAAGGTGCTGATATAGTGAAGTGATGTTCTTTCCCTTCAATGGTGGAAGCACCTCAAAAGAAATGAGGGTGCCCTTGGATTGGTTGATATGGTCTATTACTTTCATTTACTGCGATTCGGCATTTGTTCAGAAAGGCAAAAGTACGGATTAAAAAAAGGCAAAATTCAATTCTTATCCCTGTTAAATCGTCAATAACTGACTGTTGAACTGATGAATTTCAATACTTTTGTTTATAATCATGAACCTAACCATCCATACCAAAGGCCTCGTCAAAAGATACCACAACCGGACAGTAGTCAATAATGTGAGTATCGAAGTTAAACAAGGTGAAATAGTAGGCTTACTCGGGCCAAACGGAGCAGGCAAAACAACCTCATTTTATATGGTTGTAGGACTTATCAAACCCGATGAAGGTGAAGTGTTTTTAGATGATCTAAACATCACAAGCCTACCCATGTATAAAAGAGCACAAATGGGTATTGGATATCTTCCTCAAGAAGCTTCAGTATTTAGAAAACTGTCAGTAGAAGATAATATCGCAGCGGTTCTTGAAATGACCAAGCTATCAAAGCATGAGCAAAAAGATAAGCTAGAAGCCCTACTCAATGAATTCCGCCTAACCCATGTAAGAAAAAATAATGGAGACTCCTTAAGCGGCGGTGAAAGGCGAAGAACTGAAATTGCTAGGGCCCTGGCGGTTGACCCTAAGTTTATTCTTCTTGATGAGCCCTTCGCTGGTGTTGACCCGATTGCAGTAGAAGATATTCAAACGGTGGTTGCCAGACTGAAAATGAAAAATATTGGCATCCTGATTACAGACCACAATGTCAATGAGACCCTTTCCATATGCGACCGTGCTTACTTATTGATAGAAGGCAAGATTTTTAAACATGGCAAAGCTGAAGAGCTTGCAGAGGATGAACAAGTGCGAAGACTATACCTTGGTAGAAATTTTGAACTTAAAAGAAAAGACTATCTTCATGAGGAAGCTCAGCAAGAGTCTATGTACGGCGATCGCTGAAGCAAAATGATCTACCATGAAACTGCTCAGTCCAGCCATATCTACCTTGGCAAGGTTGCGCTCCTGGCGCATTGAAGCTTGGATTAAGCATCCCATTTCCGCTCAGAGGGAAGTTTTGCAAGATCTTGTTACATCTGCCCAATTCACCGAATTTGGAAGGCGCTACGAATTCTCCAAACTGTTCAGCACACGTGCATTCAAAAAAGCAGTTCCTATTCATGAGTATGAAGACCTTAAGCCATATATAGAGCGTATTATTTCAGGAGAGCAGCATCTTATTTGGAATACGCCCATCAACTGGTTTGCAAAAAGCAGTGGCACAACGTCCGATAAAAGCAAGTTCATTCCTGTTAGTCAAGAAAGTCTTGAGGATGGTCACTACAAGGCCGCAAAAGACGTGCTCTCGCTATATTATATGTTCAATCCGGAATCAGATCTGCTCACCGGAAAGGCCCTGATCATTGGTGGAAGCCATACCATAAGCAGCCTGAACGAAGAAGCCCACTTCGGAGATCTTAGTGCTGTGCTCATGCAGAACACACCATTTTGGGGGAATTGGATCAGAACTCCTGAGTTGAAAATTGCCTTGATGGATGAGTGGGAAGAGAAGATTGAAAAATTAGCAGAAAATACTATCCATGAAAATGTGACTTCGGTATCTGGTGTACCCACATGGACGATCGTCTTGTTTCAGCGTATACTTGAGCTCACCGGGAAAAAGAACATAAAGGAAGTGTGGCCATCACTTGAGCTCTATATGCATGGAGGAGTAGCCTTTCAGCCTTATAAAGAACAATTCAAAAGACTTATTGGAGAGGATATACATTACTTGGAAATGTACAACGCCAGTGAAGGCTTCTTTGCCGCACAAGACCTCCCAGGGTCGGAGGGCATGTTGCTATTTCTTGACCACGGCATTTTCTATGAATTCATGCCGGTAGAAGAATATGGTAAAGCAGAACCTAGAACAATTGGACTCAAAGATGTTGAAATAGGTCAGCACTATGCCCCGGTAATCAGCACCAATGGCGGACTCTGGCGCTATCTCATTGGAGATACCATTCAATTCACCAACCTTTCACCCTTCCGAATTAAAGTGAGTGGTCGGCTAAAACTGTTTATCAATGCATTCGGAGAGGAGTTGATCATAGACAATGCAGAAAGGGGGATCACTGCTGCCTGTGCATTAACCAATGCGGTTGTTACCGATTATACTGCGGGGCCTGTCTACTTCAGTGAGAATGGAAATGGTGCGCATGAATGGCTGATAGAATTTGAAAAAGCTCCAGAAGACATTCAGCAATTCTCTCAACTCCTTGATGCGCAATTAAAAACACTCAATAGCGACTACGAAGCCAAGAGGTATAAAAATATTGCATTGAGAGAGCCCCTCGTTAAAGTAATGCCCCAAGGACATTTTAACAAATGGCTAAAGCAAAAAAACAAACTAGGTGGGCAACATAAAGTGCCTAGGTTGAGCAACGACAGAACAATTATTGAGGAAATTCTCGGGATACTAGATAACGCATAAGCTGCGACTACCCCCTACCCAAATAATTCTCTATGATCAATCCCTGCTTATCAAGTCTCTTGATTATCTTGCACAAAACTCAAAAGAAATGAAACTTCTTGAAAATAAAATTGTGATTGTAACAGGTGCTGCCCGTGGAATCGGAGAAGCAATTGCCACAAAACTTGCAGAACACGGAGCTCATATTGCATTCACCTACGTAAGTGAAAATAGTGCAGAAAAAGCTGCAGCGTTAGTTACTAAACTTGAGGGCTTGGGCGTCAAAGCAAAATCATGGAGAAGCAACGCAGGTAACTTTGCTGAATCAGAAGCTTTTGTTAATGACGTAATTAAAGAATTCGGAACAGTGGATGTTTGTGTGAACAATGCAGGAATTTCAAAAGACAATCTGCTGTTGAGAATGACTCCTGAGCAATGGGATGAAGTAATGGATGTAAACTTGAAAAGCGTATTTAACATGACAAAGCAAGTGATCAAGCCGATGATGAAATCTAGAAAAGGATCAATTATTAATATGAGTTCCATTGTCGGCGTTCGCGGAAATGCTGGACAGTCAAGCTATGCAGCCAGCAAGGCCGGTATCATTGGCTTCACAAAATCCATAGCACAGGAATTAGGAAGCAGGAATGTTCGGGTTAATGCCATTGCCCCAGGATTCATTGAAACAGACATGACCCATTATCTAAAAGAGGGAGAGGCAGCACAGGCATTCATCTCTAAAATACCCTTGGGCAGATTTGGTTCTGCAGAGGAGATTGGCAACACCACCCTTTTTCTTGCTTCAGACCTGAGCAGCTATATAACCGGACAGGTGCTAAGCACTTGCGGGGGATTGAATATTTGATATCATTCTTGATGCGGGTAATAATATATCATGATGTATATCCTAATCATACAGTAAATTTGTAAATGGTGAAAAACCAATTAATTGTCTATCTGCTGCTGGCATTAATATCCTTCCAATTCCTCCCCTTAAAGGAATTAGTCAAATTTTATAATGACAATCAACTGGTCGAGGAACTATGCCAGACAGCCAATGCAGATGGAAAGAATGGTGAAGGAAGCGAGGACTTAAAAAAAAATGAACTCTACTGCACGCTCAACACGTTGACATTGGCGGTCAATTTGAGTACTCCTCTACCTAACAATTCTTCCGACAATTCCTATGTATCGCGCTTGGCTGATGATGCCCCCACGCGCCCGCCACTATTTCTCCGTTAAAATATAAAACGGGAACTCCCAACACAAGACAATAATTGAGCTTCATAATACAATTTATGATTTTCCACATGTGAACACCTATGTTCACATCGAGTAAAAAGATTAATTCAATGAAATTAAAAAATAATTCTATAGGCCCAGATCTACTATCAGGAATGGTTGTATTTCTTGTTGCCCTTCCCCTTTGTTTGGGAATAGCAGTTGCAAGCGGCGCCCCTCCTTTTGCGGGCATCATCAGTGGCGTCATCGGTGGGATCATTGTAGGATCCCTGAGCAAATCAAACGTCAGTGTGAGTGGTCCAGCAGCAGGACTAATTGCCATTATACTGGTTGCCATAACAGATCTTGGATATGAGTCTTTTCTGGTTGCAGTTATGATTGCAGGATTAATCCAGCTGTGTTTGGGTATAGCAAAAGCAGGAGGCATTTCAAGTTATTTCCCAACAGGCGTGATTGAAGGAATGCTTGTGGCCATTGGCATCATCATCATAAAAAAGGAAATACCCCATGCCATCGGGTATGATCTTGAGCATGAAGGAGATTTTTTCTCCTACCAACTGCTCAAGGAGGATAGCGGCTTTTGGGGAGAACTAATACACGCCTTTAATTTTGCTAACCCAGGAGCAATTTTTATTGCCATAATATCCATAGCCATCATTATTACCTTCAATAAGGTTCCGGCATTGAAAAAAATAAAGGCCATTCCCGGAGCTCTGGTAGCAGTGGTAGCGGGTGTTCTACTGAATGAACTGTTCAAAATATCTTTACCTGATTTGGTCATTGCCAATGAACATTTAGTAGTACTGCCTACGGCCAGTTCTTTATCAGCATTCTTGGGGCAATTCCAAACCCCTTCTTTTGCAAGTTTCACCAATCCCCAAGTATGGATAGTTGGCATTACGATTGCAATTGTTGCAAGTATTGAAACCCTGCTATGCCTAGAAGCAGGAGATAAGATGGATCCGCTAAAGCGCTATTCAAGTGCCAATACAGAACTCCGTGCACAAGGGATTGGCAACATGTTGTCGGGTCTCATAGGAGGCCTACCCATGACTTCTGTAATTGTGAGAACGACTGCCAACATCAATGCAGGAGCCAAAACAAAATGGTCAGCCATTTTTCATGGTATCTTTTTGTTGCTTGCGGTTATCATAATTCCGGGTTTATTGAATAAAATTCCGATGGCAAGTCTTGCAGCGATATTGATCATGATCGGTGTTAGACTGGCTAGTCCAAAAGTCTTCAAACACATCTGGGATTCAGGCCTGCAACAGTTCATCCCGTTCATCGTCACTGTTGTTGCAGTCGTATTTACCGATTTGCTTAAAGGTGTGGGCATTGGTTTGGTTGTAAGTATTTTTTATATCCTAAAAGGTAATATGAAACTTGCCTACCACTTCAGGAAAGAACTATACCATGAAGGTGAAACTATCCATATCGACCTCGCGCAAGAAGTATCATTTTTAAATAAGGCTGCTATAAAACAAACGCTAGCAGACTTGCCCAATAACTCTAAACTGGTGATAGATGCGGGCAACACGGTGTACATTGATTTTGATGTACTGGAACTACTGCGTGATTTTTTACAGTATGGTGCAAAAGAAAGAAACATTCAGGTGAAACTGATTAACTTCAAGAAAGATTATAAAATGAACGATGCACAACATGTGCATTCCGAAAAAGATTGATTATTATAAAAAATATAAAATGAAAACATACGAAACACTTCTTCAAAACAATAAAAAATGGGCTGAGCAATCCGTTGCAAATGATCCCAATTTTTTTAGCAGACTATCAAGCATACAAAGTCCTGAATACCTCTGGATTGGTTGTAGCGACAGCAGGGTGCCGCCGGACTCAATAACAGGAACTCGACCAGGTGAAATTTTCATTCACAGGAATATCGCCAACATGGTGGTGCACACCGACCTAAACATGTTGTCCGTGTTACAATATGCAGTTGAAGTGTTGAAAGTAAAACACATCATCGTTTGTGGCCATTATGGATGTGGTGGGGTAAAAGCAGCCATGACAAAGAAATCACTTGGCATCATTAACAAATGGCTACGAAACATCAAAGATGTGTATCGCTTGCATGAGGATGAGCTGAATGCTTTACCCAACGAAGAGGACCGGGTAAATAAACTGATTGAATTGAATGTGCAGGAGCAAGTGTTGAATCTCGCAAAAACCTCCATCGTTCAAAAAGCCTGGAAAGAAAACAAAGCTCCCCATCTTCACGGCTGGGTATATGGATTGGAAAATGGACTAATCAAACCGATTTTTGAGATGCCCGCTGGCACCCATATTGATTCAATATACGAATTTGATAACCTCTAATTAAAATCCACGGGCATCAATCTCCTTAGAGAGTGAGGAGAATATATCATCAATGGAACCCAGGCCGTTCAAGGTTACTACACGATCAAACTGACTGTAGTGATCTGCAACTGCCAGGGTTTCATTTTTATATACAGCTATCCTGTTTTTCTGAACTTCAGGATTTGCGTCATCCGACCGGCCAGATGTCTTGGCGCGGCCAATCATTCTTTGTAGCAATTCATCTTCGGGAACATCAAGGGCAAGTACAAGATCTATTTTTTCTTCATGCGACGCCAACAAATGATCTAATGCAACTGCCTGTGCTTTAGTTCTTGGAAAACCATCAAATAAAAACCCATAAACACCTTTGTTTGAATTGATGGCAGCGTCAACCATTCCTATGACTACGGCATCAGGAACCAGTTGCCCTGCATCCATAAATGACTTGGCCTCTAACCCAAGCTTGGTCTGATTGGCTATTTCAGAACGAAGTAAATCGCCTGTAGACAAATGCTTAAACCCGTATTTGCTGATGAGCTTTTCTGACTGGGTTCCTTTTCCACTGCCGGGAGGACCAAATAGGATGAGGTTGAACATGAACAAAAGATGTTAAAATGTGTATTAATAACCTGGTATGTATCATAATGACCAACCAGATTTTCAAATATACTTAGATTTGCACTGATACAAAAAGCATAAATTATGTTACTGAGATCCGGACTAATTCTTTTAATCACAATCATCAATTTCAGCTGTAGTTTTTCCCAAAATAAAACCCCAAAACCAGAAAAGAAAATGCCTGAATCAACAACTACAAATCCTGCGTTTTCAAGAACGAACGAAGACAAGGTGGAAATAAGCGAAGAGCAATGGAAGAAAGTGCTCAGCCCAGAACAATATTATATCGCAAGACAAAAGGGAACTGAAAGACCATGGACCAGCAAATTCGAAAAATTTGAGG
>CAIXLY010000029.1 GCA_903920455.1 uncultured bacterium | reverse complement strand
TTGAGCGAATTTGTTTGATTAGCTCCCAAAGATTTCTTCTGGCCTGAGGATCAAGTCCGGTAGTTGGCTCATCCAAGAAAATAATTCGCGGATTATTAATGAGGGTAGTGGCTATGGAAAATCTTTGCTTTTGCCCTCCACTCAACGACTTGTACATTGCGCCTGACTTATCCTGAAGATTTACCGCTGCCAACAGGGCCATTGCATCAGTTTTTCGGTTGTATAGCCCTGAAAAAAGCTCAATCAATTCTGTGAGTTTTAGTCCGGGGTAAAAACCTGAGGTTTGCAGCTGAACACCAATAATTTTTTTAATCTCATCAGGATGCTTATCCAAATCAAACCCTGCAATGCTTACCTCACCGGAGCTCTTCAATCGCAGGGTCTCCATTATTTCTAAGGTAGTGGACTTCCCTGCACCGTTCGGTCCGAGCAAGCCAAAAATTTCTCCTTCTTGAACATGAAAAGAAATGCCTTTCACTGCCTCGAAAGAACCATAGTTTTTAATCAAATTGACTACATTAATCATAGGTGCAGTTAGTAAAAAATATATTGCCCATCAGGAGACGTAGCAATAACCGGAAGCCTTCGATTGTCTTCAAAGAAATCATATACCCTTTTAAGGTTCGTTTCAAAAGACTTTAACGCAGGATCGGCATCAAATAGCTTTTCAAGATACTCTGCACTCTTTGGGTCTCGATATTTTGCAGGAAAAATATGAACGGGGATAAAATCCTGGCCATTTGCCCTAGCATAGGAGGAAAGCACATACAACTCCTCTATCTGAGGATCTGTCATAGGAATACAACCGACGGTAACGCAGCTGCCATGGATATAGATTTCGCCACCTGGACGAATTGAATCAGAAAGCAATTTGTCCGCAGGATTCGGGTAATTCAACCCTAGCGATAAGTGGTACATGCTGTTGGCGTTAAACTCGTTGATATAGTAAAACCCCTCTGGAACCTGATAATCCCCTTCCATGCGCTTAGGGCCCATAGTCCCTGCTAACGCACAGACTTTATATGATTTGAACAACCTGAAACTGTCGGTTAGACTGTTTCGCACCCATACCTGAAGCTCACTGTTGTATTTGAAACTTCGGATGTACATGTACTTTAGGGGCCATGAAAGCTTCTTTGCAGCAAACTGCCTTTGGAGGGTATCTTCTCTATTGGCAAAGGCTTTGGCAACCCTCACAAAAGTTTTTTGATACTCCACAAATGAAGTCTGTCCAGATGCAAACAACACAAAAAGCCCCTGAAAACAGAGAAAAAAGCTGATTTTCCTAACGAAAGAAGTGGCAGAGCTCATAACAACACAAAATTAATGGTTTTGTATTAGCAAGAAGTTAAAGATATTTGTAATACTGGGACAAGCCGTTAATTCTTGGAAGTCAGTGAAAAAGAAAGACTTATCCTGAATTATTCAGAAATATAAACTAGAAAATAAAAATATGATGCCTGATGTTTATCCTCTGGCATCTTACATCACATTATGATTAAGGCAGGAATTCTTGGAGGAGGGCAGCTAGGCAGGATGCTTTTACAAGAAGCAGCTAACTACCCCGTGCACATCAGCATCATGGAAAATGATAACCATTGTCCTGCTGCTCACCTATGTAATGTTTTTGTGAAAGGAGATATTACACGATACGAGGATGTAATGCGTTTTGGAGAAGGACTTGATGTGCTTACCATCGAAATTGAAAACGTAAATATCGAGGCCCTGTATGACCTTGAAAAAAAAGGATGCAGGATTATACCTAGCCCTGAAGCATTGCATACCATCAAAAATAAAATTCTTCAGAAAGAATTTTATTCGAAAAATAACATTCCAACAGCCTCTTATAAAATATTAGAGGATAGGGCCGCACTGTATAGTAACGTCGACTTTCTTCCTGCAGTTCATAAACTTGCCATGGGGGGATATGACGGGAAGGGAGTAAAAGTCATTCGCACAGAAGCAGATATTGAGCTGGGATTTGATGCTCCATCCGTGCTTGAGAAAATGATTCAAATTGAAAAAGAAATTGCAATCACCGTGGCGGTATCAACGGATGGATCAATCGCTGTATACCCAGCAGTGGAAATGGTTTTTGACCCCATCCTCAATTTACTTGATTATCAAATTTGCCCTGCCAACCTCGATACAACAATTCTCAATGCCGCAGAATCAATGGCAATCGCTGTTGCAAAAAACCTAAATTCTGCTGGTCTATTTGCAATTGAAATGTTTGTCGATAAG
>CAIXLY010000028.1 GCA_903920455.1 uncultured bacterium | reverse complement strand
CTCTCTCAACCTCTCTAAACTCCAATGGGTCCTGTTTTACCAAACAATCTCCTCCTAAAAGCTGCTGATGAATTCGGCACTCCGCTATATGTCTATGATGAGGATAGGATAACATTTCAGTACGAACAACTTCGTCAAGCATTCAGACGTTCTGATGTAAAGATATTTTACGCTTGCAAAGCACTTACAAATATTAATATCCTGCGCATTCTTGAGAAACTGGGTTCAGGAATTGATTGTGTGAGTATCAATGAAGTACAATTTGCATTGAAGGCAGGGTTTTCTCCTGATCGAATTATTTTCACGCCCAATAGTGTCGGACTCGATGAATATGTTGAGGCAACTGCGCTGAAGGTCAATATCAATATCGACAATCTGGATTTGTTAGCGCAGTTTGGTAATCATTTCGGAAATACGTATCCGGTTATCATCCGCCTCAATCCGCACATCATGGCAGGGGGCAATCTTAAAATATCAACTGGTCATGTAGACAGTAAATTTGGTATTTCAATTGATCAGATTGAATTGATAAAAGATGTTGTTGCTAAAACAAACATCGCAGTGAAAGGCATTCATATACATACGGGTAGCGAAATTAAAGACGTTGAAGTTTTTGTTCGGGGACTTGAATTGATGCTTGAACTCGCCAGCTATTTTCCTGACCTTTCTGTAATTGATCTTGGCGGTGGATTTAAAGTGCCCTATAAGCCTGACGAGAAGGGAACTGACATGGAGGCCCTTGGTGCCAGACTAGCTGAAACTTTTGAAAAGCATGCTGCCCGCACCGGAAAAACATTCCAAGTTTGGTTTGAGCCAGGAAAATTTCTTGTAAGCGAGTGCGGTTATTTTCTTGTTAAAACAAATATTATTAAGGACAGTCCTGCCCGAACTTTTGTTGGTGTTGATAGCGGATTTAATCACCTCATTCGGCCAATGTTTTATGATGCTTACCATAAGATTTCAAATATTTCAAATCCAACAGGATCAATTAATACCTACAATGTTGTTGGAAATATTTGCGAGACCGACACCTTTGCTTGGGATAGAGAACTAAACGAAGTAAGGCCTAATGATATTTTATTGTTTAACAATGCAGGTGCTTATGGTTTTGAAATGAGCAGTCGATTTAATTCCCGCACCCGGCCTGCAGAAGTCTTGCTTACCAAAGGTGAATTCAAGCTGATTAGACGAAGGGAGACGCTTGATGATTTGCTGGAAGGCATTATTTTATAAAGATTTATCTTAGGAAAGAAACATCAGCGCACCTTATTCAATAAGTGGTGAACTAATCAAGAGGAACAGCATCAGCTATTTTTTAAATCGCCCATCAAAGCTGCATCTTACGCCCCTGTGGTTACCACAGGCTTCAAGTTCTTTCACCTTAAGACTTTTTCCACTAAATGAAAATTCAAGAATACAGTGGTCATCAGATTTGTTATATTGATAGACTCGAGGTCTAACTTCAACCATATCTCCTCTTAAGCTGCCACCACAGCTGCCACCAGCACGGTCCGTATGTATAAAGAAAAGCAGCTTGCCCTTTTTGCCCCCATCGCGAATGGAAACAAAATTCCTGTTGTCCTGCATGTAGTTTCCGCTAAGCGCATCTTTTGATGCAAGGGAGTCAATTGGGTTATAAATTACATTAGCCTTAAGCGGCTCATTACTTTCAGTTAGGATGAGTGTAAAAAGACCCTCGGTATTGTATACATATACATTCTTGTTGTAAGTCGATTTTCCATCAACAGTTGGTTTATTTTTAGTTTGAATGATGGTAAGGCGGCTATCGATCTTTCCTTCATACTGAACAAGTGGATCAGCAATCTTTTCTACCAGCATCATGCCTGTGCTGTATTTATTTTCTTTCGTGAAAACGAGTATATAGATTGCTTTTTTTTCTTTCTTCTCTGCAGATAAAAACAAATAGATTTCTCCGGTTTCTTCAGCAGCGTATCTGCCTTTTCGATGAAATTTTATCGACGCGGTCTTCCCAAATGTGGTTTTAAAAATACTATCTGGTATAAATTGTGCAACTATTGAGGACTTGATAAAAAGGCTGTCTGTTTCCTTTTTTTGTAACTCTTTCTGCCCGAATCGAATGGGTAAATCCTGCTGAGGGAAAGATTCAATGAAGTCTATACTCTCGATAGTTTCTTCAAGGTTAATATCGGTTATCTTCCTGTTGCAGGAATAGGACAGCAGGGCTAGGGCGATAAGAAGGGCAAATATTCGCATTGATAGTTTTAGCAAAGTAATAGAATTTAGATGAACTAAACTCGTGAATCTCATCAATCTGACTGGTCAACTTCTCGATAATAGGTAGCAAGCTGTTGTTCAGATTAACACAATATTTTGAAAATTAAGTATCTGTGAAAACTGAGCAACCGCTTTCTCCAAAGCAAAAATTGGGGTATCTTGCGCTCTAATTAAAAGAGCTGAGGCATGTCGAGTTTTACGAGTTATTCTGTACCCTATTCAGTTGATCCAAAATTTTCAAAGAAATCTGCTTACTTCTCCATGGAGTTTGCTATTCATCAACCCCTTAAGATCTATAGCGGGGGACTAGGATTTTTGTCTGGGTCCCATCTGCGCAGCGCATACGAACTTCGTCAGAATCTTATTGGTGTTGGTCTTTTATGGAAGTATGGTTATTATGATCAGGCAAGAAACCAAGACCAGACCTTACAGGTTCAGTGGAATGAAAAGATCTATAACTTTCTTGAGGATACCGGGATAAAGTTTCAGATCATGATCCACGACGCTCCTGTTTGGGTGAAAGTTTTTTACCTTAATCCGGAAACATTCAAGTCTGCGCCATTGTTCTTGTTGAGCACAGACTTGCCTGAGAATGATTATGTTTCCCAGACCATTACACACCGATTGTATGACGCCAATGTAGCAACAAAAGTTGCTCAGTTTATTTTACTTGGGGTTGGCGGTGCGAAATTGATTGATCTGCTTGGATTCAATCCAGATGTATACCATCTTAATGAAGCACATGCTATATCAGCAGCCTTTTATTTGTTGAATAAAAATGGGGGAGATCTGGCTGACCTGAAAAAGAAACTTGTTTTTACCACCCACACACCTGAAGAAGCAGGGAACGAGAAACATGATATTTACCTATGCAATAAAATGTCTTATTTCTGTGGTATGCCTCTTGAAAAAGTAAGGAAGATTACAGGGCTGCAAGATGACCAATTTAATCACTCCTTGGTGGCACTGCGTTTTGCAAGATTGTCTAATGCAGTGTCTGCATTGCATGGTGAAGTCAGTAGGGCGATGTGGAGCAAATACGAAGGAATTTGTCCTATTATACACGTCACCAACTCTCAGAATTGGAAGTATTGGTCTGATAAGCAACTTTACTTTGCGATGGATGAGCAAAACGAAGAGCGATTTATTGATAGAAAAAGATTTTTGAAGAAAAGGGCTTTTGATGTAGTGGCAGACCAAACTGGCAAGTTGATGAATCCAGATGTGTTTACCATCGTCTGGGCAAGAAGGTTTGCCGGTTACAAGCGGGCTGATTTAATTACCCGCGATATGGATCGTTTTCAGAAATTAATGAGCAACAAAAAATATCCAGTACAATGCATATGGGCAGGAAAACCCTATCCGGTTGATTATCCAGCAATCACTGAGTTTAATCACTTGGTGCACTTAAGCAAGGGGTTTGATAACATGGCAGTATGCACAGGATATGAGCTCGGATTAAGCAAGCGTCTCAAGCAGGCTTCTGACCTGTGGTTGAATAACCCCCGTGTGCCTCGTGAGGCCTCAGGGACAAGTGGGATGACAGCCGCCATGAATGGAGCGGTTAACCTGTCTACGAATGATGGATGGATTGTAGAATTTGTGGATCATGCAAACAACGGATACGTTGTTCCACCTGTTGATTACGAAAGTATGCATGTGCAAGACCAAGATCAATATGATCTTGATGAGATATATAGAATTCTAACAGAAGAAGTACTGCCAACATATTATGATGCACCAGACACATGGCGTCAAATCGTTAAGAATGGGATGAAAGACGTGAGGTTTAAATTTGATTCCAATCGAATGGCGCAGGAGTATTATGATTTGTTGTATAATGGATAGGAAAATAGTTGAAGTGGTTGAAGAAATACAAAGTTTAAGCGGTTGAAGAGGTTTAAGCAGCTGAAGAAATACAAAGTTTAAGCGGTTGAAGATTAAACCGCTTCAACCCCTTCAGCCCCTTCACCCTCTTCAACCCCTTCACCCTCTTCAACCCCTTCAACCCCTTCAACCTCTTCAACCTCTTCAACCCCTTCAACCCCTTCAACCGCACCCCCATGATCCTCCCCATAGTAGCATACGGCCACCCGGTACTTCGACAAGTTTGTTCAGACATCACGCCTGATTATCCTGAATTGAAAAAACTGATTGAAGACATGTGGGATACCATGTACAATTCACATGGGATGGGACTTGCCGCACCTCAGATTAATCGTCCAATTCGTTTGTTTGTAATCGACACAGAACAGGTTTTCGAGAAAAGTGAAGAGGATGAAATTGCACAGTTCGAAGGAGAGGGTGGAAAGAAATTGGTATTTATTAACGCACACATTACTGAATTAACAGGAGAACCTTGGTCCTGCGATGAGGGATGTTTGAGTCTGCCTGGTTTTAGAGAAGAAGTAAGCCGGGAAAGTACAGTAACCATTGAATATTGTGATGAGCACTTCAATCCTCAAACGTCAACTTTCAAAGGGATTAATGCCAGGGTCGTATTGCACGAGTATGATCACATTGAAGGAAAGTTATTTATCGACAGAATCTCCCTTATCAAAAAGAAGCTGTTAAAAAAGAAGCTTGACGATATTTCCGCCGGTAGGGCCAAGGCAGGATACAAAATGCTCTTGCCCAAAAAATAAATCACACTTGATTTTGACTAACGTCTGAATTCAAGGTATTCTTGTAGCATAATCGTTGCTGCTATCTCATCGATATTGCCTTTCTTTTGCCTGTCTTTTTTCTTCATGCCCATTTCAACCATTGCTCTTGAAGCCATCTTTGATGTGAAGCTTTCGTCAACCGTTTGAATGGGTATTTCGGGAAATGTATTTTTTAATCTCCTGATACAGAGTTTTACTGCAGCAGTTGCGTCTGTTGCTTTCCCATCAAGGTTGTATGGTTGTCCAATGATAATCATCTCAAGCACTTCTTTTTTTGCATAGTCCTTCAAGAATTCAAAGAGCTCTTGGCTGTCTACCGTGGTTAGTCCAGTTGCAATAATCTGCAAAGGATCAGTCACGGCAATGCCTGTTCTTTTTTTCCCATAGTCTAGTGCAAGAATTCGTCCCATTGGTTAACTTAAAAAAATAAGGTCTGAAATAGCAAAAGCTGCGAATACAATACTGCCAATTCCATTTGCGGTCATGAAAGCAATATTCACCTTGCTGAGGTCATCTGACTTCACAATGCTTTGTTGATACAGCAATAATCCGGAAAATATTGCGGCACCAACGGTATACAACACTTCAAATCCAAACAAATAGCCTGCTGTGAAGATTAGGGCTACTGTGGCAGCATGCAATATTCTTGAAAGCATTAATGCATTTTTTCTACCCAGCGATGCTGGTATTGAATATAAACCATTGGCAGCATCGAAGCTATCATCTTGCAAAGCGTAAATAATATCAAACCCACTTACCCATCCCACAACTGCCAATGCTAGAAGGACAACAGCAGGCTCCATCGTTTCTGTAACTGCAATGAATGCGCCCGCAGGGGCGAGGGCAAGTCCAATGCCCAGTACAAGATGGCAAAGTGCCGTAAATCTTTTTGTGTAGCTATATCCCAATATTACCAAGAGTGCAATAGGAGAAAGGAGAAAGCAGGTCACATTAATCAGATAGGCAGCACCCATAAAAAGTATGGAGCTGAGGATGGTGAAGCGAAGTGCACTAGATGGACTGATTACTCCACGTGGAATTTCACGAATAGCGGTGCGTGGATTTTTTGCATCAAACTCCCTATCGAGATAGCGATTAAATGCCATTGCAGCACTTCTCGCAAACACCATGCAGCCGATAATATAAATAAAGACCAGTGGATGCAGCGTTGCATAGTCTTTAAGTCTTTCAAAGCCTGAAGCACCAATTGGATTATCGTGAATTGAAAACACGCCCATTGTAAAACCCAGTAGCGCAAAGGGCAGTGCAAATACGGTATGTGAAAACTTAATCAGGGATAAATATTGTTCAATTCTTTTCATGTCAATAGGTTGTTGGCGTTCATGCCATTTGTTTTTTGTAAATCTCCCAAAGTACAATGCCTGCAGCAACACTAATATTAAAAGAATGCTTACTGCCAATTTGGGGAATTTCTATGCTTCCGTTGCATTGTGCTAACAGTCCCTCGCTAACGCCTTCCGCTTCGTTGCCAAACACGAGTGCGATTTTTTCTCCCGGCATCACTTGGAAATCCTGGAGCATGATGCTATCGTGAACCTGCTCAACTGCATAAACCTTGTATCCACTTTCTTTTAATTCTGTTATTGCATGACCAGCATCGTCGTAGGCTGTCCAAGCTACGGATTCGGTTGCGCCCAGCGCCGTTTTATTGATTTCCCTGTGTGGGGGCTTGGGCGTGAATCCACAGAGGCAAATTTTTTCTATTAGAAATGCATCTGAAGTCCTGAAGATGCTTCCCACATTATTCATGCTTCTTACATTTTCAAGCACTACGACAACAGGCGACTTCTTCGATAGTCGAAAATCTTCCTTACTAAGCCGCTGCAGCTCATCCATTCCTTTTTTCTGCATGATGCAAAGATACGCGCCCCTTTTTTTCCTTTCAGAATAAAAGATACCTTTGTTTTCTTATGCAGGAAGGATTTAAACAGATTCTAGACTCTCTTAGCCGGTGGCAGCCTGGCCATGCCATTGCACTTGAGTCAATTCAGCAGTCGGGCAGCAACCGACAGTATTTTAGATTTAGCCATGCCGACAAAACCTATGTTTTAACGCATAACCCTTTAAACCTTCCAGAAAACAAGGCCTTCATTGAATTTACACAGCATTTTTCTGCAAGGGGTATTCATGTTCCTTCTATTGTATATTCAGATGAGCAGTTGGGCTTTTATGTACAAACTGATCTCGGAAACAATTCTCTTTTTGATTACGTTAAAAAAGAGGGGTTTTCTGAGCATGTATTTTCTTTATACAAAAAAACCTGTGATGCATTGGCAAAGCTACAGGTTGCTGGGGGTGAAGGGCTTGACTACAGCAATTGTATCGCTACACGGTCATTTGATAAACAAGCCATATACTCTGATCTTCTTTATTTCCTTTACTATTTTGTTAGGGCACTTGATCTGCCCTACGATAAAAACCTATTGCTGAATGATTTTGAAATGCTCAGTAATTATTTGATGCAGGAAGAGAAACAATATTTCATGCACCGAGATTGCCAGAGCAGAAACATCATGGTAGTAAACGATGATACATTTTTCATCGACTACCAAGGGGGAATGCAAGGTGCACTTCAGTACGATATTGCCTCACTGTTGTGGCAGGCTAGGGCACAACTCCCATATCAGTGGCGTGAGGAATTGGTAGAATATTATTTTGAGCAAGTTAATTTGCAGCTCAAAGGGCAGCTCGATAAAAAAGAATTTCTTGATAACTATGATGGGTTTGTCTTGATTAGAATGCTGCAAACTCTTGGTGCCTATGGATTTCGTGGGCTATTTGAGCGAAAGCAACACTTTCTTTCCAGCATTCCATTTGCACTAAAGAATTTGAAATGGTTTCTCGACAATAAGGAAATACCCCTTAGGCTTCCTGCCCTGCAGAAGTTGTTACATGCCATCTTGGATGAATCGGTAACGAAAAAATTTGAGCCCATCACCGCCAACGAAGATTCAAAACTTGTTGTTCACATCAATAGCTTCTCGTATAAAAAAGGAGTGCCTCAGGATCTTTTTGGAAATGGCGGAGGCTATGTGTTTGATTGTAGGGGAATTCTTAATCCCGGAAGGATTGAAGAATATAAAACACAAACAGGTCGTGATAAGCCAGTGCAGGAGTTCCTCTTGCAGAAAACCAACATGCCCGCTTTTCTTCAGCATATTTTTGGAACGATTGATATTTCCGTCGAGGATTATCTGAAGAGGGATTTCGTTGGGCTAACGGTAAGTTTCGGATGTACTGGAGGGCAGCACAGAAGTGTTTTTGCCGCAGATAGCCTTGCGCTTCATCTTCAGGAGAAATATAAAGTGAAAACCGTGGTATGTCATATTGAGCAAGAGGCTAAAGGCTGGATAAATGAGACCTATTGATTTGGGCTATCATATGCTGTCAGTAATTATCGATATGCTAGTAAAGCAGCTCAACATAAAATCATGATCAAGATTCAAGAGGCCAAGGCCATGATCTTTGCAGCCGGACTGGGTACGCGGCTTAAGCCATTTACGGATTCACATCCAAAGGCACTTGCTTTGGTTAATGGAAAGACGCTTCTAGAAAGAAATATCAGCTATCTGCACGAATTTGGAATTTCTGAAATTGTTATCAATGTGCATCATTTTGCAAGCCAAATTGCAGATTTCATTGAGCGATATCGCAGTTCGAACATCAACATTCATCTATCGAATGAAGTAGAAGGTCCTTTTGAAACTGGAGGTGGACTTGCATTCGCTTCTGAATTTTTTAAAGCGTCGACCAATCCTTTTATTGTCATGAATGCTGATATCCTGACCAATCTAGACCTAAACGGGATGTTTGAGTTCCACAAAAAAGTAAGTCCACTGGCTACTTTAGCAGTTACAAAAAGGGAGAGTTCCAGGCAATTCCTCTTTGATGATCAATTGAAACTTGTGGGATGGCGAAACAACAATACGCTTGAGACAAAATGGGTGGATGGAGAATATCTTTCAGCTGAACCATTTTCTTTTTCGGGTATACATGTCCTGAGCCCGGCTATTTTCGAACTGATGCCATCCTCTGGCGTATTCTCTATTACTGATGTTTACCTAAAACTTGCAGCAATTCGGCAGGTTGTTGGTTATAACCATTCAGGCGACATGGTTCTTGATGTAGGCAAACCAGAATCAGTTATTCTGGCAGAGTCCCTGTTCTTTTAATTAACTACCTTGAGTAAAATCAATACGTAATGCTAAATAAAATTCTAATCGGACTGGTTGTTCTTTTTATTATTATTCAGTTCATAAGACCCGAAAAAAATATCTCCTCTGAGCCCTCGCCTTCTCATATTTCTGCTCACTATGCTACGCCGCAAGAGGTGAAGTCCATTTTGGATAAATCCTGCAATGATTGCCATAGCAACAATACCAGGTATCCATGGTATGCTTCAGTTCAACCCCTGGCATGGTGGCTTAATGATCATGTTGAAGATGGCAAGGAAGAAATCAACTTTGATGAATTCATGACTTTACCGCCCAAAAAAGCACATCATAAAATGGAGGAAGTAGGTGAAATGGTTCAAGAAGATGAAATGCCGTTAAAGAGCTACAGGTTGATTCATAGAAGTGCTGAATTGTCTCCACAAGAAAAAACAGTGCTCACCAGTTGGGCGCAAAGCACCATGAAAACAATTGAACAAGAAAATAATCTTGACCTGAAAGAAGATGGAGGTAAATAAAAAATTGTGCCGGTGTGGTCTTATTTTTTTCCTGCAATCACAATCACAATTTCTCCCTTCACGCCTTTCTCTTTAAAATAATCGTGGACTTCTTTTAGTGTACCCCTTTTGTTTTCTTCAAACTTTTTTGAGAGTTCTCTTGAAATGCAGCATTGTCTGTCTTCCCCGAAGTACTCCATGAACTGATTGAGTGTTTTCACCAAACGTACTGGTGATTCATAAATGATTACAGTTCTTTTTTCTTCAGCAAGTGCGGTGAGCAGTGTATGCCTTCCCTTTTTCAATGGAAGAAATCCTTCGAAGCAAAAACTATCTGTGGGTAATCCACTGTTGATGAGTGCTGGAACAAATGCTGTCGCCCCTGGAAGGCATTCGATTTTAATATTATTTTTTATACACTCCCTAATCAAATAGAATGCAGGGTCTGAAATGCCTGGAGTCCCCGCATCTGTGAGTAATGCCATGATTTTGCCTGCCAATATCTCCTGAACAAGCCGCTCTGCAATCTTATGTTCATTATGCTGGTGATAAGGCACCATACTTTTTTTAATCTCATAGTGCTTTAAAAGCACCCCGGATGTTCGTGTATCTTCTGCAAGTATCGTATCTACTTCTTTTAGTACGGCAACGGCCCGGTAGGTCATGTCGCCCAAATTACCAATTGGCGTAGGTACGATATAAAGCATAATAGCTATTGATAAGGGTGGGAGGAAGGAGTCGAGTTAAAGAATCGTTATCTCAAAATGCTCCATAACCTGATTTGCCAAGAGTTTTGATGCAGCTTCTTCAGCAATTTTTGTTGCTGCCTCTCCACTGCTTGCTTCGATCTCCATGGTTATTCTTTTTCCGATACGCACATCTTGAACGGAAGTAAGTCCTAGGTTGTGTAATCCGCCCATAACTGCTTTTCCTTGTGGGTCAAGCAAGTCTTTCAATGGCATTACATTAATCGCAACATGATATATCATTTGATCTGGTTTTTGAACAGCAAAGATACTAGAATATATGTGATGAAGATGGCAGGAATGGAAAGCCATCCAAGAAATAGAATATACACTGCAGATCCTGCGAGTAGGACGTACCGAGCTTTATTGTCAGCAAAACTAAAGCTGTTGAATTTTAGATTGATCAAGCTAAGGTTTGAAATCATCAGCCAGGGCAGCGCAATGCAGACTGTATAGAGCGTCCATTTATTCAACAGCAAAGGCTGTATTTCAAGCGGGTTGTACAACAATAAAATAGGGAAGGAGGCGACTAACAAGCCAGCCGCAGGGGTGGGCATGCCTTGAAAATAATTGCGATGGGTTGTATCGAGGTTGAATCTCGCAAGTCGCCATGCTGCAGCCATCGGGAAAAATATGGCAGGGAGCATCCAGCCAATTGGTGTTTCTAGTCCAGTTGGCTCTGCTGCAAACGATACACGAAGCAACTGAAACAAGATGATTCCAGGAGCCACCCCAAAGGACACCACATCTGCTAGTGAATCAAGCTGCTTGCCCATCTCAGAACTTGCCTTAAACAGCCGCGCCACAAAGCCATCAAAAAAATCAACTACGGCAGCAATTCCAATAAAAACCGATGCCCACCAGATATTTTCTGGGAGGTATATTTTCCATTCACTTCCCTGGATGTTGATAATGCTTTCTCCTGTTTGAAGCGTCAGCACAATGGCGATGGTGCCCATGCATAGGTTCAGGAGGGTGAATATGTTGGGAATTTGCTTCATCTTATAATGGTGGTTTAATCCAGCAATGAAATATGCACGGCTGAGTAATGGATCTCGTTAATTTTTGGGCACTGTGTTAAAGTTATTTCATGAGCCGCTCTATATCATCTGCCTTAATAGGAATATTTTTCATGAGGTCTACGTTGCCACTCTTTGTGATCCATACATTATTTTCAATCCTGATGCCTAATTGTTCCTCTTCTATATAGATGCCTGGCTCAACCGTGAATACCATGCCTTGTTTGATGGGTTCGGTCTTTGTGCCAAGATCATGCACATCAATGCCAAGATGATGTGATATCCCGTGGTACAGATATTTTCTATACGCTCGGTTTTCAGCCGTTTCGTTTTTAATATCTGTTTTGTTAAGCAATCCAATCTTTAAAAATATTTTCGTTGCCTCATCGCCCACCATGTCTGTATATTTCAAAATGCTGATGCCTGGTTTCAGCAGCCCTTTAGCATAGTCATGTAAATGTAGGCAAGCATTGTACACCTCTTTTTGCCTTTTGGTAAACTTCCCATTTACAGGAACTGTTCTTGTGAGGTCAGCGCAGTATCCACCGAACTCGGCTCCGAAATCCATCAATATCAATTCTCCATTTTTACACTCTTGGTTGTTGGTAATATAGTGAAGTGTTCTGGCGCGATCCCCTGACGCGATGATAGACCCGTAAGCTGGTCCAGCAGACCGATTCATCATGAATTCATGATAAATCTCTGCTTCAATTTGGTTTTCCCAAACACCAGGCTTTATGAATTTAAGGAGTCGTCTGAATGTTTTTTCTGTGATATCAATTGCTTGTTGGAGGGCAGCTACTTCCAGAGGAGATTTTATTGCCCTGAGCTGATGCATAATTCTTGCAGCCCGTTTGTAGTTGTGCAGTGGATATCGAGATCTCATTTCAGCAGCGTAGCGGTAGTCGCGCACGGCCAATTGATTTGACTTTCTATCATTTTCGTTGGTGTTTAAATAGATGTTTTCTGCCAAATGGATCATCGGCTGAAGTAGTCCGTCTATTGAGTCTAACCAAACGATTGTTGAGATGCCGGATAGCTGCGATGCTTCTGATGCGCGATGTCTTTTTCCATCCCATTTTTCTTTTAGTTCATTTGGGCGGACAAGCACCAGTACTTCCTTATGTTTTTTATCCGGGTTATCTGGGAATAGAATGAGCATGGTATCTTCCTGGCGTATGCCAGTCAGCCAATACAAATCACTGTTCTGCACAAATGGATATAAGGCATCCCCGTTACTAGGTATTTCATCGTTGCTGTTAAAAATGGCAACGCTGTTTTTTTCCATTTGAGCAACAAATCTTTTTCTGTTATCGATAAAGATTTGAGGGTTTATGTTTTCTGAATGCATGATGTAAGATTTGCCTCCCACCGTTTAGCGCCAATAGAAGGTGGTCGAGTAATTCAGTTGTTGTTTGAGATTAATTTTCTTTGGCTAAGTTAATCCAATTAGGGAATTAACGTTAAAACTCACATCATTTCTGATCATTGTGGGGCCCTGACTTTGGGTATCCGATTTCGCAGGCATCAAATCGCCCCCTCATCCGCAAAGCTGTAATAACCCTCTGTGCTTACAATGATATGATCGAGTACCGCTATGTCAAAGTACTTTGCCGCATGCCTGATTTTGGATGTCAGTTCTTGGTCTGCTCTTGATGGCTTGAGGTTTCCCGATGGATGGTTGTGGCAGAGTATCAAACTGACTGCATCTTCTTCTAATGCCTTCTTTAAGATAATTCTTGGGTCTGCAACAGTTCCGGTAATACCCCCTGAGCTGATTATTTCAAAATGCCTAATTCTATTAGCCCTGTTGAGAAATAGCACGGCAAATACCTCATGAGGGAAATCCATCAATTTCACTTGAAGATATTTTGCTACTGATGCACTTCCCGTGATGGTTTCACTGGTGAGGTGCTCGTCGGCAAGCCTTCTTCTGCCCAGTTCGAGGGCGGCTTGAATGATGCTGGCCTTTGCCATACCTATGCCTGGAGTTTTCATCAGGTCCCGTACCGACGACCGGGCAAATTCAGCCAACTTATTATGACTCTTTTCTAACATCTCCATCGCCAGATCCACCGCTGTTCTCTCTCTGGTGCCCTGTTGTATGAGTATGGCAAGCAATTCGGCATTGCTCATTTGTGCAGCACCTATTTGTCTTAATTTTTCTCTCGGCCTTTCATCTGCTGGCCAGTTTTTAATTTGCTTCATCTTCTTTATTATGGTTAAGGCTAGATTCCCTAACTGAGTTTTGCACATCCAGGTCACTGCAAAAGCCTGATAGGCATTTTCTTTTCCACTTTTGCCCATCTTCTCCTATCTCGGGTCTCAGGTCGCTCTTCTTTTTGTTATCTTCGCAACACTCAATTCATTTTATGCAACGCGTTGGACCATCCTGTAAGATTTTCTCCGGAACTAGCTCTCAATACCTGGCAGAAAAGATCGCCGCCGCCTATGGGGGCACTTTAGGTAAGATCAGTATTCAGAAATTTAGTGACGGCGAAATTCAGCCCATTTTTCTCGAAAGTATACGAGGTGATTATGTTTTCCTAGTGCAAAGCACGTTTGCACCGGGGGATAATCTCCTTGAATTGCTGTTAATGATCGATGCAGCCAAGCGTGCTTCTGCATATAAGATCATTACCGTCATTCCATATTTTGGCTATGCCAGGCAGGATCGCAAAGACAAGCCAAGGGTAGCCATAGGGTCTAAGTTGGTTGCCAATATTTTAACCGCTGCGGGAGCCGATAGGGTAATCACCATGGATCTTCATGCTCCCCAGATTCAAGGCTACTTCGATATACCCGTAGATCACCTCGATAGCTCGGCAATTTTTATACCCTACATAAGGGATCTTCAGCTCGAAAACCTTACCTTTGCCGCCCCCGATGTGGGAAGTGCGAACAGAATCCGTGAGGTGGCAAGCTATTTTAATGTGGAAATGGTCATCTGTGACAAGCACAGAAAGAGGGCGAATGAGATAGCGAGCATGGTTGTAATTGGCGATGTTACCGACCGCGATATTGTGCTGATCGATGATATTTGTGATACGGCAGGAACCCTAACAAAAGCAGCTAAACTGTTGAAAGACAAAGGAGCAAGAAGTGTTAGGGCCTTGTGTACGCACCCCGTTTTAAGCGGAAATGCATACACAAATATTGAAAACAGCATTTTAGAGGAGTTGGTGGTTTGTGATACGATTCCGCTTAGAGGAAATTCTTCTAAGCTGAAAGTACTGAGTGTGGCAAATTTGTTTGCCTCGGCCATCAAAAACGCCTATGAAAACCAGAGCATAACCAGTCTGTTTATTCACTCTCAACAGAGGAATAAATAAGGGTTGGCTCATAAAAGAGTCATTTTTTAAACACAATACAATGAAGACGATTACAATCGAAGGACAATTGAGGACCGAAACTGGCAAAACAGCCACCCGCCGGTTACGCTCTCAAGACATGGTACCTGGTGTAATTTACGGGGGTGCACAAGAGGTTAACTTTGTAGTAAAATCACTTGCCCTGAAGCCATTCATCTACACGCCTGATTTTCAATTAGTTGAAATGAAAGTGGAAGGTAAGGCATACACCTGCATTTTAAAAGACCTCCAATTTAACAAAGTGACTGACAAACTAACTCATGTTGATTTGTTGGAACTTGTTGAAGGAAAGAAGATTACAGCCAACATCCCCCTTAAATTCACTGGAACAGCCGTTGGTGTTAAAGCCGGTGGTAAGCTTGAAATCAGGCTTAAGTCTGTAAAAGTGAAAACCACACCTAAGTACCTAAGGGAGAATATTGAAGTTGATCTTACCAATTTGGAACTGAATCAAAACATTCGTGTTCAGGATATCGTAACTGATAATTTTGAGATCATGAACTCTCCAAGAATTCCAATCGCTTCTGTAACAATGACCCGTCAGTTGAAACAGGAAGAGGCCGCTGCTCCTGCTAAGGCTGCAGCCCCTGCCGCTGCACCAGCTGCCAAGAAGTAGATTCAAAGTTTTATCTTTATAGCCCTGCGATAACATCGCGGGGCTTTTTTATGAATAAATTTTTGATAGTAGGACTTGGAAACATCGGGGTGGAATATGAACATACCCGACACAATATTGGATTTGACATACTCGATCACTTTGTAAAAAAACACAAAAGTGAATTTGTTTCAGATAGGTTGGCTTTTAGAGCAGACCTTGGCATAAAGGGCAAAAAAATTATCTGTATCAAGCCAACCACCTTCATGAATTTAAGTGGAAGGGCTGTGAAGTATTGGCTGGAGAAAGAAAAAATAGAAATCACCAATATGCTGGTACTTGTTGATGAGCTTGCAGTTCCTCTCAATAAGATTAAAATGAAGCCTGCTGGTAATGATGGTGGGCACAATGGACTAAGAAGTATTCAAGAAACATTACTTACTGCTCAATATGCACGTCTTCGATTTGGCATTGGCAATGATTTTACCAAAGGCAAACAGGTTGATTATGTATTGGGTCATTGGAAACGAGACGAAGAAGATATAGTAGCTCGAAAGATTGAATGTGCTTCTCAGGCCATTGAAGATTTTGTTTTGATTGGGCTTGAAAAAGCTATGACGGAGGTTAATCAAATTGAATTGTAGAGAGTGTGTAGTATATTTATTTAGGTAACTCAGAAGCCGTTTTTTTACTCGCTTCAATCCTCGCCTATTTTTTAAAACCTAGGGCATATGAAATTTATCTGTATTGGTAGAAACTACGCTGAGCACGCAAAAGAACTCGGTAACGAAGTGCCAGATGAGCCTGTGATATTCATGAAGCCTAATAGTGCCTATCACCAACCATCAAATCCATTCTATTATCCTGAATTTACCAATGAGCTTCATTATGAATGTGAGATTGTTGTTAGAATTAGCAAAAACGGAAAGCTGATTGAAGAGGTGAACGCATCTAGGTATTATGATTCAATTTCTGTGGGGATTGACTTTACAGCAAGAGACATCCAGACTGAATTGAAAAAGAAAGGGCTGCCTTGGGAAAAAGCAAAAGCTTGGGATGGGTCAGCAGTGATTGGAAAATGGCAGCCAATCAGTAAGGAGGTAGATATGAAAAATATTGTTTTTTCCTTGAACAAGAATGGCGCGGTTGTTCAGCAAGGGAATTCAAAAGACATGATTCATCATATTGATAAAATCATAGCCCATGTTTCCCGGTTCTTTTCACTCAATATTGGGGATGTGATTTTTACAGGTACTCCTGCTGGTGTTGGAGAATGCGTTGTTGGAGATGAGTTGGAAGCATTTCTTATGGATGAGTCGATGCTAACACTACTTGTTAAGTAGCGATTTAATTAAAATCACAATCACTTCCTTGTACATCTTTATACATGATTTATATGAGTAAAGTTGCGTAGATTGATGACAACATAAAACCAATGAAATGACCCAGGCTGGATTATTAAAAAAGCTAAACAATCGTTTTTTGTTTCGCCTTTTTTTGCTTCGTTCATTACCTGCAGCTTTTTTCTCAGGGATTAGAATTGGACAAGTTTCATTATCATCTTCTGTGATTCTTGTTCGGTACAGTTGGTTTTCCCAGAATCCGTTTCAATCAATTTATTTTGCATGCCTCTCAATGGCCGCGGAAATGAGTTCAGGCATTCTTGCCCTTGTCCATACACGTGATAAGTCCCCAAAAGTATCTATGCTTGTGTTGGGCGTTGAATCTAGTTTTCATAAAAAGGCTGTCGGCACAATTCGCTTTGAGTGCAATGATGGTGAAGTTATTCAGCAAGCTATATCAGCTACAATCTCAACGGGTCAAGGTACTAGCTGTGATACACTTTCAAAAGGATTTGATCAACAAGGTAGATGTGTAGCAGAATTCAAGATAAAGTGGAGTTTCAAGCAAAAAGAAAAATAACAACAATGAAAATATCATTTCATGGTGCAGCAAGATGTGTAACTGGTTCAAAACATCTGCTTACACTAAATAATGGCAAGAAAATCTTACTTGATTGTGGCATGTTTCAAGGGATGGGCAAGGAAACGGATTTTTTAAACCGTCACTGGGGGTTTGAGCCTAAAGAGGTTGATTATCTAGTATTATCTCACTCACATATAGATCACAGTGGACTTATTCCGAAGTTCGTGAGTGACGGATTTACCGGAAAGATATTTTGTACGCCTGCAACAAGAGAACTCACAACCGTATTGCTTGAAGATTCAACACGCATTCAGGAAGACGACATTAAATATGCCAACAAGAAGAGAAAGGCAGAGGGGCAGCCTTTTTTGAAAGCTTTGTATACCGCAGAAGAAGCTGAAAAAGCAATAGCGCATTTTGAGGTTGTTCACTATGGTACCTGGTTTAAAATCGCTGACGGAATTGAACTAAAGTATACCGATGCTGGCCATATTATTGGAAGTGCTTCTGTTCATCTAAAAATTACTGAAGACGGAAAACCGCAACAGCTTACTTTTAGTGGTGATGTTGGTCGATATCGCGATGCGATTTTGAAATCGCCAGAAGAATTTGATCAGTCTGACATCATTATTTTGGAATCAACCTATGGCAATTCTCTTCATGACTTGCATACTCCCACACCAGACAGTCTACTTGAATGGATTGAAAAGATATGTTTAAAGAAACAAGGTAAATTAATCATACCTGCATTTAGTGTTGGTAGGACTCAGGAGCTACTTTATTCGCTCAATCAGTTGGAATTAGAGCGCAGGCTTCCTCCACTAAGCTATTTTGTGGATAGTCCCTTAAGTGTTGAGGCTACCGAGATAGTAAAAAAATATCCTCAGGATTTCAATGCACGCATTAGAAAGGTTCTGGAGAAAGATGAAGATCCATTTAATTTTGCAGGATTACATTATATCAAGACGGTTGATGAATCTAAGCTGTTGAACTTTAAAGATGGCCCCTTTGTGATTATTTCTGCAAGTGGAATGGCTGATGCAGGGCGGGTGAAGCACCATATTAACAACACCATTGAAAATTCCAGAAATGGCATACTGATGACTGGTTACTGTGAGCCTCATTCACTGGGGGCAAGAATACAGTCAGGGCGAAAAGAAGTTAATATCTATGGAGCTGCACGCGAGATACATGCAGAAGTGGGAAGTATCCGCAGCATGAGTGCTCATGGAGATTATGAGGATCTGTCACAATATTTGGCTTGTCAGAATCCGAAATTGGTCAAGAAATTATTCCTCGTACACGGTGAGTACAATGTACAGGTTGATTTTAAAGAGCGCTTGCTTAGAAAAGGTTTCGTGGATGTTCAAATTCCAGAGCTACATCAAGAGGTAGGACTAGGTTAGTTTTTAAGGGCTTGTAGTTGCTGTATTTACTTTTGTGCTACCAGCTTCCGCCTGCGCCACCACCGCCAAAGCTGCCACCGCCAAAACCGCCGAATCCACCGCCGCTGCTTCCGCCTCCAAATCCACTGCTACCGCCTCCATTGGAGAGAAACCACAATCCTCCTAGGGCAGCTGAATCACTGTATCCCCTTCGGTTGTAGTTGCCACCTCCGCCACCACCACGTTTGAAAAATCCGAGTACCAAGAAAATAACAATGATGATGAGTAAAAGCGGGGGTGCATCTTTTTTCTTTCCTTTTTTATAATTGGCTGGTGCAGTATACTCTCCAGCTGTAGCTGCAATGATTGCATTTGTACCTTCATCAAGGCCTCGATAAAAATCATTTTCTCTGAAGTTTGGGGTAATATCATTGTCGATGATGCTTTTGGCTATAGCATCAGGCAAGGCACCCTCCAGTCCATATCCAGTTGCAATCCAAACCTTTCTGTCTGCTTTTGCAACGATCAGGAGTATCCCATTGTTAAACTCCTTATTTCCTATGCCCCATGCTCTTCCTAGTGCAACAGCATAATCAGCAATGTCACGATCGCCAGCGGTTTCAACAATAACTAGAGCGATTTGCGATGATGAGGAGTCATCAAAGGCTACAAGCTTTCTTTCTAATGCCTCTTGTTGATCTGGGGCAAGGGTGTTTGTGTAATCGACTACAAGTCTTGCTGGAATTGGTTTTGCAGGCAATTCTTTTTCTATCTGTCCAAAAACAGATGAAAGTGAAATTACAAGTAGGAATATAGTTAGTGCGTGTTTAATCATTTTCCAAATACTATGCCGTCTTCAAGTTCATTGTTATCGTCTCGCTCATACGGAAAATGCTTTTTAAGGGCTTCGCCTGTATCTGTAATTATTTTGACAATTCCTTCCATGTAATGTTGCCCATGAAATTCGTCAATCATTTTTTTTACTTCTGCTAACCAGAACTCCTGACCAAGTCGTTTATGAATTTCTTCGTCTCCGTATAATGCCAGCTGACGGTCTTTCATAGCGATATAAATAATAACACCATTGCGGTCTTTGGTGTTATACATCTTTAACTCCTTGAACACTTCAATTGCCCTGTCAACCGGGTTTATAAATTTGCACTTGTTCTCTATGAAAAGACGAATCTCTCCACTGGTTTGCTTCTCAGCAAAACGGATGGCTTCCACCATCCGTTCTTCCTCTTCTTTTGTGAAGTAGTTGAGTCTTTTTTTTGAAAAAATATTTAAAAGATTCACTGAGTTTATTTGTTGAAGTCTACAGCAGGAGCCTTTTCAGAACCAGCCTCAGCTGCAAAGAACCCTTTTTCTTTAAAGCCAAAAATGCCGCTAAACAAGACCATTGGGAATTGTCTCACACCCGTGTTGTAATCCTGAACTGCTGTGTTAAAGTCATTTCTTGATACTTTGATGCGATTTTCAGTTCCTTCGAGTTGTGCTTGAAGATTGATGAAGGCCTGTGTAGCTTTCAGCTCAGGGTATTTTTCAACAGTAACAAGCAAGCGACCAATCGCACCGCTAAGTTGGCCTTGTGCTTTTTGGAATTCAGCGATTTTTTCTGGACTGAGGTTGTTGACGTCTACAGTTGTTTGAGTTGCTTTAGCACGAGCTTCAACCACTTGTGTTAATGTTTCTTGTTCAAAATTTGCAGCACCCTTAACGGTGTTAACAAGGTTTGGAATAAGATCGGCCCTACGTTGATAATCACTTTCTACGTTAGCCCACTTTCCTTTAACATTTTGGTCTTTTTGAACAAGGCCGTTGTAGCCGCTGCAGCCACAACCCCCAAGAAGAAGTATCAAGGCGCCTATAACAATCAAAACAATATTACGTGTGCTCATGTTGGTAGTTATTATTTTAAGGGTAAAGATATACTAAAACCCTCAACGACATTGTATTCGTTGAGGGTTTTGATTTGTTAAAATATTTTAAGTTTTATGAATGAATGGCTGAAATGCCGGGCAATACTTTTCCTTCAAAGAATTCCAGCATAGCGCCCCCGCCGGTAGAGACATAGCTCACCTGATCATTGAATCCGAATTGATTTACCGCGGAAACACTATCTCCGCCACCTACAAGTGAGAAAGCGCCATGTTTGGTAGCCTCAGCCACAGCTTCTGCGATTGTTTTTGTGCCTGCTTGAAATTTTTCCATTTCAAATACGCCCATCGGGCCATTCCACAAGATGGTCTTGCTTCTGAGTACAACTTCGCCGAAATCCTTTCTCGCTTGGATGCCAATATCCAGTCCCATCCAGCCGTCAGGAATCTTTGAGCTATCACAATTTTGAGTGCTGGCATCAGCTGCAAATTTATCTGCAATTGTGCTGTCTATCGGAAGATGAATATTAACTCCCTTGGATTTTGCTTTTTCAAGCAATTCCAGGGCAAGGGGTAGGCGGTCTTCTTCGCAAAGGGAGTTCCCAATCAGTTTGCCCTGCGCTTTCCAGAATGTATAAGCCATTCCACCTCCAATAATAATGTCAGTCGCTTTTTCAAGTAGGTTTTCTATGATAAGAATTTTATCAGATACTTTAGCCCCACCAATAATGGCCGTGAAGGGTTTTTCTGATTTGAGCAATACCCTTTCTGCACTGGCGACCTCACTTTCCATGAGTAGTCCAAACATTTTTCTATCGGCATCATAAAAGTCTGCAATGATGGCCGTAGAGGCGTGCGCCCGATGTGCTGTTCCAAATGCATCATTTACATAAACATCCCCAAGTTTGCTCAGTTTCTCAGCAAAGTTCATATCTCCTTTTTCCTCCTCCGGATGAAATCTGAGATTTTCAAGCAGCAATACATCGCCAGGTTCTAGTAAACTTGCGGCGTGTTGGGCTGGCTCTCCAATGCAATCATTTGCAAAGAATACCTCATTATTGTCTCCTAGCAGCTTTTGCAAGTGAGACACTAGATGAATGAGCGAGTATTTATTGGTAGGACCATCTTTTGGTCTACCAAAGTGACTCATCAAAATAACAGACCCACCATCTTGTAGTATCTTTTTAATGGTTGGGATAGCTGCAGTCATCCTCGTGTCATCTGTAATTACAAACTTTTCATTAAGGGGTACATTGAAATCAACGCGAACGAGTGCTTTCTTTCCTCCGAAATTGAATTGGCTGAATTTGCTCATGGCTATTATTTTTAAAAAAAGAAACCCGGCAGAGTTAATCTACCGGGTTTGTAAATACTAGATTGATTATTTGGAGATCAACTGTGCGAAGTAGTGTACTGTTCTAACAAGCTGACTAACATAGCTCATTTCATTGTCATACCAGCTTACTGCTTTAACCATTTGGTGGTCTCCTACAGTAAGTACCTTGGTTTGGGTTGCATCAAATAGTGATCCGAATCTGATTCCTATCACATCGCCAGATACGATCTCGTCTTCAGTGTATCCAAAACTTTCATTTGCTGCTGCCTTCATTGAAGCATTGATTTCTTCCACAGTCGTTTTTCTGCCAAGAATTACTGTAAGCTCAGTTAACGAGCCAGTGAGGGTTGGAACACGCTGTGCCGTACCATCCAGTTTCCCTACCAGTGATGGAAGTACAAGTCCGATGGCTTTTGCTGCACCGGTGCTGTTTGGAACGATATTTTGAGCGGCTGCACGTGCTCTTCTTAGGTCATTCTTAGGATGAGGAGAGTCTTGCGTGTTTTGATCGTTTGTGTAGGCGTGAACTGTTGTCATCAAGCCAGCTTTGATTTCATATTGCTCCTCAAGTACTTTAGCCATTGGGGCCAAGCAGTTGGTTGTGCATGATGCACAGCTGATGATTGTTTCAGTTCCGTCAAGAATCAAATGATTCGTGTTGAAAACAATGGTTTTTAGGTCGCCTGTAGCAGGTGCAGAGATTACAACTTTTTTGGCTCCAGCAGTAAGGTGGGCAGCTGCTTTGTCCTTGTCTGTGAAAAATCCTGTGCATTCCAATACAACATCTACCTGATGGCTTCCCCATGGAATTTGTGCTGGATCCCTTTGGGCATATATCTTAACTTCATTACCATTAACTACGATTGAATTCTCAGTAGCCTTAACATCTTGTTCAAATCTGCCTTGAGCAGTATCGTATTTTAGAAGGTGGGCCAGTACTTTTGGACTGGTCAGGTCATTGATTGCTACGATTTCGATTCCTTGCATATTGAAGATCTGGCGATAAACAAGGCGCCCAATCCTTCCAAATCCATTGATTGCTACTTTTACTGTACTCATATTATGTTGCTTTTAGGTCAAAAAGAGGGGCGAAGGTAAGAACTATTCATTTTTTTTTGATATAAATCTGTAAGAACTTATCTTTGCACTCCTCAATAAAAAGAGGCCCGTTGGTCAATCGGTTAAGACGCCTCCCTTTCACGGAGGAATGAGGGGTTCGATTCCCCTACGGGCTACCAAACCCAAACTTTTGTCAATCTTCACAGATTGACCGTTTTTGTTTTCTTCCTGAACATGAACCCGATATGT
>CAIXLY010000027.1 GCA_903920455.1 uncultured bacterium | reverse complement strand
TGAATTGCCGTTTCCGGTGATGGACTGTTTCACTTTCTTTGGCGAGTATTCTGCAACTGGAATGGAGTTGCTCATCGCAACAGCAATGGCGATACCTTGTGCCCTGCCAAGCTTCAGCATACTCTGTACGTTTTTACCAAAAAAGGGGGCTTCAATCGCTACACTGTCTGGCTTGTATTTGGATATCAACTCTTGTATTACTTCATTAATCATTCCAAGCCGCTCAAACATGTCTCGCTTTCCGTTGAGTTTGACAACATCCATTTCAATCATTTTCATGACATTGCCAGTAACTGAGAGGATACTATATCCCATGATTACGGTTCCAGGGTCTATCCCTAAAATAATCTTAGTTTTTTGTGACAATAGAAATGATTTTCGAGAGAATGTTTTGTGTCAAACAAAAGTATCAAAATATTTATCAACTCTTTGAGCATGATTGACTTTATGGGGATAATGTTTGAATCCTTGTTTATGCTTGTTGCTTGGCAGAATTAACCACAAAAGAATCAAAATGATAAGCTTGATTCTATTTTTTAACTTAAACTTTATCCGGAGATGCATGTTAATAGCCGAAGAGACCGAACTTGGTTTTATCTTTACACCATGACTTTTCTCAGAAAATCAATTTTTGCCCTAATCTTGTCGCTATCCTTCATAAGGCTTAGTGCGGATAATGATTTTTGTGGAGTCAGCAATTTTTCATTCTCATCTGGCGAAGTCATTACATTCAAGATCTTTTACAATGTTGTGGGATTATTTGTAGACGCTGGGAATGCCTCTTTTACTGTGGAAAATACCAAGCTTAATGATAAGCCGGTTTATCACGTGACAGGTCTTGGATCTTCTAACCCATCCTATGACTGGATCTTTAAGGTGCGTGACCGATATGAAACCTATATTGATACTGCCACGTTGAAGCCATATAAATTTATCCGGCATGTAGAGGAAGGAAGATATCGAAAAGATGAAGTGGTCAATTTTTATCATGCCGAAAAAAAGGCTGTCACCAACAACGGCACCTTCCCGATTGCTGAGTGCATGCAAGATGTGCTCAGCTCAATTTATTATGCACGAAATATCGATTTTTCAAAGTACAAAATCGGAGAGAAGATCCCCTTAAGCATGTTTTTGGATGGGGCTTCACACAATATTTATATACGCTACCTTGGAAAGGAAGTAATCAAAACGAGGTATGGCAAATTCAGGGCAATCAAGTTTAAGCCGATGTTAATCAGTGGAACCATTTTTACTGGGGGAGAGCTAATGTCCGTATGGGTTTCAGATGATGGAAACAGGATACCGCTTCGTATAGAAAGCCCAATAACCGTTGGCAGCGTAAAAGTTGATATGATGGGGTATAGAAACCTGCGCTATCCCTTACAGTCATTGATCAAGTTTAATTGACCATCTTAAGGTAGGTCCAATACCTCTTTTTTTCTGAACCCTTTTTCTGTTCTTTCAACAGTGCAACATGTGTTGATCGGATCATGTTCCATGAAAAGCAGATAGTTGTTGTCTGCGGCTTCATTTAGAAAAGATTCTTTTTCTTCAAGACTTTTCATTGGATACATGTCGTAGGCCATGATGTAGGGAAGCGGAATGTGTGCAACGGAAGGAATGAGGTCTGCCATATATGCAATAATCCTTCCTTGATAATTGATGAATGGCAACATCATTGATCGGGTGTGTCCATGCACAAATTGTATCTCTATGTTATTAGTAAACTTTGTTCTTTTGTTGTCAATTTCATCGACAAACCTAAGTTGTCCGCTCTGCTCAATTGGAACAATATTTTCTTTTAAAAAGGAAGCTTTTTCTCTTGGGTTCGGATTTGTTGCCCATTTCCAATGCTCCTCGCTGCTCCAATACAAGGCATTTGGAAAGGTTAGTGCCAATTCCTCATTCTTACGAGTAACTGCGCCTCCACAGTGATCAAAATGAAGGTGAGTGAGCAATACGTCAGTGATGTCTTCGGCCTTAACACCTAATGATTCGAGTGAGCCCAGAAGCGTAGCTGAACCGTGTGGGTAATAGTGACTAAAAAACTTATCTGACTGCTTATTGCCCATTCCGGTGTCTATCAAAATCTTTCTATCGCCATCAATCACCAACAAGCAACGCATGGCCCAGGTGCACATGTTGTTGTCGTCAGCAGGATTAAGCTTATGCCAGATTGTTTTTGGCACTACGCCAAACATGGCGCCGCCATCAAGTTTGAACAGTCCAGTATCAATGGAATAGACTTGCATATTTTTCTTTGGTTACAACTTTTCTTGTGTAGAGCAGGGCGCCAAAGCTAAAAATAAAAAATACCATCAATACAAGTATCGAATTTCTCATGCTGCCAGTGAGTTCTTCGTTCCTTGCAAATAAAATTAATCCTATCGTTAATGCAATCTTTTCAGTTACATCATAGAAACTAAAATAGGAAGTGGTATCCTGTGTTTCAGGCAGTAGTTTTGAATAGGTGCTTCGGCTCATCGACTGAATACCTCCCATCACCAATCCTACAGCAACTGCAAGAAAATAGAATTCTGTTTGAGATGTAATGAAGTATCCCCAAATACAAATGGCTATCCATATTCCAATGCCTACCAACAGAGTTGCAATGTTTCCGATTTTCTTTGATAGCCGGCTGAGTGCAATTGCCCCAACTATCGCAACGAGTTGGATAAGGATGATGGTCAGTAACAACTTGGGCTCATCTTCTTGCTTCGGGAAGATTTCTTTTTTACTAAAACTTGCTGCTACCAACATCACAGTTTGAACACCTACGCTGAAAAGAAAAAAGGAGAGGAGGTATCTTTTAAGCGCTGGAATCTGTCTTGCTTCTCTCCACACCAATTGCAACTCATGAAAGCCATTGATTAAAATGTGCTTCTTCATTTTTTTATTGCTCTCTGTATTGTTGGGTAAGATGCTCAATGGGATTTGTGCAAATCCCAGCCACCACAATCCCACAAGTAAAAAGGAAAGTCTTGCGCCAATTGTTTTGTCTTCTGTGCCAAGTCCAAACCAGTCTGGTTTTAGGATGATGACAAAACAAATAATTTGTAAGAGTACGCTTCCAATATATCCCAGGGCAAATCCTTTTGCACTCAATCTGTCTCTGTCTTCCGGCGCTGCAATATCTGGCAGGTACGAGTTGTAGAAGACCAGACTGCTCCAAAATCCTAGAGCTGCCAATGAAAAGAAAATAATGCCATATTCAATGCGTTCTGGGGTGAAAAAATACAGAAGCCCACATGCTGCTGCGCCAATAAAGGTAAATGCGCGCATGAAGGCTTTTTTGTTTCCCCGATAATCTGCCATAGAGGAAAGGATAGGGGATATGATGGCTACAATCAAAAAGACGATGGCCAACGCATAGTTTTGTAAGGCGGTATTGATAATTTCGAGCCCAAAGAAATTTACATAGGACAGTTCTCCCTGGATTGAATTGGTTGTAATTGCAACATAGTAGGCAGGGAAAATGGTAGAGGTGATGACCAGGTTATAACTGCTGTTGGCCCAGTCATACATAGCCCAGGCGTTCTGAATTTTTTTAGATACTATCTTCATCTGTTAGAGTTTCCCTGTGATAATCATGAGTATCAATACTCCC
>CAIXLY010000026.1 GCA_903920455.1 uncultured bacterium | reverse complement strand
TGCCATTACCATGAAGAGTTTTAGTGAAGAGTATCGCAGTGGAACCTTTGAGCTGTTGAGAACTGCGCCCGTTTCGGCAAACAGTCTAGTACTTGGTAAGTTTTTTGCAGCATTGGGTGTAACAATCATGTCGCTTTTGGGAACGCTCGTGTATGTTGTTTCGATTGACATGCTTTCTGTTGATGGGATTGATGCAGGAGGTATATTGGGTTCTTATATTGGACTTATCTTGCTTTGTGCGGTGTATGTTTCTATCGGCATATTTACAAGCAGCCTGCAATCGAATTCCGTAATTTCTTTTTTGTTGAGTGCACTCCTGTGTTATATCATCTATTCCTTGTTTTCATCTTTAGCCGGCATTGATGCATGGAAGACCGGCATTGGATATTATATCTCGCTGGTGGGCATTCAAGTTCATTATGAAAATATCAGCAAGGGCAATATCGACTCAAGGGATATTGTATATTTTGTTAGCATGGTATCGTTGTTTATGTACTTGACCATAATGAAAGTGAAAGCAAAATGATCTGATGGTAAAAAGAAGAATACATATAAAAAATTTGTTGCTGCCCCTGGTGGTAATTGTTGGCATTAATGTAGTTTCTTATTTTTTCCATGGTGGAATCGACCTTACAGCTGAAAAGCGATTTACGCTCTCGAATGCGAGCAAATCCTTAATCAGAAAAATTAAAGAACCACTAACACTTACTGTTTATCTGAAAGGCGATATGCCTGCGGGATTTAAGCGACTTGCCAATGCCGCAGAAGATATGGGAGGCAGTTTTAATTCCTTGAGTGGCGGAAAGTTTAGGGTTGAGTTTGAAAGACCGGGAGAAGGACTTAGTGATTCTTCCAAGTCGCTACTATTCGATTCGCTGCAGCGGATGGGAATCAATCCAACCAATGTAAAGGCCCAGCAAAAAAAGGGAGAGCAGACTGAACAAACCTTGGTTTTTCCGGGTGCCATTTTATCTGGTCCGAATGGACAGCTCGGTATTGATTTTCTTGAAGGTCAAAGCAGCATGAACGGACTGGAATCGCTTAACAATGCAGAAGCGCTGATGGAATATAAAATTGCAAAGGCAATTGTAATGTTGCAGAGGGATAGTCTACCCGCAGTTGCCTATCTGTCTGGCAATGGCGAGCCCTTGGACCTGAGGGTATATGATCTTATTGAGGGTATCATGCAGAAAAATTATCGTTTTTCTGTTTTACCGATAGACAGCGTGTCTTTTATTCCTGCAGATTTTTCTGCTGTAGTCATTGTGAGGCCAATTTCAACATTTAGCAAAAGCCAAAAGCTGAAGATTGATCAATACATCATGGGTGGCGGAAAAGTATTGTGGGCATTGGATAATTTGTTTGCCAGCATGGACAGCTTGCAAAGAAGCAGCGGTTCTTTCATCGCATTTGATCTGGGACTGGATCTTGATGATCAGTTGTTCAAATATGGCATCAGAATAAATCGAGACCTTGTTCAGGATTTAGAGTGTGATAAAGTTCCTTCGGTGATCGGAAGTGTTGGCGATAAGCCCCAAATCGAGTTATTGCCCTGGCCGTATGCTCCCCTGTTGAGAAATAGTGGCGGCCATCCTATTTCAAGAAATCTGGATTTTGTGCTTTCATCATTTCCGCAATCACTTGATACGGTAGCTTCTCCCGGCATCAGCAAGCATTTGTTGTTGACAAGTTCCGGATATTCGAGGTCATTGCAAACGCCTGCAATCGTTGAGTGGAGAAGTATTAAAGAAGAGGAAGACCTTAGTCAGTTCAACAAACCCAACATTCCTATTGGTATTTTGCTTGAAGGTCAGTTTTCATCTGCCTTTACCAATAGGGTTTCTTCAGCAGATTTGGAAATCATGAAGACCCAAAACGGCATGCCCTTTGTGGCTCAATGTGCCGAGTCTAATCAGATGATTGTGCTCTCGGATGCAGACATCTTGTTTAATCCGATTAGTGAGGAGGATGGCCCATTGCGCATGGGAACAAATGCCTATACTCGGCAACAGTTTGCGAACCGCGATTTTGTTGGAAACTGCTTATTTTACCTAACTGGCGGGGCTGATATTATGGAGGCCAGAACAAAGACATTCAGGCTAAGGCTGCTGGACAAGGGAAAAATTGAGCAGGATACCGGGTTCTGGCAGGCCATTAACTTATTGCTTCCACTGCTATTCCCCATAGCCCTTTTCTTTTTGTATGCTTTCTTTAGAAAAAGACAATTTGCATACCGCAGTTAAAGATTCACCATCTCGGATTGACTATCTTTACTGCCATTAATTTATTTCAGTTATGAGCGTAGACCAAATTACGTATTTGACCTTTGGATCATTGCTTCTAGTGGCCCTCGTTTTCGATTTGGGTCTGATGAGTAAAAAAGGCACTTCAATCACCATCAAGAAGGCACTGTGGCAGACCGTTTTTTGGGTAGGGCTTTCTATTGCGTTCTGTGGGTTCTTGTGGTTTGAAAAAACTCCAATTGTTGCAACAAAATACTTTGCGGCTTATTTGATGGAGTGGTCCCTCAGTATCGACAACATCTTTGTATTTATACTCATCTTCACCTATTTTAAGGTTCAGGAACAAGATGCTGCCAGAGCTTTGTTGATAGGAATATTGCTTGCCATTGTATTTCGTATAGCCTTTATTGCTGTGGGGATTGAGCTCATCGATCGTTTTCACTGGATCCTTTATATTTTTGGTGCCTTCCTTATTTATACGGGGTACACGCTTTTTTTCAAAAAAGATGATGCTGAATTTGACCCGGGGCAAACACGCATCTATAAGCTCATTACTCAAATCTTTCGCATTAGTGACATGGAGCCTAAGGGGCGATATATTATTAAGGTTCATGGGAAAATATTTTTTACAAATCTCGCAGTGGTTGTTTTTATGTTGGCTGCAGTAGATATTGTTTTTGCATTGGATTCAATTCCTACAGTAGTATCGCTGGTAAGGGAATCTGCTAAAGCTGATTTTACATCTGATGATATTCTGGTCATTTATTCCTCCAATATTTTTGCACTTCTCGGACTGCGTTCTCTTTTCTTTTTGCTAAAAGGAGCTGTTGATAAATTTGATTACTTGCAACAGGGCATTGCAATTGTGTTGGCCTTCATTGGAGTTAAAATGTTAATCGAGTTTTTTGGAATTCATATTTCAATAACTATTTCATTGTTGGTTATTGTTGCATGTCTTGTGGGGTCTGTATTGTATTCACTTCGCGCTCCACGCCCCAAGGCGAGGCAAGATTAATCAGTTGAAATGATAGGTTGTAATGCAGACCATATAGTTTCTATGACAGGCGCAAGACATGTCGGTAAAAGTGCGTCAGGCCTTATTCACCACCTGCTTATTGATAGTAGGAAATTGGTTTTCCCAGAAACAACTTTATTTTTTGCCATCAAAACGGAAAGAGGCGATGGACATGGATATATAGAAGATCTGTATTTACGTGGCGTTCGTCATTTTGTTGTTGGCCAGCTTCCGGCAGTTGATAGATTTCCTGAAGCAAGTTTTTATCAATCAACCAATGTAGTAGAATCTCTTCAACAGATTGCATCAGCACATCGTGCAGCATTCAACTATCCTGTTATTGGAATCACAGGCAGCAATGGAAAAACCATTGTAAAAGAGTGGCTGAATTATTTATTGAATGAACAAAGAAATATTGTAAGAAGTCCACGTAGTTATAATTCACAACTCGGTGTTCCCTTGAGTGTTTGGCAGATGCAGGATGACCATAATCTTGCCATTATCGAAGCAGGCGTGTCGCAACGCGGCGAGATGGAAAAGCTAGAGGGTGTTATTAGACCCGACATCGGAATTGTTACCAATATAGGAGAAGCGCATAGCGATGGCTTTTCTTCCATCCATGAAAAGCTCGCTGAAAAATTACTTCTTTTCAGAAACAGCAAATTGCTGATTTATAGAAGAGATCAAGAGTTGGTACATTCATATATTCAACAACATCTTTCAGAAGGATTGATTGCTGCTGCCCTCAGCTGGGGCGAACATCCTGGGGCTGATATTGTAATACACTTTTCAGCGGCTCATGAACATGCCACCACCGTGGAGGCTAAGTATAAAGGCAGTAGCCATAACATGATCATACCCTATCGCGATGCTGCTGAGCTAGAAAATGCAATGCATTGCTTTGCGGTTTGTATGCATCTGAATCTTGCTGAAAAAGTGATTGATCGTTTTCGTGAGCTACCACCTGTTTCCATGCGTTTGGAAATGAGAGAAGGGCAAAATGGATGTGTGGTTATTAATGATAGTTATAATGCCGACTTTAACGGATTGGTGAGTGCGCTGGAGTTTGTTGGTCTTCAACATCCTGGGAAAAAGAGAACTGCTATCCTTTCTGATCTGACAGGGGTGTCAGGAATTGATGATGAAATTTATGCGCAAATAGCGGACTTGCTAAATGTCAAGAAAGTGCTCAATCTGTTTGCTGTGGGTGATCGGTTTAGTCACCATGCACCGCTATTCAAGGCGCGGGGCATCACCGCGCATTTCTTTAGCGATCTTGAATCGTTGATGGCCAGCATCAGGCCTATTGATTTCATGAATCAACTCGTCTTGGTCAAAGGCGCCAGATCATATAGGTTTGAGCGTGTAAGTCAGCTGCTTGAAAGTAAGGTTCACAGAACGCGATTAGAAATCGACTTATCCGCTCTTGCTCATAATCTGAAACAATATCGACTACATATCCAGCCAGGCACGCGTGTCATGGCCATGGTCAAGGCATTTTCTTATGGTGCGGGTAGTGTAGAAGTAGCCAATCTACTGCAGTTCAATCGTGTTGAATACTTGTCGGTTGCTTATGTGGATGAAGGTGTGGTGTTGAGAAAAGCCGGCATTAGTTTGCCCATCATGGTTATGAATACAGAGCCCTCTGCATTTTCTTCATTGGTAGAATATGATCTTGAACCAGAGATCTACTCAACAGAAATTGCTACCAAGCTCATTTCATTTTTAAAGACCGAAGGCGTAACATTTTTTCCTGTTCACATCAAACTTGATACAGGAATGCACAGACTTGGATTTGATGCATCATCAATCAGCTCCTTGCTTGATATTCCTGGTTTAAATTCTGTGTTCATGGTTAAGTCGGTGTTCACCCATTTGGTGGCATCGGAAGATCCTGCCCACGATGAGTTTACTGCAAAGCAATTAAGGATATTTGATGAACTCTGTCTTGATCTGCGCAATGGATTGGGCTATGACTTTCTTCGTCATGCTGCAAATACGGCAGCTATTTCAAGACATCCAAATGTACAGTATGATATGGTGCGCATCGGCATTGGTTTGTATGGCGTTGATCCAGGAACTGCAGATTTGGGACTCATTGAATCGGGGACACTTAAAACAACGATTGCACAAATCAGGCATGTTGCTGCTGGGGAGAGTGTGGGATATGGACGAAAGTCTTTGCTATCGCATGATGCCAAGATTGCTACCATCAGGATTGGTTATGCGGATGGATATCCAAGGTCGTTGGGCAATGGCAAGGGAACTTTCCTGATACGTGGACATGAAGTTCGTTCTGTTGGCAATGTGTGCATGGATATGACGATGGTGGATATTACCGGGCATGATGATATTCTAATTGATGATGATGTGGTGGTATTTGGACCTGATAAATCAATACTCGAAATTGCCAAGGATGCGGGCACAATTGCCTACGAGATTATGACGGGTATTTCAGAGCGGGTTCCACGCGTTTACTTTGGAGAGTAGTTGAAGTGCTCAGCTATACTGTTGATATATTATATTTGCAAAAACATTCTTTGTGAAGCTTAAACATGTATTTTTCCTAACCTTTCTCGTATTACTTGCTGATCAGGCACTTAAAATTTATATCAAGACCAATTATTATATGGGGCAAGAAACGATTCTGTTTCAATCACTGCCCTGGTTCAGGTTGCATTTTATTGAAAATGAGGGGATGGCCTATGGATGGAAGCTTGGTGGCGATTGGGGAAAGATTGCCCTCACTGTATTCAGGCTTATTGCTGTTGGTTTCGGATTGTATTATATCATTGGCATCATCAAGAAGAAATATCATACTGGATATATTTTTTGTGCAACCATGGTGTTTGCTGGCGCGATAGGAAATTTGATTGATAGCCTTTTTTATGGGATGATTTTTGAATCCAGCGATGCTTACATTCAAAATCTTGCCAATGGAATTTGGAGCGCAAACTTTACCAATGGATATGCAGGATTTCTTCACGGAAAGGTGGTAGACATGTTGTATTTCCCAATTATTCAAGGTGCTGTGTTTCCATCTTGGGTTCCATTGTGGGGAGGAGAGTCTTTCGAATTCTTCAGGCCTGTATTTAATCTGGCTGACATGGCCATTTCCAGCGGGGTATTTGCGATTATTATTTTTCAGAATAAGTTTTTTGCCCCCCCGACCCCCCCGGAGCCCCCCCTTTAACCGCCCCAGCCTTCTCTATCCAGGTTTCTGTAGTGAATAGCTTCTGCAATATGCTCCGACTTGATCTCCTCACTGGAAGCAAGATCAGCGATCGTTCTTGATACCTTTAAGATTCTGTCGTATGCCCTGGCTGATAAGCTTAGTCGCTCCATGGCCTTCTTCAGCAAGGCTTGGCTTGTATTGTCTAGTGCACAAATCTTTTTTAACTCCCGAACACTCATTTGAGAATTTGAGTAGATGCCTGGTTGATCTTGAAATCGCTGGGCTTGAATTTTTCTTGCCGAGATTACCCGCTCTCTAATCGCTGCGGAAGATTCTGCAGATTGTGCAGATGTAAGTTGAGAGAATACTACCGGCGTTACTTCTACATGCAGGTCTATTCTGTCAAGCAACGGGCCTGATATTTTGTTGAGGTATTTGGTGACAGCGCCAGGTGGACAAGAACATTTTTTTTCAGGGTGATTGTAGAACCCGCAGGGGCATGGATTCATTGAGGCCACTAGCATAAATGATGCAGGAAAATCAACGGCCAGTTTTGCTCTTGATATCGTAACCCTTCTTTCCTCCATGGGCTGCCGCATTACTTCAAGTACGGTTCGTTTAAATTCGGGGAGTTCATCTAAAAATAAGACACCGTTGTGTGACAGTGAAATCTCTCCGGGTTGAGGTGTTGAGCCTCCGCCGACCAAAGCAACATCACTGATCGTGTGGTGCGGATTTCTGAATGGGCGTTTTGTAATGAAGGTTGAATTCTCAGGAAGCTTGCCCGCAACGCTATGAATTTTTGTACTCTCCAATGCTTCCTCTAATGATAATGGCGGTAGTATAGACGGCAGTCGTTTTGCCAACATGGTTTTCCCGGCACCGGGCGGACCGATGAGAATTACATTATGTCCGCCCGATGCCGAGATTTCCAATGCGCGTTTTATATTTTCTTGTCCTTTTACTTCTGAAAAGTCTGACTCAAATTGTTGCTGAGCATCATGAAATTCTTTTTGAATATCTATTTTGATAGGAGACAAGGAGGTCCCTTCTGATCTTATAAATTGAATAACCTCTTTGATGGTTCTCATGCCATACACATGAAAACCATCCACCATGGCTGCTTCTTTTGAGTTAGATTCAGGAAGTATGAGGCCAGAAAAAGCATCTTTTCTTGCCTGAATGGCAATGGGCAGTGCGCCGCGTATCGCGCGCAGTTCGCCATCCAGGCTCAGTTCACCCATCATCACATGGTTGGCCATTGATGGTGAAATTTTTAATTGTTCTGAAGCGGCAAGAACACCTATTGCTATTGGCAAGTCAAACGCAGTGCCACTTTTTCGAAGGTCTGCCGGAGCGAGGTTTACAAGAATTCTGGTTCTGGGCATTTCAAAGCCAATCGATTTTATGGCACTCTCCACACGTTGCATACTCTCCTTGATGGCAGAGTCTGGGAGCCCAACAATACAGTATTCCTTTCCCTGAGCGGTCCAGTTAACTTCTATGGTAATGGTGATTGCCTCAACCCCATGAACAGCACTTCCAAATGTCTTTACGAACATGAAGTGAAAGTAGAAATGCGGGTGGACTAAGAAATGGTGATTAAACGAAACTCGGTAAGTTTAATTCTACGTATTGAGCGTTTTTTACTCTCTTTATTGGGTGTACTTACCAATATTTTCCAATAGCGTAGTAACGCCCTCGCGCTGGAGGATAAGATAGCCCATCCTGTCTTTGCTGATGCCATCTTTTAATTTGTAACTGAATAGCAATTCATTGTCTTTAAGTTCGGTTTCAAAATACTTGAAACTGATGGATGGGATATTTTTCAATTCCTCGCCAATTTCATACAGATGCGATGATAGGATGAAGAGACCATTTTTCATTTTGTTTAATCCTTCAATCACCGCAAGCGAGCACTTCATCGCGTCCTGAATATTTGTGCCTTTAAATAGTTCATCAATGAGGATGAGCCATCTTCTTCCATCATTGATGCGAAGGATGGTTTCCTTGATCCGTTTTACCTCATTAAAAAAATAACTTTCACCCTTGACGATGTTGTCGGCTACATTGATGTTGCTCAATATGCCTTCAAAGAGGGTAAGCTTCATTTCATCCGCAGGCACACCCATACCCAGGTGGGCCAGATAGACGGAAAGTCCCACGGCTTTGATGAGGGTGCTTTTCCCTGCCATGTTTGCACCAGTGAGAAAAATAAAGTTTTTATCTCGATTCATTTCAAGATCATAGCCAACAGGATTGCTGAGCAAGACATGTTTCAGTCCTGCCACACGAATCATCGGGTCCTCTTGTTCAATAAATTGAGGGGAATGAAGTCCGAGTGTTTGATTTGCTTTTGCCATTGCATACCACGCATCCAATATGCCATAGTGCTTTATTAGTTTTCTGGTTTCTGAAATAAATTCAACGTGGATTAGTCGAGCGTAATCAAGCAATTCAGGAGTGGTGAGGGTTGAAAATTCCTTCTTTGTATAGTTGGCCTGAAGGGCGTTGTTCGAAAGTATCGATCTGCACTCGTGGAGGATGTCATCAAGTTTTTTGGGATGGGATGAATTGGAAAAGAAAGTAACTATTTCTCTAAATCCGCTGAAAAATTCAACAACTTGTTTCATCGAGAAAACAATCATGGAAAAGTCTGCAGGATGCAATAGCTTGTAGGCGGTGGCATTAATAATGTTGGGTGATGTTGGAATAGGCTCGGGCTGATCGTCTAAAAACTTTTCAATCACGAGCAGGTTGCCATTGGTGATTCTTAATGGCCAATCACTAAGTTTGGCTTGATAAAATTTTAAAATTTCCTGAACGGTTTTTATTTCTGCTATGCTTTCCAGTGGGGCAGAAAATATTTTTTTCAGCACCGCTCGTCCTTCGTTGGTTCTGCAGTAATCAACCCTGTTTAATAGCGAGTATTCTTCATCAGCATGAAAAACAGATAAATCGTTTAGTGTGGTCTTGTCGATTTGCATTGGATGAGCTTAGCTCCTGTTAAATTTGAGGCGCATGCCCCTATAGGATGCATCCACCTTGCCATTTTCATATACCGGGTAGCCATTTACAAATGTTTTTTCTATTGTAGCCGGCATGGTGAATCCTTCGAACGGACTCCATCCACATTTATGGAGGATGTTATCCTGACTGATCGTATATGGTGTGTTCATGTCAACCATTACCAAGTCTGCAAAATATCCTTCACGAATAAATCCGCGGTCTTTTATCTGAAAGCATTTGGCCGGGGCATGCGCCATTTTCTCTGCAATTTTTTCTAGTGATATCTTTCCTTCCTTGTAGTAATGAAGCATGAGTTGGAGGCCATGTTGCACGAGTGGCAGTCCTGCATAAGATTGTTCATAGCTGCCAAATTTTTCCTCTTTGGTATGGGGCGCATGGTCTGTGGCTATGATGTCTAATCTATCGTCTAGCAGTGCCTCCCAAAGTGCTTCCTTGTTTTCTTTTGACTTGATGGCGGGATTGCATTTTATTTTGTTGCCCAGCACTGCGTAGTCGTCTGCTGTAAAATGAAGGTGGTGAACACATACCTCAGATGTTATTCGTTTGTCTTCCAGTGGAATGAAGTTGGTAAAGAGCTGCAACTCTTTTGCTGTTGAAATATGAAGTATATGAAGTCTGGTATTATTTTTTTGCGCCAGCTGTACAGCCATCAGTGATGATTCAAAGCAGGCTTCAACATTTCTGATGATGGGATGATCTGCGGGGTCTAACTCATTTTTTTCAAGACGAATTTTTTCGAGATTGGCCTTGATGATGCGCTCGTCTTCGCAATGGGTTGCAATCAGCACTTCACTTTCATTGAATATTCTATTCAGCACAAGGTGGTTGTCTACCAACATGTTACCCGTTGAAGAGCCCATGAAGATCTTGATGCCGCAGATGTTTTCTTTATTGTCGTTGGTTCTTAAAACTTCATCGGCATTGTCATTTGAGGTACCCATGAAAAATGAATAGTTCGCCGGAGATGAATTTGCAGCAATCACATATTTTTCTTCAAGCAGTTCTTGTGTTAGTGCAGCTGGCTTCGTATTCGGCATTTCCATGAAAGAGGTTGTTCCTCCGGCTACTGCAGCAATCGACTCACTATGGATATTTGCCTTGTGGGTGAGACCAGGCTCTCTAAAATGGACTTGGTCATCAATTACGCCTGGGAAGAGATACTTGTTTTCACCATTAATCTCTCTTGCGTTGTATGTATTGTCAATATTCTGATCGATTTTTAATATCCGCTGATCTCCAATCAAAATATCTGCTGAGTTAATTTTACCTTCATTGACAATCTTGATATTTTTGATGAGGATTTTTGACATATGTGTTCGTATTAATCTATTGTGATGCAAATTATTAAAACCTTTTTAGTTGCCTCAATTTTTATTCTTCCTTTCAGTTTGATGGGGCAATCAACGCTATTCCAGCAGGGCTCAAAGGAGAACATACTGTTGGAACGATTGGAGATCAAATTGCAGACTGATACAGTGCTTAATTTCGCACAAATCAAGCCTTTCAATCGTAAATGGTGGGCTTTATCGCTTTCAAAGGCGGTTGATCCTGGTTCACCAATTAGCCTTTCCAAGGTTGACCAATACAATGTTGAGCGCTCTAAGATCAATAATTTGGAGTGGACTTCCCCCAACGCTGATTTAGTTAAGAGCCGAAAGCCGATTTTTAATACTTTTTATACTGATCCTGCAAATTTCGTTGGAATTAATCAGAAAGACTTTTTTCTTTCCGTCAATCCAGTGCTTCAGTTGCAAGCCATCAAGGATGATGCAAGTGATGAGATGCTTTATCTAAATACGCGGGGTGCAATGGTCAGGTCACTCGTAGCACGTAAAATTGGTTTTCAGGCCTATGTTACAGAAACGCAGGAAAAAGCACCGGTCTTTGTTCAAGACAGAATCAACCATTTCAGAGCCGTTCCAGGCGCAGGGTTGAATAAAATATTTAAAGGCACTGGGCGCGACTATTTTGACGCCAGAGGCTCTGTGTTTTTTAATGCCGCCAAGTACCTTGATCTTCAATTTGGCTACGATAAGATGTTTCTTGGTAATGGCTACAGGAGTTTATTTATTAGTGACTTTTCCAATAGTCACCTCTTTCTTAATATGAACCTCAAAGTATGGCGGCTCAATTATATCAGCCGAATCATGGAGCTTCAGCCTCAGTATACCCGAAGATCGCTTGGTGCTGATACCCTTTTCTCAAAGAAGTATATGTCGCTTCACTATCTCAGCATTAATGCACCAAAGTGGCTCACCCTCGGTTTTTTCGAAGGAGTTGTTTTTGGCAGGGCGAATAAATTTGAGTTTGCTTATTTAAACCCTGTAATGCTTCTGCGCGTGGCTGAACTGCAGATTGGCAGTCCGGATAATGCATTTATCGGATTTGATGTTAAGGCAAATATTGCAAAGCGTGTGCAGGTCTACGGCCAGGTTATGGTGGATGAGTTTTATACCAAATACATCAGAGAGAAAAAAGGTTGGTGGGGTAACAAGTGGGCTTTTCAAGGTGGACTAAAATATATTGATGTAGCAGGAATAAATAACCTTGATCTACAGCTTGAAGCAAATTGGATTCGACCTTTTACTTACGCACATAGCGACACACTAGCAAATTACACGCATTACAATCAGCCCTTGGCGCATCCATTGATGTCGAATATCAAAGAGTATATCTTCATCTTAAGATATCAGCCTATTCCAAAATGGTATGCCCAAGCAAAGGTAATTTATTGGAAAAGCGGGGTTGATAGTGCAGGTACTAATTATGGTAATAATATCTTTCTTAATAGCAATACGAGATCGGCCGATGAAGGACTCTTCTATGGTGCTCCTGCTGCTCAGCAGAACCTGAATGCCAACCTCTGGTTAGCGTATGAGGTAAAAGAAAATTTATTCCTCGAGGCGAATTTGAGTGCAAGGAAATATGGAGCAGCAGCAAAAAATATGTTTGCTTCATTTGGATTGAGGTGGAATATGCAGCGGAGAGAATATGATTACTAGGGGTCTACGCAATTTGCAGGGTTAGTTGTTGCAATTACTTCCCACCACCACCACCTTCAAAATGAAGGGAGAACAGAATCATGCGGCTGTTCATTTTATCGATTACATTGGAGTAGCGAAGCGTTTCATCTCTGCTGTGTACATTACTTAGGCCGTAGCTAAATTTTATTTCCGGAGATAAGATGAAGTAAGGGAAGAAAATTTGAAACCCTATTCCACCCTCAATTCCGTAGTCGTTCTTTTTTACGGTGACTATATTTTCTGAATTTCTTGCACCCGAGTTACTGGCCAAATCAAAATCATATTTCATTCCGGCAAGGGTATATACCCTGAAGTTGTTGATGCGGTCGCTCTTTAATCGAACTTGTATTGGGAAGCTCATGACAATAGACTCAATGTTCTGTTTCTCAAAACTTGTTGTTGCATCACTGGGCAACTTTTGTGTGTAGCCGAATTTCTTTTCACTAAAAATCAAATTGAGCGGGTAGAAGCGAAGGTCCAGATGTTTTGAAAGCTGGAGATTGGCCATGATACCCAAGTGAATTCTTCCGCTGTTTTGAGATTCAACGCCTTGTATGGTATCCCTATCCAGAAAGTAGGGATGATGGGTAATGTTGTAGTGGGAGGTGTTGTAGCCCAGGATGATTCCAAAATAATACAGCTTATCATCATGATCAGGCAGATTCAACTCAATAGCCCGCTGCGCTTGGATATTGCCAAGCGTGAGCGTAAAGAGCAGCATGGTGATTATTTTTCGGAGGTGTAGATGCTGCATATACCCAGACTCAGTCTTTTGAATGATGAATTTCTAAATCCTGTTTTCTCTAGAATTGCGATAAAGTCTTTTCCTTCTGGAAATTTCTGCACCGAGTCGTTTAGGTATTGGTAAGCGGTTTTATTTTTAGAAAAAAGTCGCCCAAGACCAGGGCTCACAATGCCCATATAAAAATTATATACCTGTTTCACGATTGGCAGTGATGGTCTTGAGAACTCCAGCACCACCAGTTTGCCCCCTTGTTTTAAGACGCGGTTGATTTCCTGCATCCCTTTTTCAAGGTGTTGAAAATTACGGACACCAAACGATACGGTTACGGCATCGAAGGTTTCGTCAGGAAACTGAATTGATTCGCTATCTCCAGATTGAAGTTCAATGATGGAGGTTAGTCCACTTGAAACTATCTTTTTTCTTCCTAGCCCTAACATTCCTTCAGAAATGTCGATGCCAACGATTCTCTTTGGCTGGAGCATCTTTGCCGCCATGATTGCCAGGTCGGCTGTGCCGGTGGCGACATCAAGCATCTGCTCTGGTTTGTGTTTTTTGAGGAGGGAGAGTGCCTTTTTTCTCCAATAGATATCGATTCCTCCTGAAAGAAATCGGTTCAGAAAGTCATATTTAGGGGCAATCTGGTCGAACATGAGAGCCACCTGTTCTTTTTTCGGTAAATTTGATGCCAGGTCTGGAACTACTGTATCGTGTGCAAAATTTCCCATCTGAACAAAAATAATCAAATTAGACACAAGGGGTCTTAAAGTAATTGTAAATCTGATCAATAACCATGAATATACATAAAGCAGAGTATGTCATTAGCAGTCCGGATGTTGCTTCTTGTCCTAAAGCCGACAAGCCGGAGTATGCATTTATAGGGAGGAGCAACGTGGGTAAATCTTCGCTGATCAATATGATCACCGGTATTCATAATTTGGCCAAGACCTCTTCTACCCCTGGTAAAACCCAGTTGATTAACCACTTTACGATTGAGAGCAAGAGTAAGGACCAGGCACCCTTGTTTCGTTGGTATCTTGTTGATCTTCCGGGCTATGGTTTTGCAAAAGTTTCGGCTTCGCAGAGGAAGCGATGGGAGAAGATGATTGAGGGCTATATCCGCACAAGAGAGACGCTCGTTAATATTTTTATTTTAATTGATTCGAGACATTCCCCGCAGCAAATTGATCTTGATTTTGTAAATAAGCTCGGTGAGTGGAAAGTGCCTTTTGCAATTGTGTTTACCAAGTGTGATAAAGAAACGCAGAAGGTAGTGAGTGCAAATGTTAAGGCATTTACGGAAGAGATGAAGAAGCAGTGGGATGAACTGCCTCCTATATTTGTTACCAGTGCTGAGAAGAATACAGGAAAGAATGCTATTCTGACATTCATCAGCAATTTGAACGATGAGGCGCAGTTGACATTTAAACCGACCCATGCATGATGCTGCCGGCAACCACACCTGCAATTATTGAATATCTTTTCTCTGGCCGCATGTGGCGCATGCCTTCGTCTGACAAATCCCTCTACCTCACCTTTGATGATGGTCCAGATCCCCGCATAACAAATAATGTTTTGGATCTGCTTGCGCAGTACAATGCAAAGGCAACTTTTTTTTGCATTGGCCAACGCGTTGAAGCATATCGAGACACGTATGATAGGATATTATTGGAAGGCCATGCCGTTGGAAACCATACCCATCGCCATCTTAATGGATGGAAGACCGATACCGATCAGTATTTGGCTGATGTGCATCAAGCTGCAGGTGTTATTGATTCAATATTTTTTCGTCCCCCTTATGGCAGGGTAAGCGCCAAGCAGTTAAAGCAAATTGGAATGATGGGGTTCACGACTATGATGTGGACGGTGCTGAGTGGTGATTATGAAAAAACGTTGAGTAAAGAGGCCTGTGCAAAACGCACATTGAGTAATATTGAATCCGGCGCCATCTATCTCTTTCACGATTCAGAGAAAGCAGAGCAGAACATGATGTATGCTTTGGAAGCGTTGCTGAAAGCTGGCAGCGAGCAGGATTATTCCTTTAAAAAAATTGAGCTTAAAAGTTTAGTGTAGCCATGATAAATCCGATGATTGATACCCATAGTCATTTGTATGCTGAGGAGTTTGATGAAGATTCATCAGCTGTTATTGAGCGGGCTATGGCAGCAGGGGTGGAGCGTGTTTATTTACCTGCTATAGATTCATCCACTCATGACCGGATGATGAGGTTGGCTAAGGCACATGCTGGATATTGTTTGCCGATGATGGGCTTGCATCCTTGTTATGTAAATCAGGACTATGAGAAAGAGTTGAGTTTGGTAGAGGATTGGCTTGGTAGGGAGAAGTTTTATGCGATTGGGGAAATTGGACTTGATTATTATCATTCAACGGAATTTAAAGTGCAACAGATTGATGCCTTTGCAAGACAGGTCAGCTTGGCGCTTGACCATGATCTTCCCATCGTGATTCACTCCAGAAGTTCAATGGATGAGTGCATTGAGATGATTGCCGAGCATGGCAAGGGCAGGATCAAGGGGATATTTCATTGTTTTGGAGGAGACCTCAGGCAGGGGAGGAAGATTATTGAATTGGGCTTTGTCTTGGGAATAGGAGGGGTTATAACGTATAAGAATTCAGGGTTGGCCAAGGTGGTTGAGGAGTTGTCTTTGGAGAGCTTGGTGTTGGAAACAGATGCTCCATATTTAGCACCCATGCCATTTAGGGGCAAAAGAAACGAGACCGCCTATATTGGTTATGTAGCAGAAAAAATTGCAGAGGTAAAGGGCATTTCTGTTGATGAGGTCAAGCAAATGACTACGGCTACTGCCAAAAAAATATTCGAGTGCTAAGGATTAAGGGTTTATTTTTGCCCTCCGAATTTCAGGAGACTTGTCCGAGTGGCTGAAGGAGCACGCTTGGAAAGCGTGTAAACGGGAAACTGTTTCGAGGGTTCGAATCCCTCAGTCTCCGCTGAATATCTTGCAAACAAATGCAAAACATTGCAACTTCAACATTGTCAATGCTTTGCATTTTTTATTGATGCAAGGCGAAGCAGACAAAAGCAGGGTTTTTTGGTAAAATCAGACACCAGAAACAGGCTAATTTCTGCGGCAACTTCTTTTGCGCCCCTCTGCCCCATTTTGCATAATCTGGATTACTGCATTCTTCTCAATTTACACCACATTAAAAAAGAAGGTTATGCAAAAAATCATGCAAGTTCATTTCAATTTCCTTTGTAGGCAAGACAGAGCGAACAAAAAGGGAGAATCGCCCGTGGTTCTGAGAATCATCTTTCGTCGTGAACGCCGCGACATCTATACCGGGTTGTACTGCTCACCTCTGGAGTGGGATGCAGACCAGGGAATGATGTATGCCAAATCCAAGAAGTGTATACTATTTAACCAAAACCTTGATTTGATTCGGTACAAAACCATTCAGCTATTTGATGAGTTGAAATTTAGCGGTATTCCATTTACGATGGAAGACCTAGTGCAGAAAATCAAGGGCAATGAAGAAAAACCTATCCTGCTCGCAGTATTTCTAGAGTCTAGGAAGGAGGAGCTGCAACAGCGGGTGTTGATTGACATCACGCCTACTACGTATGAAAAGTATGAAAGGGTAATGAGGTTTGCTTTAGACTTTGTGCAGTTCGAGTATAAGTTGAAAAGTTATCCCTTAGTCCAGATTGATGTCCGGTTTCTAGAAAAGTTTTTTTTGTATTTAAGGTCAGTCCGAAAAATTGGCAACAACACCAGCGTAAAATATCTGGGAGCATTCAGAACCTTATTGATGCCAGCAATGCATGAAGGAATAATCCGGAAAAATCCATTTCTTGAATTAAAATTCAAATCCAAAAAAGTATATAAGGGATATCTGACCAATGAGGAGTTGACTTGCATAATCAATGCTGATTTAAAGAGCGTCAGCCTTGAGCGGGTAAGGGATCAATTTTTATTCTGTTGTTACACAGGCTTGGCCTATGTAGACTTGGGCCAACTTGGAAAGGCCAACATCAGAAAAGATAATGGAGGAACTTATTTCATTGAAAAGCCCAGGCAAAAGACTGGTCAGCTCAGCATAGTTCCTCTAATCATTCCTGCCATTGAGATTTTGAAAAAGTATAGCAATTCAAGTGATTTTAGGGATTTCAGTTGGTATGTATCAACCAACCAGAAAATTAACGAACAGCTTAAAACCATTGGAAGGCTGTCTACAGTGGAGAAGCTCCTTCATTTTCATTTGGCCCGACACACCTTTGCAACTACCATAACTCTTTCAAATGGGGTTCCTATAGAATCGGTGAGTTCCATGCTTGGGCATGCAACGATTCGTCAAACACAGGATTATGCCAAAGTGGTTGCCTTGAAGTTGACCAATGATATGAAAAGGGTTGACCTGGTGTATTCATAAGGTTTTATAGGAATTTGGCATAGGCGCTCTTAAGGGGATATAAAAAAGCCCCTTACTATTTGCCGGATTATTCCGGAATAATCCAGCAAAAACCGCGCATTATATTCTGGAATATTCCGGAATATTCCAGTGAGCTTATAGTAATTCCTTTGTTTGTCATTGGAAAACGTTTGTTCTATTTGCGCGTTATTTTGTTCATCAAATAAATCTACAAGAGTATTAGTGTCTCTTTCCCCACTAATTCCTACACCTCCGATAGATGGAGGATTTCCACCTCAAAAAATACATTACTTTTTTGACTAACTTACTAGCCAATATTTTACTACAATCTAACCAAATGTGGATAGATTTGAGGGAGTTCTACAGTCTGATAGGTGTCTTTGAGAAATTACTTAATATCAAAAAAGCAGGCCTTTAATGCCTGCTTTTTAGCTCCTATATTATTCTCAACAATAACACTGTACAATAACAAGATTTGAACCCGGGACCTCAGGGTTATAAAGATTTTTTGAGAAAATAAAAGCATCGATTTGTAAGGGGTTATGTTTTCACAAAACCGAAATCAACCGATTTTAACCGAATGCAGGGGGTGTTTTCCTCACGCAGTGGTTAAAATTAATTCTTATGCTTTAATTTAATTTCCACTACCCCACTTTTACCATTCTCATGATATTTTTTTATTGCATTTTCTCCTTTCAATATATTAATTAATTCTATATCATTTGAAGAAATAGCTTTCATTTCCTTTTCTGTAATCTTAACTCCATCGAAATAAAAAGCAGGTTTAATTCCATCTTTCCCACTTTGATTATCAACTTTTTTAAGCAACAATAATAGATGTGGAGTAGCTTACTTTGATTTGATCTTAAATGAGTAAGTGATTGTAGTGCCGAAAATATGGTATTGGCGCCTATACTTCTTTGCATAATCCGAGCGATTAATATAAAAAACCTCCGCTCGTAGGTAATTTTTAAAATTATAACGCAAGCCAACTTGATGCCTGTAATTATCTATTGTAATCCCTGACGCTATCTTATAAATTGGCTCCGTAGATAATACTATTGATGTGTTTTTAACCAAAGGGAAACGACCTCTTATTCGCGCACGCAAAAAATGATCATCGTCATTCTCTTTCCTTAAATCATCAAAATCTTGTATCTGATTTTGATAGAGCAATCTAAAATCAGTTTTAATTTTATTTATATTATAATCTATATCAACCCCTGCAGTAAAACGATTATATGTGCCATTAAGAACTTTTGACAAGCGATACTCGCCCAGTAATGACAAAGGTTTAAACAAACGCTTCTTAGTGCCGAATGAATAATAAGACCCATTATTCTTCGTCAGGTTGTTATTAAGTCGTGTTTGATATGAAAAATCGAAGCTCCATTTTTGGGGCAAATCAGCCTCAACATTAGCCCCAAACCATCCTTGAATATCAATTGGATCTGCTTTGGTTGCTTGACCAAATATAGACTGAGCCGAAAAGAAAAGCAAAGCAAATAAATAGAACTTATTTTTGATCATAGTAAATGTGTACAATGGCACTGTCTTTTAAATAATCAATCGTACTAATTTCTATATGGCTAATCGATAAGCCTGTTCTTTTTTCCAGTTCAGATTTTAATTCTTGCCTTTTGTCTGGATGAATCAAGTCAGTGCGGTCAAAGTCAATTTGTATAGAAGGCCTATTCCTTAGAATATGTCCGGACTCCAACAAAAATATCACAGCTACAATAAAGACTATAATAAGAAATAATTCAAGTATGGATCCATTGCTAACAGCAGTAATTAAGCCAATGGCAATACACAAAAAAAGATATGTCATATCCTTTGCTGAAATCCCTTCAGTACGATAACGTAACATTGAAAATATGGCAAACAAACCAAAGGCAGCACCAGTGCTCATCTCAACCCTATTAAGCAAATAGCTGATAAAAAAAACGATGATATTAAAAGAAAAAAATGTCAAAAAAAGATCAGTGCGTCGATAGTTTTTCAAATAGATAAATCGAACGAGCACGAGAATGGCTAAAAGATCGATGATTAACTTAGTTGCCAATAGTGCAACTACATCATCACCCATCCCATCAAATACAACTTGAAGTATTTTCATATTAATTAAATATTTTTTTAACTGTCTTAAGCAATGGCATAAAATTATTGATTTTTAAGCAAGATTCAAGATTGCTAAGTCCGAAGCAATATTTGCTAAATGAAACAGGACCAATGCGCATATCATGCATGAGTAAATTAAATAAAGAATGCTTATGGTTTAGTCCCTTACTTTCTACCAAAACCATCTGAGTTCTCTCATAAGTCCGTCCATGATGATCAGCATTATAAAAAAAATCAAAGGTTATTTTTTCTGTCCTGTCTTTATCATAGAGACTAACTCGTTTATAGTTGACTGTTAATGTTTTTAATAGTGGCAAAACTTTAAATCCGATTGAATTATAAATGAAGGTATCATAGTCATCAATTACAAAAGTTGAAATATCAATTTCATTTCTGATCTTGCGCGTAAAGCCCTTGTTATCTTTACTCTTTATCTCCAGAAAACTTTTGCCATCCTGATAGGTTCTTGTTCTGATTTTTTGCCTGGGTAGTTTACCCCTTTGGTGATCGGCATAAAACCGGAAATCAGCTGTATCGTAATATTGGGTCTTATATTCAAACAGACTATTTCCGTCGTTAACAAGTATATCATACTCGCTCTTTAACTTTTCAAATATCAGTAAAAATGAATCGTTATCAATTATATACTTCAGATCTTTGCGGTTAGACAGCAATAATTCACTAGGCAGCTCAGAAAAAAGCACACGAGAAAATCCCTCACAGATGTAATCAGAAGTTAATGGCACACTTAATGTCATATAGCAAATATATAAATAATGCTTAAGCTTATCATTCTCAAAATCAATAAACCGCGAATGATATTAAATCAGCAAGGCCATCTGTAAATCGTCAGCATACAGTGGATAAAATCTATACTAAAATCGTAGAGAGCATTATCATTAATAATTAACTCAATAATGACATGAAACACTACTCAAATCTATCTACAGAGAACTTTATTAAAGAAGTTCGCTGCAAAATAAGGCGTCTTTTTTCCTCAGAACAAAAGTAAGTAGATAGTTTATCTATCGTTTGGGAGAATATCGATTTATATAATAGTAATTTATTTTTTCACTATATAGGCTGAGCGCACCTGAATGCTTATGATTTGATGATTTTTCTAATTACCTTTTCTCCATTTCCTGTAGCCTCTATAAAGTAGATTCCTGATCTATACCTACTGCCAATTTGAATTTCTTGCCCTTGTGATAAATTGTTTATTATTTCGATTAGTTGCCCTGTTGCATTAAATATGCGAAGATGTAGTGGGTAATCATTTCCGTTTTTTATAATTATCTGATGTATAAATGGATTTGGAAATATTGAAATGGTTGTTTCAATTTTATTTTGTTGAAAGGCAGAGTCTTTTGCAATCCAGCTTGAGGCCAGACTATTGTCAAAGGAGAGATTGATTAATTCTAGGAAAAACCCTTTGCCATCTGCTTCAACAGGCCAAGGAGTTTCATCTTTATATTCTACCTCATCTATGGTATTCCCCCATGCGTCTGAAAGGACTAATTTCTGAGATTTATTTGACAAATTTCTTCCAAATTGCCCCAAAGGAGCAATACCGTAAATATTTTTAAACGCTATACTATCGCTACATAAATATATTTTTTGAAGTGGGTCTATTGTAGAATTAATCGGAAATTGAAAGGTGAAGCCTGGTTCACTGAAATAGAGCCCTGACATATCTACTTTTAGATTACTATTGTTAGTGATTTCAGTGAATTCAAGATTATTACTGGTGTACCCATTGTTTTCTAAAGGGTTATAATGGATTTTGGAAATAACTAGAGGTGGGGCTATAGGTGTTGGACAGCCATCATCGTTTCCTATTGTCGCGTTCATCCATTCAATTCTTTTTTGAAGCCATATTTTTATATCATTTACGTTTGATTGAAGATTGCCAACTGAATACCACTTATTTTGTTCTCTTATTGCCGCTTCATTAATATCTAAAAAAATGGAGTCGATTTTTTTAGATATTGAGTTATAATTCAATGGATTATTGAATTGGCTTACTTGTTTCCATCGTTTTGCAAGATGGCATTTATAAGTTTGATTTTTATAGAGGTCATTCCAAAATCGCGATCCTGTATTATCTCCATTGTCAAATTGCCATACATCAACGAAGCTTCTATCATATCCCCAAAAGTATAAGTCATTGCCATATGTCAAATTGCAATCCCATATTGGCCCTGCTTTTAATTTCCCCCCTCTATCTTTATGGAAATACGTACTGAATTGATATGCATCAACATTAGATGATAATTCATTAATTATCATGTAGTCGATAAAACTTGGTATATCTATTTCAGATGGGTAGCCATCTTTTATGGATTCATTTCGATTTATCATATCATCTTTGAGTCGATTAAATATTGATTGGATGTAAGTGCTTTGTATAGAATTGATTAATTCTGATTTTGGATTATCATGAATGTATTGTACGTATCCTCCATTGTTATTTTCCATTTCCCATGCTACTGGATCTCCATTTGTTTTATCTGCTTTAACAATATATCCTCCAGTAACCTTTAATCCACTATTATCAGCTTGATCCATTTTTTCTATATTGACACGTTCCTTGTCAATTTTTATTTTTTCTATGAAAATATACAGACCTCTATAATCTCCATTTACTATTACTTCACAATATTTCCCTCGGGATGCATAATTGCCAATACTTCTTGAAAGATAATAAGAGAGGTAATCTCTTAATAAGGATGGATCAAAGGCTAGTGAATTTAATATCCAATCATTTTCCTCTGGCATTCCTAAAATACTGACATTGTTGTTGGTTCTATTATCTTCAGTAAGTGTTGTTAATCCATAAGGTTTCTTTTCTAAAAATTGAGAAGTTGAACCTCTTACTTCTATCTCTATTTTTCCATTATAATTTAGATAAGTTGGATTATTTTGATCTGAAATATAGTTGCGTGAACCATCGGGCCTGTATATGATTTTCATTGACCCCAGCACTTTGGATTCATCAGGTATTATACTCGGTAGTCCTGTATTTGGATCTTTGTCTGTAGTAATAATAACAATGGGGAGGTTACTATCCGTAAATACCTGCGCTTTAGCTGTTACAGTGCAGATAATAAAAACAAAATTTAATAATATTTTTAAAGACATAAGTTTATTTCATAATGAGTTTCACTAGCGTTATGATGTTATAAAAATAAGTTTTTTGAAAGTCTTTTTTGTTTTGAGTTTTAGCATAATTGGCGTCCAACGCGTTTTGAAAAATTACAGATTTTGGCCTGAAATAAAAATTATACAATCAATTTATATAATAAAATCCCTATTATTTTTAGGAAATCAGCAATTGAAGCTAGTTTTATGTTTAGCAGCCAAGTTGACCTGTTTGAAGCCTGACTTTCACTTATACATCATTAATTAACAGTTACTTATAACTAACAATCAACGCTCATCAATTAGCAACACATAAAAAATGGTAGATATTCTAATGCATTTAGTCAAAATGAAAAAGCCATTACAGGACTAATATCCTTCCGTATTGAACTACTTCTCCAGAATCAACAACTGTGAAATAATATACCCCACGAGAAGTAAGGGTTATGTCAAATGTTGAACGCCCGGTTGCGAGTGCCATTTTTTTAACTACCCTGCCCGAAACATCAAAGATGCTTAATTGGAAGGGCCCCATGCCATTTAAGCTCCCATCAAAATGAATAATACCGCTATGGGATGGATTGGGATAAAAACTGAAATATTTTGTTCCTGAGCCCCCACTACTACCACCGCCATTGCACTTCCCTGGGATATTCTTATCGAGCCAAGCCAACCGTTTAGTAATCCAATCTTTCAAATAATCCAGTTCTCCGCCGTATGTTCCAGGTATGGTATTAATCTCTGGCGCAGGCCCTGAAACTCCAAGAGTTTGCCATTTTTGAAAATGAGATTCCTGATCGAATCGTACTTGCTGTTCTACACTATCAATATACTGAAAAATAAAAGCCGTATCTAATACTGTTTTACGATATGCCTCGTAAGTACACCTCAATTCATTTGCAAAAGATGTGTCTTGCAATAATCGTATATAATACCCATTGGAATTATTATCAGGTTGGCAATCATTAATATGATGGGCCCAACCGCTACCACTGGTATTGGCTAATAAAAAACAATCATCAATATTTTTCCAAGCCCAATCAAAATCCCAAACAGGACCTGCTTTCAATTTCCCGCCATTAGAATTTTTGTCTTTACTAAAAAAAATACTTTTCTTAAAGCCATCAATATTTCTTGCCACTTCATTGACAATAAAATAATCAATAAACGATTTTGTATCGAGGTATTTTCGATACCCACTCTGAGAATTTTTAAACGTTGGACTATATAAAACTTTCTCTAAGGTGTCAACATATTGAGCTATATATCTCTTCTGAGCAAGTGTTATAGAATCTGTTTTTGGATATTCGTACAAATAATGTACTTCGTATCCAGGATGATCGATTGGAGAATAATTGGACACAAATCCATCTTTACCGTACCAAAGATTTTGCTGTAAAATATATCCACCGGTTAAGTCATCTCCAGTATTTTCAAACGTGTAGAGATGCGCAATATCAATTCGATCTTTATCTCGTTTTAATTTTTCGCAAAATACATAGATGCCTTGGTAAACACTATCAAGGTATACAACACATAGCTTCGAGCGTGATGCATAGTTTCCCATACTAGAGAATAATCTCCCAGCAAGTGTGTTTCGGAGTAAAGACCGATCATTATAATTCGAGATAAGCACCCAATCATTTTCAGCAGGCATCCCAAATAATGAAACATTATTGCTCAGTCCGGATGAAGTTCTCGTTTCAATATTAAATGGTGTTTGTGGATACCAGGCTGAACTAGCTCCTCTGACATCAATACCAATATCGCCATAATAAATATTGGAACTATCCGTTAAGTGAGTGAACTTACCATCACCTTGATATTTAATAGACATGACTGCATGAATCTTACTATCCTGAATAATCTCTTGATTAAAGGTATTAATCATTATTATCGGCAAGAATGAACTATCCTCACTGAACATGAAGTAGTCACTACCACTAATATTATCTGATTTCGAAAGAGGAGATATGATTGTTGCGCTAATGGAAATAGTAATCAGAAAAAATGAGATTAACAGAAACCACCTTTTGAAAATTATATTTTCCATATGTGCCATGTCGTATACCAATTCATGTCGTCAAAGAAAGTGGACTATTTAGTTGTAGAAATTTTCTTTGTATAAATAAGCTCATCAAAGTTGGCAAACGGATGAGATATTGTTTTAGCGAGTTCCATATCTAAAACAGAGATGATAGATGGGGTGCCGTTTGACAAAGAATTGCTTTCATACATATCGTCATTGTGTTTCTCTAATTGAATTATGCCAATATTAACATCAGAGCTGGGAAGTAGCCCCTCAAGGCATTGGAATTCATGTCCCTCGACATCAATTTTTAAAATTGAGACATCTCTAATTTCATGAGATGAACAGAAATGGGATAAAGTGCTCACATCTACATCGTATTCAGTAGCAATAATTTCATTAGGCCCAACACCAAGAATAGATGCTTTCTTTTTTAGGCAAGTTGAATTTTTACTTGGCAGTTCAAATGAAGAAGTCTCATCTAATATATTTTGATAAAACCTTAAGCTTCCATTAACATTGCTTATCCCCAAATTGTACAATTTTATTTGCTGATAAGGTTTATATTTCTCAACTAATTTCAAAAACAGTTTTCTATTTGGCTCAAATGCATAAATAATAGCTAATGGATAAAGGTTTAGAAAGAAATCAATAGATTGACCCTTGTTTGCTCCTACATCAATAATCGTAAATGGGTCAGTTAGCTTCAACGACTTATAATAGTTTTTTAGCTTAGGGTAAAAAAAGAATCTCTCCAAGAGATTAATTATTTGTTGAACAATAAGAATGCGGATTATCATCCTAAAGGAATTTAAGCTTCAGCAATTATGGCACCAAATGTATGTCTTTCATAGAAATTTAATAATGTATTATTCTTAATAAAATAATTGATATAGAGTAATTGCTAAATGCAATATAAGAGGTTCACATAGATCCGCTGGAAGTGTGTCGGTTGCATTGAAGTTGACCAATGATATGAAAAGGGTAGACCTAGGGTATTCATAAGGTTTTATAGGAATTTGCTATAGGCGCTCTTAAGGGGATATAAAAAGCCCTTTAGTTTTTGCTGGATTATTCCGGAATAATCCAGCAAAAACCGCCCATTATATTCTGGAATATTCCGGAATATTCCATTGAGCTTATAGTAATTCCTTTGTTTGTTATTGGAAAACGTTTGCTATCTCAGCACGTTCTTTGTTCATTAATTAAATCTGGAAGAGCGTTACTATCTACTATCCCCACTTTAAGTTTGTACTGTATTGAATTTTTTCAATCCAGCTATATCATTATCAAAGTCGTCTCAGTAAATTCACGCAAATTATCCTTTTTCTGTTCACTGATTTTAACCTCAAATAGGTTGTGGTAACAAAATCCTAACTAACATCACTTTAACATTCGCGTAGGACTACTTAACAATTCTTTTTATTTCATCCCATTACTTTCGCTAGGCCTCCGTTGTTAACCTAAAACCTACACCCATGTACAGTAAAATGTTTTTTGCTATTGCCTTATTGTTACTTTTCTATTCCGCTTCTTCCCAAACAGTCTCCGCAATCGAAATTAAAACCCACGAATTTTCGTGGGTTTTTTGTTTTCCCGCCGACTGAAGCTTGCTTTATGGAGGTCGGGGAAAACAAAAAATACTGCGGCGAAGCCGCATTGGTTTTAATTGAAGATTGCAGGTTCCCACCCGATGTCCGAGCGAAGCGAGGACAATCCCTCAGTCTCCGCATTAAAAATCAAATGCCCCATTAGGGGCATTTTTTATTTTTAGCATTGCCGTAGCGCACCGTCCCTCACCCAAACTGTCATTCCGAGCGCAGCGAGGAATCTGCGCACTCATCGTTTCATTATAAATTAACGTAAGACTCTTGATAGCATAGATCCCTCGCTTCGCTCGGGATGACAGGGTAGTGGTGGAGGGATGAAAGAAAAAAGAGGGGTCACAGAAAAAAGAGACGGACGACATACACTAAAGAGACTAGGAATAACTGTTTAGTTGTTGGGTCCTAAACACCTAAACATTCTTTAATGACATGAAGATTGCCTCTTCCAGCGAAGAGAAAATCTCTTTTTTTATTAAGTGTTTTTACCTTTTTACAGCTCTAACATTTGTGGATTTTTATTGCTGTATGAATATGAAATTGAGAAATGGTTTTTTAGAGGAAGTAAAAGAAATTATAGAGAACTCGCGTGAACGTGCAATAAGGTCAGTTGATCATATTCGGGTTCGGATGTATTGGGAGTTGGGGCGAAAGATCTATGAGGAGGCGCAGATGGGGAGTGAGTGAGCGGAGTACGGAATCTATTTATTAAAACACTTATCAGTAGAGCTTTCCGCGTTATATGGTGAGTCTTTTAGTAGAAGGCAACTGGAAAGGTATGGACAGTTTCATAAGTTATATCCAATTGCGTCCGCACTGCGGACGCAATTCACTTGGACGCACTACAAACTACGATTAAGTACTGAAAATCAAATGAAAAGAGAATTCTACGAAGCTGAAGCTGTAAAAAATGCATGGAGTTCCCGACAATTAGAAAGACAGATCAATAGTCATCTCTACGAGCGACTGCTTATGAGCAATCATCCTGAAGCAGTTCTCTCCATTGCCAGATCAGAAAAGGAACCTGCTGATGCCCAAGATATCATTAAAGACCCCATGGTTTTGCAATTTCTCGGGTTAAAGCAAGAGTCCAATTATTATGAAAAAGACCTTGAAACAAAGATCATCACCCACTTACAGGAATTTTTGCTTGAACTGGGAAATGGTTTTGCTTTTATGGCTAGACAAAAAAGGATTCACTTGGCTGGTGATGATTTCTTTATTGACCTTGTATTGTATAACAGGCTGTTGCAATGTTTTGTGATTGTTGAGATCAAAACGGATAAAATCACCCATCAGGATATCGGACAACTTCAGATGTATGTTAATTACCATGACCGTTTTGAAAAGAAGGATCATGAAAATCCAACAATCGGCATTCTGCTATGTGCGGATAAAAATGATGCCGTGGTGAAAATCACTTTACCGGATGATAACCAAACCATCATTGCCAGCAAGTATCAACTCTATCTCCCTTCGGAGGAGCAGTTACTAAAGGAATTGCGTAAGGTGAAATGAATATGCTGCCGGGGACGAGGAAATACAAGGTTGAGGGAAGTTGAAGAAAGTTGTGTGAGTTGGCTGTATCACTTGTCCCTCGTCCCTTGTCTCTGGCTGTATCTGCCCGAGCGCAGCGAGCTTGCCTGCCGAAGGCTGGGAATCTGCGCTGCCATGTCAGCAATTGTTTTGATAAGTTGGGTTAGCGTTAATTTATATTTCAATCATCTAGTACTTGCTTAATAATTTCCAGCATCTTTTGATTTGTTTCTTTATCTTTTATCGCAATTCTAATTGTATGTTTATTGAAATTATTTCCCATATTGGAAACATCCCTTAGATATAGGCCCATTTCTTTGCATTTAGAAACAACTGTTTCAGCACTAGGCCCATTTTCAGCAAGATAACAAAGCACAAAATTGGCCTTACTTTGTAAAACGGCTAATGAATTAAATTTCAACAATTCTTTAGAGAATTCCTCCCTAAGTGAGTGTGTCTGCTCATAGCATTCTTCATAATAACTATCCTCTTGTAAAGCGACTAATGCAGCAATTTGAGCTGGCAGACTCACTGCCCATGGGGGAGAAATAGATCTTAATTTTTCAAGTTGAAGCGCTGACGCACACAAATACGCAGCGCGAAGTCCGCTTAATGCATACACCTTAGACATCGATTTACAGACAATAACATTACTTGTACGGACGGCAAATTTCTCTAGCGTCTGATCTCTCCCGCAGTATTCGATATAGGTTTCATCTATCCAAATACGGGTAGTAGGGCTGATTTGTCTTAACGCATTCTCGAGTTGTGTCTTCGGAACATGTTGACCTGTGGGACTATTTGGATTGACAATGACAATTAAGTCGTAATTATTCATTGCTAGGTTTACAAGTTGTTCTAAGTCCAAAGCATAATTATTGGCTTTGAGTAAGTTGATCCGATCAACCTGACATCCAATAATATTTTCAAGAACATGCACATATTCACCATAGGTTGGATCAAGTATCAATACACGTGATGCCGGTGTTAACCATTCTCTAAAAGCAAGAAATATTAAATCCGATGAGCCCGCGCCAGGAAGAATGTTGTCCGGTTGAACGCCCCGTGCTCTGGCTATGCCATTTGCCATACCTGCACAATCCGTTGGAGGGGAAGTTTTGCAAATCCATGAAAAATGATTTTCCAGTTCTTTAATCAACCTTGGAGCCGGATCAAACCAAGCATCCAGCACATCTGCATTAATGATATTTCTTCTTTTATTGAGGTCATCGAATTCGTTTCCGATGGCATCAAAAAAAGCACCTCCATGATAACATGTAGCAGGTTTAAAAAAGTCAATCGACAATTTCCAATCACATTGCTGTTTGACCTTGTTGAAAGTACTTTTTAAATTACTCTCTATGAAATCATGCAAGTCTGCTACTTGTCCATGAATTAATGTAAACGTGACTTCACCAGCTTTAACTACCTTGTCAGTTGCCTTAAATCCTAACTTTAAATACAGGTCAAGCACTTCAGATCTGCCGATGGCCATGATATTCAAACCACCTAGCGACTGAATCAATCGAAAAGCGGCCCACATGAGTGCCACTGCAATAGGCCTACCTCGATATTCTTTGATCACTGTTAATATTCGCATTTCGAATGTGCCGGCATCTACTGCGAAAGGAATTTCATTTCGTGTGAAATATTTATCGATTGAATAATCGTTTTGATCAGGTGGAGTAACACTGATGAAACCAGCGATTTCTGCATTTATTTTTGCAACAATGTATACATTGAATTGATCTAACTTGTCTTCAAACCTCATTGCCTCATTATGTGGGTGCTGCATTAACTCTAATGCATAGACTTCGTGGCGAAGCTGATAAATTTTATTTCTATCAATACGTGTTGCAATTGAGATTTCAATTAGATGTTTATTGAACATATATCCATTAGTAGTTTTCAGACGCTGTATATTATTTATTTGTTTTTCAAATTGCACCCTAACGGTTTGCGGCTTTGCGTTGAGGGGGATTTTTAGCACACACCTCCCCGCCGGCAGGCAGATATTGATGCGAAAAACGTCACCCAGCCTATCGCACATGTGCTGTTGCCGGTAGCTCTTCTGTATTTCATCATGGTGTAAATTTTACAAAAGTTCCCCCATTGAATTTAAATGCTCCATTTTCGTGTGTTCCAAGCCAAAGGCCGCCATTGGTGTCTTTGTAAATGCTAAAAATCGCAATGTCTTTAGCATCTTTCTGAACTGGGTAATGAGTGACTTTTGTTCCGTCTTATTTCCAAACGCCATTACGATAGGTTACAAACCACAAATTATTATTGTTATCTCTTGCTGTTGACAGATCCCCTGCCGAAGGCAGGTAATCTGTCTAATCAGCGTTTCATTGATAGTTGTTGTCGGCGCAGGCATAAACTCACTCCAATGAGAGATCGGTAGTGGCCACTGCCACCATCTGACCATTTACGAATACAGGAACCGAACGTGTCTTCATCAAGATGTTTCCTCCACCATCATCAAAATAAGGCTCGGTCCAAATGGCCTGACCGCCATCAATTACTTCTCGAAGCCAATGTTGTTCATTTATTTGATATCCTATGTTCATGAGATCGCTCTCTACCAATGTTCCTGAACTGCGGTACCAGTAAGGGCCCACAACGGCGGTTTGTGTACCATCGAGTAACACCACTGTTGAACCGAAGAAGACCTCCGGGTTACCCTGCATATAGGCATATACCCTAGTTGAGATATCCTCCGCTGTTGGAGGTTGCGATTCCAGATCCGCAACGAAGGCATCAAGGTTCTCTTCTACTTGTTGTTCCAAGGTCTTTGTCTGGGGTGCATCATTCTTTTTACAGGATGAAAGGGTTAGAGCGAGGCCAATGAAGATGGCTAAAGAGTACAGTATACGGTTTTTGATATTCATGTTTTTTCTATTATAAATTCATTGATGCCCTTAAAAATCCTAAAGTGCTTTTCTTTTTTTTAAACCTAGGTCTTTTCTGTAAATTTTGTTTAATTAATTTGCTATGATTCTTAAGTGTTAATTTCTTTCTTTATTTTTTTCAACGATTCGCTTTTCAGTGCTATGCGAGCGGATTGATATACTCGCCTGTCGTGTATGGCATCTGCAACAGTTTGTTCACCAATTGCATCATTGCAATTATCCTATTTGCCACCCTCCTTCACAAACACCATACAATGCTGCCAGGGGAGGTTGCTGATGTTTTTTTCTAACCTAAAGCCAGCTGCTTTTAATTCTTTTACTGCCTGAGCTTCGCTCATTTTATGGATTGTTTTGATTGGAACTGCATCATCTTCTGTCCTAAATTCCACCAACACCAGTTTTCCTTTTGGCTTGAGTGATTTGTACATTGATAATGCCATTTCGTAGGGAAAGGAGAATTCATGATACACATCTACGAGGAGCATCATGTCTATACTTTCCGCATTTAGTGAAACCGATTTTTCTGTACCGAGCACCGTGCTGATGTTTGATAGTTTTTCTTTTTTAATCTTTTCTTTTAGGTAAGCAATCATTTCCGGCTCGATGTCCACCGCATAGACTTTTCCATTTCCAATGCGTGTGGATAACATCCTGGTATAGTAGCCGCTCCCTGCTCCGATATCTGCAAGATGCATCCCCGATTTGAGGTCCAGGTTTTTGAGCAGCATTGTTGTGTTTTCTTCAATCTCTCTTTCTGGTCTCTCCAGCCATTCGATGCCATAGTGACTCATCACCTGAGCGATCTGCCGGCCCATATACCATTTCTTTATTCCATTGGGATCGCCAGCTTTGTAGCTGTAGTGTTCTTGTCCGTTGACAATAAACAGTAATAGCAATGAGGTGATTGTGTAATATATTTTAAGGGGATAATTCATGGCGTTCGTTAGAGGTGTACTTGTTATGTTACAAGGTAGGTTAATTAATATCTAAATTCTTAACAGTAAAATAGTAATATTTCAGCTATTGGTGCTCATATTAAACCGTTTTATCAGACGAGAAAATATCTTTTCTATTCTGTGTTTTCACCTTTTTACAGCTATAACAATTAGTGACTATTGTTTCTGTATCAATATGGAATTGAGAAATGGGTTTATAGATGAAGTGAAAGGCATTATCGAAAAATCGCGCACACAGGCGATACGTTCAGTGGATCATATATGGGTCTGGATGTATTGGGAACGCTGACTATTACAAGCTGTCAGACTGAAGGAAATATTTGTTGCCCCATACATTCTGTCTGAATGATAACTTGGCCATATTTTCATGCTTGATCGCCGGTAAATCTAACGTTCAATTTCATTAATCAAGAGCTAAAAATATTTGTTAAATAGTTACCAAAGTTGGTCTCTTGCGTTGATATATCCCTCGCTTCGCTCGGGATGACAGACAAGGGCGGGAGAGGATGACAGCAAGAGCAGAGGATGACAGTCCTCCTACCAACTGTCTTTCCGAGCGACTGCTCATGAGCAATGACCCTGAAAGTATTCTCTCGATAACCAGATCAGAAAAGCAATAGTTTTGTTAAATACGTTAATGATATTGGTTGCAGTTTTAACTTTATCCCTTATTAGCTGTCCTAGCAAATATGAAAAAATTTCTTGCCCCTTTTATTATTACTATAGTGATATCCTGCAGTAAAACAGATCAAGAGGGAATAACACAATCAGTAATTATCTACCCCGCCGTTGAAGCTGCCTTTGGTACCAATATCGATTTAAGTAACTTATTAGGTTATGCAAGTCAGGCTAAACCCGCATACATCGTTAAAGACAATAGTGGTGGTGCAGTGGTCAATAATTCCAAGGCTACGTTGGGCAGGGTGTTGTTTTACGACAAGAATTTGAGCATCAACAATTCAGTTAGTTGCGGAAGCTGTCATAAGCAAGCCTTTGCTTTCGGAGATACGGCCCTGGTGAGCAGTGGCGTTGAAGGTGGCTTAACTGGAAGACACTCGATGCGGTTGGTGAATATTCGTTTTGCCACAGAAGCCAAGATGTTTTGGAATGAGCGTGCCCTGAATTTAGAAGAGCAAGTAGTGCAGCCCATACAGGATCATGCTGAGATGGGCTTTAGTGGTGAGAATGGAAGACTTGGCTTTTCGGCATTGTTAAGCAAGTTACAGGAGATAGAATATTACAAAGAGTTGTTTCGGTTTGTATATGGAGATGAGCAAGTAACCGAAACCAGAATACAAGAGGGATTGACTCATTTTGTAAGGAGTATACAGAGTTTCGACAGTAAATATGATGCCGGTAGAGCATTGGTTAACAATGATGCCGCGTCTTTTCCCAATTTTACAACTCAGGAGAATCAGGGAAAGCAATTGTTTTTAGCGCGACCCGAATTTGATGCCGGCGGAAACCGAATTGCTGGAGGATTAGGATGCAATGGTTGTCATAATGCTCCCGAGTTTGACATCGATCCAAACACTAGAAACAATGGTATTATTGGCGTGGTGAACGAAAGCGGAATAGATATTGAGAATACAAGAGCTCCCAGTTTACGTGATTTGGTAAAAGCCGACGGAACAGTCAATGGTCCGATGATGCATACAGGATTTTTCACGAGTCTTCAACAAGTAATCGGACATTACGGTAACATCAACATCGCCCCTGGCAATGGTGCTTCATTGGATCAACGGTTAAGGCCCGGAGGTGTTGGTCAACAATTGCACTTAACTGCACCAGAGGTAAATGCCGTAGAGGCATTTTTACGAACACTTGCCGGAACAAAAATCTACACCGATACACGCTGGAGTAATCCGTTTTAGTAAAATCTTTCTGGATTTTTTTATCAGCATCTCATTGAACGTTAGAATAGGAAAAACACTGCCATGGTGGTGTTTTTCTGTTTTTGGGTGGTGGGGTCAGAACTTATATTTGGTGTATAACATGCGGCCTCGCTTACCACTTGTAAGTGGTTGAGCTGCTAATTATGTGATAAAAGTTGAAAAGTATAATTAATGATAGCTAACATAACTTAATTAAACTTCGAATATGGAAAACAAATTAGAGATATACAGATCAGAGCAGGGTATTGAGGTTTCAATAATACTCAATAATTATACGCTTTGGATTACTCAAAAGCAGATGGCAGAAATTTTCAATACATCTCCTCAAAATATCACAATTCACCTTAAGAAGGTGTTTTCTGAAAGAGAAATTGACTTTGAGGCAACTTGTAAGGAACGCTTACAAGTTCAATTTGAAGGTAGCCGTGCAATAAAACGCAAGCAGTTGGTTTATAATCTTGATGCAATTTTATCTGTCGGTTATCGTATCAATTCAATTCAAGGCACACACTTCCGACAATGGGCAACACAGCGATTAAAGGACTACTTGATTGAGGGTGTTGCAATAAACGAAAAGCGACTTCAAGAGAAAGACAAGGAAATTCAGGTATTGCATGACGGAATCCCTACTCGAAGTGGGTCATAAGGGGCCCTTGGGTTATCCCAAATGGCCAACCTGCCATTAGCAATGAGGCATTGGCAAGTCTTACTCTTTTTGTTGCTGCAAGCAAAGCAGACGAAATGGAAACAGTCAGGAAATTATTGATTAGTGTGTTGAATAGATGCTTTAAATAAATAAAAAGGAGACTGATAATTCAGTCTCCTTTTGTTATCCGAACATATGTTGATTTGTTTAGTTGATTATCCCTAAACAAATCAATGCATCAACACCTTAACAATCACCAACTGTCATTTCCACCTTTTTCTCTGTCATTCCGAGCGCAGCGAGGAATCTGCGTCCTTGGCTGTTCCCTCGTTCCTCGTCCCTTGTTTTATTCCTCTACCAAAACCTCACATACAATGCACCGAGTATCATCAGTGTTGCGATGATCATCACTATGGTTCTCGGCTCGAGTTTGAACATTCCTTTATCCAACACAAGTGCTTTTTCGTTCACCTTCGGACCAAACATGCTGATCACCACCATGGCCAATGCTGTAAAAACAAATGACCAACCCATATAGATCAGGAATGGTATTTCAGTAAATGTTTTCACTACACCATTGTCCATCTTCTGGTATTCAAATGCGGTATAAAGCCATGTTTCTTGTCCGAATAATGGAACAGCATAGCTGTTGAAAAAGACAGACATCAAAAAGCCTACAATGATTCCCGCCATGGCAGCAGCACCGGTGGTTCTTTTCCAGAACATACCCAAGATGAATGTTGCGAATACACCCGGACTAATAAACCCAGTGTATTTCTGGATAAAGGTAAATCCACCCTCTCCGCCTATGCCTAGTGTATCATTCCAAGTGAAAATCAATGCAACAATCATGGATGAAGCGATTGCCAGCCTGCCGGTCCAGACCAATTTCTTTTCATCAGCCTCTGTGTCAATATATTTTTTAAAAATGTCAAGCGTAAAAATGGTTGAAATACTATTCGACTTTCCTGCTAGTGAAGCAACAATCGCTGCAGTTAATGCCGCAACAGAAAGGCCTTTTAGTCCAGTTGGAAGAAAGCCCAAAATGGCTGAATAGGCACCATCCTTGCTGCTTGATCCCATTTGCGGAAGATGTCCGTTTTGATACAGTACATACGCTGCAATGCCGGGAAGCATAACAATTACCGGCATCAAGAGTTTTAGAAACGCAGCAAACAGTAATCCTGTTCTTGCCGTTTTTAGGTCAGCTCCTAACGCACGTTGGGTAATGTATTGATTGCATCCCCAATAGTTGATCTGGATAATCCATTGTCCCATCAGATACATCATGATACCAGGCAGGATCACATATTTTTGAATCTGAAGATTTTCGGGTTGATCGATGGTTGCTGAAATTACAGAAGGCTTATCCTGTATCATGTGAAAGTGATCAGGTGCGAGCCTCAACAGGTCGTTAAATCCTGCCAACGCCGAACCTCCAGTTCCAAATTTTTCACTGACAATCGTTAAGGCGAGATAGGTTGTAGCAAGTCCACCAATGATGAGCACAGATACCTGTATTACATCAGTATATCCGATCACCTTCATCCCGCCAAGCGTGATGATCAAAGCAAAGATCATCAGGGCAACCATAATAACATGAAGGTATTGTCCGCCCAGCAATCCATTAATCGCTACAGCACCGAGATACAGTATAGATGTTAGGTTTACAAAGATGTAGAGGAATAGCCAGAAGATGGTCATCACCAACGCCACTGAATCATTGTACCTTTTTTTAAGGAACTGCGGCATGGTGAAGATCTTGTTCTTCAAATAGATGGGGATCAACCATACGGCAATGACGATGAGGGCAATGGCTGCAAGCCATTCATAAACACTAACTGCAATACCCACGAAGAACCCGTCTCCACTCATTCCAATGAACTGCTCAGCAGATATATTGGAGGCAATGAGGGATGCGCCAATGGCCCACCAGGTCAGTGATCCTTCAGCGAGAAAAAAATCTTTTGTGTCAGTAACGTCTTTCTTTTTCTTTCTATATATCCAATATCCGTATGATGCAACGAGTGTGAAATAGGCGAGAAAAACAATGAGGTCTGCGATGCCAAGAGAATTGTTCATTTTCTTTAGTCAGTTTGTTGGTAATGGTTACGGGCTTCTGATTGGAAGTTAGCAATAAATGGATAATAGAACGATATTTTGCTTTAATTTTATCCTACACGCATGAAGGCTTCATGTGTTTATTATTGAAATCAAGAATATTGAATCATGAGTAGAAATGTGATTAAGGTGCACCCTAACGATAATGTGATTGTTGCATTGCAGGATCTTAAAAAAGGAACAACCCTTTCTTTTGAGGGTCATTCATATGAATTGCTGGAAGATATACCCGCCAAGCATAAGTTTTACATGAACGATATGCCCAAGGGCAGTGAAATATTTATGTATGGGGTGCTTGTAGGACGCGTACAAAGGGATATCAAGCAAGGAGAGCCCATGACAACTGACAATCTTCATCATGCTGCTGAACCTTATGCCTATAAGGGCGTGCATGCAAGCTGGACTCCCCCTGATGTATCTACATATAAGAACAGAACATTCAATGGGTATAAGCGAAATGATGGCAGGGTGGGCACTGCAAATTATTGGCTATTCATCCCTACTGTTTTTTGTGAGAATAGGAATTTGGATGTCATCCGTGAGGCGATGCACAACGAACTTGGTTATGCAGTAACGGATAAGTATAAGCAGTATACCAAATTACTAAAAGAGGCATATGCCAAGGGTGCTGATCTTGTAAAGGGACCAATTGATCTTGCTCCCGTTGCTCATCAGGAAAGACTTTTCAAGCATGTGGATGGCATTAAATTTTTAAATCATCAAGGTGGATGTGGCGGTACTAGAGAGGATTCACAGATATTGGAAAACCTATTGGTATCTTATGCAGATCATCCTAATGTTGGTGGCATTACGGTATTGAGCTTGGGATGTCAGCATCTTCAAGTAGATAGCTTTATGAGCACCTTAAAAAAGAGGAATCCAACATTTGATAAACCAATGTTTGTATTTGAACAGCAGGGCTCAACCAGTGAAGAAGATTTGATTAAGCAGGCCATTGCCAAAACCTTCGAAGGTCTTGTTGAAATAAATAAATTTGAACGCACACCTGCATCACTCAATCACCTCACTGTTGGTGTGAAGTGTGGAGGAAGCGACGGCTTTAGCGGCATTTCTGCTAATCCTGCAGTTGGCTATTTCTCTGACATGCTTGTGGCCTTGGGAGGGAAAATTCTGCTTGCTGAATTCCCTGAATTGTGTGGTGTTGAGCAGGAGTTGATTGACAGGTCAGTATCAAAAGAGACTGCAGAAAAATTTATCAGACTTATGGAGGATTATAGCGCAGAGGCAATACGCGTTGGCTCTGGGTTTCATATGAATCCTTCTCCAGGTAATATTAAGGATGGATTGATTACTGATGCAATCAAGAGTGCGGGTGCTGCAAAAAAAGGAGGATCGTCTCCTGTGGTTGATGTGCTTGATTATACAGAGCCAGCAATAAAGCCAGGACTCAGTCTTGTATGTACGCCAGGCAATGATGTAGAGGCAACCACTGGTAAGGCCGCTTCGGGAGCCACCTTGATCTTGTTCACAACCGGTTTAGGAACACCGACTGGTAATCCAGTTTGTCCGACCATCAAAGTTGCTACCAACAGTGTGTTGGCAAAAAGGATGAGTGATATTATAGATATCGACTGTGGACCTATCGTCAGTGGAGAGAAAACAATACCCGAGATGGCTGAGGATATTATGGAATATTGCATCAAGGCAGCCAGTGGGGAGGTTATCCCCAAGGCCGTCCAGCTTAATCAAGATGATTTTATTCCTTGGAAGAGAGGCGTATCGCTCTAAGAGTGATTACGCATTCCTATTGATACAGTTCAGGTCTTCAAATGCTACTTTAAGACGAGCGATAAAGGTTTCTTCACCCTTTCTCAACCATACCCTTGGGTCGTAGTATTTTTTATTTGGCTTCTCAGCTCCCTCAGGATTTCCAAGTTGAGTTTGAAGATAAGGCTCATTCTTCTTGTAGTTATTCAATACGCCTTCCCAGAATGCCCATTGAAGATCGGTGTCGATATTCATTTTGATGGCACCGTAACTGATGGCCTCACGAATTTGGTTTTGAGGGGAACCGGATCCTCCGTGGAATACGAAGAAAACAGGCTTCTCACCAGTATTGAATGTCTTTTGAATGTAGTCTTGAGAATTCTTTAGAATCTCAGGTCGCAGTTGAACGTTACCCGGACTATACACACCATGAACGTTGCCGAACGCAGCAGCTACCGTGAACAGGTTACCCACTTTGCTCAGTTCAGTATAAGCGTGAGCAACGTGTTGTGGTTGAGTATACAGTTTATCATTTTCAACATCAGAGTTGTCTACACCATCTTCTTCACCACCTGTTACACCCAATTCGATTTCTATTCCCATGCCCAATGGCGCCATGCGCTTATAGAACTGGGCAGAAGTTTCGATATTCTCTTCCAACGACTCTTCACTAAGATCAAGCATGTGTGAGCTGAAAAGCGGTTGGCCTTTTTCTTTTTTATATTGCTCGCCTGCATCGATCAATGCACTGATCCATGGCAACCACTTTTTTGATGCATGGTCTGTATGAAGTACAACCGGTACCCCATAGTATTGAGCAACGTTGTGGATATGAAGGGCTCCAGAAATTGCGCCGGAGATATTAGCCTGTAGTTTATCATTTGGCATACCCTTACCGGCCATGAACTGCGCACCACCGTTGGAGAACTGGATAATTACGGGTGAGTTAACTGCTGCAGCCGCTTCAATGGTTGCATTTATTGTGTCTGTGCCAGTGGTATTGACTGCTGGCATTGCAAATTGATGCTGTTTTGCGTCTTCGTATAGTGCTTTTAGATCTTCCCCAAAAAGTACACCTGCTTTGTATTTGCCCATATGTTGTTGTTTTAAGAAGTGCAAATATCGGAAAAAAATAGCAGATGACTGAACTTAGAGAGATGAGATTAGTGTGCTGGGAAATACAATAATGTTTATTTCATTTACACAACAACGGGGGAGTCCCATAGTTCGGCCTAGTTAGATCGTTGATGGCCGATTTCAAGATGATGTATCAAGTTTTTTGCAGTCTTTCTCATAGCTAACAAACCAGGATAGCCAGAGGGTTCTTGACAAACGCATGAAAAGCGGTTGCATGATAATCATAAGTACTGCATTGGAACCCATCCACCAGAAAAATCGGTTATCATCCAATGAAAACCCTATTAATACCCACCAGGCAACAAGTGTGGCAACACTAAAAGCCACAGTGATTCCATAGCTCACATAGCCTGTGCCATAGTAGAAGCCAACTTCAATTTCTGTGGGTTGTCCACATGAAGGACAGGTCTCGTTCATCGCTGTAAGCTGACTGAGCTTATAGGCGTTGGAGGAGACGAAAAGGTTTCCTTTTCTGCAACGCGGACATTTGTTGTTAAGAACGCTATAGAGATATGATGATTTGAATCCGCCCATGAATATTTTTTTGCAATCTACGCTTTAGTCTTTTCATCTTATGTGACATTTGTCTCATATCACAGTGAATCGAGAATCTTTTCCATTTTGGTGCTCCTTGAGCCCTTAATCAATATCAAGGCATCTGATGGATGATTTTCCTTAACCCAGAGAGATGCTGTTGCTGAATCATCAAAGTAAAGAAAGGGGTGGGTGATTTTTGAGAAATCGCCGCCAACCAAAATGACATGCTGAATGCCCGATTGTTGTATTGCTTCAGAAAGTAATCTGTGTTCCTTTATCGAATCTTCTCCCAATTCCATCATTGCGCCAACAAAAAGATATTTGTTTTCAGATTTCTGACGAGTAAAATTCTCGAGCGCAACCTGCATGCTGCTGGGGTTGGAATTATAAGCGTCCAATATTATTTTGTTGGTTCCTTTTTCGATCAGCTGAGAGCGTGCGTTATCTGGAGAATATGATTCAATGGCTGTTCTTATCTTGTCTAGACTGATGTCAAAGTATTTACCAATGCAGATGGCCGCTTCAATATTGGGTTTGTTGTACGCCCCGACCAGCCTGGTAAATATTCGTTGTTTGCCCCATTGCGGATCCAGTACTTCAATAACCAACAACGGCTCATCCTGCATTACTGCAGTGGTGAAGCTGCCCCGTTTATTGCCATAGAACACCCGATGTTTGATCTGTTTGCTCATGCCCTCAAAGTAATCAAGATCGCCATTGATAAATGCTGTTCCTTCTTGGTTGGCGAGGTGTACAAATAGTTCGCCTTTACCTTTTTTTATTCCTTCAACACCACCAAAGCCCTCCATGTGTGCCTTGCCACAATTGGTGATGAGGCCATGTGTGGGTAATGCAATGGTGCAGTAGCCTTCAATCTCTTTTTGATGATTGGCGCCCATTTCAATCACCGCCATCTCTGCTTCTATTGGAATGGAAAGTAGCGTGAGGGGGATGCCAATGTGGTTATTCAGATTTCCTTTTGTGGTGTGGGTATTGAATGTGGTAGAAAGCACAGCGTGTATAAGATCTTTGGTGGTTGTTTTTCCATTGCTGCCCGTGATGGCGATAAACGGGATATTGAATTGTTTGCGGTGATGTTTAGCAAGTGCTTGGAGTGTTTCCAACGCATCAGGCACTAAAAAAACTTTAGGGCCTGATGGGATGGTTGGTTCGTCTATGACTACTGCTGCTGCACCAATCTCTAGTGCTTTTGAGGCAAAGGAATTGCCATTGAAATTTGGCCCTTTTAGGGCAAAGAAAATTTCTCCAGCCTGCAGCAAACGGGTATCTGTTTGCACACGGGGATGTTGCTCAAAAATGCGATAGAGCTGGCTTATCTCCATACTGCGAAGATAATGCCAAAGTTCAAGAACTATCCTAGGTGCTTAATGCTTTATCTAGTGAAGGTCAATCATCATCGCGGGCTGATCTTTTTTTTCTCTTGTAGATAATGATCATGAAAGCGATTAGGCTGAATATAATTGGAATGGTCATTGTTGAGGGTTTAGCCCTCAATCTATAAAAAAACCCCCTAGCGGGGGTTTCATAAAACAAGTATTTCTATGGTTTATTTCTTTCTGGTATTTTGTCTGCGGTTGCTGAAATACAAACCACTTTTGAATCCATTTCCTTCCTGACTTCCAAAACGATCCATTGCACACCTGAAGCCAATGCTAGAACTTGCTTGGTCTTCTTCGAGGTGTCTGCGTGTACCCGGACTCAACCAATATGCACGATCATCCCATCCACCACCTTTGAACACTCTGGATTTATCACTTACTAGTGTAGTAGTGCCGTAACCATATTGTACCATTGACAAGGAGTCACCATCTAGGTAATTGATTGCATTGGCTTTTTGATAGTTTCTTCTTTTTTTCAAATCCTCATTCGTTTCTTCAATCATCTTTACCCTTCCAAGGCTATCGCGTTGGTATTCATTGTTTTCATCTTTTACCGGCTTCTTGAATATATTACCACGGTAAGGATTTAAATCATCAACATCTTTGCTATTCAGTGGCCTGTAGATATCAGCAACCCACTCACTTACATTGCCAGACATGTTGTAAATCCCGAACCCGTTAGGGAAGTAGGCATCGATTGGTCCAGGTATTGCGGCATTGTCATTCAATCCTCCTGCAACACCCATATAATCACCACTTCCACGCTTGAAGTTGGCCATGTATTTACCTTGCCAGCTGCCACTTCTGCTATCGCGTAATCCATTTACATTGTGAGACCAAGAGTATACTTGCTTGTTCATAATGAGTTCTTCGCCACGTTTTCCTTCTTTTCTTTTGGCATTAGGATTTTGATTCACCAATCCATATGCAGCATATTCCCACTCAGCTTCTGTTGGAAGTCTATAGTCCGGCATCAAAATACCATCTTCAACTTTCACATAATTTCTTGGTCTGCCATTTTCGTCCATCAAAGGCGACTTCTTATTCTTAGCACCTTGTGCAGAATAGATTCCAAGGAGGTATGATTTGGTGGTGAAATTTTCTTCACCCTTGCCTTGTATGCTTTTTAGCGTATTGGCATTTGACATGCCTTTTTCAACGAGGATTAACTCATTCACCCTATTGCTTCTCCAAATACAGAAGTCATTCGCTTGTCTCCAAGTTACCCCAACAACTGGGTAGTTGTTGTAAGAGGGATGCCTGAAGTAGTAATCGATCAATGGCTCGTTAGCGGCCAATTCACTGCGCCATACCAACGTATCTGGTTTAGCGCCATTGACTACAGCCTCGTACATAGGATCATCAAATGTTCTTTCTATCCAACTTAGGTATTCGCGATAATGGATATTAGCAACTTCTGTTTTGTCAATGTAAAAAGAAGAAAGTGTTACCCTTCTTGGAACGTTGTTCCAGTCGCCCATAATATCTTCATCTGTTGCGCCCATGGTAAAAGTGCCACCTTGAACGAAAACCAATCCTGGTCCTGTGCCTTGTTCGTTTACAGGGGATTTGAAAAAGCCCCCCATATTTTTATCGTTGTAGTTCCAGCCTGTTACCTGAGATTTGTCTTTTTTGCCCTTTGAAAAAGGCATTCCTCCTTTACAGGCGCTAAACAATAATGCGATAGCTGACAGGTACAAAAAATTTCTCATGCTTTGCGCGTGTTTAATTTATCCAATGGTAACGAGCGTATTTTCAATTTATTGCCCAAAGGGCAACTGAAACAGTAACAAATGTAAGTGTTAAATTAAATCAATTCAATGGTTTACGTCAATTTTTATGTTTATTAAATGCTAAATTTGTTAACATGGCTTTATGAAAAAATACCCCCTTTTTGTTATCCTGCTACTGGTTTCCCTTGTGGGAAGGGGGCAGAGGATTTATGCTGAATCTTCTGTGTTGTCTTCAGGATCTTGGGTGAAGCTGTCTACTAAAGCTTCAGGAGTCTATAAAATCACTGCCGATTTCATGAAAGAGGCGGGTTTTTCTTCCGAAATCCCCTCCAATTCGGTCAAGTTATTCGGAAACGGTGGCGGGGTACTTCCAGAGGCAAATTCAGCAGTCATTCAAGACGATTTGGTGGAGAATGCCATTCTTGTGCACGACGGGGGGGATGGATTTTTTGATGGCGATGATTATTTTTTCTTTTATGCGCAAGGGGCTGATCAGTGGGCCTACGACTCCTTGGGTAGGAGATTTAATTTCAAGAAGAATATCTACAGCGGCAATACTTATTTTTTTATTACAGTTGCTGAAAGCAATGGCAAGCGGATATCAACATTACCCATGCTTTCGGGCGTAACCACCTCCATCAGTGACTTTGATGAATACTATCGGCATGAGTTAGACAGCATAAATTTCTTAAAAAGTGGTCAGGAGTGGTATGGCGAAGAGTTTAGTCAGGATATAGGAGCTGAGGCCTCAATAAATTTCCCCATTCCCTTTTCAGATCTTATTTCGGGGAGTAACTATAGCTTTCGCAGTCAGGTAATTGGCCGCAGTGTTGGGCAATCCAATACCTTTTCGATTTCCATCAATGGTCAGGAGGTAGTTAATCAACTCACTCCTCCATTGGCTGGTTCGACATTAGATCCTATGGCAAGTCCAAGTCTGGCTTCGACCCAGGGGATACTTTCTGAAACTTCAATGCGTGTTTCCTATCAATTTGACGGTGGCAGCATCAATGCAAAAGGATGGCTGAATTGGTTTGAGGTTTTTTTTAAACGTTCGCTGAATCTTGGGCAGTCTTCTCAACTTCAATTTCGACACCTTCAGTCCGTCGGCCCGGGAAATCTTGCTAGGTTTCAATTGAGGAATGCAACCGCCTCAACTTTGGTATGGGACATCACAAATCGATTAACCCCTAATCAGGTTACTACTGTTTTAGATGCCCAGCAGTTAAGTTTTGTTGCAGATTGCTCTAGCCTCAGAGAGTATATTGCCTTCAAACCTGAAGCGGTGATGTTGCCAAAGTTGGAAGGCAATGTTCCAGGCCAAAATCTTCATGGTTTAGCAGCTTTTGATATGCTCATTGTTTGCAACAAAAACATTGTTTTTGAGGCCAATCGG
>CAIXLY010000025.1 GCA_903920455.1 uncultured bacterium | reverse complement strand
TGTTTTCACAAAAGCAAATTACTTGATTAAAAACATAAATACAATAAAAGAGTGCTATACATTCCAGATGCCGTCAACCCGCCAATAGACCGTTTACTGCTTTTCAATTTCACGTATCTTTTTTTCAATCGCTACAGCCATACGGTAAAAACCTAGGTCAGTCAAATGAATTCCATCTACGGTCGCCTCCCCATCATCTCCAATCAATCCCTTTGAAGGCAGATAATATAAATTTTTTAACCCCTCTCTTTTCAGCTGGCGATAAGCGGAGCCAAAAACCTCATTTACCTCATTGATGTGCTTGGCCAGTACAGTATTAAATCTGGCTGCAGGAGACTCAATATGATCCATCAATAACACTGGGGTATTCGGACTCAATGAACTCAATAGTCTAATGAAAGGAACTGTTCGCTCCTTGGCTAAAGCAGGTGTCAAATTAGGTCCACAATCGATGATATAGACTGATGCAGTGATGGTAGACATAATAACAGCAAGCATGGAATCCAACTGACCACTGCCGCTAAATCCTAAATTAATAACCTCGCGAGAAAGTCTTCTCTCCAGCTGAGCCGGATATGCCATTCCTGGGCGCATTGCCGAGGCACCCTGCACGATGGAGGTGCCGTAAACAACCAGAGGCTTTTTTTCTTCAAAAAAACTGAAACTTGGCTTTGCAACAATAGCTCCAGAATCCACTCCTATACTCAAAGAATCACAGTTTTCATAGTCAGGTAAATACAACAAATATTGCCGCTTATTTCCATCCATATCTTTTATAATAATCGCTTCTTGATATACTTGATTGTCTGGACGACCAATACCAGCAAACTGCCAGGTATGCTGATCAAATGCATACAGATCAATACCTTTAACTAGTGTGCCTGCAACATGCGGAAAAACAACACTGGATCCTGTTTTCCATTTGGCAGAAATCTCCCTTGCATTGGTTTCAAAATAAACAGCAAAGCCAGATGGATTTTTACTCAGTTCCCAAACCGATTCTCGAAGATGCATTTTCAAACTATCGGGGAAACGCTGATACAGTGTTTGCTCAGGAAAAGGCCGGCCCAAAACGGTAAAGCCTTGCATGGGATGATAGACAGTTGTTGACTGTGCAAAAATTTGGTTGGTAAGTATTACAAAAAAAAGGAGTAGCCCAATGTTTTTCATGAAAATATAAAGTTGATGCTTCAATGCTTTTTCTGCTTAGTAAAACAAAAACGAAAGCTTAAACGATATCCCCTTCTAAATCGTAGTCATAGGCCTTGGAAATTTTCACATTCACGAATTGTCCGGGTTTTAGTGCTTTATCAGAGAGAATAATCACTTCGTTGTCTACCTCCACACTATCAAACTCCGTTCGGCCTATATATCTTCCTGCCTCTTTTTTATCGACAATAACACGCAGGGTTTGTCCAATTTTTTCCTGGTTTTTTACCAAACTAATCTCTTGCTGAAATTCAATAATTTCTTGAGCCCTTGCTTCTTTCTCTTCAGCACTAAGCAGATCTTCTAGTGCATATGCAGAAGTATCCTCCTCATGGGAATAGGTAAAGATGCCTACACGATCGAACTGCATGTCCTCCAAAAATTCTTTCAGCTCTTCAACGTCGTCACGCGTTTCACCGGGGAAGCCTGCAATCAATGTTGTACGCAAACAGATACCAGGGATTCTAGAACGGATTTCTTTTACAAGATCCTTCATTTCCTGTTTGGTAATTTGCCGCTTCATTGCCTTCAGCATATTATCACTTGCGTGCTGCAAAGGAATATCAAGGTAGTTACAGATTTTTGGTTCTTCCTTCATTACATCAATAATTTCCAGAGGGAATTTTGAAGGGTATGCATAATGCAATCTGATCCATTCTAGGCCGTCTATTGCTGCTAGTTTTTTTAGAAGCTCAGGCAAAGTTCTCTTCTTGTATAAATCGAGTCCGTAGTAAGTTAACTCCTGTGCAATCAGCATGATCTCTTTAACCCCAGATTTGACGAGCTTTTCAGCCTCAATCAACAACTCTTCAATTGGCTTGCTTCTATGCTCACCTCTCATGAGCGGGATCGCACAAAATGAGCAGGTGCGGTTACATCCCTCACTGATTTTTAAATAGGCATAATGGGATGGGGTGCTAAGCAATCTTTCTCCCACGAGTTCTGACTTGTAATCAGCGTTTAACACAGCAAGCAAACCGGGCAATTCCATTGTTCCAAAATAAGCATCCACCTCTGGAATTTCTTCTTCAAGATTTTGCTTGTAGCGTTCGCTTAAACAACCTGTCACATAAACCTTATCAAGTTTGCCCTTTTTCTTGAGAGCAACTTGATCAAGAATGGTGTTCACACTCTCTTCCTTAGCTTTATCGATAAAACCACAGGTATTTACAATAACGATGTTGTGATCCAGCTTGCTGTTTTCGTGAACAACATCAAAATCATTAGCCAGCAACTGACCACTCAAGACTTCGCTATCAACCATGTTCTTACTACAACCGAGTGTAATAATATTAACCTTGTCTTTATGTAATTTTTTTGTTTTCATTTTTTGTAATTAGGTCTGATACAATGGCCATTACCAACATCTTACTTCACTATTAAATCATTAGAAAACGCCAACAATGCTAAGCCAATGAGCTGTCTATTGATAGCGATTACTTCTTAAATAATCTTTCTACAAAATCGTTCTTGTCAAATACGATTAGGTCTTCTGCTTTTTCACCAACACCGATGAACTTTACAGGGATCTTAAACTGGTTTGCGATTGCCAGAACAATTCCCCCTTTAGCGGTACCATCAAGTTTTGTGATGGCCAATGCCGAAACATCAGTGGCTGCAGAAAAATGCCTAGCCTGTTCAATCGCATTTTGTCCGGTTGTTCCATCAAGCACAAGCAAGGTCTCATGCGGTGCATCAGGGATTACCTTTTGAATTACCCTACGAATCTTGCTCAGCTCTTCCATGAGATGAGCCTTATTATGCAACCTACCAGCTGTGTCAATGATAACGATGTCTATATCTTTTGCCAAAGCGCTATTCACGGTATCAAAGGCAACTGAGGCAGGATCACTACCCATTTCTTTCTTCACGATAGGAACACCCGCGCGTTCGCTCCAAATTACAAGCTGATCAACTGCGGCAGCCCTAAACGTATCTGCGGCGCCCAGCATCACCGTTTTTCCTGCAGCCTTGAAGTTGGTAGCCAACTTGCCTATGGTAGTGGTCTTACCAACCCCATTCACTCCTACAACAAGCATCACAAAAGGCTTCTTGCCTTCAGGAAGTTCAAACTTTTTTAAGGTATCCTCTTCGTCATCTACCAGTATCGCCCTGATTTCTTCCTGAAGAATTCCACTAAGCTCTTCCGTACCGATGAATTTGTCCCTTGCTACCCTGGCTTGTATTTTTTCGATAATGGCCAAGGTGGTATCAACCCCAACATCAGCAGTAATCAATGCCTCTTCCAACTGATCAAGCACCTCATCATCCACCTGCGACTTTCCTAAAATAGCCTTGGAGATCCTGGAAAAAAATCCCTCCCGGGTCTTCTCCAAACCCTTGTCGAGTTGTTCCTTTTCTTTGCCCCCAAATAGTTTATCAAAAAATCCCATAGGTTCCAGTAATTAAACAATATTCAGCAATGCTTACCTGTATATAAAACAAAAGCTGTCCCGCAAAGTTAAACGGAACAGCTCTAATGATGTTGACAATAAAAAATTATTGCGCCAAGTATTCCTTGACCTTGTCCTTATGAACAATTGCCTCCTTAAAGGTGTAGGCTCCGGTCTTAGGACTTCTTAGTGCCCTGATAACTTTAGTCCAGTTCTTGGCCTCGGCAGAAGCCTTAAGATCTTTTACTTTAGCGTTTTTGGAAGCTGTTTTTGCCATGATTATTTAATTTCTTTGTGTACAGTACATTTTTTCATGATGGGGTTGTATTTCTTCAACTCCATACGCTCTGGGGTATTCTTTTTGTTCTTGGTGGTGATGTAGCGACTTGTACCCGGTAAGCCACTTGTTTTGTGCTCTGTGCACTCCATTATCACCTGAACCCTACTGCCTTTCTTAGCCATTGCTTTTGTTTATATCGATTATTAAATGCTGACGCCTGCAGCCCTGAGTTCCTTTACAACACTGTATAGACCATTTTTATTGATCGTACGGATTGCATCTGAAGAAAGCTTAAGTGTTATCCACTTATCTTCCTCAGCCAAGAAAAACCTTTTTGTCTGAAGGTTCGGCAGAAAACGACGTTTCGTCTTAATATTAGAGTGGGAAACCTTGTTTCCTGTGATCGGCCTCTTTCCCGTAACCTGACATACTCGTGCCATAAACTGAATTTTTTTAGGGATGGCAAAGGTAAGGCCTGATTGCCAATATTCAAAATAAATATGGAGGGTTTTAAGGGAGTTAGGATTGAATACAAGGTTGAGGGAGGTTGAGAGAGATTTATTAGACCCTTTAAATTTAAACCTCTCTCAACCTTGTATTTCCTTAAATATCAATAGCTTCCCCATAAGCAGCAGCTACCGCCTCTTTAACTGCCTCACTCATAGTTGGATGGGGGTGAATGGCGTTAAGGATCTCATGGTGGGTAGTTTCGAGTTTACGGGCAACAACGACCTCAGCAATTAACTCTGTTACGCCTGCGCCAATCATATGTGCCCCCAAAAACTCACCGTATTTGGCATCAAAAATGACCTTTACAAAGCCATCTGTATTGCCTGCAGCACTGGCCTTTCCACTGGCCATGAAAGGGAATTTACCCACCTTCACCTCATATCCTGCCTCTTTTGCAGCCTTTTCAGTATACCCAACAGATGCGATCTCAGGGGAGCAGTAGGTGCACCCTGGGATGTTATTATAATCGATGCCATCGGGCTGATGGTTGTGCTTTTTCTCAAGATAAGCGATGCTCTCTGCAGCATTAATCCCCTCTTTACCAGCAACGTGGGCGAGGGCCTGACCAGGAGAGCAATCACCAATCGCATAAATACCAGCAACAGATGTCTGTTGACCCTTGTCAACTACGATCCTGCCTTTATCCATTTTTACCCCCATCTCCTCAAGTCCAATTTTCTCAATATTTGGAGCAATGCCAACTGCGCTCAATAGAATATCAGCCTCTAAAACAGATTCTCCGGCAGCGTTTTTTACAGTGGCCTTAACCCCTGAGCCAGAGATATCAACTTTTATAACTTCACTTGAAGTCAAGATATTTACTCCTTTCTTTTTCAAATGCTTTTCCAATTCCTTGCTGATGTCTTCATCTTCAACAGGAACGATTCTTGGCATAAATTCCACCACCGTAACCTTGGTGCCCATCGTATTATAAAAATCTGCAAACTCAACACCAATTGCACCACTTCCAACAACAATCATTGATTTGGGCTGAGTAGGAAGCACCATGGCTTCCCTGTATCCAATAATCTTCTTTCCGTCCTGAGGAAGATTAGGGAGCTGTCGGCTTCTAGCACCTGTAGCAATGATGATATACTTACCCTCTACAACTTCTTTTTTTCCATCAGCAGATGAAACTTCAATTTTCCCTTTTGAAATAATTTTGCCATAGCCCATCACCACATCAATCTTGTTCTTCTTCATCAAAAACTGAACACCCTTGCTCATCTTATCAGCAACTCCCCGGCTTCTTTTTACCACAGCGCCAAAATCATGTTCAACGCCACTGCTCTTGATTCCATAATCAACGCTGTGCTTCATATACTCGTATACTTGCGCACTCTTCAGGAGGGCCTTCGTTGGGATACATCCCCAGTTAAGGCAAACACCACCCAAACTTTCCTTTTCAATGATAGCCACCTTTAAGCCAAGTTGAGAAGCCCTAATTGCTGCAGGATAGCCACCAGGACCACTTCCTAATACAAGTACATCGTATGCCATGAAAAATTTATTTAGTGATTGTGGGTCAAAATTAGTCGTAATGAAGGAATTAGCAAAAACAGCTTCTTAAGCAGGGATAATGATACCCCCTACCAGCCTTCCCCCTACCTTTGCAATAAAAATGAAGATTCTCATGGTTTGCTTGGGCAACATTTGCAGAAGCCCTATTGCAGAAGGCATACTTCAACATAAATGTAAGGAACAAGGACTTCTTTGGGAAGTAGATAGTGCAGGCACAAACGGATACCACAATGGGGAGCCTCCACATTACATGTCACAAGAGGTTTCAATATTGAATGGTGTAGACATTTCAGGCCAACGCTCAATGACATTTAAGGCAGAGGCTTTTGATCAATTTGATTTGATTATTCCCATGGCAGCAGATGTGATGAGAGAGATAAAATATATTGCCAAAGAGAAATACGATCCCCAAAAGGTACAATTGCTGCTCAATTATTCCCTTCCTGGAAAAGACATGGATGTTCCAGATCCATGGGGAAGATCAGAAGCGGCATTTCATGAAGTCTACGGCCTGATTGAAGAAGCATGCGAAGCAATGATAAGGAAACACACATCCAAAAAACAGCCTTAACTTAGCCACATGAAAGCTTCCATACCACAAGGTACAAGAGATTTTTCTGCAGCTGTTTTACGCAGAAGGAATTTCATTTTCAATACCATTCGTTCAACCTTTGAAACCTACGGGTTTGAGCCATTAGAAACTCCTGCCTTGGAGAACACCGAAACCTTGCTAGGCAAATATGGTGATGAGGGAGATAAACTAATCTTCAAGATATTAAATAACGGATTAGACAACCCAACAAAGCAAGCATCCGCTAGGGAAGACTTTGAAAAAGTACTTGAGGGAAAAACAAATAAAGGAATTACAGAACGAGCGTTAAGATATGACTTAACCATTCCATTCGCCAGATACGTAGCGATGAACCAAGGTCAGCTTACCATGCCCTTTAAGAGATACCAGATGCAACCCGTATGGCGCGCCGACAGACCCCAACGAGGAAGATACAGAGAGTTCTACCAATGCGATGCAGACGTAGCCGGAAGCAGCTCTCTGCTTCATGAAATTGAGCTTGCATTAATTTACTCATCCGTATTTAAACATCTGCGAGTTGGCATTGAAATACACATCAACAACAGAAAAATACTTCATGCATTAGCCATGCTTTGTGGCGGAGAAGATCGAATGACTGACATCACTGTTGCGATTGATAAACTAGATAAGATTGGAATTGAAAAAGTAAAGGAAGAACTTGCTTCTAGAGGCTTAACAAACAATCAAATAAGCGTTGTTGAGTCATTCATTTCTATTGCAGGCACAAATGAAGAAAAACTTGATCAGTTGATGAGCATGCTCAACGGAAACACCATTGGAGAAGATGGCATTAGAGAGATAAGATATATTCTTGAGCAATATAAAAATAACGTTTCGAGCGAAGAAATGGTAGTCGACTTTTCACTAGCCCGCGGCCTCAACTACTATACTGGAACAATTTTTGAAGTGAAGGCAACAGGCGCTCAAATGGGCAGTATTGGCGGAGGAGGCAGGTATGACGACCTAACCGGACTGTTTGGGGTTAAGGGGATTGAAGGCGTTGGTATTTCATTTGGTGTAGACCGAATCTATGATGTCATGGAGGAACTCAACGTATTCCCTGAACATATACAAACTGGAACAACCGCCTTGTTTTTCAATACTGGCGAGACTGAACAAAATCATGTTTTGCCGTTGGCTCAGCAATTGCGTGCCCAAGGCATTGCCTGTGAAATTTATCATGAAGCTGCGAAATTTGATAAGCAATTCAAATATGCAGAAAGAAAATCCATCCCCTATATTGTTATTGTTGGAAGCAAAGAAATTTTATCCGGAACTGCGATAGTCAAAAAATTAAGCACCGGAGAACAGCAGGAAGTAAAGCAAGAAGAAATAGGGCTAAACATTAAGTCATAGAAGATAGGCTTCGGTAGCAAGTCATGAAAAATAATGACACGCCCCTTATTTTCTTCCCCACTTCCCCAACTGCTTTAGTGTGGTTTCAAGATCTTTTGATAAGGGTGCGGTAAGACTAAGCGGCTCTTCTTTCAGGTTTGTCAATTCCATGCTGTAGGCGTGCAATGCCAGCCTGGAAAGCAAAGGCCGCTCATCGAGCTCTTCTTTCGAGAGTTTGAATTTTTTCTTAAAGGTTGACAGAAGGACAGGATCCATATTGCCATAAAGCGGATCACAGACAAGTGAGTGGCCCGCATTTTGAAGATGCACCCTGATTTGATGCGTTCGGCCCGTTTCGATTTGAAACCTCACCCAACTAAATCCCCTGAACCTTTCTTCAACGCGGTAATGCGTAATAGCCGACTTCCCTTTACGCCCAACACGCATGCGGCCTTGGATTACTGGATGAGGCTCAATGGGCTGATCATATACTCCCTCATCATCCGAAATAGATCCTGCTACAAGTCCATAATACGTTTTTGTCAATGCACGCTTTTCAAACAGGGTATTAAAATATCTATGCGCTTCTTCATTCCGTGCAATAATCAATAGCCCACTTGTGTCTCTATCAATTCTGTGAACGATAAATATTTTTTCTCCCCTTGACTCAAACCATGATTTGATTGACGTAATCTCAGCATCATGACGATCGGGAATTGAAAGCCATCCGGATGGCTTGTTGATGGCAAACAGATCACTGTCTTTATAGATGATCTGAGGTTGAACTAACACCATATGCATTGGGTTGTTGACTAAAGTTGCTTTGCATGCAACCTAACAAAAAATTAATATCGTTTACTTAGATACGAAGGGTTTAGCTACTAGTCTTTGCTTTTCTTGACGAAAGAGCTATTCATGAATTTCAAAAGTCTTATTTCCTTTTCATTGAGATAGCGCCACTTTCCTCTTTCAACATTCTTCTTGGTCAAATTACCATACATGACACGATCAAGATTCCTTACGTCGTATCCTAAACATTCAAACATTCTTCTCACGACCCTGTTGCGTCCACTATGCAACTCAATACCGATGACTGCTTTATCTTTTGCATCTGCATAAGCCAGTGAATCCGGACGAACAAAGCCGTCTTCCAAGTCTAACCCGTTTAGCAACCTTTCAAAATCGACCTTACTCAATGGCCTGTCTAATTTTACCTCATAAATTTTCCTAACCTCATTGGATGGGTGAGATAATTTTTGAGTGAGGTCTCCATCATTGGTAAGCAAAAGAACTCCTGTAGTATTTCTGTCTAGTCGGCCTATTGGAAATATCCGCTCTGTGGCAACGCCCCTCAATAAATCGAGAACAGTTTTTCTTCCCTCAGGATCTTCAGCTGTTGTAATATAATCTTTGGGTTTATTGAGCAGAATATAAACGAGATTCTTTTCTGGAACTATTTTCTTGTTGGAATAATAAACAACGTCATTTGGAGCAACCTTAAATCCCGGCTCTAAAATAACCGTTTCATTTACCTTGACTTTACCATCTTTAATCAATTCAACAGCATCTCGCCTAGAACAGACACCACAGTGTGCGACGTATTTGTTAAGTGGCATGGTTTTGTCCTGCTTACGAACAGTCATTGCCGGACGGAGTTCACTTGATGCTGAGCGGTTAACGGAAATCAAGGAACGATCAGCAGCAGACGCAGCGCGCTTTTCAATCTTCTTTTTATCTATTGCGTCGGACCTTTCTTTTTTAAACTTTTTCTTTTCTTGGCGAAATTCTTCTTTGATTGCACTGTTGCTCTTCTTGGCTGCGAATTTTGAGAAATTGTCTGTTCTTTTCATGTGTGATGTTTGCTGTTTTACAACAGGATGAGTGAATGAATATGATTAATGTAATAGAGAAATATAAATGGAGATTAATCCTTGAAATAATTATTTGTTTGCCAATTGTCCGCAAGCCGCATCGATATCCTTTCCCCTGCTTCTTCTCAACCTTGAGTTAACCCGATTTTTTTCAAGGTATTGCATGAAGGCCTCAGTTTTTTCTTCAGTAGGTTTCTTAAATCGTGCAAAGTCTATCGGATTATACTCGATGATATTTACAAGATCTGCCGGAATCTGACGATATAGCTTCACCAACTCCGCAGCATCCTCCAATGAGTCATTGAACTTATCAAATAGGATATATTCGAGCGTAATTTCGTTTTGGGTGTGTTTGTAGAAATAATTAAGTGCATCAACTAAAGACTTTAAGTCATTGGTTTCGTTGATGGGCATGATTTCATTACGCTTCTTGTCATTTGCAGCGTGTAAAGAAACAGCCAGCTTAAACCTCACTTGGTCTTCCCCTAGCTGCCTGATCATTTTCGAAACACCTGCAGTTGAAACGGTTATCCGTCTTGCTCCCATGGCTAAGCCATCGGGTGCAGTGATTCTCTCAATGGCCTTGAGCATACTCTTATAATTCAGAAGAGGTTCACCCATTCCCATAAACACGATATTGGTTAGCCGCTTGCCATGAATACGCAAGGCTTGTTGGTTCAGGAGGACAACTTGATCATATATTTCGTCAAAAAAAAGATTCCTTTTGCGCTCGAGGTATCCTGTTGCACAAAACTTGCAGTTTAAACTACACCCAATCTGAGAAGATACACATGCGGTCAGTCGCTGCTCAGTAGGAATCAACACTCCTTCAATCATGTGATCATCGAAGGTTTTGAACCTCGACTTTATTGTTCCATCTTCACTAACCTGTGTAGCATTAATGGTAAGAACTGGAAAGGAAAATGCTTCTACTAGCTTGGCCCTGAGTGACTTAGACAAATTTGACATGGCCTCAAAATCAAAGGCATTCTTTTCCCACAACCATTCCCATACTTGCTGAGTGCGAAATTTCGGCTCGCCGGCTTGTTCTAGAAAATCTGCAATTTCCTCCTTGCTTAGGCTGCGTATATTGGGTTTTGACTGAGGCTCCATTCGGCAAAGGTAAGAATTTGTTCAGGGTTTATCGGGGTAATATGTGTATTAGTAAACATTCCAAGAAAAGTTTAACCATATAAATAGAACAATCGTCTGGTGCGCAAGACACCAAATTCAAACCCTAGACCCAGAATAAACCTAAAAAAAACCCTGTAATAACCTAAGGTTGTGGCGTATACCTCAAATAAGGCTTTACCACATTAACGCCTTTGGGGAACTTTTTGATGGCATCCTCGGTTGAAACTGCTGGAACTACAATTACATCATCCCCCTCTTTCCAATCGGCAGGAGTAGCAACACTATGTTTTGCAGTAAGCTGCAAAGAGTCAATTACCCTTAAAACCTCAACAAAATTTCTTCCTGTAGATGCAGGATAAGTAATGAAAAGTTTTATTTTCTTATCGGGGCCAATAATAAAAAGTGATCGTACCGTAAAGGTTGCAGATGCATTTGGATGAATCATGTCATAGAGCGTGGCCACTTTCCTGTCCTCATCCGCAATGATCGGAAAATCAACTGAGCAATGTTGTGTTTCGTTAATGTCCTTCACCCAGGTGATGTGCTTATCCAATGGATCAACACTTACTGCAAGTACTTTTACATTGCGCTTTGCAAATTCTTCTTTCAACAGAGCAGTTCTACCCAACTCAGTAGTACATACCGGGGTAAAATCAGCTGGATGTGAAAACAAAACACCCCAACTATCGCCCAGGTATTGATAAAAATCTATTTCGCCTTCAGTTGTTGAGGCCTTAAAATTTGGTGCATCATCTCCTAAATGTATTGACATGGTATATATTTTTAGAAGCTAAAAATAGCACAATTTTATTACTCTACAAATTTGATAGAATTAATACGATTAAGTAAATTCTTAACGGTCAATGCCCCCTCCCTAGGGATTCTTTGCCAAAACGGTTTTTCAGTTCATCGATTGCTCCATACAATTTATCCTTTTGAACCCTATTATCAAAGAGATTGGTTTGTACGCTCTTGGCTACAAGATCACTAAATCTTACACCAATAAGCCTGACTAAATTCTTTTCTTCGTATAACTGTGCAAAAAGCTCTCTTACTACCTTGATTAGCTCGTCGTCGTAGGAGCTAGCGTGAATTGCTTTTTGCTTAGTATGCGTTTCGAAATCTGAATATCTAATTTTGATGGTAACACAGCGAGTCATTTTATCGTCTTCCCTCAATTCGTGTCCCAACTTTTCAGTCATGCCCAATAAAGCTGAAAGTAAAAAGTCGACATCCTTGGTATTCTCTGAAAATGTATGCTCCGTGGAAATAGACTTGGCCTCATGATATTCATGCACGGCACCATTGTATATGCCGATTGATTTTTGAGACAGTACCTCTCCATACTTTCCAAAATATTGCTCCAACAAATGTTTCGGATATGCTGAAAGATCTTGTATCGTCATGATCCCAAGTGTATGCAAGCTCTTGAGCATCTGTTCTCCAACTCCAGGTATATCTCCTACTGATAGTGGAGCAAGAAATTCCTGCTCCATGCCGGGCAAGACCTGAATATATCCATTGGGCTTTGCTGCGTTGGTGGCCATCTTGGCAACCATTTTATTTGATGCTAGTCCGAATGAGATTGGGAGCCCCGTTGTGTCCATGATTTCATTGCGCAGATCAATGGTCCACTGTAAAGGATTAAAGAACCTATCCATCCCGGTGAGGTCAATATAAAATTCATCAATAGAAGCCTTTTCCAGCAAGGGTGCTTTTGCGGCTATGATATCGGTGACCCATTGTGAGAATTTGCTATACTGGCCGCGTGATCCTTTCATGAAAATAGCATGCGGACAAAGAGAAGATGCCCTAGACATAGGCATCGCAGAATGCACTCCAAATTTCCTCGCCTCATAGCTGCAGGTGCTTACGACTCCCCGCTCACGGCTTCCTCCAAGAATCAGTGGTTTGCCCACTAACGAGGGGTCAAGAATCCGTTCAACAGAAACAAAAAAAGCATCAAGGTCAAAATGAGCAATATAGGGCTGGTGACCTGCCATGTTGGGTTGTATTTCCAACCTTAAGTTAGATAAATATCGAGAAGTCCATCTGGGAGATTTACAAAAATTTTCTCCCCCTTGTGGTCAATACTGACCAGCGTACTTTCATTGATGGGAACTAGAACTTCTTTCGACTCAATCTCAATACGAAGAAGAATCTGCAACGGTTGCTCAATCACCTCAAGCACTTTCCCAAGCAATTTTTTCTTGTCATATATCATAAAGCCCAATAAGGAAATTGGGGCTGCAGTTGAGGCTGTTTTCTTGACATCTTCTTCTTTCAGCCAAACTTTCTTTCGCAACAGAGACTTTGCTTTCTCCGGACTTTCTACACCCTCCAACCCAACAAGCATTTCCTCATCAGACTTTTCCTTAGCCGATAGAATAAAATAAGGCATGAACTTACCCATGGAAGTCTCAATGAACAGCGCAGGAATACCAGTGAGGTCAGCGGATTGACCAAGATGGTGCTTCAATACCATTTCACCCTTTACGCCAAAGGTTGCTACGATTGATCCTATGTTTACATAATTTTCCATGGACATAAAAAAAGCCCCGTTTTAAACGAGGCTTTAAAATTATATTGAATAAAGTTATTCTGCTGGAGCCTCAGCTGCCGGTGCTTCTGGAGCTTGTTCAACTGCTGGTGCTTCTGGAGCCGGTTCAGCTTCTGGAGCTGATGCAACCACAGGGGCTACTTCAACTGCTTCAGGAACAACTACTTTGGAAGGCTTAGGGCGGGAAGCAGCAACTGTTTGATCACGGCGTTTTTCACGACGCTCACGAACTACAGCCTCTTGACGTTCTCTTGCTTTTGTTTCTTGCTCTTGGAACCAAGTTTCAAACTTGGTCATTGCAGTAGCTTGATCAAACAATCCAAGCCCAACTCCACGCAACAAATGCTTTAAATAAAGAACACCTTTGGTAGAAAGAATCTTGCGAACTGTATCTGTAGGTTGTGCACCGTTGTCCAACCACTCGAGGGCTTTCTGACGGTCAACCAATACAGTTGCAGGGTGAGTTAGGGGATTGTAAGTTCCAATCTTTTGGATAAACTTTCCATCGCGAGGAGCACGTGCGTCAGCAACTACGATGAAATAGAAAGGGCGTTTTTTGCTTCCATGACGCTGGAGTCGGATCTTTACAGCCATAAAAAATAAAAATTTTTCTTGGGTGATTAAAATAGGTTTCTAAATACGGACGCAAATGTAGGGAGAATATGAGAAATGACCAAATTATCTGTTTATACAATTCCCGAAAATAGGATATGCTAAATTCTAGAACCCCACTTACTGGCTTCTCCCCTAGCGCCTTCCAAATTTCGGCATCGCAGGCATATTGTTCATGTTTTTCATCATCTGCTTCATCTGATCAAACTGCTTAAAAAACTGATTGATTTCCTCCATATTTCTGCCACAACCCTTTGATATTCTCTTCTTTCTATTGGCGTCAATTGAATCAGGATTGGATCGCTCGAAGGGGGTCATGGAACTGATAATAGACTCCACTCCCTTAAAGGCATCGTCGCTGATGTCAATATCCTTGACTGCTTTGCCCATTCCAGGAATCATTCCCATCAAGTCTTTAAGGTTTCCCATTTTCTTGATTTGTTGAAGCTGGTCTTGAAAATCCTGAAAATCAAACTGGTTTTTCCGAATTTTTCTTTCGATTTTTCGAGTCTGTTCTTCATCAAATTGAGCCTGCGCTTTTTCAACCAAGGAAGTAATGTCTCCCATACCTAAAATACGCTGGGCCATCCGATCAGGATGGAAAACATCCAAGGTCTCCATCTTCTCTCCACTGCTGACAAACTTGATTGGTTTTTGAACAGTGTACTTGATGGATAAGGCCGCACCACCTCGGGTATCGCCATCAAGCTTGGTCAAAACAACCCCAGTGAAATCGAGGCGTTCATTAAAGGCCTTTGCCGTATTGACCGCGTCTTGACCCGTCATGGAGTCTACAACAAACAGTATTTCTTGTGGATTGAGCGCTGCCTTAAGGCCAGCGGCCTCTTTCATCATCTCCTCATCAATAGCAAGTCGACCGGCAGTATCTATGATGATGATATTTTTATTGTTTGCCTTGGCATGCTTTAATGCGTTCTCTGCAATCGAACGAGGATCCTTATTGTCTGGTTCCGCATACACATCAACTCCAATTTGCACTCCCAATACCTTTAACTGCTCTACAGCCGCCGGGCGATAGACATCAGCAGCAACAAGCAATGGCGACTTGCCTTTTTGTGTCTTTAAATAATTGGCAAGCTTCCCACTAAAGGTCGTTTTACCAGAACCTTGAAGGCCCGCAATCATAATAATAGCAGGCGTGCCAGAAATATCAAAAGCACTTGCAGCCCCGCCCATCAATTCAGTCAGTTCGTCTTGGACGATCTTTATCATCAATTGACCCGGACTAACCGCTGTCAGCACTTTTTGACCAAGTGCTTTATCCTTTACCCGATCAGTAAACTCCTTGGCAATCTTGAAGTTGACGTCGGCGTCCAGTAAAGCCTTGCGGATATCCTTGACGGTATTTGCAATATTCAGATCTGTAATTCGTCCCTCACCCTTAATCTGCTTAAAGGCCGAGGCAATCTTATCACTTAAATTCTCAAACATGTTATTCTACTTTAAAAAAAGATGAACATCCTGGGATGTTCACGATTGACAAAGTTAATGATTAAGTGTGACCTTTTTGTCTAGAGAAAAGTCTTTAGCCTTCTGTTCAAACTTAGCAATCAGCGGTAAAATCTTCTGTGCCCAGACGCAAAGCAAGCATAAATACCCATGTTGCGTTTGCCCCTATTTGTTCTTTCAGGGCAAAGAGACTATTCCTAGCCAATCGAATCAATCTCATATTGATGATCAGAAGTTAAGCCCAAGGCATTTGCCATGGTAATGTTAAAACCTTGAGCAAAGGGTAAAATAAGAGACAAAAATGCTTCTATCCGGATGATTATCTGCACATTGCGACACAATAAGGGAAGTGGGGAAAATCCTCATAAAAAAGTTAGAAAGAAACATCAAATTATATTTTTACACTTGGATTATTTATATATCATTGCAAGGGGCACATAGACAAAACAAGGCCCCGAGACAAATTTAGATCATGAGTAAACAGTTGTTTTCGATAGAATTTCCGGTTAGGTGCTCCCCGAGCATTCTTTATGAATTTCTTTCAACCCCAGCCGGACTGCAAGAGTGGTTTGCTGATAGAGTAGATGAGAGAGATACTGTTTTTAGTTTTTCCTGGAACGGCTCCACAGAAAGAGCAGAAGTACTTGCGGCAGAAGAAAATAAATTCATTCGTTTCCATTGGGTTCATATGCCTAAAGAGGAATTCTTTGAGTTTTCAATTGAGAAATCAGAAGTAAGCAATCAAACCATACTTGTCATTAAAGACTTCGCAGAAAAGAAAGAAATTGCTGACCAGACAAGACTTTGGGACTTTCAAGTACATGACCTATTTCATAGGCTTGGCAACTAAGCATGTTCAAGAAGCTTGATAAACTCATTCTAAAGGCATTTGTTGGTCCATTTATAGCGACCTTCTTCATCACAGTCTTTGTACTGGTGATGCAATTTTTCTGGAAATACATTGACGATCTTGTTGGTAAGGGACTTGAATTCACAAGTATTTTAGAACTCACCGCCTATGTTACAGCAACCGTTGTAACTTATGCCCTACCGATATCCATTCTAATTTCTTCCATCATGACCTTCGGGAATCTTGGAGAAAGTTTTGAATTGGTTGCAATAAAATCAGCCGGCATACCGCTTCTCCGATTTATGCGCCCGCTGCTCTTCACTTCATTTGTCATTAGTCTATTCGCCTTCTTCATAGCAAACTTTATCATTCCTGTAGCCAACCTCAAGTTTACGACCATGCTCTATGATATTAGAGTGGCCAAGCCAGCTTTTGACATCAAAGAAGGAATTTTTTATGATAAGATTCCTGGCTATGCCATCAAGGTTGGTAAAAAAGATGGTGATGGAAAAAGCATCAGCAATATTATCATCTATGAAAACCAATACTCTCTACAAGACAACATCATTGTGGCAGAAAAAGGAACCATGAGCGTTAGTGATGATAAAAAGTTCCTTGAGTTTGATTTGGAAAACGGATGGCGGTATCAAGAGAAAGGATCCTTTAACACACTACAAACAGACTACTATAGGCTAGGATTTAAGAAGTATAAAAAAGTGCTCGACCTAAGCAGTTTTGATGTCTTGAAAACACCAGACAGCATGTTTAAGGGCAGTCAGCAAATGATGAATGTCAAACAGCTGAATACATCAATGGATTCAATCACCAAATCAATTCAAGCAATATCGACAGACAGGATGGAGCGAGAGATCTCTTCATATTTTCTCTTTGGCAAACATTTCTCTTCGGGCTGGAAACAAGGGGGAACCAGACCAACCAAAAAAATCAAACACTATCTTGAAAGCCTACCTGATTCAGTCCAAGAATCTGTAAGAACTAGAGCGGCAGATAAACTTTCCCTGATTACCAATTCAATGGACCTCATTGCCCTTGATTACCGTTTAAGAAAAGAAGAACTCAGGTCCTTCAACACTGAATGGCATAAGAAATTTGCGCTATCTTTTGCTTGCATGGTCTTATTCCTCATCGGCGCACCCATTGGGTCGATTATCAGAAAAGGAGGACTGGGCATGCCACTGGTGGTTGCAGTTGTATTCTTCCTGATTTTTCATTTGCTTAACATGTTTGGAGAGAAATTTGTACGCCAAGATCTCCTCTCTCCCTTCGCAGGCATTTGGCTTGCAAGCTACACGCTTCTGCCTATTGGTTTTTTTCTTGTTTACAAAGCAATGAACGATTCAGCATTATTTAATTACGAATTTTACTTCGGCAGGGTTAAGCGACTGATGCAAAATATTTCATTTAGAAAAATATCATTCTTTAACGCTAATTTCAAGAACAAATAATATCATGAAAAAAAACACATCTAGAAGAAAGTTTATTGCCACTTCAATCCAAGCAGGTATCACCGCAGGAGTACTGAGCACTATCCCCAAAGGCTTGATGGCTTTTGGAACTCATGATGATCATCCAACGTTCAAACAATCGACCCTGCCATACAGCTATCAAGCACTGGAGCCAGTGATTGATGCAATGACTATGGAAATCCACTATACAAAACATGCAGCAGCGTACACAAAAAACCTAAATGATGCTGCCGCTGTAGAGCTTAAAGGAAAAGACATCAGCCTAGAAAATCTCTTTACAAATATCTCTGGCTACTCTGCTAAAATGCGCAACAATGGTGGCGGGCATTATAATCATGAGCTGTTTTGGAAATCAATGCAGGCCCCTGGAACTGCCCTGCACGATGGCGCCTTAAAAAATGCCATCAACAAGACATTCACTGACTATGATAATTTTAAAATCAAAATGACTGAAGCTGCAATGACAAGGTTTGGAAGTGGGTGGGCTTGGCTTTACCTGGATGAAAAGAAAGCCTTGCAAATAGGATCAACGCCAAATCAAGACAATCCCTTGATGGATGTATCACCAATTAAAGGCATGCCACTTCTTGGCCTAGATGTTTGGGAACATGCATACTACTTGAAATATCAAAACAGACGGGCAGAATATGTAAGCAATTGGTTTAACCTGGTTAACTGGAAATTCGTGGAAGAAAGACTTGAGAAGAACAGCTAATCATCCCTTCATAATTATTTCGACCCATGTAAATGCCTTTCAAATAATGTACTAATCATCTGCTTTATCAATCAACTTGGGGCATTTACAAATTGATCCTGAAATATTAATACCATCATTTAATGAAAGAATACTTAGAGTCGAACAAAGAAAGATTTCTGAACGAACTGCTGGACTTACTGAGAATTCCTTCTATCAGTGCTAAGTCAGAACACAACAAAGACATGCTAACATGCGCAGAGGCTGTAAAGAATTCTTTACTAAATGCTGGTGCTGACACGGCAACTATTTTTGAAACAGAAGGACATCCCATAGTTTATGGAGAGAAAATTGTAGACCCAACTTGGCCCACAGTACTTGTTTATGGACACTATGATGTTCAGCCAGCAGACCCACTGGAATTGTGGCATAGCGGACCTTTTGACCCGGTAATCAAGGATGGTAAGATTTACGCACGGGGAGCCTGTGACGACAAAGGTCAGTTCTACATGCATGTGAAAGCTCTTGAAGTAATGGTAAGGACCAATACCCTGAAAACGAATATCAAATTCTGCATTGAAGGTGAAGAAGAAATCGGGTCACCGAATCTTGGAAAATTTGTGGCCTCCCATAAAGACTTGCTCAAGGCTAATGTGGTCCTAATTAGTGACACCGCCATGATCAGTATGGAGACGCCTTCAATTGATACGGGAGTAAGAGGACTAAGCTATATTGAAGTAGAGGTCACTGGTCCAAACCGAGACCTCCATAGTGGCGTTTATGGTGGTGCTGTAGCGAACCCCGCAACAATTCTTGCAAAAATGATCGCTTCCTGTCATGACGAAAATAACCACATTACCATTCCAGGATTTTATGATGATGTAATCGAATCAAATCAAGCAGAACGCGAATTAATGGCCAAAGCCCCATTCAACGAAGAGGAGTATAAAAAGGACTTGGGGATTGAAGCTACCTATGGCGAAAAAGGATATACAACAAACGAAAGGACGGGAATCCGCCCAACCCTCGAAGTCAATGGAATCTGGGGTGGATACACCGGAGAAGGTGCAAAAACGGTACTCCCATCCAAAGCCACTGCTAAAATATCGACGAGGCTAGTACCCAATCAATCCTCAGAAAAAATCACTGCATTACTTTTAGCCTATTTCAAAAAAATTGCACCTAAAGGTGTGATCGTTCATGCTACAGAGCACCATGGTGGAGAACCCTACCTAACACCTATTGACTCAATAGGATACAAGGCAGCAGCAAAAGCCATTGAAGCCACATTTGGAAAATCCCCTGTGCCAGTTAGGGGCGGGGGAAGTATTCCAATCTGTTCATTGTTTGAAAAGGAGCTTGGTGTGAAAATTGTATTCATGGGATTTGGACTTGACAGCGACAACCTTCACTCACCAAATGAAAAATATGATCTCTATAATTATTACAAAGGCATAGAGACCATTCCCTATTTTCATCAATTCTTTTCAGAACTAAGTGAGTAATAAAACTGCATGACTGAAATAGAAAAACTTCGTATCGACAAATACCTTTGGGCAATTCGTTTGTTCAAAACAAGAAGTGCTGCTTCCACCGCATGCGAAAAAGGAAGGGTAAAGAATAAAGAAGAATCTGTGAAGGCATCCAGAATTGTGCGCATTGGAGATGAATACGAAGTTAAAACGGAAGAAAAAAAATGGGTCATAAAAGTAATTGCACTCCTACCAAAAAGGGTTCAATACAGTGAGGCAATTAAATATTACCAAGATCTCACCCCAGCAGAAGAAAATGAGCGCATTGCTTTTCAGACAGCTAGTTTCTATTCCGGCAAGCGGCATTCCAAAATTGGAAGACCCACTAAAAAAGACCGAAGGGATATTGGAGATTTTCTCGATGAGTAACCATAGGATACTCTTTTACTGTTGTAAAGAAAATGAAATAATAAGTTATTGCCTCATCTTACATTAAATAAATAACTCATACTCACTTCATCATGAACGTCCATATCCTAAGCGTAGTACCTGAATTACTTGAGAGTCCACTTTCACACTCTATACTTAAAAGAGCACATGATAAGGGCCTATTAAATATCACTGTGCATCAGCTCCGAAAATGGGCCGTAAACGAACATGGCATGGTTGATGACTATCAATTTGGAGGAGGAGCAGGCATGGTCATGATGTGCGAACCTATAGTAAAAGCAATCGAGGAGCTAAATCAGCAATACCCCTTTAATGAAATAATTTTTCTTACACCGGATGGCGAGGTTTTTAACCAAGGCATGGCGAACACACTATCACTCAAGGAAAATATTCTACTCATATGTGGCCATTACAAAGGCATTGACCAAAGAATTAGAGATCACTTCGTTACAAAAGAAATTTCAATTGGCGACTTCGTACTCAGTGGTGGTGAACTTGCTGCAGCTGTAGTAGTAGACGCCATAGGCCGTCTCATTCCTGGCGTGCTAAATGATGAAACATCAGCATTGTTTGACTCATTTCAGGATAAGCTTCTTGCCCCTCCCGTGTTTACCAGGCCTGAAGATTTCAGGGGTTGGAAAGTGCCCGAAATACTCATGAGTGGCGACCACAAAAAGATTGAAGAATGGCGATATGAACAGGCTCTGAAAAGAACAGAAGAAAGAAGACCAGATCTGCTAAAAGATTAAAAGAAGAGTATTTTTTTTCTGTTGGACATCAACTCATTAACAAGTGATTGCTGCACCTTCATTAGCTTCTCTAATCTCAGCTTAGCCAATAAATACCTATACTCCTCTTTCCAATGCATGGCGATAAAGCAAAAAAATGGGGAGATGAACAGTAAGAAAGGCAACAATACTGGCCCATTTACCATGGAAGTTGAGAGTAGGATTAACCACCAGAAAAAGCCCATTACACCAAGCACTCCGCTGTGAACACTCGTATAGAAATCTTCTCTAGTTACGGTTTTGTCAGCTATCCACTTTGATGCTAAGCCCGGAACCCCCCAAATCATAACACCCAATAAAAAAAAGGGAAACATCAGTATCACCTTCCAAACTAAATCCTTCAACTGTCGTCCATCAGCAATAACCGCATCTGATAGTCTAGAGAAACTGAGCTGACGTTGCTGGTGCTTCAACAATGATTGATAGTTTTGAAACTCATCGTCGGTCATCATTGAAATTTCTGCACACGCAATTCTAACCCTTTCGAAAAATAAACTTTGGTCAAACTCGGGATCGTTATATAACATGCGAATTACCTCGTCAACGGCATCCGTTCTCGCCCCCTGCTTAACATGCAAGACATTATCCTGAAAAAGATTAACCATCTCGGCTGTGAGCTTATTAATTGCCTTTGGAGGTGATTCTCTATATAGCTCGGCATGGCTGGAAAGTTCAATCCGATCGCCAACACGAATAAACAAATTTGCTCCTAACCGGTGTGAAGAATAGTTAACAGCAACTGCCTGGATCGAAAGGTCAATAGCCACCGGTTCCTCAAAAGCTGCCTGCAAGGCTACCCTTGCCGCGCCCTTCTTAAAAGGAGATAACTTTTTTGACCACCTGCTGAATCCTTCAGGAAAAATAAGTAACAAGTTTCCCTTTGAAAGAAAGGATCGACCCCTGTCAAATGTTTGCTGATTCCTAGCCAAATTAGCAGTACCATCTTCCCTGTTAAAGATTGGAATCATATGAAGCTTGGTGAATATGGCATAGACTAAGGGATGCTTGAAGATATCTCCACGAACATAAAAATAGATGGGCCTTTTTAAAAAAACCGCCAACACCATGGCATCAAGAAATGATCCAGGGTGGTTGGCAATTAATATAACGGGGTGATTGTGTTGAAGCTTTTCTTGCCCAACTAAATCAATTCGTCTAAAAAAAATCTTAAAAGCGACCCACATAAGGCCTTGAAAAAAACGATAGACCATACTGTAATATAGGAAAAATTGGAATTGCCAATTAATGAACCAAAAGTTTAGAATAATCCCAACAGTATAAAAGATTTAGGCCGTAATACACGAAATTCGCATTTCAATAAGTCGATTCACCTCATCGTATGACCAAATCATTCGTCCTTCTTTCGCTGTCCATAATCATCAATTTGACCGTATCGTTCGGACAGGATGGAATGAAGTTTCAAGAGCAATTTCAGGCCCTGGTAAATAAGGCAAGTACCCCAATAAAAATTGATGGCATGCTAGACGAATCAAGCTGGATTGAGGCAAAGGCAGCAGGAGACTTTTTTATGAAGTGGCCCAATGATATTGGAAGACCAAAAAGAAAAACAGAAATCAAGGTTACCTATGACAATCAATTCATCTACTTCGGAATTAAAGCAATCGATACAAATTTTTATATTGTACAGACATTAAAAAGAGATCAGGGATTTTTTGATACTGATGCAGTCACCATAGCCATAGATCCAGTCAATCAGAGAACCAATGGGTTTCTATTTTCAATTACTCCTTACAATGTGCAATCAGAAGACCTGGTGGTAGTTGGATCAAGTGGCGATGAACTATCATTTAGCTGGGACAACAAATGGTACTCTGCAACGTCGCGTCATGAAACGTATTGGATTGCAGAAATAGCAATCCCATTTAGTACGCTCAGATTTAAAGAAGGCAAAAGTACTTGGGGCTTGAATGTACTCAGATCAGATGCAAAGAATAATGAGTATTCAACATGGACAGACATGCCCATTAATTTTCCTTTTTTCGACTTTGGATATTCCGGTGCACTTAAGTGGGATGCTCCCCCACCAGTTCCAGGAACCAATATTTCACTAATCCCCTATCTAACAGGTTCTACGGAAGGGAACAAAGAGCAGCCAAGTAGTAAATTAACCACCGCAAATGCTGGCTTCGATGCAAAGGTTGCCCTTGGGCCAGCGCTTAATCTTGACCTGACAATCAATCCGGATTTCTCACAGGTAGAAGTAGATAAACAGGTAACAAACCTAACCCGCTTTGATATGTTTTTCCCTGAAAGAAGAACATTTTTCCTAGAGAACGACGATCTCTTTTCAAGCTTTGGCATCCCCCCGATAAAACCATTTTATTCGAGATCAATCGGACTGGATAAAAACGGCAATAAAATACCCATACTAGGAGGGGCAAGGATAAGTGGGAACTTAACAAAAAAAACCAGGGTTGGCTTTATGAGCATGCAGACAAAAGGTTTAGCGGATTTGGCTGCTCAAAACTATACAGCACTTACATTCAGTCAGCAAGTTCAAGCCCGATCGATGGTTAAAGGATATTTTCTCAATAGAGAATCATTTGAAAAAAATAAGAATTCAATTAATGATCCCTTAGATAAATTTGGAAGAAACAGCGGACTTGAATATATATTTATCGACAAATCAGGAAGGTGGAATGGCTGGGCCTCTTATCATGCATCTTTCAAACCCGAGATTGAGAAACCACAATATTATGCAAGTGGCGGAGGTGGGTATTTGGGGAAAAACCTAACGTTCATTGTAGATGCAGGTCAGATAACAGACAAGTATTATGCAGATATGGGATTCGTGAATCGCGTTGAAAACTATGATGCTATTTTGGATAGCGTAATCAGAAGAGGCTTTCAGATGCTCTACAATGAAAGCAAGTATACTTTTTATCCGAAAAGCGGCAGATTAAATCAATTTGCAATAAGGCTAGAGAATTTTTCCGCCTTAAACCTGAATGGAACATTGAATGAAAGGACTCATGACCTAGAGTTTCAATTCTCTTATAGAAACACATCAAGTCTTGTACTTCACTTACACAACAATGTAAATCACCTGCTTTATAATACTGCATTCACAGAAAAAACACCAATACCACCTGGAGAATACAAGGCAATGGCAACAGGAATAACATACAGTAGCGATGCCAGAAAAAAACTCTCCATGAAAACCGATCTTGAAGCTGGAGATTTTTTTAACGGCAAGCTGCTGAGGTATGAAGTAAGCTTGAATTACAGGGTACAACCTTGGGGCAACTTTACGATGGCCGTACAACATGCAACGCTGACATTTCCAGAGCCCTACGGGAAAAATAACCTATTTCTGATTGCACCAAGAGTAGAGATAAACTTCTCTAATACCCTCTTTTGGACCACCTTCCTACAATACAACAGCCAAAGAAATAATTTTAACATCAACAGCAGGCTTCAATGGAGGTATAAACCAATGAGTGATATGTTCTTGGTCTATAGCGACAACTACTTCACAGATCCATTCATGAGAAATAAAAACAGGGCAGTAGTATTCAAGATGAACTATTGGCTGAATCTCTGATTTTCTTATCTTTAAACCTCATCCTTTAAACATCATCCTGTTATGAGTACCAACAGACGTTCTTTTATTAGAAATATAGCATTAAGCAGCGGCGCCATTGCCTCAGTAATTCCAGAACATGGCTACGCATCACAAACAGAACAAATCCCTGCCTCATTTAACATGTCTGGGTATTCAGCCCCAAAAATCCCTACAGTACGTGTAGCTGTAATTGGGCTTGGGATGAGAGGTCCTGGAGCGGTTGATCGCCTTAGCTATATCGAAGGAGTGGAAATTGCTGTACTCTGCGACAAATACCCTGATCGTGTTGAAAGCGCGCAAGAAATACTCACTAAAAAAGGACTCCCAAAAGCCAAATCATATTCAGGAGAGGAAGGCTGGAAAGCAATTTGTGAATCTAATGAAGTAGATCTCGTTTATATCACTACACCATGGCATCTGCATACGCCCATTGCTGTATATGCCATGAAAAATGATAAGCATGCTGTCTCTGAAGTCCCTGCAGCCAAGACAGTTGATGAATGCTGGGAATTGGTAGAGACTTCTGAAAAAACCAGGAAGCACATGATGATGCTGGAAAATACCTGCTACGACTTTTTTGAACTACTGACCTTAAACATGGCTAGAAATGGACTATTCGGTGAACTCGTCCATGCTGAAGGAGCATATATTCATGAACTAAACGGATTACTCTTAAGCAAGACTGGCTATAAAGACATGTGGAGATTAAATGAAAACATGACCAGAAATGGAAGTCTATATCCAACTCATGGTCTTGGGCCAATTGCACAATGCTTAAACATAAACCGGGGTGATAAATTTGACCACCTCGTAAGCATGAGTTCAAATGATTTTTCAATGGCCCCTTTGATTGCTGATCTTGCCTCCAAAGATGATTTCTATAAGCAATATTCAGATAGCCACTATCGAGGAAACATGAATACAACAATTATCAGATCTGCCTTAGGAAAGACATTGATGGTTCAGCACGACGTTTCGTCGATAAGGCCCTACTCCAGAATTCATCTAATCAGTGGCACGAAGGGAGTTGCACAGAAATGGCCAGAACCTGGTCGCATTGCACTCGGACACGAATGGGCTGATGCAGAAAAAATGAAAGCTTATGAGGATAAATATACTCCCCCGATTGTAAAACATATAGGAGAAATTGCAAAGAGCGTGGGCGGACATGGGGGAATGGATTTTATGATGGACTGGAGACTAATTGATTGTCTACGTAATGGACTCCCTCTAGATCAAAATGTATATGATGCCGCAGCATGGAGTGCCGCAGGCCCTCTTAGCGAAGCGTCAGTAGCAAAAAAATCAAGAACAATTGACTACCCAGACTTTACCCGTGGCGCTTGGAAAACAAACAAACCACATGACATGACTTTAGATGGTGGTGGAAATACCAAAGTGAGAAAAGTGGTTGATTAATAATCAACTTGTCATAATTATAAATAATCCCCTTCTAAAAAAGAAGGGGATTATTTTTTTGGGGAATAACTCTATTTGAAAGGATTAGTAAAAATACACCTGATCAATTCCGGATTGGCTTTCCTCCCCTTAATACAGATTGAATTCTTTCAAGCGTTTTTTTCTCGCCACAAAGACTCAAGAAAGCTTCTCTTTCTAAATCTAGTAGATATTGTTCAGAAACAAAAGCAGGCTCACTTAAATCGCCACCACACATCACATAAGCAAGTTTTTTAGCTACAACAGCATCATGCCCAGTGGCATAACCCCCTTGCTCCATAATATGTATTCCAGATAACAGTGCCCCAAGAGCAGTTCTGCCTAATACTTTTACGTCCTTGCGTTGCAATGGCATAACGTATCCATTGTCATATAATTCAATAACAGATTTTTTTGCAGCACTAATCCTTCTACCCTGATTCATGACAATCTCATCACATCCCTTTCGCATGATGCCCAACTGAAATGCTTCTGCTGCTGATGTTGCTACCTTTGCAGTTGCGATCGTAATAAATCTATTTTTGAGCGTGATCGTTTCTGGCTCATCTTCATGCATCTCATCAGCGGCACGTAGAACAAATTCCTTTGTTCCACCTCCTCCAGGGATGAGGCCGACCCCTAACTCAACAAGACCAATATATGTTTCGGCAGCAGCGCAGATCTTATCCGAATGTAAACTCAACTCACAAGCTCCGCCCAGAGATAGTGCGTGAGGTGCAACAACCACTGGAACAGAAGAATATCTTGCACGCATCATTGTGCTTTGAAATAGTTTTATCGCCATATCCAATTCATCATACTCCTGATCAATGGCCAGCATAAAGATCATCCCAACATTTGCTCCTGCAGAAAAATTATTCCCCTCATTGGCAATAACCAATCCCTTATACTTATCCTCTGCGAGGGTGACCGTTCTTTGAATCCCTTCAAGTACCTCACCCCCAATACTTCCCATCTTAGTGTACCATTCAAGTCCAAGTACATCGTCTTCAAGATGATAAGCCCTGCATGCACTATTCTTCCAAATAGTTTGTCCTGAAAAGTTTTTCATCACAATGAAAGCATTTTCCTGCTCAGGAGCATAAACAGATTGATAATTCTTACTTTGGGGTGAATAGGCAAAACGCTTCCCGTCTTTCACTATATAAAAAGTAGATTTCCCACTGGCGAGCATCTCCTCTACCCAAGGAGCAACGACATGGCCCACCTTTTTCATTTCTGCAATCGTTTTCTCAACACCCAAAATATCCCAAGACTCAAAGGCACCAATCTCCCAGCCAAAACCAGCCATCATTGCATCGTCGATACTGAATAGGGTATCTGATATTTCCGGTATGCGGTTAGAGATATAAGAGAATAGATTATAATGAAAGGTTCGATAGAATTCACCAGTCTTGTCGGGAGCCGAGCACAGCAGCTTAAGCTTTGTTGGCAAATCATCAATGCCTTTTGCAGCATCGAGGGCTGGAAACTTGGGCTTTTTGCGCGGAGAATACTCCATCGTCTTTAGATCTAGAGTCAATATCTCTTTTTCCCCTGCTGCATTTTTTATTTTCTTAAAAAAACCCTGCCCTGATTTATCGCCCAACCACTTATTCTCAACTATTTTATTTAACCAATCAGGCACCTTGAATTGTGCTCTTGATTCATCATCTGGGCAATTGTTATACAATCCATTGGCCACATGCACCATGGTATCAATACCCACAACATCTGCAGTACGAAAAGTAGCAGACTTTGGACGGCCAATGATTGGACCAGTAAGCGAATCAACCTCATCAATGGACATTCCCATCTTTTCCATGGTACCCAACAAAGACATGATGCCAAAAATTCCAATTCTGTTAGCAATGAAACCAGGGGTGTCCTTACAAAGGACGGTGGTTTTGCCAAGGTATAGATCTCCGTAGTTCATTAGAAAATCAATTACCCACTGCTCAGTAAACGCAGTTGGGATAATCTCCAACAACCTAAGATACCTTGGAGGATTGAAAAAATGTGTCCCACAAAAATGCTTTTTGAAGTCTTCTGAGCGCTCATCAATCATCATGTTGATAGGAATTCCAGAAGTATTTGAAGTTATAAGTGTTCCTAGTCTTCTATATTTTTCAATTTTTTCAAATAACAGCTTTTTTATATCAAGCCTTTCAACTACCACTTCAATAATCCAATCACATGAAGCTATTTGCGCAATATCATCTTCAAGATTTCCTGTTGTAATATTCTTTACAACATCCTTCGTGTAGACTGGAGAAGGATTTGATTTTATTGTAGATTGCAATGCCGTATTTACAAGCCTATCTCGGTCCGTTTTTTTTGCACCAACCTGAGTTTCTGCTGAAGGAATATCAAGTAAAATAACGGGGAGCCCAATCCCTGCAAAATGACAAGCAATGCGAGATCCCATTACGCCACTTCCAAGAACTGCAACTTTTCTAATTGAAGGTTTCATATGCGTAAGTAATTATGGGTGAGAAGAAAGTATTTCCGGTGTAAGTTAATAAAACCCAAGATTCGGAAGCCCTAAATTCTATGGGTTTCGCATAATAGGATGGTCAATAAATTGAGTTAATGCACAGATCTCAGGAAAACTGGAGCGCCGCCATAAATCTGGAAGAAATGGCTACAGAGCAAAGAGAAAAGATGTTATTTGAAAGCAACAACCTTGGCAAAGTCCAGATCCTCAAATATGCTGTTATTGCTAATGTATTCGGGAATGAACTCTTTCATTTTTAAAACCAGAAGGACTTCATCAGCATTTTGATCAACCTGAACAATAAGTTCTTCTAGGCAAGCAGAGAGTGCATTGAATTCAACTTCCCTGACTTTGGCAATCAGGATTTTGTCGTGATAGGTTTTTATGGTATGTTCTCCATCGGTAAGCAACTCTTCATACAACTTCTCACCTGGGCGCAAGCCAGTATAGGTTAGTTGAATATCAATATTAGGAACCATCCCATACAACCTAATCATTTTGCTTGCCAAGTCGGATATCTTGACTGGCTCACCCATATCAAAAACAAATACCTCACCTCCATTGCCCATACTTCCAGCTTCCAGCACAAGCCGACATGCTTCTGGGATGGTCATGAAATAGCGGGTAATATTGGGATGTGTGATGGTAACAGGGCCGCCTTTTTCAATCTGCTCTTTGAACCTCAAAATAACAGAACCATTAGAACCTAGAACGTTTCCGAACCTTGTAGTAATAAATTTCGTTGTGTGCCGGGTTTGTTTGGAAAGCCCTTGCACATACATCTCAGCAAGTCTTTTAGAGGCTCCCATAACATTTGTGGGGTTGACTGCTTTATCGGTAGACACCATCACAAATCGATCGACACCGTATTTAACAGAAAGATCCGCAAGCTGTCGGGTTCCCAATACATTTACTCGAATTGATTCAACCGGATTGAACTCCATTAAGGGCACATGCTTATACGCAGCCGCATGATAAACATGATGAGGCTTGAAACGAGCAAATAGGGAATCCATCCTCGAAAAATGATTGATGCTTGTCAAGAATGGAATATAATGAACACGAGTACCAGACTCCTTCAATTCGTTTTCCAGATTGTACAGAGGAGTTTCTGCTTGATCACACAATATGATCATCTCAGGTGAATACTTAATCAACTGACGAACAAGCTCACTGCCAATAGATCCTGCTGCGCCAGTTACCAATATGCGTTTTCCTTTAACCTGCTGTGTAATCTGTTCGTTTTGAATAACGATAGGTTCTCTTTCCAGCAGTTCCTCTATCCTAATCGTACGCAGTTGCCTAGGCGCGAATTCTCCATCTGACCATTGCGAATATGGGGGTACAGTTAATACATTAATATCATGATCTAGACAAAAGTCAACCAAATCGTTTTTTCGCTTTGGTGTTATGGAAAATGATGAAATGATTAACTCATCAATCTGACTTACCCCTGCCATATCTTTAAACTGTTCAAAACTAACAATGGAAACCCCATCAAGTGATTTGCTTTTTTTCTTTTTGTCGTCATCAATAAAAGCAAGAACAGAAAAGCCAGTGCGTGTGTCATTTGATAAAACTTGCTTTGTGGCAACACCAGTCTCTCCTGCACCGAATATCACTATAGTCTTCCTCGCCTTATTGTAGTTTCTAATGACATAAAAAACCTGCTTTATGATTACACGATAACCCAACATAAACAGAAAACTAAAAACCCCGTACAAAATAAGCAGTGAGTTAGAGACAAAAAAGTTGTGAGGCTGTTTTTCGTAAAGAAATTGCAGAAAAAACAAAGCCAGAGAAGATGCTATTATGGAAATCAAAACACGAAAGCCATCTTGAACTCCAGTGTAACGAACGATGCCCCTATATGTACGAAGGGATGTAAAAACCATCGCATTAATCAAGAGAAGAATTAATGCAGACCGCAATAGTACTTCCCGACCGACTAGAGAAAACGATAAATTATTGCTAATAAAAAAAGCAAAAAACATCGCTGCAAATGTGGAGGTCAAGTCGAGGGAAAAAATAATCCAGCGTGGGACAATCTTTATTCTTTTCATTATAACAGGTATTAGCGGCACTCGCTTCATAGGTGGTTTTAGTTAATGGCCAAAAAGACATGGCCGTTAAGTGGTTAGCTACTAGGTGGTGTGTTCGCTTGATGAATACCAAGCTGAAATAAAGAACGCTTTTCAAAAAAGCGAATCCGAATTCTAGTGAAAAGGTACAAAAAAATATTAAATTTTTTGCAAAAAAGGCGATCCTAAAGTAGTGCCACTCCATACTAACTATGACAAAATATTGTCATGGAATATACAATACAGTAAATATTAACAGGCCAAAGAGGTCCCAATTAAAAAAACCGGCTCTGTTGGAGAATTATTCAAAAAAAACTTTGACCGTTTGGTAGTATTGCCTTTTATCATGCAAATAAGGCCCAGAGCCTGAATATTCTCCAAGTCCAAACAAAGGAGCAGCATATCCTTTATTGATTGCTATCTCAAGATACCCCGACTCATTAAAAAAAGCAAGCTTCTCCCCTTCGGGAACTTCTCCATAATGCTGACTAATTTTTTCAATAAAGGCATCCCTCAGCAACACAATCTTGAAATTTCTTCCTTTCCGCTGGGCATCAAACTGATCTTTGGTGATGTTGACAATCACATTGAGAAATCGATCAATCATCAGGATTTGTCCTTCAATATAGTTGTCTGTTGAATATGGCTTCATTAAGGTTTTTTCCCTTATCGGTACATCAGGAGCACCTAATCTTTCAGGCTTAACCCCAGAAAGAATAGCAGAAAAGGCTTCAATGAAAATTCTTGTAAAATTCTTTACTGTTTTCCCCGTTCCATCCGGAATGGGCAGTGCGAAAATTTGCTCAGGCACCCCTTCAATGATCATTGTTATCAACCCGTTATCAGGGATGCCAATATAATGCCCCTCATGCTTAATCAACAGCAAATGATTTGCATCATTATCAAAAACATTTACCAGAATCAGATGAAAACTTTCGGCAGGAAAATTTCCGAATATGCTCTTACAGACATAGGCCGCCTGCATAAAATTATAAGGAATGATTTCATGGGTAATATCAATAATATTAAACCCTTCATTAAGCTTTAAGATTTCTCCCTTTACGCCCCCAACCAGATGATCAGACGGTCCAAAATCGCTAGTGAATGTAAGAATGGGCATTGGAATGAGTATCGTTTCTGCTGTGCAAGTTATCGTTCTATAACTACTTTATCAAGTTCCCGTTCCTGAAGAAGAATGCACGAACTAATTTGTCGGCAAGTGAAGGAAAGAATTTATTTAGAAAAACCGTTTGCTTGCCTTGAAAAGTCATGACCACAGTTCTTTTTCTTTTTGCTACAGCCTCAACGATAATACCAGCGCAGGTAGCGGCATCCATAAGCGTTTGCTCGTCGAGCGGAGACTCCCCCTGTGCAAGACCACGGTGATTTAGAGCAGAATTGCGAATATTAGAGGCAGTAAAGCCAGGACTAACCCACATAACGTGCACTCCTTTTTCCACAACCTCAGTCTTAATTGCCTCAAGCCATCCCTGCAGTGCAAACTTTGAAGCAGAGTATCCACTTCTTCCGGGGAGTCCGCGATATCCGGCAATAGAAGAAACACCAACCACAACACCTTTGGATTTAACCAAATATGGAAGCGCATAAACAGTTGTATATACCGCCCCATTAAAATTAATCTCCATCACTTGCTTTATTACTGGAATGATACCTGGGCCGCCCTCTTCAAGGAGGCCACGCATCGAAATTCCCGCATTGTTGATCAATACATCGATGCCTCCAAACATGTTTACAGCTTGTAACACAAGTCGCTCACAATCTCTTTCAACAGAAACATCAGCGTTAAGCACACATAGTTTGCCCACCGGAGATTCGGCTTCCAGATCATGAATCTTTTGTTGATTTCGTCCACATGTTACAACATTAGCACCAAGGGCGAGGTAATTCAGCACCAGTGCTTTACCAATACCATCAGTTCCTCCCGTAATTAGGACGGTTTTATTCAGATAATCAGCCATGGAATAAAATTACTTGAAATAGAGAAATTAAAGCTGCTTAACATCAACTACCGCGAGAAGATTTATCGGCCCATAGATATGAGGAAAGGTTTGCTCTACAGATGGTGACCACTCAAAGATGAGCTGACTTTCAAGTTTCTCAGTATCAATAGTCAATAGGAGTAAATCACTGGTATTGGGGTAGAATCTTTCCTTGATGTCTTCAACTTGCTCTTTTTCGCTACAATGAATAAACCCTTCTTCTTTTAATGCGGGGGAAGAATACTCGCCAGATTGCTGTGCGGTTTTCCATTCAGCCGCTGTTGTAATATGATATATTAGGCTCATCTCTAATTTTTTTATGAATATACTCTTTTTATGTGTTGCTCCCTTAACATGAGGTCCGCGAGAACCATCGCTGTAACGGCCTCAAGCACTGGAGGGACCCTCAAGGCTATACAGAGATCATGGCGTCCGCGAACAGCAAAGTTCTCCATTTGATCTGTCTCCCAGTTGTACGTAAACTGCTCCTTAGGAGTTGATGAAGTTGGCTTGATGGCCACACGAAAAACCAGCTGGTTACCGTTAGTTATGCCACCAACAACACCTCCAGCATGGTTGGTAGTTGTTTTTCCTTGATTGTTTTCTATTGAATCATTGTGTTGCAGACCAAATAAATCAGCCGCTGCAAATCCAGTTCCAAACTCAACACCTCTGACAGCAGGAATTGCAAAAGCGGCATGTGAAATAAGTGATTCGACCGAGTCAAAAAAAGGCTCTCCAAGTCCGAGTGGCAATCCATCAACCCTGCATTCAACTATCCCTCCTACAGAATCTTTATTCTCAATAGCCCTTTGGATGCCTTTGTCAATATCTTTTTCACCCCCTATAGAAGTGATTTGAGCGAGAACTGAAATCCCTTTTAGAATTTTTTTTGCAACTACGCCTGCTGCAACAAGACAGAGTGTTAAACGACCACTGAAGTGCCCGCCGCCCCTATAATCCTCAAATCCTCCAAACTTTTTATTTGCAACAAAATCAGCATGACCCGGTCTTGGAACTGATCGCTGCTTTTCATAGTCTCCAGATCTTGTGTTTTTATTTTCAAACAGAAGCATTAATGGTGCCCCGGTTGTTTTTCCGTTGAATACCCCGCTTTTAAACATGGGCAAATCCTCTTCCTGACGAGGAGTAGTGCCCTTCTGCAATCCACCCTTTCTCCTTTCGGTATCAACAATAAAATCTTCTACTGATAGCGGCATTCCTGCAGGGCAGCCATCGATTAACACACCTAGCCCTTCGCCATGTGATTCACCAAAAATGCTTACTGTAAATAATTTTCCGAAATGATTCATGGCTTCTTGTTAAGTTATTTGGAGATGTATAGACGCCCCGAGAGAAATAAGGTCTCTATAAAAATCTGGATAAGATTTATCTATCGCTTCCGCGTCAACGATGCTGACTGGCCCTTCGGCACCAAGTGCCGCTACTGCTGATGCCATGGCTATTCGATGATCATGGTGAGAGTGAACTTCAGCGCCATTCAATTTATTTCCTCCATGAACAAGCATCAGATCTCCTTGCAATTCAATGTTAATGCCAAGCTTTCCAAAGACTTCTTGAAGCGTCAAGGCCCTATTGCTTTCTTTATGGGTTAGTCTTCCTATGCCTTTGATTTTGCTGACCCCATGACAATATGCCGCTAAAGCTACAAGTGGAGGAAACAGATCGGGGCATTCAGTTGCATCAAACCCAAAAGAATTGAGTGTTGCAGGCTCAACATGGTATATGCCATCTTGATAACTAACCACAGCTCCTGCATCCCGAATAGCTTCTAGAATTTTCATATCAGCCTGCACAGATTCTTGACGCATCCCCTGGATACTAACCTTACCCGATATTGCACCTGCAACAAAAAGAAAGGCAGCTCCACTCCAATCTCCCTCAACCTGATAGATCATTTCACCCTCTGGCTGAATATGATCATTGGAGTCAAATATGAATTCCCTGTAGTTATTCACCCGAGGAACTTTCATACCAAAGGATCTGAGCACAGATAAAGTAAGGTCAATATAGGGCTTGCTCTTAAGATCATTAACCGTAATCGTTACACCTTTTGCATTGGAGGCAGAAAAAGCCATCAATAACCCAGTTAGGAATTGAGAGCTTAAGCTACCGTCTACTTCAATACTTGAAGCTGCCAACGGTCCGTGAATTGAAACTGGCAATTTGCCTTCATTGGACTGTATTGAAATTCCCAACTTAGGAAAAATCTCATCAAAAAAATTCATCGGTCGCTTTAGTAAAGACCCAGAGCCATTGATGTTCAGCTGCTGTGAACTGAGTGTAGCAATGGGAGTAAACATTCTTATTCCCAACCCACTTTCACCACAATTGATTTCGTTTGTATGCGGATCAACTCCGTGGCTTGTTATTTCAATGAGTTGACCTTGATCAAGCACCATTGCTCCTAGTTTTGAAATCACATCAAGTGCAGCCAAATCATCATTACTTCTTCCAGGATCTTTAATGATGGTAACTCCATGATGAAGCAACGCCGCTGCACAGGCACGCTGCATATCGCTCTTTGATCGAGGCGCACGAACATTTCCGCTTGTCATGGAAGGAGTTACGGTTGCGATCATTTTATTTTTTTATTTAATGCATTAAAGGTTGCAAGGTGTGCCTCTAACTGTATAAGATCAATTTCCTTTATTACTCCTTTGCCCATTTTTTGCAAGAGAATATAACTCATGGTTTTGCTCACACGCTTCTTATCCATCTTTAACACATTGAAAACCTTTGCAAGATCAAAGCCTGACCTGGTTGGAAGACCATAGTCTACCAGTACCTTCTCGAGTTGATCAGCGTCTTTAAACCCTAAGAGATGTGCAGACAACCAAGCTGCAAAAACCATTCCCAGAGAAACTGCTTGGCCATGCGTTAACTCGTATTGGGTTTCTAGGGCATGGCCAAGTGTATGCCCGAAGTTTAAAAGTTTTCTTTCGCCCACTTCAAATTCATCTTTCTTTACAATGCTTGATTTAAGATCAACATTGCGAAGAATGACCTTAGTTAACAACGCTTTATTCTTCATCATTTTAGAAAGACTGCTACTCTCCAATATTGAGAAAAGTCCTTTATCTAAAATGCAAGCATGCTTAATAATTTCAGCAAACCCATTTGACCATTCCGCCAAAGGCAATGTTTTTAACAAAGAGAGGTCGTAGAAAAGAAAAGAAGGCTGACGAATAATACCAACCATATTTTTATATGGTCCAACATCAATCCCGTTCTTTCCTCCAATCGATGCATCAACCATAGCCAACAAAGAAGTAGGCACAAATCCAAACTGAATTCCTCGCATGTATACCGATGCTACATAGCCTGTAATGTCTGTAATCACGCCACCTCCAACGCCAATCAAGATTGACTTTCGGTCTGCTTGAAACTCAATCAATTGTTCAATTACCGCATCAACCGTTGGCTGAACCTTATACTCCTCTCCAGGCTTTAGACAAATTACATTCCAATTCTTGAACTTGCTTTTATGCGCAGCAAACACATGATCATCAGTAATGATGATGGCCTTCTTTCTGTCGACAATTGTATCGAGCTCCTTAAAGGATGCATCGAAATAACGCGATACATAAGCAGATGAAAATTGATAAGTACGTTTTTTCATGCGTATCAATCATTCATGATTTTATTCTGCCTATTGATGCTCTCCATATGAATCGCATCCATGTATTTGGTGATAAACTCTTCGCTAAGTCCAACTTTTCCAGCCCTGCCAATTGCCTTATCAAGAACTTCGCTCCAACGAGAACGCTGAAGAATAGTTACGTTGTTGTTCTTTTTATATTCTCCAATTTTTTCAGCAATATTCATTCGCTGTGAGATTAGCTGCATCAATTCATCATCGATATGATTGATCTGCTCCCTTAATTTATCAAGTGCTGCGTGGAATGATTCAGACGGTGCATCTTCTCTTCTCCAGGTTATTCCATCAAGCAATTCAGCAAAACGTTCAGGAGTAATTTGCTGCTTAGCGTCACTCCATGCATTGTCAGGATCGATATGGCTCTCAATCATCAAACCATCAAAATCCAAATCAATGGCTTTCTGAGCAGTTGCCTGAAGGATGTCCCTTCTTCCACAAATGTGTGAAGGATCATTAATGATTGGCAGTCCAGGCATTCTCCTCTTCATCTCAATAGCGAGATGCCACATCGGCGCATTCCTGAACTCAGTATTTCCATAAGATGAAAATCCGCGATGGATTAGTCCAACTTGTTTTATTCCTGCACGGCTAACACGCTCAACGGCTCCCTGCCAAAGTTCAAGATCAGGGTTGATAGGATTTTTGATGAGTACAGGAACATCTACTCCACGCAATGCATCTGCAACTTCTTGCACACTAAATGGATTAACTGTAGTCCTTGCTCCTATCCACAACACATCAACATCAAATGTCAATGCATCCTCAACTTGCTTTCCCGTTGCCACCTCAACAGTGGTAGGAAGCCCAGTTAGTTTTTTTGCCTGTTGCAACCAAGGCAGCCCCTTTGCTCCTACTCCTTCAAACATACCAGGTTTAGTCCGTGGCTTCCAAATTCCGGCACGAAGCATATCTACTTTACCTGTTTTTGCTAGACGCTGTGCTGTTTCGAGTACCTGTTCTTCTGTTTCGGCACTACAAGGACCAGAAATGATAAGTGGCCTCTTGTTCCATGCTGCTTGAACGGCTGACTGTTGTGTTGTTTCTGCTGTTTCCATGTTGTAAAATTAACGATTAATAAGAAGGTTTATATGAATTATTGAATAATGCGTTTGATTTGATTTGCTTTGGACATCAGTTCATTAAGGTATTCCCAGTTCTCTTTCTCAAGGCATGATTTGAATTTTCTAAGCTGGGAGATGTGCTCATTAAGAACATCTAAAACATTCTCTCTGTTCTGCATCAGGATTGGCGTCCACATCTCAGGATTGCTCTTGGCGAGTCGCACGGTACTTTCAAAACCTGCACTGGCCATTTCAAAAATTGCCCGATCCTCATTCTCTTTCTCCAGCACCGTATTGGCCAAAGCAAATGACGTGATATGGGAAATATGACTCACATAGGCAGCATGCAAATCATGGTCCTGCGCATCCATCTCAATGATATGCATGCTAAGGGCTTCAAACATGAGTTTTGCAAAAGCAACAGCGTCTGCGTCACTGTCAGCGGCATTACAAAGAATGACGGCCTTATCCTGAAATGCACTCTCTACTGCAGCTTCAGGGCCACTGTACTCCGTTCCCCACATGGGATGAGAAGCCACATATCGACCTCTATTAGGATGAAACTCAACAGACTTGACCAGTGCACTTTTTGTTGAACCCATATCTATTACAACCTGATGGGTCACATGATCTATAACTACTGGAAGCATGGCGGCTATTATTCCAACGGGTACTGCAAGTATCACTACATCCGATACTTTAATGGCATCCTCGAGTGACATGAATTCATCTACAAGGCCCATTTCAATTGCCGTTGTTGCATGAACAGGATTTGAGTCGACACCAACGATGCGGTCGGCTAGTCCAAGCTTACGGCACTTAAGCGCAAGTGAGCCACCCATTAAGCCAACACCAACAATTGCAAAATTCTTCTTTGTCATAACTGAATCTATATATTCGTGAGCTAAATCAAGCCCGATCACTTTAAATTAAACGTTGTACTTATTCTTTCAATAGCTTCCTCTAACACCTCGCTCTTGCTGCACAGACTTAACCTCACATAGTCATCACCGGCATCACCAAAAATTCCGCCTGGCGTGATAAATACCTTGGCTTGATTAAGCACTTCATCACTCAACTCAAATCCATTTGCGTACCCTGCAGGTATTTTAGCCCAAACAAACATCCCGACTTGCCCAGGTGCGTATACACAACCCAATAAATCGAGCAGCTTGCATGCCTGTATTTTTCTAGCCTCATACACATCATTCACCGAATCAAACCATTCTTGACCCAACTCCAATGCCTTAGCTGCTGCAAGTTGAACAGGAAGAAACATTCCAGAGTCCATATTGCTTTTAAACCTTAGGATGGAGCTGACGTGCTCAGCAGAAGCCACAATCATGCCTACCCGCCAGCCAGCCATATTATGCGATTTGCTCAATGAATTGAGCTCAATAACAACTTCTTTTTGTGCATCAAATTCAAACAGGCTTGAAGGTTCTTCATTAAGAATAAAGCTGTAAGGATTATCATGAACGATCAACAACTGTTCCTTTTTTGCAAATTCAATGATGTCTTTCATCAACTGCTTATCGGGCAATTGACCTGTTGGCATATGAGGATAATTGAGGAAGATAATTTTTACCCTGCCAGTTGAATTGGATGCGTGAGCATCGATTATTTTTTTCCAAGCTGCGATATCAGGATGCCAATCATTTTTAGACTCAAGACGATAGGGCAAAACCTCACCACCAGATAGTTTGACAGCACTGGTATACGTTGGGTAGCCTGGATTGGGAACCAGCGCTGCATCCCCCTGCTCAAGGTAAGTCATGCAAATGTGCATAATCCCCTCTTTGCTGCCCAACAAAGGCAAGACTTCTGTATTGGGATCAACATCAATCCCATACCACTTGCTATACCACTGTGATATGGCATTGCGCAACACAGGAGATCCTTTATATGACTGATAAGCATGTGTATTAGATTTTGAAGCTTCCAGCTGCAGTGCCTCAATAACAGATGGATGAGGAGGAAGATCCGGACTCCCAATGCCCAGATTAATGACAGCATGACCCGCCTTATTAAGCTCTTCGATTTCTCTGAGCTTAGATGAGAAATAATATTCTCCTATACCATTTAGTCGCGATGAAACATTAATCATGGCTTGCTATTGAATTTCCCTTTTTTATATACTCCCAACACCCTCAAATATTTTGTCATCCCTGCAAGTTCCTTCATCAGATGATTAAACTGATCAATGGAATCAAATTCAAGATCTGCATGAAAGCCATATTTAAATTGGCTCCCTGCCAAAGGAAAGGACTGAAGCTTGCTGATGTTGATATCATTTTTTGCAATTGCAGTAAGCACTTCAGACAGCCTGCCCTTTGCATGATCAGTATGGAAGTTGATGGATGCCTTATTCGCACCCTCTACCGCTGTTGGCGTTTGCTGAAGGATCAGAAAACGGGTGTAATTGTTTTTAACATCATGAATATTGGGTGCGATTATGGTTAATCCAAATAATTCGGCAGCTAGCTTTCCTGCAATAGCAGCAACATGCTTACTCTTCTTCTGATGCACATGTTTTGCACTCAAAGCAGTATCCTCGGTTTCAATTAGCTTCCAAGAATTTTTATTCAAATACCCAAGACATTGTTGAATAGCCATTGGATGAGAGTGAACTTCTTTGATATCTGAAAGCTTTACACCAGGATTAATCATCAGGTGTTGGTCAATTTGGAGGTAAACCTCTCCTGCTACATATAACGTGGACTTTTGAAGCAGGTTATAGTTTGGCAGAATGCTCCCTGCAATTGAATTCTCTATTGCCATAACACCACCAGCAGTCCGTTTCTTATCAGAAGCCTCACGAATGAGATCTGTGAATGTAGCGCATGGAAGAATTTCAACACCTTTTCCAAAAAAAGTACGTGCCGCCACCTGATGAAAACTGCCTTCATACCCCTGAATAGCCAATGGCAGAAGAGGTAAACTCGACTGTTTGGTGGTTGGCCTTTTCTCAGCTTTTTTCTTTTTATCTGACATCGTCATTACGGTTAAAAAAAAATCCCGGGGGTTAGCCGGGATCCTTATGTTGTTATGTTTTTATATTTTTATTTTCAACATGAAGCTCCCAGACCACTGCTGTAGTAGTAATAAAAAAAGAAGGAGAAGCGTTTGTTTGTTGTTGACATGAAAACAAATATAGTAAAACTATCAATTTTAAAAAAATAAATTAGAACCTGTTTCTTGGCCCGCCGCTATCGGCATCGTTCATCCTGATCTTACGACCCTTGAACTTTTTACCATCGACAGCATTGATCATCTGATTTGCAGCTGCTCCATCAATCTCCACCCAACTGTTCATTTCCTTCATATCAATTTTACCCAACACATCCTTATTTAAATCACTCATGTCTAGGATAAATTGTAAGAAGCTGGCCTTATAGAAACCATCTTTGGTGCCAAGGTTGACGAATAGTTTTTTGTATCCTGATCCGCCGCGGTAAGAAGATGAGCGCTGAGAAGACTCTCTGCGTCCGCCAGATTCTCTTTCTCCACGCGGTGATGAACTGCGCTCTGGACGCTTATCATCTCCACGCATGTTAAGATCTGCAGCGTTTTCGTAATATTGAAGGAACCTATCAAATTCCAGGGCAACAACCCTTTGAAGAATTTCTTCCTTTTCCATAGAAGCGAATTTCTCGCGCAGCATGGGGAGATAGGTTTCATAATCACCATGGCTGATATCCGCCTTAAACATCTTATCTATGAAATGAAAGAACTGCTTGCGGCAAACGTCTTTTCCTGAAGGAATATCAAGTTTATGAAAACGATTATTGCTTTGTTTTTCAACCTGGCGCAGCTTATATATTTCTCGTTGTGTTACGATCGACAAACAGATACCGCTTTTCCCCGCTCGGCCAGTTCTTCCGCTGCGGTGTGTATATACTTCTGGATCGTCAGGAAGCTCATAATTGACAACATGGGTAATCCCTTGCACATCAATTCCTCTTGCCGCAACATCTGTTGCAATCAACAATTGGATACTTCGCTCACGAAACCTTGCCATTACCTTGTCACGCTGTTGTTGGGTCAGGTCTCCGTGAATCGCTTCAATATCATAACCTTCACGAATCAACGTCTCGGTAATATGCTGGGCATCTGCTTTGGTGCGGGTGAATATAATTCCATAGATCCCCGGGTTGAAATCTATAATTCTTTTGAGTGTATTGTACCGATTAACACCTGAACTGACATAAAACTGGTGATCAATATTAGCATTTGCAGCATTGGTCTTTCCTATGGTCACCTCCTCAGGAGTGGTCATAAAACGACGGCTTACCTGCTTAACTTCAGAAGGCATTGTTGCACTAAAAAGCCAAATGCTGTTCCTATTTGGCGTATTTCCCAAAATAAACTCAATGTCTTCACGAAATCCCATGTTCAACATCTCATCAGCCTCATCCAATACGATGTATTTGATGTTTTCCAGGTTAATGGCCTTTCGTTCAATTAAATCAATTAAACGCCCAGGTGTGGCGATGACAATCTGAGCACCACTTTTCAGGTCACGGATTTGAGTTCCGATGGAAGCTCCTCCATAAACAGCCACCATCTTTACCCCTTTCTTGTGAACAGCAAAGCCAGTAATATCTTTTGTAATCTGCATACACAGCTCTCTAGTGGGGCAAACCACCAGCGCTTGTGGGTGACGAGACTGAATATCAATTAGTTGTAGTAGGGGAAGTCCAAATGCAGCCGTTTTCCCTGTACCTGTTTGGGCAAGGCCCACGAAATCTTTAGTACCGCTTAACAAGATAGGAATAGCCTTCTCCTGTATGGGTGTAGGCTCGGTAAAACCCAAGCCCTCTATGCTTTGCAAAAGCGACGCTTCAATACCTAACGCTTCAAAACTCATATAATACTTTTTTCCAAAGGTAACCTTAATCGGTCAGATGGGGTAGAAAAGAACATAACTTAATGGAAATCAACAAAATAAAAAAAGTCATTCCGCTTTCACGGAACGACTTTAACGAATGTTCGCCAAATGGGAAACTCTTATTTAGTTGCAGGTGCAGCAGCAGCAGCAGTGTCAACAGCAACAGCAGCAGTGTCAACAACAGCAGCAGTATCAACAACTTCAACAGCAGTTGTGTCAGCAGCTGGAGCTTCTTGAGAACCTCCGCAAGATGCAAGAGCAACGATAGCTAGGATTGCGAAAAACTTTTTCATTCTTAGGGTTTTTAAATGTTTAATGAAATAACGTTAATTAATACGCAAAGTAAACCAAAGTAACCCTGATATTTAAATTTTTTTTTTTGTTTCTTTATGGGTTACTAATCATAAACGAGGGGTATTAAAAAAAGTACTGTGACCAATAACTACCAGAATCAGGAAATACTAAGGGGCATTGGGAGAAATGACAAACATGCAATTGAGTCTGTATACAAAGAAAACTACGGCCTAATTCAACACTTTGTCATTAGCAACAACGGCACCGAAGATGACGCGAGGGATATTTTTCAGGAAGCCATGATGGTGCTGTACGAAAAGTCGAGGATTGAGGATTTTGAGCTCACTTGTCAGATCAAGACCTATCTCTATTCCGTTTGTAGAAGACTGTGGCTCAAGAAGTTACAGTATGCAAGGCGGATGGAAAGCCAGGTTGAAAATTTTGACAACCTAGTTCAAGTTGAAGAGGATGTGGAGCTCCATGAAAAACTAACCTTGCAATATCAGACCATGAGAACTGCAATGGGAAAAATTGGAGAACCCTGTAAAAGCCTCATCGAAGCATTTTACGTTCACCGCAAAAATATGCATGAAATTGCAGGTTTTTTCGGTTACACCAACGCTGACAACGCAAAGAACCAGAAGTATAAATGTCTTGTTAGACTTAAGAAACTCTTCTTTGCCCAATATAAGAACACATAGAATTTTTTAATAATATGATTATGGATCAGGAGCAATTACCAGAAAATGTGGAGAGATACCTAAAAGGTGAAATGAATGATGCCGAGAAGCAATCATTTGAAGATATGAGGAAAAATAACCCTGAATTGGATCAGGCAGTTGTTGAATATCATTATTTTTTGGATGAAATGCAACGATATGGCGAAGTGCGCAGGTTTAAGTCCAACCTCTATGACACACACCATACGCTTCAAGAAAACGGACAGATTAGAGATCTTCAACTTAAAGCCACAACCCGGATTGTCAACATGTGGAATAAATACCGCAAGGTAATCACGGTTGCAGCTTCAATTGCAGGCATTACGGCGCTATTCATAAGTGGTATGATGTCCATTTTCACCCCAAAAACCCCTTATAGGGATATAGAAGAATTAAGACGTAAAGTTAGCAACCTCGAAAAACAATCTACCAATCAACTTGCAGAGATCAATAACTTTAAATCAAAGATAGAGCCAGGTGCAGACGTGCGGTTTGGAGGCACTAGCTTTATGATTGACCCAAGGGGTTATTTAGTTACAAGTGCGCACGTTCTAAAAGGAGCAAAAAAAATCTACGTTCAAAGCATTCAGGGGCAAGACCTCCTGGCAGAAATCGTATACGAAGATTTAATCTCCGACATTGCAATGATTAAAATTACAGACATTGACTTCACCCCCACCAAACAACTTCCATACGGATTTCGCCTAGCACCAACCGATCTTTCAGAATCAATATACACACTGGGCTACCCCAAAAATGAAATCGTATACAACGAGGGTTATCTAAGTGCGAAAAGCGGACTAGATGGAGACACCATGTCTTACCAAATTTCAATATCCGCAAATCCTGGAAACAGTGGAGGCCCAGTATTAAATAAAAATGGTGAAGTAATTGGAATTGTCAATGCAAGACAGGCATCTGCAAGCGGCGTTGTATTTGCAACCAAGTCTAAAAACATTTTTCAAGTTGTTCATAAACTAGAAGAAGAGGATAATGATTTAAACATCAATGTGAGCAATGCCTCTTCCATCAAAAATATGACTAGGGGCCAACAAGTTAAAAAGGTTCAGCGCCATGTATACATGGTAAAAGTAATTCTTGGGTGATTTTTAATACCCTAAACTTGATTACTTCCAAAGACCAATTGGGTACTCACCGTTGGCCAGCAATTTGTTAATGCCTTCTCTCACTGCTGGAGCGTCTTCCTTGTACGTAACGCCAAACCAAACGGAAGAAGTAGGAATTACCTCTACCCTATTGGCTAGATTTTCTTTAATGAACGTATCTGCCACCAATGGTATAAAAAATTCAGACTTTGCCTCTTCACCATGAGCAATAAGAAACTCATGAAATAGTTTTTCAGTGTAGGAAAATACAGATGGACTAAAACACCAAAAATTCATAGAGACTATGGTATTGGGATCAAGAAACTCAGGCACCATTCCGTCGGTGCAATGAACAAAGCTATCTGCTTTAAAAATATTCAATCGTTCAACCACACCTACTAGGTCTCCGGCATCACTAATACTGCACACCCCGCGATTCACCGTTCCATGCTCAGACAAGGTTTGTTTTAATTGGTACCCTATGATTGCATGATGAGTATCAGAACATTCGGTCATTAAAAAATCATAGGCTTTGACAAAAGCGTCACTCCCATAGAAATCATCTGCATTGATCACTGCAAAGGGTTCATGAATAACTTCTCTAGCACAAAGCACGGCATGCGCTGTGCCCCAAGGCTTAGAACGGCCTTCCGGAAGCGTGTACTCTCCAAGGTGAGCATCAATATGCTGATATACATACTCAACATCAATCCTGCCTTTCAATTTAGGTTCAAAAATCAACTTGAACTGCTCTGCAAAATCTTCTCTAATTACAAATACTATTTTACCAAACCCTGCGCGAATGGCATCATAGATTGAGAAATCCATGATGGTCTCACCATCCGGACCAAATGCCTCAATTTGTTTCATTCCACCATATCTAGAAGCCATTCCAGCAGCAAGAATCAATAAAGTTGGTTTCATAATCAAATTATTGCCCGAAAATATGATGAAATTAGAAGGAATCAAAATGCGAACTTTACAACCAACATGTTAGACAAAAGTTTAATACAGGCATTTGAGGATGAAACTACAATTTCACATGAACTATGCTGTAGTTTTTTGCGACTAGACTTACTTCATAGAGTAGTTTCAGGTAATAAACTATTTAAACTCAAATACTATCTAGAAGAAGCACTTTCAAATGACAAAAGAGGAATTGTCACAGTTGGCGGGCCACACTCAAATCATTTGGTCGCAAGTGCATATGCAGCAAAACAATCTAAACTTGAGTCGATCGGACTAGTCCGGGGTGAGGAGCCAGCAAGAATGTCAGAGACCCTTCGAGATTGTCTAACCTATGGCATGGAGCTTAAGTTTACCAGCAGAGAAATATTTGATGCAACTACGATTGATATGATGCAAGGGCAGTACCCCGATCACCTTGTAATTCAACAAGGGGGATATGGCAAGGCCGGCATGCTCGGCGCTATGGATATCCTAAAAATAAAAGGCACCGAAGAATTCGATTACATTCTTGCGGCTTGCGGAAGCGGCACCACAGGAGCCGGGATCATCCGCGCAGCCCATCCAAATCAGAAGGTTGTTTTGATATCAGTTCTAAAAAACAACTTTTCAATTCTTGATGAGATTAATGCCCTAGTGGAATCACCAGAAAAAAACCATCCAGACTTTGATGTATTATTTGATTTTCACTTGGGAGGTTATGCGAAAAAAAATACGACACTATTTAAAGTAATGAACTCATTTCATAGTACTCATCAAATACCTACCGACTTTGTCTACACAGGAAAACTAGTGCACGGATTTTATCAACTCGCCAAGGCCTCTTTTTTCCCAAAGAAATCAAAAATTTTGTTGATTCATAGTGGCGGACTTCAGGGGAATAGGTCACTTGCAAATAATGAACTCATTTATTAATGAATGGGGATTAACTTTGCAGCCAATGAGAGTAGGATTTTTACCAACATTTAAAACAGCCATACTATTTTGCTGCTGCGCTTCTGCAGAAGTCAATGCCCAGGATAGCTTGCCTGCATTTGAGCTGCAAGAAAGAAACGGCATGGTAATCATTGGATGGCTTAACCCCTACCCAGAACTTACCCAAATGGTTATCCAACGGTCATATGATTCATCAAACGGTTTCAAATCGATCATGTCAATGCCTGATCCTTCATCAAGATCTAATGGATATGTTGACAAGGCACTTAATGCCAGCAAACAGTACTACAGACTTTTTTATGTGCAGCCAGGAGGTAGATACTTTTTCACTGCATCCGCAAAACCCAAAAAAGAAATTTTACAGCTCCCAAAAGAAAAACCTAATTCTACAAACCCAGCTGAAAGTGATGCAGATGGATTTGAGGAATTGCTTTCTAACAAACAAAACAATTCCATCAACAACATTCTTATAACAAGGGATAAGCTTACTGGAGTCCCTTCACCCACTACACTTGACGGAGTACTTCCTGAAAACATCTTTACGCCATCAGCACTAATTTTTAGCAATAAGGAGGGAAATTTGGTAATTGCACTGCCAAACACCCCACAGAAAAAATATCTGCTAAAAGTATTTAAAGAAGATGGATCTCTTGTCTTCTCAATGAAAGACATCAAAGATCCGCAGCTGCTGGTTGACAGATCCAACTTTTTTCACAGCGGGTGGTTTAAGTATGATTTGTTTGAAGGAGATAAACTAAAAGAAAAGAATAAATTCTTTATCCCGCCAGTTAACTGACCAATTGAGCATGAAAAACATTCTCAAAATTCTTTTTTAGCAACTGTTTGACTTCTTCCATATCAACTTTCCTACCCAATTCCTTTTGCAGAGAAGTAACTTGTTTATCAGGTATCCCACAAGGAACTATTAAACTGAAGTAATCAAGATCAGTATTTACATTTAATGCAAACCCATGCATGGTTACCCAGCGGCTGCACCTCACCCCCATTGCACAAATCTTTCTAGCCTTCATTTTCACATCAGGTTCAATCCAAACACCAGTTTCACCCTGACTGCGTGCGCCATCAATACCATAGTCACGCAATGTTAGAATGATTACATCCTCAAGGTGTCGGAGATACTTTCCAATATCAGTGAAAAACCGTTCAAGGTCGATGATTGGATATCCAACGACCTGCCCAGGCCCATGAAACGTAATATCGCCTCCCCGGTTGGTTGGGTAATAGGCGATGTTGCGCTCTGCCAATTCCTCCTGACTAATCAAGACATGCTCTTCCTTACCACTTTTCCCTAGGGTATACACAGCGGGATGCTCACAAAAAAGTAAATGGTGCGTCGTTTCGCCTGTATCCTCGCCTTTTGCGACCCTGATCTTCAATGAAGTATTTTGCAAAAGCAATTCCTCTTGGAGCTTCCAGGCTTCGCCATACTCGATGACGCCCAAATCCCTAAAAAAAATCCGTTCTACCATATTCTATAAATTCACTGCGGAAAGGCATTAACTTTGCAAAAATAGGATTTATGCCGGTTGCGAAGGGAATAGAAATACAGAACGAAGAGATAAACGAAGAAGTTTCGGATGAGCTATACGAGCGACTGACCATCATCGTGGATAAAGGGCAAGAGCCGCTTAGGATAGACAAATTCATTTTGCAGCGTATTGTAAACACCTCAAGAAACAAAATTCAGTGTGCCATTGACAATGGAATGGTGCTTGTAAACAACCAAAAAATCAAGTCAAACTACAAAACTAAGCCAGGCGATCAAATCATCTACTACTCAGATACGGATGCTGTTACCTATGAAATATTACCTGAAAAACTTCCTCTCAATATTGTTTATGAAGATGATCACGTCTTAGTCATCAACAAGCCAGCTGGAATGGTTGTACATCCGGCAGCAGGAAATTTCAGCGGCACCCTTATTAACGGCGTAGCCTGGCACCTAAAGGAACAACAGCCAGACCTTGACGAAAACAAACTTCCTAGGTTTGGCATGGTGCATAGAATTGATAAAAACACTAGCGGGCTGATTGTTCTTGCAAAATCAGATCTGGCTGCCGTTCACCTTGCCAAACAGTTTTTTGATCATACCGTCCAAAGAAGATACATCGCCCTTGTCTGGGGAAACTTCGATATTCAATCTGGAACAATCACCGGGCATATCGGAAGGCATCAACGTTTTAGGAAATTGATGGACGTATTTCCTGATGGAGAATATGGCAAAGAAGCAACAACACATTTCACTGTGCTTGAAGACCTTAAATATGTTAGTCTGGTCGAATGCAAACTCGAAACTGGAAGAACACACCAAATACGTGTGCACATGCAACATATTGGGCACCCACTCTTTAATGACGATGTATACGGGGGCAATAGGATTATCAAAGGAACAGTCTTCACCAAATACAAACAATACGTTGACAACTGTTTTGAGCTATGTAAGCGCCAAGCATTGCATGCCAAAACATTGGGATTCATTCATCCCTTCACCGAAGAACCTATGCTTTTTGAAAGCGAATTAGCTGATGACTTTAAAGAGTTGATTGAGAAATGGAGGGCTTATACAGGCAACAATCAATTTGTGAAATCGTAAATTTCTTCAAGGCATAGCCTAACTGTCGTTAGAGGAATGTTGCCATCTCATCTGCATAAGATTTTGCCTTTGCACCTGCCACTTCTGCAAAATCTTTGCCGGAGGAAGCAAAAATTATATCTCGACTTACATTCACCAATATTCCAACTTCGTTATTCATCGCCTTTTTTGAAATTTTTGAAAGACTTCCCCCTTGGGCTCCAACACCTGGCACCAAGAAAAAGTGATCAGGGGAAATCTTGCGAAGGTTGATAAATTCATCAGCGCGGGTTGCTCCCACAACAAACATCAGGTTGTCTGTAGTGCCCCATCCAGATACTGAAGAAATTACTTTCTCATAAAGCTTTGGTGACGCTGGTTGATTGAGCTGATTAAGCTCAAAATCCGCCGCCCCTGGATTAGAGGTTAGCGCAAGTACAATTGCCCACTTCCCTTCAAACTGTAGAAATGGCTTCACACTATCCTCCCCCATGTAGGGAGCTACGGTGATGGCATCAAAAGGAAGATTTTTTAAAAAAGCAATTGCATATTGGGTTGAGGTATTTCCTATATCCCCCCTCTTGGCATCTGCAATCTTGAAATGAGTATCGGGAATGTAATTGACGGTTTTTTCCATCGCCGCCCAGCCCTTCAACCCTTGTGCCTCGTAAAAAGCAGTGTTCAGCTTATACGACACACAGTATGGCAGTGTTGCATCGATGATGGATTTATTAAAAGAAAAAATAGCATCTTCTTCATCCTTTAAAAAATCAGGGATCTTTGAAAGGTCTGTATCTAGGCCTACACAGAGATAGGAATTTTTAAGACGAATTTGCTCAACGAGTTGTTTCTTGGTCATGGTTGAAACATTATAAAAATTAAATAATCAAATCATTGCTACCACTCACTAACTCACATCAGATTGTTCCCGTTCTTCCACCATCAACAGGAAGGCTAACGCCATTGACATACGAGGCTGCAGGGGAAGCGAGGAAAGCAGCGACTGCAGCAATCTCTGACGGCAACCCAAACCGCTTTGCAGGAACTGAAAGTTTCATGCGCGACTCCATCACTGTTTTGTCTACCTGCTCTCTTGATGCAAAACTTGTTGCCACAGCATCCAGTCTTGCTGTAGCAATAAAACCAGGAAGCAAACTATTAACTGTAATGCCAAATTCTGCCAACTCATTAGACATGGTCTTTGACCAAGAAGCCACAGCTGCTCTTACCGTGTTCGAAACCCCAAGAAAATCAAGTGGTATACGAACAGAGGTAGAGATAATATTAATAATTCGTCCCCACTGATTTTTTTTCATTGAGGGAACAACTGCTTGTGTTAATACATGATTGCATATCAAGTGCTGCTGGAAAGCTGCTTCAAAAGCAATTGGCTCAGCAGATGAAATTAATCCCGCAGCTGGACCTCCCGTATTATTGATCAAAATATCAATCTTGTGTCTTTGGCAAATTTCCTCTGCAATTTTAGCTAGAGATGAAACATCTAAGAAATCTACGACTGCATAATTATGTTGCTGAAATTTGTCGACCGCCAATTCGCTTACTGCTAGCTTGAGCTTCTCTTCAGTTCTTGCCAACAAAATACAAGTAGCCCCTAGGGCAGCCAACTCAATGGCTATGGCCTTTCCTATGCCTTGTGAGCTACCGCAAACAAGTGCAGTCTTTCCTTCTAGTGAAATTTCCATGAAGTATTATTGATCATCTTCCATTTCGCTCCTAATCTGATCAGAAACGATTACCAATATCTTGTCAATCCTATGACTGTCCATGTCAATGATTTCGAAACTAAATCCTTTCCAGTCAAATCGATCCCCTGTTGAAGGTATACGCTCAAGAGAATGTAAAATAAACCCTGCTAACGTATCAAATTCCTGCTCGCCTTCATTCATCCAATCGGCCTTTTCAAACCTTGTAAGAAAGTCATAAAAAGGAATCTGTGCATCAACAAGAAAAGAACCATCCTCGCGTTCGATAATTTCATAATCCTGAAGATCATGCTGGGGAAGATCTCCAACAATGGCCTCAAGAAGATCATTAAGCGTAACTAGTCCAAGCAGCGTACCATATTCATCCACCACAAAGCTGGTGTGAATTTTGGTTTCTTTAAATTTCTCTAGCAATTGATAGGGACTAATATTTTCAGGTACGAACAGCGGATGCTTCATAACATCCCTAAAAGAGATATCGTCTGCTGTAACATACATGTCTTTTATGGAAACAATACCTGAAATATTATCAATGCTCTTGTCGCATATAGGATAAACCGAATGGGGCTCCTTCATAATCTTTTCCCTAATTGTCACTTCATTATCGTTCAGGTCAAACCAAATCACATCACTTCTATGTGTCATTAATGAGGTGATGTTTCTATCGCCCAAATGAAATACCCGTTGTATAATTTCCTGCTCGGTAGCTTCAATGGCGCCATGCTCAGTTCCCTCGTTAATAATTGCTTTTATTTCTTCCTCGGTAACCTGGCTCTCATCCATTTTGATGCGAAAAAGACGCATGATCAATCCTGTCGTATTCATCAATAGCCAGACAAATGGAAAAGTTATAGCAGTAATCACGCGCATCGGAGAGGCTACGCTTTTTGCGATCTTCTCCGGATTGGAAAGGCCAAGCCGCTTTGGCACCAATTCTCCAAACACAAGAGAGAAAAATGTAATGACAACTACTACAAAGGCAGTAGCGATACCAGTACTATATTCAGCGAAAAGTGGAATGGCAGATAAAAATACGGCAACGTCGTCTATGATTTTATCGCCGGAATAGATACCCGTGAGGATCCCGATGGTTGTAATGCCAATTTGAACTGTAGAAAGAAAAGAATCTGGCTTCTGTGCCAATGCTAAAGCATATTTTGCCCTAAGATCTCCTTTGCTGGCTTGTCCCTCTAGCCTGGCTTTTCTTGCAGAAACCAATGCGATCTCAGCCATGGAAAAAAATCCGTTAAGGATAATCAAAAAGAATAAAATCAGCAACTCGTTCATAACCTGTATTGTTGTAAAGATAGCGACTGGCGAACTATTCGAGCATAAAGCCAGCCAAAAAGGCTACCAAGCAAGGCCCCGGCTATGACATCAGAGGGGTAATGAACACCTACATATACCTGAGAATAGGCAATTAAGCCCGCCCACAAAAAAAGCAGCTTGAACCAAGGGGAAAAACTCCTTAGTGTTAGGAAAACATAGGTAGCAAAGGCAAAATGATTAACAGCATGCGATGAGGTAAAGCTTCCGTTTGCACCACAATACTTTGCCAATAACCTAATATTCCCTGACATTAATGGGTCCCTACATGGTCTCGGCCGATTGAAAAATTCTTTAATGAAATGACTGCTGATGAAATCACAAAACCCAATCAGGGCAACACCTGCAATCAGCCACCATACTGCCTTTTTACCAAAGACCTCAAAAGCATAGAGAATAACAAAAACATATATAGGAATATGGAAAACAGATTCTCGCATGAACAGCGAAATATTATCCATGTAAGGGTGAATAAACACCCTGTTAATGAGCAACATCAGCTGATAATCAAGATGCAATGCTTGCTGAAAAAATGAATACTCCATTGCTTGTAACATGTACATGATGCAAAAATAAGCTCTTAGTTTATCACATACACAGAAAGAAAAACTAATAAAAGATAGAATGCGAGCAGAAATGCTGTGTAATAGGCCTATAATTCAAGGAACAGCCTTTTTTTTGTAACTTTGCATCCTTAAAACTCATTGAAAGTGGCACTGATTAAAAGCATATCTGGCATTAGAGGTACAATTGGGGGGAAACCTGGGGAATCGCTTTCGCCACTGGATATTGTGCGATATGCATCTGCATTTGGACAATGGGCAATGTCTGGCAACAACAAAAAAATTGTCATAGGCAGAGACGGCAGAATTAGCGGGCCAATGGTCTCTGAACTGGTGGCCCAAACCCTTGTTTCACTTGGCGCCGAAGTGATCGATTTGGGCTTATCAACTACACCAACTGTAGAGTTTGAAGTAGTGGCCGAAAAAGCTGCCGGAGGCATCATCATTACTGCCAGTCACAATCCAAAAGAATGGAATGCGCTCAAACTGCTTAATGAAAAAGGAGAGTTCATCAGTGCGGAAGTTGGCGCAACAATACTCAACCAGGCAGATACGGGCAATGTAGATTTCGCCTCAGTTGACAAAATCGGAACCATCACAAGAATAGAAAGTCATTTGGATAGACACTTGGATGCAGTCGTTAATCACCCTCTTGTAAACAAAGAACTGATTGCCCAAAAGAAATTAAAAATTGTTGTGGATGCCATCAATAGTACCGGAGCAATTTTTGTACCCGCGCTGCTTAAAAAGCTCGGCATCCCACCAGAAAATATTATTCTGCTCAATGGTGAAGTGAATGGGAAGTTTATCCACAACCCCGAGCCGCTACCGCAACACCTTACGCAACTCTCAGCAGAGGTTGTGTCGCAAAAAGCAGACCTTGGAATTTCTGTAGATCCAGATGTAGACAGGCTTGTATTGGTTTGTGAAGATGGCTCCATGTTCGGGGAAGAGTATACCCTTGTTTCTATTGCGGACTATGTGTTAGGAATAAAAAAAGGGAATACAGTTAGTAACCTTTCTTCGTCTCGGGCGCTAAAAGACATAACAGAAAAACATGGAGGGGTTTATTATCCTGCAGCAGTAGGGGAAGTGAATGTTGTAGAGAAAATGAAGGAAGTGAATGCGGTAATTGGCGGTGAAGGAAATGGAGGAATCATAGTGCCTGATTTTCATTACGGAAGAGATGCACTAATTGGGATAGCCATGTTTCTGACCCATCTCGGACAAAATGGCAAAACAGTTAAACAGCTCCGCAACAGCTATCCCGATTATTTTATCAGCAAGAATAAGATAGAGCTTGACGAAAGCGTTAACCTGAATACAGTATTTGAGAAAATAAAAGAAAAGTATAAGTCCAACCCCCTCAATACCATCGATGGCTTGAGAATAGAATTTGATACAGACTGGGTTCACTTAAGGGCAAGCAATACCGAGCCCATTATTCGCATCATTGCAGAAAGCATGTTTGAAACCACGGCCAATAATATTGCAACTAAATTGATTCGCGATATTCAGGAATTCATTTAGCTTTCTAATCAGTATCTTTACAGGCCTGAAGGTTACTGATTATGGCACCCAGAATTTATTTTGACAATGCGGCTACAACACCAATTTTGCCTGAGGTCATAGATGCGATGATGCCCTACCTCAAAGAACATTTTGGTAACCCCTCATCAATTTACTCTTATGGAAGAGAGTCAAGGCTAGCCATAGAAAAATCAAGAAAGGCAGTTGCATCCATACTTAACGCCCATCCTTCTGAGATATTTTTCACCAGCGGGGGTACAGAAAGCAGCAACACAGCAATTTGGGGAGCAGTAAGAGATCTTGGTTGCCAACGAATTATAACTTCCCCAATAGAACACCACGCTACACTCCACACCTGTGAGTTTATTTCAAAAACAGCAAACATTGAGCTGACATTTGTGAAGTTACTGGCAAATGGACATGTTGACCTTGAAGACCTTGAGGCGAATCTGTCCAGTTCACCAAAACGCACCTTGGTGTCCATCATGCATGCCAACAATGAGATTGGCAATATCAGCTGTATGGAGACGATTGGGAAAATATGCCAAAAGTATGACGCTATATTTCATGCAGATACCGTACAAACCGTTGGCCACTATCCAATTGACCTCTCTCGCATCTCAGTTGATTTTATTACGGGTTCTGGGCATAAATTTCACGGCCCCAAAGGAACAGGCATCTTGTACATCAACTCCAGAAATAAGATATCCCCCTTTATACATGGCGGTGGGCAAGAAAGAAACATGCGGGCCGGTACTGAAAACATTTATGGTATTGTAGGATTTTCAAAGGCCTTGGAGCTGGCAACCTTGAACCATGATTCAGACAGCAAGCACATTAGATCTCTAAAGTCATACATGCACGCATCATTGATTAATCATATTGATACTGTAAGATTCAATGGCGACTACAACGGGGAGAGCCTTTACGCAGTGCTCAGTGTGGGCTTTCCAAAAACAGAGCGATCTGAAATGCTGCTTTACAATCTTGACATTAGGAATATTTGCATCTCAGGAGGAAGTGCTTGCACCAGTGGCGCAGACCAAGACTCCCATGTCATAGAGGCCTTAAATCAAGAGGAACAGGCTACCATTAGATTATCTTTCAATAAATTCAATACAAGAGCAGAAATTGACATTGTTGTCAATCACCTCAAAGAATTGATTTAGCATAGTGATGGACGGGAAAAATTAGCTTAACTTTTTTTTGATTTCGCTGAGAACCACCAAGGCTTCTACTGGAGTAAGTGTATTGATATCCATAGCCTCCAACATTTTTCGCATGTCTGCAAATACTTCAGTATGTGCATCAAAAATTGACAATTGAACGTTTGTCAAATCATGAACATCAGGTAAAGAAAATGATGAGTCTTGCTTTTTTTCTAGCTCACGAAGAATATCGCCCGCACGTTTGACCAAGGCCAATGGCATACCCGCCATTCTTGCCACATGAATTCCAAAGCTATGGGTACTTCCTCCTGGGGCAAGCTTTCTAAGGAATATGATTTTATTTTCAACCTCTTTGTGGGTAATGTGAAAGTTTTTTATGCGATCAAATCTATTCTCTAATTCATTCATCTCATGGTAATGAGTAGCAAAAAGCGTTTGTGGGCGCTTCGGCGAATCGTGCAGAAATTCTGCTATGCTGCAAGCAATTGAAATGCCGTCGTAGGTGGAAGTACCTCTTCCAATTTCGTCGAGTATTACCAAACTGTTGGATGAAATATTATTGATGATGCTAGCCGTTTCATTCATTTCTACCATGAATGTTGACTCGCCCCCACTCAGGTTGTCAGAAGCGCCAACTCGCGTAAAAATCTTATCTGTGACAGGAACCTTTGCGGCGATTGCAGGAACATAACTTCCCATATGTGCCATCAACGTGATAATTGCAGTTTGTCTAAGTAGGGCACTCTTTCCACTCATATTTGGGCCTGTCAATATAATAACCTGACATTCCTCTTTATTAAGCCGAATATCATTTGCAACATAATTTTCCCCAGGAGGCAATAGATGTTCAATCACAGGATGTCTTGCACCTTCAATAAACAATTCATCATCATTATGCAATAAAGGCTTACAATACTTGTTTTGAATAGCATGCACAGAAAAACTCGCAATACAATCAAGCACTGCAATAACCTGTGCATTTTGCTGCATAGGAAGAATAAATTCCTGAAGCTCACTTAGGATACGATCATAGATGACTGACTCCAGTTGAAAAATCTTATCCTCAGCTCCCATAATTTTCTCCTCGTATTCCTTAAGCTCTGCAGTAATATAACGTTCCCCGCTAGTTAGTGTCTGCTTACGAATCCAATCAGAAGGCACTTTTTGCTTATGCGTATTGCTCACTTCAAGGAAATAGCCAAATACATTATTGAATCCTATCTTGAGAGAGCTGATCCCGGTATTGACAGCTTCTCGCTGCTGAATATCTATTAGCACATTTTTACCGCCAGTAGAAAGATCCCGGTATTGGTCCAATTCCTCGCTTACCCCTTTAGCAATATATCCGCCCTTTTGAATCATCGCTGGCGGTTCTTCAGCAATCTCACGAAATATTTTTTCTTGAATATAAGAACAGGCATTTAGCCTATCCGCCAACCTTGTCAGATATGGACTTACAATCTCTGTGCAATAAGATTTTATGACATTCACTTGCTCAAGTCCTCTTGCCAACTGAAGAAGCTCACGAGGTCCGATTTTCTTTGCCGGCAATTTACCCACCAACCGCTCAATATCGCCACAGCTCTTTATGGCCATTGTAAGGCGCTCTCGCCAATCTTCGTTGCTGATCATATCAGCTACCAGGTCGAGCCGCTCTTCAATTTTTGATCTATCCACCAACGGCATAAGCACCCACCGCTTCATCAACCTTGCCCCCATTGGAGAAACAGTGCGGTCGATTGTCTTCAGCAACGTAGCCCCTCCCTCTACAGGAGAATAGACCAACTCGAGGTTCCTGATGGTAAATTGATCCATCCAGAGGTATTCATCCCTATTGATGCGATGAATACTGGTGATGTGATTGCTATTGGGATGAGCCGTATCTGTTAGATAATGAAGGATGGCGCCTGCGGAAATTATGCCTGCAGTAAGGTTCTCAATTCCAAAGCCTTTCAGTGAATGTGTACCAAACTGCCTTAATAAACCTTCCTCTGCATAGCGCTGGTCAAAAATCCATGAATCAAGACAATAGGTGTAAAAACGCTTACCGAAGCGCTCGGAAAAATCAGCCTGTTTCCCTTTTTGAAATATTACCTCTGCTGGCTGAAATGTTTGAAGTAATTTTTCAGTGTATTCATTATCTCCCTCCGCAACAAAAAACTCTCCAGTTGAAATATCCAGGAAAGAGATTCCATTCAAATGATCTCCAAAATGGATACCCGCTAAAAAGTTATTGCTACTGTGCTCTAATAATTTATCATGTGTGGCCAATCCAGGAGTAACCATTTCAGTAACGCCACGCTTGACCAAGCCCTTAGCAAGCTTAGGATCCTCTAATTGATCACAAATAGCAACCCTATACCCAGCCTTTACCAATTTATGCAAATAGGTATCAAGCGAATGGTGCGGAAAGCCGGCAAGTTCAAGTGAGGCCGCAGCTCCGTTATTCCTTTTTGTGAGGGTAATACCCAGCACAGAAGAAGACTTCACAGCATCATCCCCAAATGTCTCATAAAAGTCCCCAACCCTGAAAAGAAGTATTGCATCAGGGTACTTCTGCTTAATCGCCCGGTGTTGCTGCATTAAAGGAGTATCGTTAACGTTTTTCATCTTCGGCCTTTCTTCTGAGAATGTGCTCAAAAGTACGAAAGCAAATGAAGAGAATGCCAGAAAAGCTTACCCTACAGCTCATTATTTTAGAATAATTTTACATCGGATAACCATATTAGAGATCTAGATCAAGGTCTTGAACAATCCATGCCGCATTAAATTCATTGGAGAGCCTGATTGAAATCACCCTGAGTCCTATTGACATAAAATAGTTTTCTAAAAAATAACATGTCCTCCCAAAGTCGCATAAAAACAACCTACACTTTCAACAATAAGCCAGCACTGATTCGTGGAGGCAAAGAATATTTTTTAATCATGGAAGAGATGATTGAAAAAGCCCAACAATCAATACAATTACAGGTATACATTTTTGAGCAGGACAGCACAGGAGAATCTGTTGCCAACAAATTGATAGAAGCGTCATCAAGAGGGGTAAAAGTTCAAATGTTGCTGGACGGATATGCGTCAAGAGCACTTAGCACCCATTTTAAAAACAAACTCCGCGCTAGCGGCATTCAACTGAGGCTTTTTGAACCTATACTTAAGGGGGGGAATTTTTATTTTGGAAGACGACTTCACCATAAAATACTGGTAACTGATGCGAGCACAGCACTTGTAGGAGGAATTAACATCTCTGATAAATACAACGATATCCCAGGTGAGCCAGGATGGCTTGACTGGGCGATCAAGGTAGAGGGAGACGCGGCATATGAATTGTATAAACTATGCAATCATTTCTACGCAAAAAAAACAAGTGATAAAATTCATATAGATAGAAAAAAGAATATTCGCCAATCAAAAGAAGAACTTCATTGTCCAATTAGAATTAGAAGAAATGATTGGGTAATGAACAGAAATCAAATTTCGGCTAGCTATATGGAGATGTTTAAGCATGCTCAAAATGAAATCATCATCATGTCCAGCTATTTTATCCCAAGTTCTTTTTTTAAACATAATATTTTAAAAGCATTAAAGCGAGGAGTGAAAATTAAACTTATCCTAGCTGGCATTTCAGATATTGGGATAGCGAAGTACGCCGAGCGCTACCTCTACCGATGGGCTGTTCGAAATGGCATTGAGATTTATGAATACAGACACAATATCCTTCATGGGAAAGTAGCCATAAGCGATAGTCGTATTGTAACGATTGGGTCTTACAATATCAATGACATCAGCGCATTAGCCAGTATAGAACTCAACTTGGATGTTGAAGACCCAGTTTTTGCAGCACATGTTTACAATACCTTCAATTCAATTATCCAAAACGACTGTGTGAGGGTAATGCCCCTGACGGTAATCAGATCATTCGGCGCAATTGAACGACTGGCCCAGTGGGTTTCTTACGAAACCGTTCGCTTTTTGTTCACCCTTTTCACCTTTTACTTTACTAAACAAAAAAGAACAAGTTCATCCTGACAATGGCAGCCACAAAAAAAAATATTAAAAAACAAAATCTCCCCCAAAAGATATGCAAGCAATGCGGAAGACCATTTTCTTGGAGAAAGAAATGGGAACGATGCTGGGAGGAAGTACTCTATTGTAGCGACAAGTGCAGGTCAAAGAAATAATAATCATCAAATAAACTGACCTGCATCATCCAACGAGCCTAAACTCATGGCTAGATTCACTAAACAAAAGTGATCTATGACAGGAGAACTCAACGAACAAGAAATCAACAATGTACTTTCAAGTCAGGCTATTGGCCATCTTGCATGTTGCTCCAAGAACCACCCTTATGTTGTTCCAGTTATTTATACCTATGACGGGGAAAATATATATGGGCAATCTTTCGAAGGGAAAAAAATCGAACTGATGCGAGACAATCCCAATGTCTGCTTTCAGGTAGACATCACCAACAACACTTCAACTTGGCAGAGTGTATTAATATTTGGACAATTTGAAGAGCAGATTGGGGCCTCTGAAAAGAGGGTCCGTGAAATGATGACTAATAAGATACTACCCTTCATGACAAACTCAGCTATTCACCAACACGAGCATGATGAGGGCCAAGGCCATGAACTGGCTGATGAACATAGAATAAAACCAATCATGTTCCTGATTAAAATCAATGAAAAAAGCGGCAGGTACCAAAAAATCTAGTAATGGATAACGAAATATCACTCGTTTCCGATGATGAAATGCCATTCGATAATAGAGAAGAAGCCGGAATGCAATTGGCTGCTGAGATTAAAAAGAAGAGATTAAAGGCTGACTTCGTCATCGCATTGCCTCGCGGTGGAGTTCCTGTTGGCAATGTGATTGCAATAGAACTAAACATTCCACTCAGGCTATGCTTTGTAAGAAAAATTGGACACCCAGCAAATGAAGAATATGCTATTGGGGCAGTAAGTGAGCATGATGAATTAATTAGCGACAAAGAACAGGTATCAGAGAAATATGTTCAAGAAAAAATAAGCAAAGCGAAGTCAAGAATTGATGAAATGAAAAAGAAGTTTGGCCATGAATACAAGCCAACTGAATTGAAGCATAAAGTCGTTATACTTGTAGATGATGGTGTTGCAACTGGAGCCTGTCTCAAACTTGCAGCAAAAGAGATGAGGAGTGTTGGCGTGAGGCAAATAATCATTGCCACTCCAGTTTGTCCTTCAAACACAGCTCTAACCATGCGAGAAATATCAGATCACTTCATCTGTATACTGCAGCCTATTCATTTCATAGGCATAGGGGGCTACTACAAAGACTTTAAACAGCTGAATGACAATGCAGTAGAGCGCATGCTATCGTAAAAGCAAATGAAAACTCAAGTCTTCGTTAGAATTCATAAATTTGCTTTCCAAAAATCCAGTCCAGCAAAATTAATTGCTAAAAAACCAATACCCAACAATACAACATTATGGAATTCAAGAGATTGAATAATATGACAGGCAAGGATCCTGTTATGAATAGAAGAATTGCATCGATCTTTTTAAATGACCTTGAAACATTCAAAGAATTATTTTCATCAATCACATCTCCCAGCCAAATGGGGCAAGTTCAATTCGCGTTGCATAAAATAAAGCCGAGCCTTGTGATATTTGAAATGGATGAGCTACTTGAACAATATGAAGAAATATTGGCTAAGGTGAAATTAGGTATTGCCATTTCGGAGGAGGATGAGGGACTAGTCTCACTCATTCAGGAATCAAATAACCAAATTGCAACGGTGAAACAATTTTTGAGTTCTATTTAAGTGATGAAAAGATTTCACCCCCCATTGCTACCATAATATTTATTATAAGCCTCTACCCGATTATTAATGTGCAGCTTTTTGTAGACATTGTAGACATGCTTTCGAACAGTTTCCTGTGATATTTCAAGAGCCGATGCAATCTCTTTGTATAACCTTCCCCTCACCAATAACTCAAGAATCTCATACTCTCTGGTTGATAATTGTTCAATGAGCTGATCCCGTGTTTCTTCTTTTTTTCTAAAACTAGCCACTACCTTATGGGCAATCTGACTGGTCATTGGTGCCCCACCCTCATATAAATCTTTGATTGCAGCAATCATGTCTGCAGGCTTGGTTTTTTTTAAGATATAACCACTTGCCCCTGCAGCAAGTGCTTCAAATATTTTTTCATCATCCTCATAAATGGTACACATCATGAAAAGGATTTCAGGACAACGCAATTTCAAAATTCTTACTGCCTCGATGCCATTCATTTTCCCCATGTTGATGTCCATAAGCACAACATCAGGCTGTTCCTTAGGCATTTTGTCTACTGCCTCTTCCGCCGAAGCATATAAACCGACCACATCATACCCCTTTGCCCCCTGAATGACATGCTCTAATGCTGAACGGATGAAATGGTTATCCTCTACTACACTTACCTTAATATTGTTTTCCATGTATTCTGATCCAATATTAGATTAAACACACGTGAATGGAGAAAGTTCTAGGAAATAGAGGAGATTTAATACGTTTTATCACTTTATCAGATAGGCACATATATGATATATTTTTGCTCGAAATAAACCTCTGGAAACAAGGAGTAAATATCCTGAACATAAGGCCTGAGCAACGAATCCGCTATTTCCAAAGTAAGATCTCCTCCCTTTAGGCAGATCAAACCATTTTTCAAATCCTCCATTTTCTTTTCATTTCTAAGAAGGGGCTTACTCCAACGCCAAAGGTCTTTTAAAGGGGCAACGGCCCTGGATACAGCAAAGTCAAACTTTCGACTCTTGATGTCTTCCGCCCGAGTGTGCGCGGTTGTTACATTTTTTAGTCCAATTTCCTCGGCCACCGCCTCTACCACTTTTATCTTTTTTGCTATTGAATCTACCAAATGAAACTCTACTTCAGGAAAGAATATGGCCAATGGAATACCGGGGAAGCCCCCTCCTGTGCCGATATCGATCACTTGGATTCCATCTGCAAAAGAATACTGGGCAGCAATTGAGAGAGAGTGAAGCACATGCTTTTCATATAAAGAATTGATGTCTTTGCGGGAGACCACATTTATTTTTTCATTCCACACATGATATAAGTCCTCAAGCTGAGCTAACTGACCCAACTGCTTCTCAGAGAAATCACCAAAATACTTTTGAATTAGTTCCATTGAGCCTTTGGTTTTTTCCATAGAGAGGAAACAAAAATGAAATAATAAAAAAACATCCAAAAATCCCAAATCCAGTAAAAAGGGAGCAAATCAGATTCGCCCAACTTTTTCATAGCACGACCAAAAACAATACCCTGCGTCAACATCCTACATAAAAAGATTGCCAACACCCAACGCCAATCAAAAGTGAAAAGAGCAGCGAAAAAAACAGGATAATAAAGAAAATGAGAGACAATATAGCAACCCAAACGCCAGCGGTCCTTCCCCTTGTAATATTTGCCAGCGGTATTGTGCCTTTCCTTTTGAACAACCCACTCATTCCATGAGGATGGCGCGGAGGAATAGGTAAACGCATCCGCATCAATAACTACTGCAGTATTGGTGCGGGTAGAAGCCCCATTGACAAAAAGATCATCATCTCCACCAGAAAAATGATGGTGCGTGGCAAAGCCCTTGTGCCTAAAGAAAAGCTCTTTTTTATAAGCCAGATTTCTTCCCACCCCCATGTAAGGCTTACCACCAAGCGCTGATGACAAATATTGAATAGCGGTATGAAAAGCATCAAAGCGCACGAGTTTGTTGAGAATTCCCGGTTTCTTTTTATAGGCTCCATATCCAAGCACAATCTCAATGCCAGGAGCAAATGCATCCTGCATTTTCTTTAGCCAATGTTCAGATGCGGGAACACAGTCTGCATCAGTCAACAAAAGCAATTCATACTTAGCTGCCTTAATGCCCATGGACAGTGGGAATTTTTTTCCCGGAATATGAACAGCCTCCTGCTTTAACTCTAGAATATGGAGCTGCTTGAATTGTTTATACAGTCCCTCTAAGAGATACTTAGTGTCATCATGAGAATTATCATTCACGACAACGATTTCATGGGTACTCCTGTAGGATTGAACCAAAATCCCGGGAAGATTGACTTCTATCTCATCTGCTTCGTCTCTAGCACAGACAATTACACTTACAGCATGCTCCATTTGAGCATCAATACCCTTGTTTTTATAAAAAGCAAGAAGCCTAAAATACCTAATGTAATAATAAAGCTGAATAACCGTTAAAAGAGAAAATAACGATAGGGGAACCCACAACAAAATACTCATGTGCACAAAGATAAACAAGGGAAGGGGAACCGGCCCTCCGATAAAGGATATTTTATCCATCGGTTTTTAACAAAAAGACATCAATATCTTTGTATCATGAATTATCCCGAATGCCTGGAGTACCTCTACACCAAACTGCCTATGTTCAGTAAAATTGGACATGCGGCGCTAAAAACTGACCTAAGCAATACAATTGCTATCTGCAAAGCATTGGGCAACCCAGAAAAAACCTTTCCTTCAATTCATATTGCTGGCACCAATGGCAAGGGTTCAGTAAGCCATATGGTCGCGGCAATATTTCAGCATGCTGGCTACAAAACTGGACTATACACATCACCGCACCTTAGCGACTTCAGAGAGCGCATCAAAATTGATGGGGTCATGATATCGGAAGAAAAAATTATTCAGTTTACAAAGAATATGTCCGCAATCATAGAAGAAATAGAGCCCTCTTTTTTTGAAGTAACCGTAGGCATGGCATTCCAATATTTTGCACAAGAACATGTCGATATCGCAATTATCGAAACAGGATTGGGGGGGCGACTAGACAGCACCAATGTGATTATGCCAGTATTGTCGATCATTACGAACATTGGCTATGATCACCAACAAATATTAGGAGATACCCTTGAAAAAATCGCACAAGAAAAAGCTGGAATAATAAAAGAAAAAGTGCACGTAGTCATTGGACGAAGCACCCCTGAAACAAAAAAGGTCTTTCTCGAAAAAGCAGAAAAAGAAGATGCCCCAATCTGCTTTGCAGAACAAGAGTGGAACGCTGAAGTCATAGAAAGCAACCTTGATAACCTGCATGTAAAACTTGCAAAAAATACAGGGGACGTTAATATAGAAATAGTGAGTGATTTAGCAGGACTATACCAATGCGAAAACATCAGAACAGTAATGACAGCAATCAACTTGCTTTCTAAAATAGGCTGGAAGATTCATGAAAAGAGCATTATTGATGGAATTAAAAATGCAAAAAAAATCACCGGACTGGGAGGAAGGTGGGAAATGCTAATGAGGAAACCAATGTTAATATTGGATGTTGCACACAATGAAGATGGAATTCGAAATGTAGTAGACCAAATCCATTCAATTAAACACGATCGCCTCTATCTTATCTTAGGAATGTCAAAGGAGAAAGATGTAAAAAAGTCAATTGCCTCAATGCCCACTAATGCTCAGTATTGCTTTACCAAGGCGGATATCCCTAGGGCCCTCGAAATCGATGCCTTACAAAAAATAGCTGAGGATGCTGGGCTACAAGGGAGTTGCTTTGAGAATGTAAATATTGCTATTCAATCATGCATTGGAGAGGCGGGGGACAATGATCTTATTGTGGTTTGCGGGAGCATATTTGTAGTTGGAGAAGTAGACAAAAATAACTTCGTTAATAACTAAGCGCCCCCAACTTATCCAGCGCATAAAAAAGTGCTGTCGAATGCATGCTCTGGTATATCTGATTGCTTTTTAATAAATCCTTGACCTTGTCAATGCTAAGCAAACACACTTCAATTTCTTCGTTATGATCAAGGGATTGTGCTGATACTTTTTTCCCTCCCCTAGCAAGATAAAAATACATCCAATTGTTATGGGTTGATGGATTAGCCGAGGTTCTGCCAAGACATTCGAAAGAAGAAAACTCATAACCCGTTTCCTCTTTAAGTTCTCTGGCAATAGCTGCATCAAAACTCTCATCGCCATCAACACATCCGCCAGGAATTTCCATCATGGTTAGGCCTATCGCATGGCGGTACTGCCGCTCAAAAATGAACTCTCCTTCCTCGGTCAATGCTACTGCAGTTACCCAAGTTGGGAATTCGTAAACATAATAAGGATCTACCCGCTTACCCTCTTTTGTTTCACAAACATCTTTTCTCACAGTGAACCAGAGGTCTTTAAAGAGATACTCCGAATTTAATATTTTCCATTCCATAGCTTATGGTTTAATCGCCCTTAGCAGTGCTCTTCGAATATAGGGTGCCTTTAATTTTTTATCATAATGAAAAATCATGAACCCATAAGAAGGATTGACAGAAAACCCTTTATCAACAAGGAGTTCAGTAAACTCTTTTTCATCGTTATGCTGATGATAGGTACATAAGGCAATCTTGATATTGCTATCCCTCTCCAATGTTTTTTCAAAGCCTTTCAATAACTTTTGTTCTCCGCCATCAACATCAATCTTCAAAAAATTCAACTCTTTATTAGAGAAAAATACATCGCCAGTACAATGCCGCTGATCGTCAATATCCGATACAAACTTGGCAACAATTTCAACCTTTTCGCGCCAGGGTTCAAAAGTTTTATCAAGCGCCTCTATCCATTCTGGATCTGATTCAAAAAGATATATTTTTTTTACTTTTTCGATTATCGAAAGTGAGAAGTTGCCTTCGGCTGCTCCAAAGTCAGCCACTATATCGCCTTCTGAAATTCTGAAGTCATCTGAAAGATAGCGGTGTGGACTTTTTTCATCTTGCTCCATTGAAAGATCATTGAATGATCTCTGTATGCGCGAAACAGACCACCTTCGTTTGAAATACAAACGTTTGCCGTCCATCAGCACATATTTTAATCCAGATCCCGAATCAACAAATACTTCAACCTTGGACTGATTATATTTATTGGTAAAAGAATAGGGGAAAACTTTAACGCCTTGATGTTTAACAAATTCAACAACCTCCCTTCTTTCTGGATCACTAATCAAAAGAGGGTCAGACTCGTGAAATTGAGGTATTTGTTTTCTAAGCGAATTGAGAAGAATTTTAGTTCGCAATGGCTTGGGAACCAATACCCTGTAGAGCTGAAATAAAAATGACATCGAGAGTTTTTGATTTAAACAAAGCCAAATATATCAAATTGCATCCACCTAATGCTTTATTTAGAATCATTAACTAGGCTTGCAAGCTGGGAGAACAGCAACTAATTATTCCAAGAAATTTTCAAGTTGCCATTTGTTGCCTCGCCCAAGTTCAAGGCAGCGGCACTAGCACTGCTAATCCTCAGCGCCATCCCCTCACTCTCTTTACCCGCTGGCACAGGAGCTAAGACCTTGGCGTAAATTTCCTTCCCCGTTTGTGCTGCAATAATCCGAACAGCAGTGCCAGGAACAACATTGTTCATCAGCACATAGTACTTGCCATCCTGCCATCCACTTGTGCTCTTGAAGATGCCATAGGCCGGCTGATCAAGGTTTTTTATTGACCCTTCGTTAGACTGTATATTAAAAAGCTCAAAGAACTGACCTACGCCATTGTCCTTCAATTCAGGTGTGGTTGAAACAGGAACAGACTGAGCTGCTTTTTCAGCTGTTGAGGTGACAGTTCGCTGAGGTACTGAAACTGCACTGGGAATTCTCGTTGGCTCTTTCTCTTGTTTAGACACAATAGAAGAAGTGGGAATAACAACAGGGGATGATTCTACTTTGACTTGGTTCTCAATCGGCTGGTCTGGTGACTGAGCTTGAGCAATAGCAACGGATCTAATGTATCCAACGATCAACTTAAAGCCAACGTTAACTTGGTCCTTTTTTAATCCATTCCATTTTTTCAACACACTAACATCAACCTGATAGTTGCTAGCCAATCGAAACAAGGCCTCTTTAGGTTGTACAATATGAACTACAGGAACACCATCGGCTGAAGCATCAATCAACTGTGAGAAGTTTGATTTTGTCAAGGGAATTTCTAACACCTGGCCGATCCCCAAACCCTTGTCAATGGATAGTCCATTGAAAGAAGCAATCTCTCTTGGACTAATCATATATATCCTGCCAACGCTATACCAGTTTTCTTTAGGCAGCACTTTATGCTCAATCAACATGACAGTTCCTGATCGCTTTATCGCAAAAGGTCCAGGTTGAGCAAAGATGGAAAGAGAAAGCAAACAAAGGGTTACTGAAAAAAGGAGCCTCATATAAAATGCGTTATGGTACAAAATAATCTATAATTTTTCATAAAAAGCAGGCAAAGAATAAATGAAGTAAGCCGAGAACAAAAATTAACATTTAGTTCAGCCTCTCATCAGTATCCTCCATGGCATGGGATAATGATTCTTGAGCTTACCTTGAACAACTTTAACCCATCCCAACACAACCCCCCTATACTGTACTAAGTTCCAACCAGGAGAAGGCATTTCGCCCCCTATCTGCTCGCGACGCAGAAACTTCAACGCAGTCGGGCAATCCAATTCAATCTTAGCCAATTGGTTAGAAAGGGATGTACTCATTGCCAGTTCATGATCAGGAATCAATTCATTTCGAATCAATTCACCTATGCGCATTCCGGAACGTCTCAACCTCAGAACTTCCTTCATTACAATCAAATCCTGAATGCTGTTTTCCTGACAGACAAAGACCTCATTCTCCTTTTGATAAAAGGCAATTCCCTCGGAATTATTCAGCCAGGGTTTGAGCAGATTAGGGTCTTTTACAAAGTTCAGTCCGCTTGACCCTACCCTAAATTCATTTGCAACATCTGATGTATTTTTTTTAAGTACTGCACAAAAAAATCCTTCTCCCTGCAGCCGATCTGGATAAAACCTATACCCATACCCCTCATGCTGGTCTGAAGCAGACTCAACAATACCCCAATCGGCCAACAAATCAACCCTTACGGACTCATACATTCCAGAACCGATGAGAAAATCAACAATATCCTCATTTTCCTCTTTGGAGAAAGAGCAGGTTGAATACACCAAATAACCGCCTTCCTTGATCACCTTGGATGCACTTTCCATGATCCGTTTTTGCCGGCTGGAACAATGCAAAACACTGCTTTCGGACCACTCATTTTGTGCATTTTCATCTTTCCGAAATAAGCCGCTTCCGCTGCATGGAGCATCAACCAAAGCCAGATCAAACATATCCCCCAAGCGCTCAAGATCTCTTGGATCATTGTTTGAAACAAAGACATGGTGTGCCCCCCACTTTACAATATTTTCAATAAGCGCGGATATGCGTGATTGTACAATCTCATTAGCAAGAATCATTTGAAATTGAGGAAGCGATGCCAATAGGGTCGTTTTACCTCCGGGTGCAGCACAAAGGTCAAGTGCTTTCAGATTACGGCTATTACCAAGTACGCTGGTGAGCACATGATGAATAAACATACTAGAGGCTTCCTGAACATAATAAGCACCAGCATGAATCAAGGGGTCCAGCGTAAAGGAAGGTCTTTCATTGAGATAGAAAGCATCTTCGCACCACGGAACTGATCGACCTTTGATTGCAGGAGAAAATAGCATATCAGAAGATGCCAGCTTCAATTTGTTCAACCTTACAGAAACTGTTGGTGAAGATTGATGTGCTGCTACAAAATCTTCTCTGCAAAACCCTGTGCAGTCTCGCAAAGAAGACAAAAAAATTTCTGAAAGAATCATATGTAAAGTTCCTGAGGGATGACTGAAGGTCGTCAGATATTCCTAACCTCCGCCAAAAGATCCTGCAAGGCTTTCTTCGCGTCTCCAAAAAGCATTGATGTTTTGGGCTGGAAAAAAAGTTGGTTTTCAATTCCGGCGTAACCGGGCTTCATGCTTCGTTTGTTGACGATGATGAGCTTTGCTTCCTCTACTTCAAGTATAGGCATGCCGTAAATCGGAGAGGATGGGTCTGTTTTTGCAGCAGGGTTAACCACATCATTTGCTCCAAGCACCAGTACTACATCAGTGGTTTTAAATTCCTCATTGGCTTGTTCCATTTCTAACAACTTATCATAACTCACATCCGCTTCAGCAAGCAACACATTCATATGTCCGGGCATACGGCCTGCAACAGGATGAATTGCATACTTCACTTCAACACCTTTACTCTCAAGCGTTTTTTCTAATTCATGACAAACGTGCTGCGCCTGGGCAACTGCAAGTCCATACCCTGGCACAATCATCACCTTTGTAGCATAACTCATGACCATCGCTGCATCGCTCAAGGAAAGCTCCTTGTAGGTTCCGCCTTGCGGGCCTTGTGAAGCTGAAACCGACTTCTTACCACCGAAAGATCCTATTAATACATTTTTGAGTGAGCGATTCATGGCCTTGCACATCAAAATTGTCAACAAGGTTCCAGCAGCACCTACAAGAATTCCTCCGGTAAGCATGACTTTGTTGTTGTATAAGAACCCGCCGCAAGCTGCTGCTACTCCAGTAAAGGAATTCAATAATGATATGACTACAGGCATATCCGCCCCACCGATTGGCAAAACAAAAAATACACCATACAGTAAAGACAAGAAAATGATGAGATAGAAAAATAATGGGACCGCTGCTGGACCTGCAATCATCAAATATCCAGCAATTGCCAAATTAAGCACCAAGATCACGAGGTTGATGATATGTTGTCCTTGAAAAGCAAAATCCTTTACCCTGCCATTCAACTTGCCCCAAGCGATCATGCTCCCCGAAAAAGAAACCGAGCCAATAATTAACCCAAGTAGAATAATCAAAAGACTGGTTTGATCAACGCCAACATGAAGCATATGCCTGAATTCAATCACAGAAATCAAAGCAGCACAAGCTCCACCCATTCCATTAAACAAACTAACCATCTCTGGCATTGCGGTCATCTTAACTCTTTTTGCCATCAGCGTTCCAACAATGGAACCTAATAACAAAGCAGAAAAAATCCAACCATAATTTCCAAGTCGACTTCCATCTTCTTCATAAAGAAAAATGGTACCTAAAATGGCAATCCCCATGCCTCCTGCAGCAATAAGGTTGCCCTTACGCGCAGATGCTGGATTCGAAAGCATTTTCAAGCCTACAATGAAAGTAATCGACCCGATTAAATAACAAACTACAAGTATGTTCAATTCCATGAAAACTTAATTAGAATTTCTTTATTATTATTTCTTCTTTTTAAACATCTCCAACATCCTGTCTGTAACAACAAATCCACCAACCACATTCAGCGTGCCAAGTATTACTGCAAGAAAGCCTAGTATTAGCGCTATGGTATTGCCCTCCTCTGCTTTACCCATCACAATGATGGCTCCAATAATTACTACTCCATGGATTGCGTTTGCGCCACTCATTAAGGGTGTGTGCAAAACGCTAGGCACCTTGCCGATGATTTCGATTCCCACGAAAATCATCAATACAACCACATAGATCATTTCTTGATGTCCGGCAATCCATTCTAAAACTTGTTCCATATAAACGATTTATTCGTTAACTATAAAATTATACTCTTGCGCGTGTACCTTTCACTAAATCGTCATCAACCTCAACATTCAACGTGTTTTCCTTGGTGGTAATCAATTGAAGAAAGTTTAAAATATTTTTTCCATACAATTTGCTTGCGTCAGAAGGCAGGGTTGCCGGTAGATTGCTGTCGCCAATGATTGTAACTCCATTATAGAGAACAACTTCCCTATCCTTTGTAACGGGCGTGTTACCTCCAGTTGATGCAGCCAAGTCAACAATTACACTTCCTCTTCTCATGCCCTTGATCATATCTTCAGAAATCAATATTGGTGCCTTTTTGCCTGGTATCTGTGCAGTGGTTATAACGATATCCGCCTTGGCAATGCTTTCTGCGATTTTCAATTCCTGATTACGCTTATACTCTTCTGTTTGCTCAACTGCATAACCACCAGCAGATGAAGCATCCGCTGCGCCAGGTATTTCTATAAACTTTGCACCCAAACTTTGTACTTCTTCCTTAACAGCAGGCCTGGTATCAAATACCTCTACCACAGAACCCAATCGTTTTGCTGTAGCGATGGCTTGTAACCCCGCAACACCAGCGCCTAAGATCAACACTTTAGCAGGAGGTATGCTGCCTGCGGCTGTCATAAACATAGGAAAATATCTTCCGTATGCATTTGCTGCTGTGAGCACCGCTTTGTATCCCGCAATATTTGCTTGGCTTGAAAGAACATCCATGCTTTGCGCTCTGGTTGTTCGAGGAAGAAGTTCCATACTAAATACTACGAGTCCCTCTTCTGTCCATTTGCTTATTCTCTCTGGCTGAAACCTTGCCTGATACATGCCAATCAGCACTGCCCCTTTTTTAAATGTTCCCTTTGGAGGATGAATAGAAAGGATGACATCAGCATGTTGGGCGATTTCCCCTTCACTTTTTACCCCTGCACCCGCAGCGCGATAATCATCATCCGAGCAAAACGCGTTTGCTCCTGATCCGCTTTCCACCCAAACCGTAATTCCTTTTTTAATAAGTTGTGAAACACCTTCTGCAATTAGAGAAACCCTTGTTTCTGGAGCAATTTCTTTTAAAACACCAACAATCATAGGAGCTGAATTGAAGTCACAAATCTAATCAATTTAACTATGTCATCCTTAATAAAGGGATTAAAATCGAATTGCAAAATCCTGCTTCTGATAAAAATCTGATTTGAAAAAAACAATACCTATAAAAAACAAATCAATGGTACATGCAACTGCCTCATTTTCTTGAATTTCCGACCATGCCCGCTCCATTCCTAGACTCCAATGAATATCATCAAAAACAAAGATATCCCCCTGATTGGCTGAAGCCAAAGCGGTATTAAAGTATTCCATGGTGGCATCATATTGATGATTGCCATCAAAAAAAATCAACTTCCTTCCCTTTGTCTCATTGAGTAGGCCAGAAAAATGATCTTTGAAATCACCGCAGATTAGCCTAATATTCTTACACCCAGCAGCAATAAAAGAATCCGAGGCAAAAGCTGCAATCTCTGGTGCGCCCTCGAGGGTAACAACTCCATTCTTGGGTTCAGCGAGTGCAAGATACTGTGTGGTTATTCCGAGCGAAGTTCCGAGCTCGATTACGGATTCAATGTGATAGTATCGGATCATGCGATAAAGCAGCTGAGCGTATTTGGGCGACTTTACAGCATGCTTTGCAATCCGAGAAACACTTCTTATGGTATTTTGCTCATAAGCAGATCCAGCACCCAGATCTTTTACCGAGATGGTATCCCTTGATTTTCTCAGTCGGCTTCTAGTCAGCTCTATTGCATCAAACCTTGCGTCACTGATGGCTTTATCCCTAAGAAGGTTAACAATAAAATCAAAAACAAAGGGGGAGTGAGTGCCATGGCCCCTGCCATTGGATGCATTCAGTAGATAAGAGAGGTACTTAACGAAAATGCGGCTAGGTGTATACATCCGTCAACCGTTGGATTCCATGTCTTTTATCCTGGTCCATGTTTCAAACGCATAGGGAAAAGCATGCTTTTCGTCAGCAGCAAATTCTATACTTTCTGATAGTCCAAAATCATCAACACTGATTTCAGGAAAAAAAACATCGGCCTCACTGAAATCAGCATGCACCCTGGTCATGTAAATCTTATCTGCAATAGCCATTGACTGCCTGTATATATCACCGCCGCCTATGACGAAGGCTTCCCTACAATCGGTAGCCTTAGCTTTCTCTATAGCTTCTTCTAAACTAGTGCATATCCATACGCCTTCTTGAGCTGGAACGGAATCAATGTTTCTGGTAATCACAATATTAAACCTTCCTGGTAACGGCTTACCTGCCATAGAAAAAAATGTTTTTCTTCCCATGATTACGGGCATACCCCAAGTTAGGTTCTTAAAAAACTTCATGTCATTGGGCAATCGCCACAAGAGCGCATTATTACCCCCGATGGCATTGGCATTAGAGGCAGCGACGACTAGAGATATATACATATGAACACTAAGTTAAGTTAAACTGCCACAGGTGCTTTGATGCCTGGGTGCGACTGATATCCTTCCAAAACAAAATCCTCAAAACTAAATCCAAAAATATCTTTCACGTCAGGGTTGATCTTCATTTGCGGAAGCGGGAAGCTAGTGCGGCTCAACTGCAACTGCGTCTGCTCAATATGATTATTGTAGAGGTGTACATCCCCAAAGCTATGAACAAAATCACCCAGCTTCAAATTGCAGACTTGGGCAACCATCATGGTAAATAATGCATAGGATGCAATGTTGAAAGGAACGCCAAGAAAAACATCTGCAGATCGCTGATACAACTGACAAGAAAGTTTTCCATCAGCAACATAAAACTGAAACAGCGTATGACAGGGCATTAGCGCCATATGTGGCAAATCACCCACATTCCAAGCACTAACAATTAATCTACGGCTATCAGGGTTGGTCTTTATCTGCGTTATCAAGTCGGAGATCTGATCATACACCTTTCCATCCGCTGCAGTCCAAGACCTCCACTGCTTTCCATAAACCGGACCGAGCTCGCCGTTTTCATCAGCCCATTCGTTCCAAATGCTTACACCATTGTCGTTTAGATACTTAATATTTGTTTCGCCTTTTAAGAACCAAAGCAATTCATAAATAATGCTGCGAAGGTGAAGCTTCTTCGTTGTGACCATCGGAAAACCATCTTGCAGATTGAACCTCATTTGATATCCGAATACACTTTTGGTTCCCGTTCCTGTACGATCGCTTTTTTCGGTGCCTGTTTCTAAAATATGCTTTAGCAAATCAAGATACTGTTGCATAATACGTATTGCTTTAAAATTATTTAATAAGCTCCCCAATCACTGAGCCAACATTACCACTCGGCACTTGTATTTTTAACAATGCTGCTACCGTTGCTGCGATGTCACTCATGTATACCGTACGGTGTGAAGTTCCTTGTTTTACCCCCCATCCCATCCATAACAAAGGAATATGAGAATCATAAGCATACATGGTTCCATGAGTAGCCCCTACCAGAGAGCTGGTAAAGAAGTTTCCTGAATTATAGACTACCTGTATGTCACCCGCTAGTTTATAATTAAATCCTTTTTGAAACATCTCACGATATTCCTGAGGTAAATTGGCATCATTAATATGTGCATTATCAAATGCCATCAATACATCTTCATCTTTATTTAACTCCTGTACATAAAATGATTTTACCGCGCCAAAGTCGGCCCCTGCTGAATCAATCGCAGCCCTGTCTAGATAAAGCTGGTAATTAGCAGTGGCCTTAACAAGCCTCTTCAATCCGAATTGTTTTTTTGTGGCCAGCTCCGCTTTGTCGCTAGACTTCATCGCCTTTGCCGGCAACTGATGATCCATCATAAAACCTGGCGAATGAGAAACTGCATGATCAGCAGTTAAGAAAAGCAAATATTTTCCTTTGCCTATCTTCTTGTCTAGATAGTCAAAAAAAGCAGCCAACTCCCTATCAAGTTTCAAATAATTATCTTCTATTTCAACGGAATTCGGACCAAAAGCATGCCCAATATAATCAGGAGAAGAAAGGCTGATTGCCAAAAAATCAGGTATACTATCTGCACCCAACATCTCCCCCTCAATTGCAGCCTTTGAAAAAGCGAAGGTTAGTGTATTTCCCGATGGCGTTGAGGCAATTTGTCCATAATCCTTAGCCACAAAGTCTTCGAGCTTTCTTGGAAAAGGGCTGTTGACATATCGAGTACTACTGATATTACTTTGCGTGTAAGAGGTAAATGGATAACTGAGATTCCAATTCTGTCGATATAGAGAGTCCACTACTTTGCGTTGATTGAATGCATCAGCCCATGGACTTAATTGCTTCATATACCAGGTGCTGGAAACAAAATTTCCAGTTGTGCCATCATACCAATATGCCCCATCGGCTGAATGCCCCGCAGGAAGAATACTCCCTCGGTCTTTAATGGCAACGCCTATGACCTTAGACCTAAAGTTTGTTGCAAGCTCAAGCTCATCGGTTATGGTGGTGGTCTTTAGATTTTTGGGGGACATTGGACCACCCTTACCGCCTCCTACAATGGCCACGGCATTGTCTTCTGTACAGTATACATATTTGTTTAGCGATTGATCATACCAATCATTGCCCATGATGCCATTAATTGAAGGAACAGAACCCGTATAGACTGACGCATGTCCTGCAGCAGTAACGGTTTGCGCGTATGGAATAAACGTATTCTCGCAAGAAAAACCCTCTCTAAGTATTCGCTTAAATCCATGCTCACTATACCTACTTTGAAACCTGTATATATAATCCCATCTCATTTGGTCTACCATAAGTCCAACGACCAGCTTTGGGGATGCTGATTGCTTTACCAATTGTTGGGCTTGCCCAACAACAGATAAAAACAGGTAAAAAGTAGCGTAAAGCAATAGTTTTTTCATGGCAATTCGTATTAATCACAGAACTATACAAAGTTATGGGAATGCCTTCCTTTATTACCGTCATTTTATGAACATCCTATTGCTCAATGTTAATATGAAAAAATTATCTTTGCAGCGTGTAAATCACCCAAAACCCTGAACTATGGCAGACATTTTTGAAAGGTTAATCAGCAACTATGGTCCTTTAGGCCAACACCGTGAGCGGGCCCATGGATATTTTGCATTTCCTAAACTTGAGGGCGAGATAGGCAACAGAATGAAATTTAGAGGAAAGGAGAAGATTGTATGGAGCCTGAATAATTATTTGGGACTAGCCGACCACCCAGAAGTTCGCAAAGCAGATGCCGATGCTGCTGCAAAATATGGACTTGCAACACCAATGGGTGCAAGAATGATGAGTGGGAATACGAACCAACATGAACAATTAGAAAGAGAGCTAGCCGCATTCGAGATGAAGGAAGATGCAATACTTCTTAATTTCGGATACCAAGGAATCATGAGTGTGATTGATGCACTGTGCAACAGGCATGATGTGATTGTATACGACGCTGAGAGCCACGCCTGTATAATAGATGGACTAAGGCTGCATCCTGGACATCGTTTTGTATTCAAACACAACGATGTTGCTGATTGCGAAAAACAACTACAACGTGCGACTGCATTAATCGACAAGCAAAAATCTGGTGGCATCTTGCTCATTACTGAAGGTGTTTTTGGAATGGCAGGTGACCAGGGAAAACTAAAAGAGCTTGCAGGCTTAAGGCCAAAATATGCTTTCCGACTCTTGGTTGACGATGCACACGGCTTCGGAACACTAGGCAAGACAGGAGCTGGAGCAGGAGAAGAGCAAGGCATTCAAGATGAGATAGATCTCTATTTTTCAACTTTTGCAAAGTCAATGGCGTCTATAGGGGCATTTATTGCAGGCCCAAAAAATATCATGGATTATATCCGCTATAACATCAGAAGTCAGATTTTTGCCAAATCACTTCCAATGCCCATCGTCATAGGGAACCTAAAAAGGTTAGAGCTCCTGAAAACAGAACCTAGACTCAAAGCAACATTGTGGGAAAATGCGCTCAAACTGCAAAACGGCCTTAAATCAAAGGGGTTTGACATTGGGAAAACAGATTCGGTAGTTACCCCTGTGTACATGAAAGGCGGGGTTGAAGAAGCAACCCATATGGTAACAGACTTGAGAGAAAACTACAATATATTTTGCTCAATTGTCGTCTACCCCGTTATTCCGAAGGGTCATATTATCTATCGTCTTATCCCGACGGCAGTGCATACAGACGAGGATATCCAGCTGACCCTTAAAGCATTTGAAGAGACCAAGAAAAAACTTGATGAAGGCGCCTATAAAAGCGAGGCAATCGCACAAATGGCTGAAGTCTAAGGATATAGATCCCTGCCAGTTGGCGGGGATTTTTTTTAATAAAGAGGGCCGGATAGAAATCCAGCCCGAATTAAATCCAATATCCTTTGAAAAACCAAAATATTAACGTGATTTTGATTCAGTTATTGCCTTTCCCGCCAGAAAATTTAGGAGCTCTTTTTCAGAATAGCCCTAACCTTTTCCAATAACTATTGTTAATCGAATTAATCAACAGATAGTATGAGAAAAATAGTGGTGGCGATTACTGGTGCTAGTGGGTCAATTTATGCACAATTATTATTAGACAAACTGAAACAATTGAGGTCGCAATGGGACGAAGTTTCCATTGTTTTTTCAGACAATGCGAAAGAAGTATGGGAAACAGAGCTCAGCAACAAAAAACACAATGAGCTTGCCCTCCCTATCTACGGCAAGCATGATTTTAGTGCCCCCTTCGCTTCAGGTTCTGGAAAATACGACACCATGATCATTATTCCCTGCTCCATGGGAACGCTAGCGCGGATTGCGTCTGGAGTATCAAATGATTTGATTACAAGAGCTGCGGATGTGGTATTGAAAGAGAGAAGAAAATTGATTTGTGTTGTCAGGGAAACTCCCTACAACCTCATTCACATTCGAAACATGGAAACCCTCACCCTTGCTGGGGGAATTATTTGTCCTGCCACCCCATCATTTTATAGCAATCCTACAACCATTGAAGAAGTAGCATTAACGGTTGTTGACCGAGTCCTTGACCTCGCGGGTTTTGATATTAGCACATTTCGCTGGGGAAAATAATTACTTATCGCAAGTCGATAAGCTCTACACCTGGATACTTCTTTGGACTGAAAGAAAAACCTTCATCGGGCAGTGAAGCCGTTGTGGACATCGAATTGATCGCATAAAAATACCTGTTCCCATTTTTTTCAAACACCTGGGTAGACATGATTATTTTTGTTGCCTTATCCACTTCTACAAGCACCTTAAAAAATGGCTTGGTTTTATCAATGGGCGTGAGCTCTATTACCTGATATGTTTTTCCAGCCCGCTTAACCTCAGGATTCAACATGAACAAAAAGTCTTTGTCATAAAAATTCGTAAATAACTTCTGAGGGGTAATTGAGCCGCTGCTGTTATCGAGTGTGCTCACCTGAACTTCGTTTGCACCAACATCAAAACTCCAAATAGTTGACCCATCACAAAAAATTTCCTGGCCTGTTATAGAAACCCGATACTTGACACCTTTCATCATCACTGTACCGGTCTTTGTTCCTTGAACTTTCCCTGCTGCATTTTCGATTTTAAGTGAAAAATTAGCCTTGACAGTTTTGAAGGTCTTGAACTTTTCACTCACAGCATCCAACACTTTTTTTGCTTCCGGATCACTCTTCCCAATTCCCTTTGAAGATTGGCCAAATGACAGAAGAGATGAAAAAACCGAAACCAAGAACAGGAGAGAAATTCTACTAAACATGATGAAGTTAGTTTTAGTGTCAGGGTTAATCAACAATATGCTGCAAAGAAAAGACTATTAGATTGAATTCAAAAACTGATCAAGTTCGTATTCTGTTTTGTACAACACCTCCCGCACCTTACTGCCTTTGCTTGGTCCTACAATTCCAGCGGCCTCAAGCTGATCCATAAGCCTTCCAGCACGGTTGTACCCAAGTTTTAGTCTCCTTTGAATCAAGGAGGTTGAACCCATCTGACTTTGCACAATAAGAAGAGCGGCATCATTAAAGAGTGGGTCTTTGCTCAGCAAATCAAACTCCCGATCATCCATGTCCTTTTCATCAACTACCTCAGGAAGTTCAAATGCAGATGCATAGCCTTGTTGCTGACCAATAAAATCAACCACCTTCTCTACTTCGGGCGTATCTACAAAAGCACACTGCACTCTTGTCACCTCACCCATATACGAAACAAGCATATCGCCTCTTCCAATCAATTGCTCAGCACCACCAATATCGAGAATAGTTCGACTATCCACTTTGGAGGAAACCTTAAAAGCGATACGGGCAGGGAAGTTCGCCTTGATCGTACCTGTGATGATATTTACTGAAGGGCGCTGCGTTGCTACAATCAAGTGTATACCTACAGCTCTTGCAAGTTGAGCCAAACGTGCAATTGGCGTTTCAATTTCTTTTCCTGCAGTCATAATCAAATCTGCAAACTCATCAATCACCAACACAATGAAAGGAAGAAACTTATGCCCCTTTTCAGGGCTCAGTCTTCTTTCTGCAAATTTGGCATTGTATTCACGAATATTTCTGCAGCCTGCTTCTTTTAGCAGATCATACCTTTCGTCCATTTCAATACACAATGCATTGAGTGTATTTACAACTTTTCGAGTATCGGTGATAATGGCATCCTCCTCACCAGGAAGCTTTGCCAGAAAATGTTTCTCAATAATTCGATATAGACTTAGTTCTACTTTTTTAGGATCAACAAGTACAAACTTCAGTTGAGATGGATGCTTTTTGTAGAGCAGGGATACCAAGATGGCGTTCAGTCCGACGGATTTACCCTGACCTGTTGCTCCTGCCATCAAGAGGTGGGGCATTGCGGCTAGATCAACTATGAAATTTTCGTTGTCAATCTTTTTTCCCAATGCAATTGGAAGTGCAAAGTCGTTTTTTTGAAATTTATCAGATGAAAGAAGTGCCCTCATTCCAACAATGCTTTTTTTGACATTGGGAACTTCAATCCCTATGGTTCCCTTACCTGGAATTGGAGCAATAATCCTAATGCCGAGTGCGGAAAGACTTAAAGCAATATCATCCTCAAGATTTTTGATGCGTGATATCCTCACACCAGCAGCAGGAACAATTTCATATAGCGTTACCGTTGGACCAACTGTTGCAAATATCTTTTGAATATCAATGTCATAGTTCTTGAGGGTTTTCATGATCTGCGTCTTGTTCGCCTCGAGTTCCGTTTGGTCCATGACAATTTTTTCCCCAGAGTATTGTGCAAGCAAATCCAAAGATGGATACTTGTATCCCTTTAGGTCAGCAATGGGATCAAATTTTGCAGAGGCCAATACTGCTGCGGCTTTCGGAGAAAGACCTGCATCTTTTTGTATTGGTTTTATTTCAAGCGGCAACTCTTCAATTGGGCTTAGAGTTTTGTCTTCCACAATTTCATCACTCGCGACAGTTTCCTCTTCATCTTCCAAAATCAATTCGGGCAATTGGTCGTTATCAATAATTTCCTCGAGGGGAGCTGAATGAACTGGATCATTAATTGAAAGAGGCGCGCTTCCTTTCTTCAATATATTCCCTTCAGTTAGGTCCAATCTTGGTTGAATTTCCTCAGGATCTGGGGCAACTTCAAACGAGGTAGATTCAAGATGGTCAGCCATTGGCTTAGCTACTCCCTTACCAAAAACAGGCCAATTGAATACAGGATTGAACCTCCATATAACATAAGAAAATAGTGAGATAGAAAGTAATGCCAAGGTGCCTAACTTGCCAATCACAGCCGTCAACCAGCCTGAGGCATACTTCCCAAATGCCCCACCCCAATTAAAAGATGCACTGGGGGTAAAAAAAGATGCACTAACACTAATGATCAGCAAGCCCATCACGAGATAACGCAGGTTTCTCCAAACAGAAAAAACAACCCTGTCAAAAAGTAGATTTATCCCCAACACAAAAAACAGCGAACAAAATAAGTATGAAGCGATACCGAATCCATATTCGAAAAATAGAAAGGATACGTATGCCCCGAAACTTCCGAGCTGGTTGCTAATCTCAAGCTCATTGGGCATTAAGATTGAGGCTCCGGTATTTCTAACCTTGTCCTGATCTTCCATCCAAGTAAAAAGGTAGGACGTGAAGGCAACAAATAAGAAGAAACAGATAAAGATTAGCAAGGAGCCTAGAATCTTTTGGGTTCGTTCGTCCTTGACCAGTGATTTCATTTCAACCTCTTCTTCCTTATCTTCCACAAGTACTTCAGGATCTACTTCTGGCTTGGGAGATTTTAATCGGTTGCCCATGTGCTATTGATCAGATTTATTATTATTTGATTGCTTTAGAAACTCTTTCAAAAATACAGCTATTTCAGCTGAAATAGAAGAGAAAGAGCTTGCTGGCGTACAGAATGATTAGGCTTCTTCATCGGTCTTTTTGGGAAGCTGCTTTCTTGATGGTATTGAAAAAAGAATAAAAATCCAACCAAGCGCAAAAAGGGTGCCCCCCAAAGGAGCAAACATAATGACAATTCGACCCCAATCCAATTGCAGATAATTAAACAACAACCTCAGATAGATTGAACCAGAAAAAAACATGATGCCCAACATAAAACAATATCCAGCCCAGATTAGCCCTTTGCTCCTGTAGAAGCGATAAATTATGCCGGCAATAAAAATTCCCAATGCATGAGTCATCTGATAACCAACTGCTGTATGGTAACCCGTGAGATCATCAACAGGCAAATACTTTTTTAAAAGGTGCGCACCAAAGGCGCCAAATACTACAGCTACTGCAGCAAGGATTGAGGCAGTTCTAAAAAACAACCTATGCATGTTTGATCTTATTAATAATTTCTTCAATCGAAGTTTCTGAATTTGTAATCTGGATGTTGGCCTTGGTATAGTACTGTGCCCTGATGCTCAATTGGGCGTCAATATACTTTTCTAATGCCTCTCCGGATAATCCTGCAATCAATGGCCTTTTTGCCTTCTCCAGGACCAATCGCTGCTTGAGCACATCAGAAGACGGATTAATCCAAATTGTTAGCCCATGCTGATTCATCCAATCCATATTGTCATAGAAACAAGGCGTACCACCCCCACAGGCTATTAAAGCAACAAAATCACCAGTATCGTTAGCAGAACCGGCCTTTTCATCAAATGAAGCTACACATTCCCTCAACAAAGAAGCTTCTATGCGCCTGAACTCATCCTCTCCTTTTTGGGCAAAAATTTCACTAATGGAAATACCTTCTTCTCGCTCCAACTCCACATCAAGATCTATGAAGGGGATCTTCATCATGGATGCTACTTTCTCAGCATAAAAAGATTTTCCAGACCCCATAAACCCTATTAAGAAAATGATCATAAAATAAATAGTAAGAATGAATGATCGGAGAACATGCGCTGACTGGCTAGGCCTAGGTAAAGGTAAGAAAGTTGTGGATCACAGAAGAAGTTCTGGCCAAAGCATAACTTAATATGGCAGGGTTGAAAACTATGATTAATTTAGCCGAAATAACTTGAACGATGAACCAGGTTGTCAACAACCTTGAAATTCAGGAAGAATTCGAACGCATCCTCCAATCAGAGGACAAGATGCGTATGCATGAATTTCTGAACAACCTTAACATCAGTGATGTATCAGTACTCATCGAGGAGAATGAAGACAATGCAACTGAGATTATCGCTTCATTATCCGTTCACAGGGCCGCCAGTACATTCAAGATAATGGAACTGGGCACTCAAAAGACGATCATCCAAGAGCTTCAGCCGCTAAAGACTGCAGCACTCCTAAACGAACTTCCTGCAGATGACCGTACAGCATTCCTTGAGGAGCTTCCCACTGAGGCTGTCAGGGAACTGATTAAACTCTTAAATCCTGAAGAAAGAAAAATCACGCTTTCGCTTCTTGGATACCCCGAAAGCAGTGTGGGTCGACTCATGACCCCAGACTATATAGCTGTTCAACCAGAATGGACAACCAGCGAAGTGTTAGACCATATAAGAAAAAATGGAAAGGCGAGTGAAACGATTGATGTAATCTATGTGGTCAATAAGCAAGGTCAACTGGTGGATGACGTAAGAATTAGAGAGTTTCTCTTGGCTCCCCCAGATAGGGTTGTGTCTGCGCTTACCGATGGCCGATACATAGCCCTCAATGTAAACGACGACCAAGAAATGGCAAACCAAGTGTTCAAAATGAATAACAGGGTGGCCCTGCCTGTAGTAGACAATAACAACATTATGCTCGGCATCGTAACTATTGATGACGTGCTTTGGGTAGCCAATGAGGAGTTTAGCGAGGATATGCAAAAAATGGGGGGGACCGAGGCCCTTGAAGAACCTTACTTGGAAATCTCCATTTTCAGGCTCTTCAAAAAACGCGTTGGGTGGTTGATTGTTCTCTTTATCGGTGAAATGCTCACTGCTACCGCAATGGCATCCTATGAACTCGCACTTGAAAAAGCACTCGTACTATCTCTTTTTATACCTCTCATTATCTCTAGCGGTGGCAACACTGGCTCTCAGGCATCTTCCTTGATTATACAGGCACTTACGGTAGGCGAAGTAACGCTGGCCGACTGGTGGAATGTGATGAAAAGAGAAATTATTTCAGGTCTCATGCTCGGTACTGTATTGGGAATAATCGGATTTGTTCGCGTGGCACTCTGGTCACAAATATTTCCTGCGGTCTATGGCCCCCACTATCTGCTCATTGCATCAGTAGTAGGAATATCATTGATTGGTGTAGTTATGTTTGGCACCATCACAGGATCAATGCTCCCCATTGTACTGAAACGACTTGGGGCCGACCCTGCTGTTTCCTCTGCGCCTTTTGTGGCAACACTTGTAGACGTTACTGGCGTGATTATCTACTTCAACTGCGCCTACTTCTTTTTGCGTGGCGTCATGCTTTAATTCTATTAAATTGCCTGGTGGTTAAATGGCTGCAGCACCATCTCACTCACTACCCCTCCTGCAGGCTGCTGACACAAGAACCAAATTGCCCTGGCAGCTTCTTCTTCTCTGATCATTTTTTCTTTTTGGACCTTAAGGTCGATGCTGTCCCAAAATGGCGAATCAACTCCTCCAAGAAATAAATTAGTAATTCTGATTTCGGTTCTTTTTAACTCCTCTCGTATGCTTTGCATCATACCTACGATGCCATACTTGCTCGCTGAATAAGCAGCTGCCCCGGCCATTGGCACTTTCCCTAAAACTCCAGGAATATTGATGATCAGACCTTTTTTCAACTCTTTCATGCCCGGAAGAAATGCCTTGACTAAAAGAAAAGACCCTATGAGATTTGTTTGTAAAGATTGGGTGAACTCTTCGATGCTGAGCTGATCGATTGGCTTAATGATGCCTATGCCTGCAGCGTTAATCAATATGTCAGGGATGCCAAGAGATGAAAAGGCAGCATCAGACATTGCTTGAACAGCAGCTGAATCAGCAATGTCTGCTGCGAAGATATGTGTAGCCGGAATGCCCATTGAAGTTGCAATTGCTGCTAGTTTTTCATGATTTCTCCCTGTAAGAAAAAGCTCTGCTCCACTTTGGTGCAGTAATTTGGCCAATTGAGATCCAATGCCCCCGGTTGCTCCAGCAATAACTATTTTCTTTCCAACGAGTTTTTCCATGTTCTTTTTTTATTAAAACATTTAAAAGGGAAATTTGTTTTAATGTCGATGAGTGCAGCAACATTAGTTTTTCCACACCAGCTATTCGAAAATCATCCAGCGATTGAGAACGGAAGGCCAGTATATTTGATTGAGGAGTACCTTTTCTTTAAGCAATACAAATTTCATAAGCAAAAAATCGTACTGCACCGATCAAGCATGAAGTCTTTTGAGCATCGCTTGACTAAAAATGGATACGAGATAATTTATATTGAGTCATCCGAATCAATATCTTCCATAGAAAGACTGATTGAAGCGCTTGGCATAAAAGGGGTAAAGACAATTCATTTTTGCGACCCTACAGACTACCTACTCAAGAGAAGAATTAATAATGCCCTATCAAAAAACTTACTCACAGCAGTAGAATACCAGAATCCGAATTTCTTGACAAATTTGGATGCTGGAATCGACTTCTTCAAAGACAAAAAACATTTTCATCAGACCGACTTCTACATCTCTCAGAGAAAAAGATTAACCCTGATGTTGGACGAAAAAGGTGGACCAGTTGGTGGCAAATGGAGCTTCGATGCAGAAAATAGAAAAAAAATACCACCTAAAACTATCCTTCCTCCAATTGACTTTCCCGCATCAGACGAATACCTCGTGGAGGCCATCGGTTACACTGAAAAACACTTTAGCAATAACCCCGGAAATATTAAACCAGAATCAAGCACGTATCCTTGGGCATGGAACTCAATTGCGAGTATCAAGTTGATGGACAATTTTTTGAACATTAGATTCCTACATTTTGGGACCTATGAAGACGCGATCGTAGCTAAAGAAAAATTTCTCTTCCACAGCATCCTGTCACCCATGATGAATATTGGCTTAATCAATCCAGGATTCATAGTAGATCGCACGATTGATCATGCACAAAAAAATAATATACCAATCAATTCACTTGAGGGATTCATTAGACAGCTCATAGGCTGGCGCGAATTTATCAGAATCATCTATGAAGCGAGGGGAAGTAAACAAAGAACAACCAACTACTGGGGCTTTAATAGAAAAATTCCGCCCTCCTTTTACAATGGCACAACCGGAATTTTGCCAATCGATGAGACAATAAAAAAAATACTAGACACCGGATACGCACATCATATTGAACGACTGATGATTCTTGGTAATTTTTTCTTGTTGTGTGAGTTTGATCCGAACGAAGTGTACAGATGGTTTATGGAATTATTCATTGATGCATACGATTGGGTAATGGTACCGAATGTATATGGCATGACACAATTTGCTGACGGTGGCCTGATGGCAACAAAGCCATACATCAGTGGGAGTAATTATATTTTTAAAATGAGCGATCATAAAAAACCATCACTTGCTGCAGGAGAGGTTGGCTGGGATATGATATGGGACGGATTGTTTTGGCAGTTCATGCATAAGCACAGCGACTTCTTCCTTTCGAACCCTCGACTTGGAATGCTCGTAAGAACCTACGAAAAAATGAGCGACTCAAAAAAGGCAGCACACCTGGCAAATGCACAGTTATTTCTAAATAAAATTGACAGAGAAAATGAAGAGACCATGGAACAGGGTTGATCTGCCAGTATACAGCATAAGCTCCCGCAGCAAAGACGAGTCCAACATGCACATCTGCACTTATGTTTCGGCAGTAAGCATGGAACCCAAAAGAATGATGATTGCCATATACAAGGGGACGAAAACAATTGAGCTTGTGCAGAAGAATCCACATTTTGTACTGCAGCTTCTTTCCAATAATCAGTCTATTCTAATCAAACTACTGGGGCAATCCACAGGGCTCAAGATTGATAAAATTAGCAGATTGATGAAACGTAAACTTTTGTCACAATGGAAGGATTTCAATGTGCTAAAAGACGCACTTGCCTATATGGAATTGAAAACAATAAACACATTGGATGCTGGCGACCACATCATTCACCTGTGCGATGTGATAAGTTTTTCAAATAATGTAGAGGGTGAACCGTTAACTTTGAACATAATCAGAGAAAAAGGCATCATAAGGGGCTAATATCGCAACCTAAACACAGATCACATGAATCCCAAAAAAGCATCAGAAACAAAAGTCCTCATGGCAGAAATGGTATTCCCCAATGATACTAATTTTTATGGCAACCTTATGGGTGGTAGACTAATGTACTGGATGGATACAGCGGCTGCGATGGCCGCGGGAAAACACTGTAAACTCCCTGCTGCAACCGTATCGGTTGACAATCTTTCATTCGATGCGCCAATCAAACTGGGAAATGTTGTGCATATTGAAGCAAACGTAACAAGGGCATTCAATACCTCAATGGAGATTCATATCAACGTATGGGGAGAAGATCTAACGCAAGAATACAAATACAAAAGCAATGAAGCATACTTCACCTTTGTAGCCCTAGATCCGAATGGAAGGCCTCGCAAGGTGCCTGAACTAATTCCCGAAACGCAAGAGGATATAAAACTTTTTGATAGCGCACTAAGACGAAGGCAACTAAGGCTTGTATTGGCAAAAAAAATGAAGCCCGAAGAAGCAACAGAATTAAAGGCCCTCTTCGTAAAGTAACTTGGTTTATTATGCATTACCAACAGCATGGTGGCTGCCTAGGAGCATAAACTGCTTGCTTTGTTCAATTGCATTCATGATATGCTCTAAAATCACTTCCACGCTTTCATTATAGTCAATTTCAAGAGGCGGCTTAAAACTAACAGTCAGCAAGGTTCCTTTCTTTTTAAAGGATAGCCCTTTCCTGTTGAAAGCTCTCCAAAAACCACTTATTACTACAGGAATAACAATTGGTCTCATTTCCTTTATGATATGCGCAGTTCCTTTACGGCCAGGTGCAAAAGGCTTTGTAGTTCCCTGTGGAAAGGTAATAACCCAACGCTTTTTTAATGCTTCATAAATTTTTCCATAGTCAGCAGAATCGACTTCTCGCTTAATGTCTTGTCCCCCAGCACGCCATGTTCTCTTGATGGTAATTGCACCTGCAAGCTTAAAAAGTCTGGTGAGTATATTGTCTTTCATCGTCTCTTCAGCAGCAACAAAATTGACATTAGCAAATGGATTCAAGAGATAATACGGAACACCAAGTCTATTGTGCTTCCTCCACTTGACTGCACAGAAAATATGAAGAAAAGCCATTACATCTGCAAAATACGTTTGGTGATTACTCACAAACAAAACGTTTCGCTTGGGCAAGCCCTTCAGGTATTCCGTGCCACTAACTTTAATCCGATTAACAATCGCAAGTCCCGGGTAAGTCAGTAAACCCACAATGGCGTAGAATAATTTCCTCACCAACTTGACATCCTTCAGCTTTTCGGTAATCATAGTTTTTCAAGATAAGAATTATTCATAGAATTCAAGCAGAACTTTAAGACAAACAAGAGTTGATGCAAATTGAAATTAGGAGATTTATTATGCGTTAAATTTGCGATTACAAACCAACTGCCGTATATGAAAATTACAACTGCAATATTTGACATGGACGGATTATTGATAGATTCAGAACCCCTATGGTACGAATCCGCGCTAGAAAGCATGAATAAGTTTGGCGTACACATCAATCAAGAGGAATATTATCAAACAACAGGACTGAGAACAAAAGAGTTTCTTCAGCATTGGTTTTCCGTATTCAATATCGATCACGCTATTATCAGCGAGACTGAAGTTGATATTACACACAGAGTAATTGAAAAGGTAAGAGCAAGTGGGGTGTCAATGGAAGGTGCAATTGAGGCTATAGAACTCACTCAGAGATTGGGATTAAAAGTTGGCCTGGCGAGCTCTTCTCCTCTAGCACTCATTGAGGCGGTGCTAGAGAAAATTAATTTGAAAAGTTTTTTTACTGCATATACTTCTGCAGAACATCTGCCATTTGGCAAACCTCATCCCCAAGTATTTATAGACTGTGCAAACGCATTACAAAGCCTTCCCGTTGAATGTATTTGTTTTGAAGATTCTTTTAATGGATTAATTGCAGCAAAAGCTGCCCGGATGAAATGTATATTAGTTCCACACCCTGAACAGTTCAGTGAAAATAAATGGAATATCGCCGACTTGAAACTCAGCTCCCTATTAGCACTAGACAAAGACTCGCTCCAAAAACTTATATCATAAAAAAAGGTCCTGCACATTGCTGTACAGGACCTTTTACTTATTGGAATGGCAAGATTAGCTAGGCTCTTCTCCGCCTTCCATTTTCTTTTTGAGTTCAGCAAGAACGCCTAGATCTCCAAGTGTAGTTTTTTCAACCTTTCCTTGAATATCCTTCACAGCTTTTTTAGTTTTGGCTGCGTCGGCTTTCTTTTCCTTATTTACTGCTTCTTTCTCATCCACGATTACTTGCTCCCAGATGCGTGCATGACTCAATACAATCCTTTTTTCATTGCGATCGAATTCGATCACCATAAATTGGGCAGTTTCGTCAGCGCCAACTGTTTTTCCATCTTCTTTTGCAAGATGACGGGCTGGTGCAAAACCTTCTAGACCATAAGGCAACTGTACAACAGCACCTTTTTCGTCTTTCTTCACTACAGTTCCTTCGTGGATTGAACCAATTGCAAATGTTTCCTGAAGAGAGTTCCAAGGATCTTCCTCTAGTTGCTTATGACCCAATTGAAGTTTCCTATTCTCCTTATCAATATTTAGGATGATAACATCAATATGACTTCCTGATTTTGTAAACTCAGTAGGGTGATTGAATCTCTTCAACCAACTCAAATCACTGATGTGAATCATACCGCCAATACCTGGCTCAAGCTCAACAAATACTCCGTAAGGGGTAATGTTTTTTACCAGTCCATTATGGCGACTTCCAACAGGGAATTTTTCTTCTATAATATCCCAAGGATCTGAAGTCAATTGTTTTATAGAGAGACTCATCTTTCTACTATCCTTATCGAGTGTTACCACTTTAGCTTCATAATCATCTCCCAATTTGAAGAACTCTTTTGCATTCACCGGAGTATTAGCCCAAGTGATTTCACTAACGTGAACAAGTCCCTCTACACCAGGTGTGATTTCAAGGAATGCGCCATAGTCTTCGATATTTACCACCTTACCCTTTACAGTTGCACCTTCTACAATATCTGCAGAAAGTGTATCCCAAGGATGAGGAGTCAATTGTTTCAAGCCTAAGCTTATCCTGCGTTTCTCATCATCGAAATCAAGTACAACGACATTGAGCTTTTGGTCAAGCTTAAGTACCTCAGATGGATGATTGATACGTCCCCAGCTGATATCAGTGATATAAAGAAGTCCATCTACACCACCAAGATCAAGGAATGCCCCGAAGTCAGTAATGTTCTTGATGGTACCCTCAAGTACTTGTCCTTTTTCCAATTTACCCATGATCTCAGCACGCTGAGCTTCGATATCGCTTTCAATAAGTGCCTTGTGCGATACAACTGCATTTTTAATTGCTTCGTTGATCTTCACAATTTTAAACTCCATGGATTTACCAACGAATTGATCGTAGTCTGTAACAGGCTTAACATCAATTTGAGATCCCGGCAAGAATGTTTCCATACCAAGGATGTCAACAATGAGACCACCTTTTGTTTTGCTTGTAACGAGACCAGTAACGACTTCGCCAGTCTTGTGCATGTCCACAATACGCTCCCAAGCTCGTGTAACACGTGCTTGCTTGCGACTGAGATGCAAGTGCCCTTCCCTGTCTTCTTTCTCCACAACCATTACCTCAACCACATCACCAGTCTTAAGACCAGATAGATCCCTGAATTCGTTTAAGGAAACAAGACCATCACTCTTAAAACCAATGTTAATAACGACGTCGGTTTTGGTAACTCCAACTACTGTTCCTTGAATCATTTCACCATCGGTGATCTGCTTAAAGGTGCCCTCGTAAACGGCATCGTACTTTAGTTGCTCTTCGTTGTTGTAACGGGCAACGTTGCGCTTGTCAATGCTCCAATCGAAATCATCGTGTGCGGAGACTGTTGACGGACTTGCTAGTGTGTTGTTTTCTTCCACTATTAATTTCCTCCTTTTGTTTAAATTTCAATCTGTTTTGTCAGACTGATTTGGGGACGGCAAAGGTAGCGGAATTATGCTTTCCAGCCTATAATTTACTGGCTTTTTTAGGTGTTTTTTCTGGTTTTGGGAGGCCTAATTAGTACCCTTGCTGATGGCATTGGCAGCTATCCACCCACTTGACCAAGCATGCTGGAAATTATAGCCGCCGGTTATCCCGTCAACATCCATGACCTCGCCAGCAAAAAACAAGCCTGAGACCTTGCGACTTTCCATTGTTGCGGGGTTAATCTCCTCTAGCTTGATGCCTCCAGCAGTTACAAATTCGTCTTTGAATGTTGTTTTTCCCTCAACGCTGTAAAGATCATTGCAGAGCGACTTAGACAAGGCAACCAATGAAGTGTTGGTAATATTGGCCCATGTTAATTCTGGTGAAATATGAGACTTCAAGAGCAAGTAGGTCCAAAGGCGAGCAATTAGCTCAAAGGGATTTCTTGAGTGGACCAACTGTTTGGGAGAAACAACCTTAAAGCTTTTAAGCTTTTCAAGCATTGCGCTTTCGTGGAATGCTGGCACCCAGCTAACAATGATATCATAGCGATAGTCTAGCGCATGAAGATCTTTTGCAGCCCTTGAAGATAACTTCAATACAGCTGGACCACTCATGCCCCAATGCGTAATAAGTAGCGGGCCAAGTTCCTGCATTTTTAATGCCGGGATTTTAACAAGTGTATCCTTGTTGGCAACTCCCATCAGTTGATGCAATACTTTATCGGGGATATTGAATGTGAATAGTGATGGAACAGGGGGGGAAACATGATGGCCTATGTTTTTCAACCAATCAAATCCAGACTCCTTTGGATAGCCTCCAACGGATACGCAAATAAAATCGGATCGCTCAATCTCAGTGGCTTTATGCATATCAGATAGCGTTAATTCAAAAAATTCATTCTTCCTGGATATAGAAACCACTTCAGACTGCAATCTGATTCTAACACCGAACTTTTCAGCTTCCGCCAATAAGCACTGAATAATGGTCTCTGACTGATCTGTAACAGGAAACATTCTGCCATCTGGCTCAGCTTTTATAGCTACTCCTCGGTCATTAAACCAAGATAGTGTATCAAGTGCCGAGAATTGATGAAAAGTTTTTTTTACAAAATTTTTACCTCGAGGGTATGCGTCAATCATGTCCTCAACCACCTCCGACTGGTGGGTTACATTGCATCTGCCACCACCACTAATCCTTACTTTTGATAGCAGTTTAGAGGTTTTCTCAAGAATTAATACATCAAGATTAGGAGAGATCCTAGCAGCATTGACAGCACAGAAAAAACCTGATGCACCACCGCCAATAACAATTAATTTTTTTCTTTTGTCCATGATAACAATCTCAAGCCCAAGTAAAGGTAGGCCTTCAACAGACACATCAATACAGTATCAATAGCCGCCTAGCAATGCGGAATTGGAAGATTCACGTTGAGTTATTTTTTCAAAGCTAGAGAGTATATCAGCCTTGCCTCTTTTAATGCAAACGTCATGTTCATAATGGGCAGAGAATTTCCCATCCTTTGTTCTAACCGTCCACCCATCGGAATCATAAACAACATCCTTTGTGCCCAGGTTAATCATGGGTTCAATAGCAATGACAATATTTTCACGCAGCTTTGGCCCGCTACCTTTCTTGCCATAGTTCGGAACCTGAGGGTCTTCATGCAAATTTTTTCCTAGGCCATGCCCAACCAATTCTCTGACTACACCAAACCGATGTTGTCTCTCGCAATAATCCTGAATGGCGAAAGCAATATCTCCAATTCTATTTCCAGCAATCGCTTTTTCAATTCCAAGTAGTAAAGAGTCGCGCGTAACTTTCATTAATAGCTGGTGCTCATCAAGTACTGGTAGAACACCGAATGTGTATGCACTATCACCATGAAAGCCATTTTTGTATACCCCTACGTCAATAGAGACAAGGTCGCCTTCCATAATTTCTCTTTTATTGGGAAAGCCGTGAACGACAGCGTCATTAACAGATATGCAAGTGGCAAATGGATATCCGCGATAATGCTTAAAAGAAGGAACTGCTCCATTGTCGAGTATAAACTCCTCTGCTCGCTTATCAAGAAATTCAGTGGTAACTCCAGCCTTGACAATAGAAGCCAATTCAGCGAGTGTATCGCTAACGAGAAGGGCACTTTCGCGGATAAGTTCTACCTCCGCGTTCGTTTTTATGCGGATCATATTAGATCGAAGAAGTTGCAGTCTGTCTGCCCTGAATACGTCCACCTGTCATAAGGCCATCATATTGGCGCATAAGGAGATGTGTTTCGATCTGTTGCAATGTATCAAGTATAACACCCACCATGATCAACAAGGAAGTACCCCCGAAGAATGATGCGAATGATTGTGTTATGCCAAGATGTTGGGCAACACCAGGCAATATACCAATGAGTGCAAGAAATACTGCACCGGGTAAGGTAATTCGATCCATAACTTGTCCGATGTAATCTGCAGTAGGCTGACCTGGCTTTACACCTGGAATAAAGCCGTTGTTCTGCTTGAGGTTATCGGCCATTTGCTTTGGATTAAAAATCAAAGCAGTATATAGGAAAGTAAAGGCAATTACCATGATTACGTATATCAGCATGTACCAAGGGCTACTGGGATCACTAAAAATTCTTGAAATTCCTTTTCCAGACTCAATGTTGGTAAAAGAAAATAACGTTGGAAGGAACATGATGGCTTGCGCAAATATAATTGGCATAACACCAGATGCATTTACCTTAAGTGGTAAAAACTGTCTTGCTCCTGTTATGGCCCTATTGCCAACAAGCTGTTTTGCGTAGCTTATGGGAACCTTGCGAACTCCCTGAACAAGAAGAATAAGTCCAAGTATGATGATGATTAAAAATGCAATTTCAATTAGGAACAACAAAAGACCGCCACCACCTCGCGTTTGCTTTGCACCAAATTCACCAATAAAAGATTGTGGAAGTCGTGCAAGAATACCCACCATGATGATGATAGATGTTCCATTTCCCAATCCCTTGTCCTGTATTTTTTCACCAAGCCACATTACAAAGAGTGTTCCAGCCGTAAGTACTACCACAGTAGAGATCCAGAAGAAAGGTTGGTAAGCGTCAATTAAGGCATCCTGACTTACATTTTTTAAGTAAGCAACATAAGCTGCAGCTTGGAATATTGTTACAAGAGCAGTTAGATAACGGGTCCACTGATTTATTTTTTTTCTTCCACTATCACCTTCTTTTTGAACTTTCTGCATTTGTGGAACCAAGATGGTCATCAACTGCATGAAGATTGAGGCTGATATATAGGGCATAATTCCGAGTGCGAAAATAGATGCACTAGAAAAAGATCCACCAGCAAAGGTATCGAACAATCCAAGCAACCCTTTTTTAGCGCTTTGGAGATCGAGCTTATTAGGGTCTATTCCGGGCAATGCAACATGAGAGCCAAAGCGGTATACCAATACCAGCAAAAGCGTTATTGCAATTTTGTTTCTGAGTTCGTCAATAACCCAGATGTTCTTTATGGTTTGAATGAATTTCTTCACTGGAAAATATTTAGTCCGTTATAATGAATGCGACCGTGCACATTAAATATCGGAAATTATTTAATGATTTCAACGGAACCGCCAGCTGCCTCAATAATAGACTTCGCCTTTTCGCTTGCAGCAGTTACTTTGAAAGTAACTTTTGTAGTGATGGCGCCATTACCCAGTATTTTCACTTTATCTGTCCGGCTTATCAATCCATTGATGTATAATGTCTCCATACCGAAGTCAGGTAGGTTGTATTTCTCAACAAGGGATTCAACCTGTCCAAGATTGAATACTTTATATTCAACTCTGCTAAAGTTTTTGAATCCGACCTTTGGAATACGGCGTTGAATAGGCATCTGGCCACCTTCGTGTCCTCTTCTGCTCTTGTAACCGGTGCGAGATTGAGCACCTTTATTACCTTGGGTCGATGTTCCTCCATGTCCGGAAGCTTCACCACGACCAATTCTTTTCTCTTTCTTAGTGGCGCCTTTAGCGGGCCTTAATGTATGCAGTTTCATGTCAAAAATTTTACTCAGCGCAGTCCCCTGAGACCACTCGTATGTTTAAATATGAATAAAGGCTAACAGGGATTGCCTTTAGATTTCTTCTACTTTGATAAGATGGTTAACTTTTCTAACCATTCCGAGTATTTGTGGAGTTGCCTCTACTTCTACTGTGGCGTTAAGTTTTCCTAGTCCAAGAGCCTCCATGGTACGCTTTTGACGTTCAGGACGGTCGATGACACTCTTTACTTTCGTTATTTTCAGCTTTTTCATATTGAAACCCCTGGGGGATTTAATTTAATCAAATAATTGGTGAGCTACTGCTTACCCGTTAAAAACTTTTTTCAAACCAATGGACCTTGTTTTTGCAACATGGATAGGTTCACGCAACAAAGCGAGGGCTTTGAAAGTTGCCTTTACCACGTTGTGCGGATTGGCTGAACCAAGTGATTTTGCAAGAACGTCAGTTAGACCAACACTCTCTAGAACTGCGCGCATGCTGCCTCCAGCAAGAACACCAGTACCATGGGCAGCAGGCTTTATAAGCACTTTCGCTGCGCCTTCTTTTGCAAGTTGATCATGAGGGATTGTACCCTTCATTACAGGTATTTTAATCAGGTTCTTTTTTGCATCTTCAATACCCTTTGTGATGGCTTCTTGTACCTCTTTGGCTTTCCCCAGTCCGTGACCAACAACACCTTCTCCGTTACCAACAACTACCAATGCGGAGAAACTGAAAGCTCTACCACCTTTGGTTGTTTTAACAACACGGTTGATGGCAACAACTTTCTCTTTCAACTCAAGGTCTCCGGCTTTGACTTTGGTATAAATTACTTGTGACATGTATTGAAATATTGATTTAAATAAATGATTGATTAGAATTTAAGGCCCCCTTCACGTGCACCTTCTGCCACAGCCTTAACCCTTCCATGATATAGAAACCCTCCACGATCAAAAACACAAGTTGCCATGCCAAGTTCAATTGCCTTTTTGGCAATCGCTTGTCCAACAAGCTTACTTTTATCGGTCTTGTTTCCTTTTTGAGCCTTGATGTCTTTATCGCGAGATGAAGCTGAGGCAAGGGTATTACCATTGACATCGTCAATCATCTGAGCATAAATTTCTGTATTGCTTCTGAATACACTGAGCCTAGGCAACGCAGCGGTGCCCGATATTTTTTTACGGATCGTATATTTGATCCTTTGTCTTCTTAGTGATTTTACGTTCATCTTATTAAATTTTTTCCTGATACTGCCAGGAGCGGTTAACGATTATTATTTACCTGCTGATTTACCAGCTTTACGACGGATATATTCTCCTTTGTACTTCACACCCTTTCCTTTGTATGGTTCAGGTTTTCTTAGTCCCCTGATTTTTGCAGCCACCTGACCAAGCAATTGCCTGTCGATGCCTTCAAGAAATATACGCGGATTGTCTCCCTTTTCTTGGGTAGTCGACACTTTTAATTCACTAGGAATTTCAAAAATGATGTTGTGAGAATAACCAAGAGCAAGGTCAAGTAAATTACCTTGACTTGATGCTTTGTAACCCACACCGACAAGTTCCAATTCTTTTTTAAACCCGATCGTTACACCATTAACGAGATTATTCACAAGCGCTCGGTACAAACCATGAAGAGCACGGTGTCTGATTTGGTCAGTTGGCCTTTTAAACTCAACGACTGAATCAGTAACAACTACTGTGATATCACGGTCAATGGCTTGTTTCAATTCTCCTTTAGGGCCTTTCACGGTAACCGTGTTATCCGAACCAACTGTTACGGTAACACCCTTTGGGATTTCAATGTTCTTTTTACCTATACGAGACATACTATTTGTTTTTAAGTCCCTGACGATTACTCCTGGCGGTTTCAGTTCCGTATAGAAAACTTAGTACGCGCACCTGGATATCCCGGCAGGGAAGATGTTTAATATATATAGCAAAGGACTTCGCCACCAACGTTCTGGGTTTTTGCTTCCTTGTCAGTCATCACCCCTTTAGAGGTGGAAAGGATAGCTATTCCCAAACCGTTTTTAACTCTTTTAAACTCAAGCGGCTTAGCATACTGCCTCAAACCTGGGCGACTTACACGCTCAAGGGTCTTGATGGCTGGGGCCTTGCTCATGGCATCGTATTTCAAGGCGATCTTGATTACGCCTTGCTTACTGTCATCCTCAAATTTATACTTAAGGATATAGCCTTGATGGTACAGGATTTCAGTTATGCGCTTCTTTAGGTTAGAAGCGGGAATCTCAACGATTCTGTGTCCTGCCATCTGTGCATTTCTGACCCTTGTCAAAAAATCTGCAATTGGATCTGTAGTCATATTTTAGTCCCTCCTTAGTCCCCTTCGGGATTATTTAGGTTTTTGTTGTTTGTTTATTAATAGAGTTGTTTCGATTACCAGCTCGCTTTTTTTACACCGGGTATTTTTCCGGCCAAGGCCATGTCCCTGAAGGTTACCCTCGACAGTCCAAAGAAACGCATGTAGCCTTTTGGACGACCTGTAATTTGACACCTGTTTTTTAGGCGCACCTTAGAGGAGTTTTTAGGCAATTGGTCCAACGCTTGCCAATCACCTGCAGCCTTGAGGGCAGCACGCTTTTCAGCAAACTTAACAACCATTTTTTCTCTTTTTCTTTGTCTGGCTTTTACCGATTCTTTTGCCATAAATTCTGGATTATATTAATCGCGGGCTAGGCCCAATTTTAAATTAATTTTCTTTTCTGATGTTTTTAAACGGCATCCCCATTTCTTTCAACAGCTCGTAAGCCTCTTCATTGTTTTTTGAAGTGGTTACAAAGGTGATGTCCATTCCTGTTATTTTGCTCACCTTATCAATATCAATCTCAGGGAAAATGATTTGTTCGGTAACGCCCAAAGTATAGTTTCCACGACCATCAAAAGCTTTCTCGCTTATTCCTTTGAAATCACGAACTCGTGGCAATGAAGCAGAAACTAACCTGTCAAGAAATTCAAACATCTTAACACCACGAAGTGTTACGCGGGCACCGATTGGCATGTGCTTACGAAGTTTGAAATTTGAAATATCCTTTTTTGAACGGGTTGATTGTGCTTTTTGACCACTAATGATAGTCATTTCATCAATAGCGATATCGATCAACTTCTTGTCTGTAACGGCACCATTAACGCCTCTGTTCAAACAGATTTTTGTTAGTTTGGGCACTTGCATCACAGAAGTGTAGCCGAATTTTTTCATCAGTGCTGGAATCACTTCGTTGTGATACTTAGCCTGTAACCTGGGTGTGTATGTAGTTGTGCTCATTATTTAATTACCTCCCCTGACTTTTTAGATATTCTAACTAATTTACCATTCTCCCTAGATCTTGTGATCTTAGTAGCTACTTCTTTCTTTTCATCCCACAGCATTACGTTGCTGATGTGCATAGAAGCTTCTCTTTTTACAAGTCCACCTTTAGTATTCTGTGCTGAAGGTTTGGTGTGGCGAGTGATAATGTTTGCCCCTTCCACAAGAACACGTGACTTTTCAGGGAATACTTCAAGCACTTTGCGTGGCTTTTTGGTATCCTTGTCATCACCGGAGATTACCACAACGGTATCGCCTTTTTTGATATTGAACTTGGGTTTAAATCTATTGCTCATTGTCTTTATTTTAAGCGTTCTTCACGCAGTTTATACTTACTATAGAACCTCTGGTGCAAGTGAAATAATCTTCATATATCCTTTGTCCCTCAGCTCACGTGCAACTGGGCCGAAGATACGAGTACCCCTTGGCTCATCAGAGGCATTAAGCAACACAACTGCATTGTCGTCAAAGCGTATATACGAACCATCTTTTCTGCGAAGTTTGTTCTTGGTGCGAACAATTACAGCCTTGGCTACAGTACCTTTTTTGATACCACCTGCAGGAATTGCATCTTTAATGGTAACAACGATTTTGTCGCCGATCTTCGCATAATCCTGTCCGCTATTGCCCAAGACACGGATACAAAGAACTTCTTTGGCACCGCTGTTGTCTGCTACATTCAATCTGGATTCTTGCTGAATCATTTTTTTTCTATTTTATACGGGCTATGCCGTATGGTTAAACAATTTGTCTTTAGACACTAGGTCGAAAGATACTATTTGGCTTTTTCAATAATGTCTACCAATCTCCAGCGTTTTGTCTTGCTGAGGGGCCTGGTTTCCATGATTCTTACCACATCACCTGGTTTGGCTTCGTTTTTTTCATCATGTGCATGGAACTTAGTCGTTTTCTTAACGAACTTTCCATAAAGGGGGTGCTTTACTTTTCTTTCAACAGCAACTGTGATGGTTTTTTCCATCTTGTCGCTGCTTACAACACCCGTTTTGGTCTTACGAATTTTTCTATCAACCATTTCTTTTTATTTTAGCCCCGGTCCAAGACCGGATTGGTTTTTAATGTTCCCTTTCGGTTACTAGGCAATTGCCCTTTTCTTTAATTCTGTTTTGAGCCTTGCGATATCCTTCCTCAAAATCCTAATTGTCATAGGGTTTTCAAGTGGAGTAATTGCGTGGGCAAAATGTAGTTTTTTAAGACGCAATTCATCTTCAATAATCTTTGACTTGATATCAGATTCACTGAGTGATGAAAGGCTTTTCAAAAATTCGATCTTCTGTGACATGTTTCAGTTGTTTAACTTTCAAAATCCTTATACCGCATAATCCCTGCGTACAATAAACTTAGTTTTAATAGGCAATTTGGCTGCAGCAAGTTCCATTGCTTCACGCGCCACCTCAATAGTGACACCTTCTACCTCGAAAAGAATCCTTCCTGGCTCAACAACAGCTGCCCAGAATTCAAGATTACCTTTACCCTTACCCATCCTTACTTCGGCGGGCTTGCGGGTGATTGGTTTATCAGGGAAAATTCTGATCCAAACGTTTCCTTCCCTTTTCATAGCACGTGTCATTGCTTGACGTGCTGCTTCTATTTGCCTGTTGGTCATCCACACTGGCTCAAGCGCTTTAAGTCCGAATGAACCAAAGGAGAGCAATGCGCCTCTTTTGGCCACTTCTCTAATCCTTCCTTTCTGCGCCTTTCTGTGTTTCGTTCTTTTTGGTTGTAACATGTTGAAGTATTTATATTGAATACCCGTTTTAAAAATTATCCTCTACGATCCCTTCCAGCACTTGGTCTTCTATCGCCCGAACCAGGACCACGTCTGTCATCACGACCACCCGATGGTGCTCCGCCACGAACATCTCTTCTTTCAGCTCCATCAGACTTTCCGCCAACGAAATTTGGATTCAAGTCACGCTTTGCAAGAACCTCGCCCTTACAGATCCATACCTTTATTCCAATCTTTCCGTAAACGGTTTGTGCGAAAAGAGAGGCGTAATCGATATCCATCCTGAAGGTATGAAGAGGTACACGACCTTGTTTGATTTCTTCAGAACGGGCAATCTCTGCTCCGCCGATACGACCACCAACCTTGATCTTGATGCCTTCAGCTCCTAAGCGCATCGTTGAGGCGATAGCCATTTTGATAGCACGTTTGTAGCTGATGCGGTTTTCAATTTGTTTAGCGATTGTTTCGCCGACAATGGTAGCATCCAATTCTGGCCTGCGGATTTCGAGGATGTTAATTTGAACATCTTCTTTCCCAGTCAGTTTTTTCAACTCTTCTTTAACCCTATCCACTTCTCCGCCACCTTTTCCGATGATGATACCAGGCTTGGATGTATGGATCGTTACAATGAGTTTATTCAACGTACGCTCAATAACAATCTTTGCAATACCACCCTTGTTGATACGAGCATTTAGGTAACTGCGGATTTTTGTATCCTCAATTAATTTGTGCGCGTAATCTTTCTTACTTCCGTACCAGTTGCTCTCCCATCCGCGGATGATGCCTAACCTGTTGCCAATTGGATTCGTTTTTTGACCCATTATGATTCAGTTTGTATGTTCTTAATTGTTTGCGTCAACAATAACAGTTACGTGATTGCTGCGCTTGCGCATGCGATAAGCACGACCTTGTGGAGCCGGCAACATTCTCTTGATGCTTCTAGCACCATCAACAAATATTGTCTTTACCACCAAGGCTTCTACATTGCCACCATCATTTTTTTGCTTCCAGTTGCTTACTGCTGAAAGAACAAGCTTGCGCAATGGAATTGCACTATGCTGAGGATGGTGCTCTAGGATGGCTACTGCTTTCTCAACATTCATTCCGCGAATAACGTCTGCGAGCAAACGCATTTTGCGGGGTGAAGTTGGATGATTTTTCAATTTTGCTATTGCTTCCATATGTTTAGTTTTCTATTTCCCTGACCGAAGTTTTGGAAAATGATTTATACTTTCTTACTTGAGTGTCCTCTGAAATTCCTTGTAGGTGAAAATTCACCCAACTTGTGACCAACCATAAATTCGGTTACATACACAGGAATAAACTTATTCCCATTGTGTACAGCAAAAGTGTGGCCAACGAAATCAGGAGTGATGGTGCTTCTGCGGCTCCATGTCTTCACAACTGACTTTTTTGATTTGCCATCATTCATTGCTTCAACCTTCTTCTCTAGTTTGGCCGCTACATACGGACCTTTTCTTATTGAACGAGCCATAATATTGGTTTCTTGTTATGTGTTCTTTTCTGTTTAATTATTTTGCAAGCTTGCTGCCGTCCTTACGCTGAAGGATCAACTTATCACTACCCTTTCCACGTGTTCTTGTCTTCTCACCTTTTGCGTACTTACCAGTACGGCTACGAGGATGACCTCCTGAAGCGCGGCCTTCACCACCACCCATTGGGTGATCGACAGGGTTCATCGCTACACCACGGGTACGCGGACGAATACCTTTCCAGCGATTTCTTCCCGCTTTACCCATGCTCTCAAGACTATGATCTGAGTTTGAAATAACTCCGACAGTTGCGCAGCAATTAACCAATACCTTTCTCAGTTCACCTGAAGGCATTTTCAATACCGCGTATTTTTCTTCCTTGTTGGTAAGCTGTGCAGAAGCGCCGGCGCTACGTGCAATCTTTCCACCCTGACCAGGTTGCATCTCGATGTTGTGAACATTGGTACCAAGTGGCATGTTCTTCAACATCAACGTGTTTCCAATCTCAGGAGGAACAGCAAGACCGCTAATTACAGTCATTCCAACAGTCAATCCTTGCGGAGCAAGAATATAACGCTTTTCACCATCTACATAATTAAGAAGCGCAATGAAGGCAGTCCTGTTTGGATCATACTCGATGGTAGCAACTTTAGCAGGCACCTCATGCTTATCACGCTTAAAGTCAATGATACGATACATCTTCTTGTTTCCACCACCCATGTAACGCATGGAACGACGGCCTTGAGAATTTCTACCAGCAGTTGACTTTGTCTTTTCCAACAGCGATTTTTCAGGAGTCATTGTGGTAACCTCTGCGTATGCGTTACCGATCCTCCATCTGGTTCCCGCTGTAATTGGTTTGTACTTCTTTAATGGCATTTTGTTATTTTTTTGCCCCGAGGGCCGCTTTTCTACTCAGTTAAATAGTTGTATAAAGATCAATTGTGTCGCCTTCTCCAACCTTGACAAATGCTTTCTTGAAACCAGGCTTTCTTCCGCTAACAACACCAGCTTTGGTATTGCGGCTTTTGCTTTTAGCAGGAGAAACAGCTGTTCTTACGTCTTCTACAGTTACACCATAAAAATCTTCAACCGCTTTCTTGATTTCAAGCTTGTTAGCCATACGTGCAACCTTGAAGGAATAAACACGTCTTTTCTCTGAAAGCTGATTTGCCTTCTCAGAAAGAATGGGCTTTACTAGAACATCAGCAAGTTTCATATATCTTATTTATATTATTAATCAATTCAATTATGCCTCAGCACCTTCTTCCTGCTCAGCAAACAATTTTGCTGCGGACTCAGTGATAATCAAAACATCTGCATTCACAACATCATAGGTATTGATGTCAGAAAGTACAGAAGAAAGAACAGAAGGTATATTTCTAGCACTTACAAATACATTTTCATCTAAATCAGGCATGACGTAAAGCGCCTTTTTGTTGCTCACGTTCAAGCCTTTCAACATGCTGGCGAAAGAACTTGTTTTTGGAGCCTCAAGCTTGAGATCTTCCACAACAATAATTGCATTCTCTTTGCCTTTATGACTTAGTGCACTGATTTTAGCAAGATCTTTCACCCTGCGATTTAACTTGAAATCGTATGCGTGAGGCTTTGGACCAAAAATAGTACCACCACCCTTGTATAAAGGGTTACGAATATTGCCCTTACGAGATCCACCGGTTCCCTTTTGACGGTGCAATTTTTTGCTAGAACCTTGAACTTCTGCACGAGTCTTTACCTTGTGTGTACCTTGACGCTGTGCAGCAAGATATTGCTTAACCGCTAGGTAAACGACGTGCTTGTTCGGCTCAGTGCCAAATATATCTTCCGGCAAATCAATGGTCCTGCCGGTCTTACTTCCTGTTGTTGTTAATACGTCTAGTTGCATGATAACTGCGTTGAATTAATTCTGAATATAAACGATAGAACCATTGTGGCCTGGAACAGATCCAGTCACGATGATATAATTCTTCTCAGGGAAAATTTTCACCACCTTAAGCCCTTTCACTTTCACACGGTCGCCACCCATACGGCCGGCCATGCGCATTCCTTTGAATACCCTTGAGGCATCAGATGAGTTACCAATGGAACCTGGAGCACGCTGACGATCATGCTGACCGTGAGACTGCTGACCAACACCACTGAATCCATGGCGTTTTACAACACCCTGAAAACCTTTACCTTTGGATGTTCCAACTACATCAACCTCTTCGCCTTCTGCGAAAATTTCACATGTAATGGATTCACCAAGACTTTTCTCAAGGCTGTAATCCCTGAATTCTTTTACAAAACTTTTTGGAGTAGAAGAGGCTTTTGCAAAATGGCCCTTCTCAGATGCGATTGCTTTTCTTTCAAGCTTTTCGCCGAAAGCAAGCTGTAGCGCTGTATAACCGTCGCTGTCTTTAGACTTTACTTGTGTTACAACACATGGACCAGCTTCGATGACGGTGCAGGGAGTCTGCTTCCCGTCGGGACCGAAGATGCTGGTCATTCCGATTTTCTTACCGATTATTCCTTTCATTGTTCAATGTTTATACCCTTTTCGGTTAAATGGACAGTGAGGTATTACCTCGCTTCAATCCCAGTTTGCCATCGACCTTTTCCTTTTTTTCCGAAATTTCAGAAACGGAAGTACCAATGGTAAACAAACCTCGAAGGGCTTGTTTATATTTCCACTCTCATATGAGAGAAAAAAAATTAAATTTCAGCGCTCCTTTTTCTCATGCCAACGGCAATCAATTGGGAGATGAATGAAAAAGAACTGCGGTACCGGATGAACCGATACCTTGCCTCATCAGGCCTTAATTTCAACATCAACACCACTTGGAAGATCGAGCTTGCTCAGCGCGTCTACTGTGCGGGAAGATGAAGTATAGATGTCAAGCAACCTCTTGTGCGTACACAATTGGAACTGCTCACGTGCTTTCTTGTTAACGTGTGGCGACTTCAACACTGTGAAAATCCTTTTTTGTGTAGGCAATGGAATAGGGCCAGTAATTACGGCGCCTGTACTGCGTACTGTTTTTACGATTTTCTCCGCTGATTTGTCAACCAGGTTATGGTCGTAGGACTGTAGTTTGATTCTAATTCGCTGTGACATAGTTTCTTCGCCATTTTTAAATGGGATGCAAAAGTATGGATTAGTTTTATACTTTCAAAAGAAAAAGATGAATTTTTAATCAGATTGAACAGTTTTTTTTATAAAAAATGCCCCGGAGTGTTCCGGGGCATAATGTATTAACTTTCAATTACTTGTACTATTCTTTTGCCTTCCCTTTAACCCTAGCGATCACTTCTTCAGCGATATTATTAGGTGCTGGGCTATAATGAGAGAATTCCATGGTAGAGGAAGCACGGCCGGATGATAGTGAACGAAGCTGTGTAACATACCCAAACATCTCGCTCAATGGCACCTTTGCCTTAATCACCTGAGCTCCAGCTCTGCTGTCCATGCCCTCAAGCATTCCTCTTCTTCTGTTCAAGTCACCTGTAACATCTCCCATGTACTGCTCAGGAGTAATCACCTCAATTTTCATGATTGGCTCAAGCAATACCGGTTTGGCCTTGCGGGCAGCTTCGCGGAAACCACCTTTGGCGCAAAGTTCGAAAGACATTGAATCAGAATCCACCTGGTGGTAGCTTCCGTCGAATATTCTCACTTTCATGCTTTCTACAGGGTAGTTGGCTAGTACCCCTGTTGACATAGATTGTTCGAACCCTTTTTGAATAGCTGGGATGAATTCACGGGGGATTGATCCTCCAAAAATATCGTTAACAAACTGCATCGATTTTCCAGGATTTTCAGTCAACCATTCTTTGTCAGCCGGACCAAATTCAAAAACGATGTCGGCGAATTTACCACGACCACCGGTTTGCTTTTTCAAGGTTTCCCTATGCTGAATTGTAGAATGGAAGGCCTCTTTATAAGCTACCTGAGGTGCTCCTTGATTAACCTCAACCTTAAACTCTCTGCGCATCCGGTCAACGATAATCTCCAAGTGCAATTCACCCATACCACTAAGGATGGTTTGTCCAGTTTCTTCATCTGTTCTAACGCGCAAGGTTGGATCTTCTTCAACTAGCTTGGCGATTGCCATGCCCATTCTATCAACATCCGCCTGTGCTTTAGGCTCAACTGCCACCGATATTACCGGCTCAGGGATAAACATATTTTCAAGTACGATTGGATGATCTTCATCACAAAGTGTATCTCCAGTTTTGATTTCCTTGAATCCGACTGCTGCACCAATATCTCCCGCCTCAATAAAATCAATTGGGTTTTGTTTGTTCGCAAACATCTTCATGATACGGCTAATACGCTCTTTTTTTCCACTTCTTACATTTAGTACATAAGATCCGGCATCAAGATGACCAGAATACACACGGAAGAATGCGAGACGTCCAACAAAAGGATCGGTCATGATTTTAAAGGCAAGGGCTGCAAATGGCTCAGAAGCCGAAGGCTTACGTGAAACTATTTCGCCATTGTCTGGGTTGATCCCCTCAACTGCATCAATATCCACCGGTGAAGGAAGGTATCTGCATACTGCATCCAATGCGGTTTGTACTCCTTTATTTTTGAAAGAAGAACCACACATCATAGGAACGATACTCAAGTCAATCGCGGCTTTACGTATCGCCTCATGCACCTCGTCTTCTGAAATAGAAGTTGGATCTTCAAAAAATTTCTCAAGCAATTTGTCGTCGTACTCAGCAACGGCCTCAATAAGATTTTGTCTCCACTCATTTGCTTCTTCAATCATATCAGCAGGCACCGGAACCTCATCGAAGGTCATTCCTTCTGTTTCCATATGCCAAATGATGCCTTTCATTTTGATCAAGTCAACTACCCCAATAAAATCATCCTCTGCACCAATAGGAAGTTGAAGAGGTACTGCTTTTGCACCAAGCATCTCTTTAACCTGCTTGACCACCATGAGGAAGTCAGCTCCACTACGGTCCATTTTATTAACAAAGCCAATGCGTGGAACCTTGTAACGATTGGCCTGACGCCAAACGGTTTCAGATTGCGGTTCAACGCCATCAACAGCTGAGAACAAGGCGATCAGCCCGTCCAACACGCGCATTGAACGCTCCACTTCTACAGTGAAATCAACGTGACCTGGAGTATCGATAATGTTAAAATAATAATTGTTAGTTTCGGGAGACACTTTACCAAGCACCGTAGGAAAGTTCCACTGGCAGCTCACTGCAGCGGAAGTAATGGTAATACCACGTTCCTTTTCTTGTTCCATCCAGTCCGTTGTAGCGGCACCATCATGCACCTCTCCTATCTTATGGATCATTCCTGTATAACGAAGGATACGCTCTGTGGTTGTGGTTTTACCAGCATCAATGTGTGCTGCAATACCGAAATTCCGTTGAAATTTTAAGTCTGCCATGACTGATCTTATTGTTTAAATGTTTTGTTTTAGTTGCAAACAGATACGCCTACCAGAAACGTCAGTTTTGCGGTTGCAAAGTTAGGAAATAAATATGCCATCTGCTATTTTTTATCAGCGCGGGATAGCCAATTTAAATAAAAAAAGGGCTGCTTGTGGGCAGCCCTTCATTTACACGAACTATAAGGTTATACACGGAAGTGAGCAAATGCCTTGTTGGCCTCTGCCATCCTGTGTGTATCTTCTTTCTTTTTGAATGCTCCACCTTCTCCTTTGCTAGCTGCTACAATCTCGTTGGCAAGCTTGTCAGCCATGCTGCGTCCGTTACGCTCTCTAGCAAATCTTACCAGCCATTTGATGCTGAGAGAGATTTTTCTGTCTGCGCGCACTTCGGCAGGAATCTGGAAGGTAGCCCCACCAATACGGCGGCTTCTTACCTCAACAGCTGGAGTGATATTGGACAATGCCCTTCTCCATACCTCGTATCCATCCTCGCCAGTCATTTTTGACACTTTGTCGAGGGAATCGTAGAAAATGGTTAATGATGCATCCTTTTTTCCTTGCCACATTACGTTGTTTACGAAACGTGTAACCAACGTATCGTTGAACTTAGGATCTGGGGCTAGGGGTAATTTTTTGGCTCTTGACTTCCTCATCTATATAAATTTCGATGTGTGTTGTTTATTTTTTAGCTTTTTCACGCTTGGTACCATACTTGGAACGACTCTGCTTACGGTCTTTTACACCAGCAGTATCAAGGCTTCCCCTTACAATGTGGTAACGAACACCTGGAAGATCCTTCACACGACCACCTCTGATCAATACGATCGAGTGTTCTTGGAGGTTGTGACCTTCACCTGGTATGTACGCAATTACCTCAATCTTATTGGTCAGACGCACCTTGGCAACTTTCCTTAATGCTGAGTTTGGCTTCTTAGGCGTGGTAGTGTATACACGTGTGCATACTCCACGGCGTTGAGGACATGCATCGAGCGCCCTAGACTTGCTTTTGGCCTTGATGATCTCTCTTCCTTTTCTTACGAGCTGTTGAATTGTAGGCATTATACCCTTTTTTTAACGGGACGGCAAAGGTATGGGTAAATTTCCAAAAACCAAAAGCAGTTCCCAAATTTTTATGAGTTTTTAATCAACCGGCAACATGAAGCATCCAGCCACGCGGGTCTGGAGCAACGCCATCGCGGATTGCAGTCAATATGGCCTTGATTTCATTGGCGTTTTCCATTGCCTCAGAATCAAAAGACATTGTGAAGTCCTTGTATTGAAGTTCAGTAATCTTTGAAATCGTAGCGGCAGTGCCAGCACCAAAGGCCTCGGTAAAAGTGCCTTCTTTGTAAGCAGCAGCCAACTCATCCACCGATATTTCCCTTTCCTCAACTATTTTACCCATGTCTTGCGCAACCTTGATCACACTATCTCTGGTAATTCCCTCTAAAATAGTTCCGCTATTCAGGCTAGGGGTAATAAGACGCCCTCCTATCACAAAGAAAACATTCATGGTGCCGCACTCCTGAACGTACTTGTGCTCTACTGCGTCCGTCCACAACACCTGGTCAAAACCTCGCTTCTTCGCAACAGCAGTGGGATGCAGGGATGCAGCATAATTTCCTGAAGTCTTGGCATTGCCGACACCTCCAGGAACTGCGCGCACAAATTGTTCCTCCACATACAAGCGCAAAGGAGCAGAATAAAATGGTCCTACTGGACTACAAATAATCATAAACTTATACCTCGAAGAGGGCGCCACGCCCAGCTGCTCATCGGTAGCAAACATGAACGGACGTATATATAAAGCATGGTCATACTCTTTTGGAATCCACTGGCTTTCAACCTCCAACAGCGTTTTCATGCCTTGCATAAATATATGTTCAGGAACTTCAGCCATTTCCATTCTTTGGGCAGAACGATTGAATCTTTTGAGGTTTTCGATGGGCCTAAAAATAGCAGCAGTTCCATCGGCCATTCGATAGGCCTTGATGCCTTCAAAAATTGACTGCCCATAATGCAGGGTTGCCATAGACGGATCAAAGCAGATAGGGGCATAAGGGACGATTTCGGGATCTCCCCATACACCGTTGCTGTAATCTGCAACCAGCATATGATCAGTAAAATATTTCCCAAAAGAAAGGTTGCTAAAATCAATATCTGATCTTTTTGATCTCTCTGCTTTTGTTACCTTTATAGCGTCAGCATGCTGCATAACCGTAATTTTTACAAAGTAACAAAACATAAGGCAAGTTTAAAAGATTAATGTGATCATGCCGCTACCAAACCCAATCATCCTCCCCCCAGGCCTTATTGCTTCACTTTACGAAAACGTTTTGATTGATGAAGCCGTTGCCAGCATCGAACAAGTGGCAAAAGAGACCTCATCAACAAAAAAAATAGTGATTATCGCTGAAGCGAAAACAAATGCACTGCCCCCCAATCAGCAACTATTTCTTGAAGCTATTTTGAAGGCCTGCAAACTAAATATTGCTGAGGTTGCAGTAATTACAGACAAAGATCCAATGACCGCTGACCACAAAGAAATAAATGCACATTATGGTGCCGAGAACATCATTCTTTTTGGACTCTCCCCATCATCCATTGCTCTGCCTGTTTATTTTCCTCCTTTCCAGATTCAATCTTTTCAGGACACCAACTACCTGCATGCACCCAGTTTGGAGGATATTGAAGCAGACAAGACGCTGAAAGTTCAGCTGTGGCAATCTCTTAAACAACTATTCCCCTAATGAGAAGACTCATTTTTGCATCCAACAATAAACACAAGGCGGAAGAGATAAAATCGATTCTCAATCATGTTTTCCAGATCGTTACGCTAAAGGAAGCAGGAATAGATATTGATATCCCAGAACCTCACGAAACACTTGAAGAAAATGCAAGCGAAAAATCAAGAGTGATTTTTGAAATGACACAGTCAGATTGCTTTTCTGAAGACAGTGGACTTGAAGTATATGCACTTGGTGGCGCCCCCGGTGTCAAGTCGGCTCGCTATGCAGGAGAGCAATCCAACGACACAAATAATATTGCAAAACTGCTTAGGGAAATGAACGGTATAGAAAATAGGCAAGCATGCTTCAAAACCGTCATCTCCCTAATTATAGACGGAAATGAATTCCTGTTTGAGGGCAGATGTGAAGGGCATATCACCAAGGAAATCAATGGCAACAATGGATTTGGATACGACCCAGTGTTCTTACCTGATGGGCTAGAAAAAACATTTGCTCAAATGTCTATGCAAGAAAAGATAAGCCTGAGCCACCGCAAAAAGGCAGTAGAGAAGATGGCTCAATTTCTTAATGAAATGGCTTCCCCAACAAAACCTTAAACCACCTTCTCATGCGTAAGAATAAGATTACTTGTCCTGATAAGACCTGCTTCGAAACAGAAATAACCATGCAGGTTGGCGATCTTAATTATGGTGGCCATGTAGGTAACGAGCGCTACCTCCTCTTTGCTCAGGAAACCCGAATACGTTTTTTAGAATCTATCGGATACAGTGAAATGAAGTTTGGACCGTATGGTCTTGTAGTTTCTGAAGCTTCGATAGAATATTTACAAGAGCTTTTTCATGGCGACTGCATATCAATCTCCATGTCGATTGGGAGTCTTTCAAGGGTTGGCTTTGACTGTTTTCACACCATTTCAACTCAAAGAAATGGAATAAAAATTCTTGTTGCCAAACTCATGATAGGAATGGTCTGCTACGACTATGCTGCAAGAAAACTAAGATCTATTCCAGAGGATATTAAGGCAAAACTCGAACAACGCATTTCGAGTTTATGATTATTGCGAATTCCAGATATCCCAAGATGCCTCTGCCTGAATGATGAGCATTTCTGCTCCATTTTCAATTTCGGCACCTCTTGCTTTTCCTTCTGCTAAAAATTTTGTTTGGGAAGGGTTGTATACAAGGTCAAATAGATAATGATCTGGCCCAATAAATTGATAGGGCATGTCCGGCGCCTGGTCAACATTAGGATGCATCCCCAATGGTGTAGTATTGATGATGAGCGTGTACTCTTTTAGCAATTGTTGATCGATGTCATCATACGCAATCGCTCGATCAGACCGACTTCTACTCACTTGTAAAAAATCAATTCCTTTTTGCCTCAATGAATAATGAACAGCCTTTGCTGCGCCTCCTGTACCTAAGACCAGTGCCTTTTTATGAGTAGTCCTAAGTTTTGGCTCTAATGATTTTGTAAATCCAATGACATCAGTATTGTAGCCTATCAATTGCCCGTCTTTTATCATGATGCAATTGCAGGCTCCAATTTCTTCCACCACAGGCGAACTTTTATCCAGAAAGCGAACTACTTGTTCCTTATAAGGAATCGTAACATTAAGCCCTGCCAGTGTTGGATTTTTCTTTAGAATATCGGGCAGCAAATCAATTGATGCTATCGGAAATAGTTCATAGGAATATTCAATCAAGGACTCCCGCTGAAATTTTTCAGTGAAGTACTTTTTCGAAAATGAATGCGAGAGCGGGAAACCAATAAGTCCGTATGACTTGATCAAATCAAATTATTTATTGAGAAAAAGATCAAATGTATCGCCACGCAGACCAACACGCATGGCTTCAAGCGCAATCACTTCTCCTGGTGCAATGTTGCCCAGGTTTACATTGGCTCCTAAAAGTTCAATAAAGTAAAGTTGCTGTGCTTTGTGGGGTGCCTCCCAAAGTATTTTTTCACCAGGGATCTGCGTTAATATTTCTTGTACTAGCCCCTCTCTCACCTCACCACTCCCACGATAAATACCAACATTGCCAGCCTCCCTTGCCTCTGCAATAACCCAAGAAGCTCCTGCATTCAGCTCAGCACGCATGAGCTCAATCCATTTGTAAGGAGGTATAATATGTGCAGCATCTTTGCTGCCAACTTCGCTGAATACAGTTCCTAGCGCACTTAACTTCTCAATGTAGCCGCATTTCTCCGTGTGGGGTATCGTTATCGACCCATCACTTACTTCCATATATTTTATGTTATATTCCTTGCAAAGGGAGATATAATCATTGAACTGATTTCTAATTAAAAAAGCCTCCATCAAGGTTCCCCCAAAGTATACAGGGATGCCTGCAGACTGATACAAGTCAATTTTTTCACGCAGTCTTGGAGTAACATAAGCGGTTCCAAATCCAAGCTTGACAACATCTACATGATGCTCCGCATTTTCGATGAATTGTTTAGCTTCTTCAAATGTCAACCCTTTGTCCATGACCATGGTAATGCCTTCGATGCGTGGCTTCGCATGACGATCGGGCATCTGTGATAAGGTGAAATTCATTGTATGCTTTTGGTTTTGACAAAAATACGAAAGAGAAAAGTAACATCCATTATAATAAGAAGTTGTGCCTAAAGACGGCGACGACGCTTATACCTTAATATCAATTCAACCACCTGCGTATGTTTAACGGAAGACGGATAAAGCTTTAAAAAGCTCTTGAGATATTTAGGATTTTTCTCTGCCGATGCTTCAAGAAGACTCATTCCCTCCTTTGTTTTTCCCATGGCCAGTAGAATAGCGCTATGATAAAATCCTAGGATTGGCTTGTCTCCAATCCTTACCATAGCCTCGCGCACCTGCTTCTCGGCTTCGCCAAATTGATTGCTTTCGAACATGGCTCTTATCAGGGCTTCCCATCCCTTTAGGTTTCGAGGTTTTGCTTGAACTGCAGCTAAAAAATAATGAACCGATTCTTTAATCTTGCCGGTTTTTACAAGACACTCTCCCATCACAAGGTTAAAGTCTGGATCCAGCCGCTTTATTCTCAATGCCATGTCAAGATATTTTATGGCCTGAGCATATTTTGACTCCTTCATATAGGTACCCGCAACTTTCACATAGAGCTTTGCATCATCTGGGTTTAGATGAGATGCTTTCCTATAATAAAATCTTGCTTGTGCATAGTTTTTGATTTTCTCATAGCAAAATCCAATGGCTTGATAAATCATGTCTTCTGGCCTAGATAGCTCTATGACCTTCTCCAAAGACTCAATGGCTTCCTTGTATCGATGCAGCCTCATCAAGGCATCTGCCATATTCCTATATGCGTAATCAAATTTTTCATTGATGGCAATTGCATACTGATAAGCATCAATTGCTTTTTCAAACAACCTCAATCCCTGATAAGCGGCAGCAAGATTGAACCAAGCGAGTTCATTATAAGGATACTCATCAATGATCTTTAGATGAAGCTTGATGCTCTCCTCGTTACGTCCTGTAAAATCCGTCCAAAAACAAATTTTGTAAAGCGCCTCTTCATTATTCGGATCGTATTCAAGTATCAGCTTGAGGCAGTCAAAAATCTTCTCAAATGCCTCGTAGTCGTCATACACATCTGCCAACTCAAACAATAAATCTATTCGCTCTTCCCCATCAAACTGCCCCAATGCCTCTTCAAGCAATTCTACTGCCTTCCCCTGCATATCTAAAGCTAGATATGCATCTGTTCTCAAGATATAAATATCAATATCGCTTCTATCTAATATTTGTGCTTTATCCAATAATGAAAGTGCTTTTTTATACTGGCGAGAAGCAATGAGGAGGTCGGCTTTTTTAACCAACAGAGAAGCGCAGAAAGGGAACTGAAGGATGCCAATTTCGGCCGCCTCGATTGCCTTAGGCAGGGCGTCTTCATCATCAAAATGATCAATAATTCGCTCAAAAGACTCCTCACTAAGAAATGCGGAGCCTTTTCCAGACCTCAATTTCTCATATACAGTCAACAAATCGTTGATGTCTTCATCTTCTGGTATACGTGACTCTCCTTTCATTTTCTTGGGCTTATCGAAAGGTAGGAAATCTATAGCACATAGGATTTGTGTTACAATAAATTCCTTCCCAATAGGTTATTTTTTGATAGTTAGTTGAAATCGAATTTGTTATATCCCCAAAAAGTGTTAAATTCGTATAGCACATGAAAAAGTCAATCTCTATATCGCGCAGGTTTATTAAACAGCTGGCCATGATTCCCATGGTGCTTGTTTTCTCTCATGCCGTTTTTGCAGTTGATGGTATCATTGTAAAATCAAAATCCGCTTCCTCTGCTTCTTTCTCTACCATGAAAAAAAACCTAAGACTGACACTTAGCTCCGGTTTTACTTATCATGAAAACCGTTCATTCGGTTTTAAAAAAGGCAGCAAGAACAATGAGTTCAACTCAGCAATCTCTTATCAGAAGGGTAACATTAAGTACATCACTCCTTACAAGAACAAAAGCATTGTTCAAAAATTCAAGACTCCTCAAAAGCCCTTGAACTAAAACTCCTCATCATTTTCTTTTACTTTCCTCGTACCCCATAATCCGGTAACCAACGGCCGGGATATCGAATTTTTGTATCTGCACTGGATCAAAACTCAATGATTTGGCAGTATAGGTGACGGTCGAATTAATTGTTGTAGCGCTATAGCCTAAAACGATTCCGGGTAAATGTCCAAGTTGAACAAACATTTCAGCATTATCCGGGACAAGGCTTCTTGTGAAATAAACCGCAATGGTTGTGCCCCCCGCTAATGATGCAGTGGCCTTGGAACATGAGTAGCCTAGAAGTGTAATGGTATCGGAGCCAATCTCGTAAGTAAGGTCAGCAAACTTTTTGTTGATTTCTTTCCAGTTCTCACGGCTCAATGGGGTCATAATTTTTTGAGAGCCAAAATCGCGTATGACTGCTCCCGCGCCTTCGCGCATATCAAAAATAGTGCTGGTTTTACCAATGCCGCTGATCAGGTCTGATCGATAATGAGCTCCCTTGACCATCTGAATGCAGGTGGCAAGTCCCTCAATCTGTTTCCCTTCCATGATCGTGAGCACATCAAACGTAATGGTTCCCTCAGAAAATGTTTTTTGTGCAGAAGCAGAAACAGCAAAGAATAGAAGCGTAATAAGTAATCCCCTTTTCATTGTCGCGGAAGATGGTTTTAGCATTCTATTAAAGAAATGAATTCATGCATTAGATCAGGATCCACACATTGTTAAAACACAAGCAGCTTATTTCTTGGCCTTCGACTTCATATCCCCCACCTTCTTCTGTGTGGCTTGCATTTGCTCAAGGCGCTCCTGCCATTTAGACTTAGCCCTTGGTTTCTTTTTATTGGCTTCTAGACCAGCAAGTATTTTATCGTGGTCAATGATATAGTTTTGGATTACAAACTGCAGAACCAGTGTGATAACGTTCGATACGGTATAATACCATGTCAATGCCGAAGGAAGGCTATTGAATATACCCAACAACATAACTGGAAAAATATAAGGCATGTATTTCAGTACGGGATTCCCTTGATCTGGCGTCATACTCATGCTATACAATGATATGAGCAAACTAGTAATTACAGCCAATACAGTGAACAAGGAAAGATGGCTTCCGAGACCTGGGAAATTGAATCCCCAGGTGATCACTGCGTCATAGGAGGAAAGATCCTTAGACCACCAAAAAGGAACACCTCTGAGGTTGATGCTTGAATTAAAAAAGCTATATAGTGCAAAGAATATTGGAATCTGCAACAATGCCGGTATACAACCACCAAGCGGATTAACTCCAGCTGTTCTGAACAACTTCATTTGCTCCATGCTGAAAGCTTGTTGATCTTCCTTGTACTTCTCTTTGAGTGTATCAATCTCTGGCTTAAGGGCTTTCATTTTTGCACCACTGACATACGATGTGTATACAAGAGGGGATGTAATGAGACGAATGAGAATGGTAAGGAGGGCGATAGCCAAACCAAGACTAGTAACATGTTTCTCGAAAAATCCAAAGGCGGGTAATACGATCCAACGATTAATGTATTTTACAAATGCATAAAACCCCTGGCCAAGATTCACCATGTCTTCCATCTCAAGATTATATTTCTTGAGGGTTGTGTAATCATTAGGCCCGATAAAAAATCGATAGGCCAGATTAACATCTGAAGATGCGGGGAAAGTTGAACGAAGACTAGCCACGGTTCTTGCAACCACCTTTAATGAATCATCAGGCATAGTGCAATTGATATCAACATAACTGAATCCGCTTTCTGCGATCAATGTCGTGTTAAAGAATTTTTGCTTCAAACCAACCCACTTTAACCCTTCTTCCCAACGTTTATTCAACCCATCGCTCATGGTGAAATAATCGAATCCATCTGCACCAAAAAGACCAAGTTGTGTTTCCCTTTTTTCAGACTTTATATCCCGCTCCTGCTGATTAGCCTGTACCTGCCACAATAAATTTATTGAATTGCCAGTAAGCAACTTGTCCGCGCCTCTCAACCCTATATTCCAATCGATCATGTACTCGCCATTCTTTAGGGTATATCGATGCGTGATGGATTTGCCAGTGAAGTCAGCCAATGTATAGGTCAGTACTTGATTTCCATTGCTGTCTTTCGTAACCGTTGATGGAGAAAAAAACAGGTCGCTAGAGGCAGCGGTTTGGTTAGCTCCTGTATTGATGAGATAGGAAACTTTATTGAAATTGTCCGACCCAAGCATTACGTTCTTACCGCTGTCAACTGATTGAAATTTCTTCAAAAGAACAGACAGTGGCTGCCCGCCTTTATTCGTAAAGGAAATGATCACCAAGTCGTTTTCAAGTGTAGAAATTACTTCTTCTGAAGATCCTTGTTGAATGAAAGAGCCTGCAACTGCGGTTTGTAGAGCCGGAGAATTCACTGATGCGGAATCAGCCAAGCTGTCTTTTGCCGGGGGCTGAATAGCTGCTATAGAATCCCTTATCTGAGCCTGCTTAGCCTCTAGTTCAATTTGCCCTTGACGGGTAAAATAAAAATAAGCAATAAACAATATAGCGAGTAGGGCTATGCCTATAACCGAGTTCTTTTCAAATTTCATGTTCGATCTTATTGAGGGGCAAAGGTAACGAACTCCATCGTATCCGAAGCTATCTGCTTTTCACTACTTGAGGCAAATAGGTGCGTAGATATGGCCTATATCGCTTCGAATTTTGTTATCCCCTTCTTTTCTGCAAATATTTTGGCTGCACTTACGAAATGGACAAATATTGGATGTGGATTTTCAACTGTACTCTTTAACTCAGGATGGTACTGCACTCCTATAAAGAATGGATGGGTAGGAATCTCAACAATCTCTACGAGGTTTGTTTCTGGATTAATACCGGTTGCTTTCATACCAGCTGCCTGAAAAGCTTCGAGGTATTTGCTATTAAACTCCCAGCGGTGGCGATGACGCTCTGCAATCAATTCTGAACCATAGATTTTATAAGCAAGAGAGTTTTTTTCGATTTTGCAAGGATAAGAGCCAAGCCTCATTGTTCCTCCCTTATTGGTGATTGTTTTTTGACCTTCCATCAGATCAATAACCGGATCAGCTGTTCCGGGATCCATTTCGGTTGAGTGTGCAGTTGGAAGTCCGAGCTGGTTTCTGGCGAACTCAATTACAGACATTTGCATCCCCAAGCATATTCCGAAAAAGGGCAGTCCATTTTCCCTTGCATATTTAACTGCGAGAATTTTCCCATCAATTCCCCTATTACCAAAACCTGGGGCAACGAGCAGCCCATCGAGCCCCTCGAGTTTGTGGTTGACATTTTCTGAAGTGATAAATTCACTGTGAACGTCTTGTACCTGGACCTTGCACTCATTCATGGCACCTGCATGGATAAAGGCCTCTAGAATTGACTTGTAAGCATCCTGCAGCTCAATATACTTTCCGATTAGTCCAATAGTTACGGTAGATTTAGGATTTTTTAATTTAGAAATAAATCCTTTCCATATGGTAAGGTCCGGCTCTGGATACCAGGTAATGTTTAGCTTTTTTAAACAGATGATATCTAGCTGCTCTTGTTGCATTAACAATGGGACTTCATATATACTGGTAGCATCAGCAGCTTCAATTACTGAATCGGTTTTTACATTACAAAATAGTGCGATTTTTGCCTTTAACTCATTCGATAAGGGCTGCTCAGTTCTGCATACGATGATATCAGGATGCACACCGTTTTCACTCATCATTTTAACACTATGCTGGGTAGGCTTGGTTTTCAACTCTTTCGCTGCCTTCAGGTAAGGCACAAGGGTAAGGTGAACAACAAGGCAGTCTCCTTCGGGTAACTCCCACTGCAATTGCCGTACAGCTTCTATGAAGGGCAAACTCTCAATATCTCCCACAGTACCTCCGATCTCAGTAATAATGATATCATAGCCTGAGTCGCCAAGCAACTGCATGCGTCTTTTAATCTCGTCAGTAATGTGTGGAACTACCTGGACAGTCTTACCTAGGTAAGCGCCTTCCCTTTCTTTATTGATAACAGACTGATAAATTCTTCCAGTCGTAACGTTATTGGCTTGGGTGGTGTAGATATTTAGAAATCGCTCATAATGCCCAAGATCAAGATCGGTTTCTGCTCCATCTTCTGTCACATAACACTCCCCATGCTCATATGGATTAAGTGTTCCCGGATCAACATTGATATAGGGATCGAATTTTTGAATGGTCACCTTAAAGCCTCTGGCCTGAAGCAATTTTGCAAGTGAAGCAGCAACAATGCCTTTACCTAGCGATGAAGTAACTCCACCGGTTACGAAAATGTACTTGGTCATAGCTTAAATATTTTTAAGAGTCTCTTTCTCGCAGGCTTGTTATGGTCCGCTGGAATATAAAAAAATTGGACCATTAGAAAGAGTAATAGCAACTTTCAGAGGTCATACAAACATACCATAATTTTATAATCTGAAAAAAAAATGAAGAGTCATGTGGATAAGTAAAATCTGCTTAAATTAGAATTGGCTAAATTCAACAAAAAAACATTGAATCTCAAGCCCGCAAGATGAAACCTATACTCAATCGCACACTAACCCTAGCCGTTTTTTTCTTTACATTTTATATAATGAGCGCTCAAGCTCAAAAGGTTGTGCAAGTAAAAGATGAGCCCAGGCATTTGCCTGTTTTATTGAACAAATATGTTCGCGTGATTAATGCAACAATTGAGGATGAGGACACCAGCTTTTTTCACATTCATTCAATACCATCGGCCTTCATTTTCCTAACCGATGTGATGTATGATGACCAAAAACTCGGAGGCGAGTGGAAAAAAGCGACTTCAAAAAAGGGATATGCCTGGTATTCATCATTTATTTCTGGACCAGCGACACATCGCGTTGCTGCTCCTAAAAATGAAAGAATACACGCTTACGATATAGAGATCGTATCTGGTTATGAATTCACAAAGACTGACAACTGGCAAGCGCTGTCTGCTGATACTTTATTTGACGCTGATAAGTGCGTAGCATATCGACTTGAATTAACTGCAGCCGAGCCGAGCTTTGTTTTTTCAGGACGCGGCCCTATAGTAGCAGTAGTAGTTTCGGGAGAAGAAATCAGCATCAGCCAGCCTGAATTCAAATCAAGTTCGACCCTACACGAGGAAGATTATGGGTATGTCCGCCCCGATCTTTCAACAACCCTGTTATTGAAAAAAGGCAAAAAGGCAAGCCTTGTTTTATTTGAGATAAAATAAAAATCAAGACATCAAGGAAGAAATCTTGTCGTCGTAATTATTTTTCCAGTCGGACAACTTACCCCAGTTTTCTTTATTGACCAAAACATCCTGCCCCTTGACTTCTCCCAATAATTCGGAGGAAATACCTGATGCAGAAACGGCATCTTCAAATGATTTTTTCGCTGATGGCGATACCGATACAACAACCCTGCTTTGGGCTTCCCCAAACCAGTATGCGTCAGGTCGAATAGCTGAGTTTTGCTGAGCAACTGAAAAGCCAAGTCCACCAACAAAGCCACTTTCAAGCAATGTTATATACAAGCCTCCCTCACTGATGTCATGCGCAGAGAGAATTTGTTTTTTACCAATCAATCCCAGAACAAGTTGCTGCAGCGCATACTCCTCATCAATATTAAAATAAGGAGCAGGAGAAAATTCTATCCCACAAATTTTGTGCACGTATTCAGAACATGCGATATCATTTTGCGATGCCCCTAATAGATAGATGAGATCGCCTTCATTCTTAAATCCCAATGTCATTTTATCATCTTCAGAATCTAGCAACCCAACCATTCCAATCGTTGGTGTTGGGTATACAGCGCCGTCAGGATTTTGGTTGTAAAAACTTACATTTCCTCCAGTAACTGGTGCATCAAATTTGAGACAGGCCTCACCCATTCCTTTGATTGCGTGAACAAACTGATAATAGACTTCTGGATCATATGGATTTCCAAAATTCAAGCAATTGGTTACACCCAGAGGTACACCACCACTACAAACAATATTTCGTGCAGCCTCACTTACTGCTATCATTGCCCCTTTATACGGATCTGCATAAACATATCTGCTGTTGCAATCAGTGGTTATGGCCAATGCCTTTCCTGTTTCCTTCACCAATACCACTGATGCATCACTGGGTTGATTTGTTGAGGTGTTCCCAGTACCCACCATGCTGTCATATTGGGTATAAATCCATTTCTTGCTGGCTATGTTTGGAATAACGGACAATTGTTGGGCCACCGCTTTAAGATCAGTAGGGACGGGCACTTGAGATTGATCAAAGGCCGCAATTTTTTCAAAATATACCGGAGTGGAATACACCCTGTCATTGACTGGTGCGCCGCCGCCCAAGACCAAACTCTCAGCAGGAATTTCTGCTTCAAGTTGACCATTCATATAAAATTTTAGAAGTCCGTCGGTAGTCACCTCCCCAATCTCAGAGCAAGGAAGATCCCACTTTTCAAACACATCTAAAACATCCTGCTCTCTTCCTTTCTTCACTACCATCAGCATCCGCTCCTGGCTTTCGCTTAGTAGCAGCTCCCAGGCTTTCATATTCTGTTGGCGCTTAGGAACCTTATCCAAATCTATGATCATGCCTACACCACCTTTTGCACTGGTTTCAGCGGTTGAACAAATTATCCCAGCTGCACCCATGTCTTGCATACCTACTAAGGCATCTTTAGGAATAAGTTCAAGACAGGCTTCTAGTAATTTCTTTTCCTGAAATGGGTCACCAACTTGCACAGAAGGCAGATCCTGCGCACTCTCAGCAGTAATATCTGCAGAAGCAAATGAAGCTCCCCCAATACCGTCTTTACCAGTTGCTGATCCAACGATGAATACAGGATTTCCTTTACCCTCAGCAGTTGCGCTTACGGTCTGTCCCACTTTTACAATACCGACACTCATTGCATTTACCAACGGGTTGGTATGATAACAATTTTCAAAATAAACTTCTCCGCCAACGGTAGGAACACCAAAACAATTTCCATAATGTCCGATTCCAGCAACAACACCTTTTAGCAAGTGCCTTGTTTTGGGATCATTGATGTTACCAAAGCGAAGGGAGTTAAGCGCTGCAATTGGTCTAGCGCCCATGGTAAAAATATCACGGTGAATACCGCCGACACCAGTTGCTGCACCCTGAAATGGCTCTATTGCAGAGGGGTGATTGTGCGACTCAATCTTGAAAACAACGCCGTAGCCATCGCCGATATCGGCTAGGCCAGCATTCTCTTCGCCCGCTTTGACCAAAAGCTTGCTGCCATCTCTAGGGAGTGTCTTTAACCATTTGATGGAGTTTTTATAACTACAATGCTCGCTCCACATTACTGAATAAGCAGCAAGTTCATTGAAGTTTGGGGTCCGGTTTAAAATCTTTTTTATGCTTTCAAACTCTTCAGGAAGAAGGCCCAATTGCTTTGCAGTATCTACAGTAGTTTCCATGTTAGTATTAAGAAATGCGAAGTTAATTAAAAAGGGAGAAGGGAAGAAAGACGAAAGTGAACTGTTTTCAACATCAATGTTGAGATTATATATAAATATTTAATATATGTACAT
>CAIXLY010000024.1 GCA_903920455.1 uncultured bacterium | reverse complement strand
TTAAGGAGTACATGCCCATTTAAAATATCTCGATCGAAAAATTTATTTAAATACTACTTCATAAAGAATAACTTAAATTATGGTCTGAATTTGAGACGATTGACTTTTAGAATGCTAAGATCATTAAGCTTTGTAGCCAAATTGCCTAAAACCGCATGTCGCAGCTGAATCTAGCGCCTAAATTTTTTATGATATTAATCTTATGAGCAAAATTAAAAATTTTTCAGCCAAGCTTGAAATGCGTAATGTGAAGTTGAGATTAAGTATTAGCGTTATCTTTTTACTGCTAATCATCCCAGTGTTCATAGCATTTATTTTATATTCGTATCAGACTAATTATTCAATTTATAAAAAAAATGCCATTGATTTAGTTACTCGGGCAAATAATGAATCAATACATAATTTAATTGATTTTCTCGACCCAATTGCTGATGCTGCAAGAGTGACTGCAAAGCTCGTCAACTCAAATCCTGAATTAATTAATCAGGATAAGATTGCTGATCACATTATAGTTAATCTAGAAAATAATCCAAATATAGTTAGTTATTTTTTGGCATCAAGAGAAGGTTCATTCAGGCAGGTACAAAAAACCAATAAGTCAATTCCTGTTGGAGAGCGGGTGCCTCCGGACGGATCTCGATTTGTGAGCTGGATTATTGATCGAAGTAAAAATCAAAATGCTGAATCTACTTATACTTTTTTCAGATCTTGGGGGGATGTTATTGAAAAATTTACATCTCCAACCAAGTATGATCCTAGAACTCGAAATTTTTACAAAGGCATTGTAAATAATGTTGCTGAAGGAAAAGTTGACATTCCTTTCTTAGATGATCCTTTTTTTGCAACCAGCACTAAACAGGCTGTTATAGGAACTACATATCCTATTCTTGTTAAGAATGAATTATTTGGAACTGTTACTGCTCAAGTTCAAGTAAAGACATTTGCTGATTTCCTTGAAAAAAATAAAATTAGTAAAAATAGTCAAACTATTATCTTTAATGCTAGTGGCGATATTGTTGTTCACCCAGACGTTAATTCAGGATTTATAAAGAAAAAAGATACTTTAGTTCCGAGAAAAATATTGGAATTAGATAATTCTGCCGCTGCACTGGCAATGGAAATGCATGATGCCAGTAAGTTAAAGCAAATCGAATTATTTTTTGGCGATAAAAAAGAGCCTTATCTCGCGATTTTCAGCTCCTTTCCTGCGGACTATATAAAGCCTTGGAGCGTCATGACTATTGTGCCTATTAGTGATTTCATGGGTGAATTAAATAGGATCAATCAAAACCTAATTTTATTTGGTGTGCTGGCGTTCATGGGTATCGTATTCCTAACGTTTTATTTGTCCAAATTAATTTCTAGGCCCCTAGAGAGCCTCACTACTGAAATCCAAAATATTTTAGCTTTCAAGAGCGAAAATACTGCTTTAGTTAAATCTAGTATTTATGAAATTAGCACCCTATCGAAAGCAATTAGACGATTAAAGTCGACGATTGCAGCCTTTACTTCCTATGTGCCCAGAGATTTAGTGAATGATTTACTCAATTCAGGTAAGGATATTGAGTTAGGTGGAGAGAGTAGGTATCTGACAATCTTATTCTCAGATCTAAAAGACTTTTCTTCGCTCTCAGAGATCACTCCTTCTCGTGAGCTTTTATTGAGAGTTTCATCTTATCTTGAGTTGATGACTTATGCCATTAAAGAGGAGGGTGGTACAGTCGACAAATTTATTGGTGATTCAGTGATGGCCTTTTGGGGCGCCCCTTTACTGAATCAAAATCATGCCTATCATGCGTGTGTTGCAGCTGTGAAGGCGCAAAGAAGGATGGTTGGACTGAATGCCAAGTTGATAGCTGATAAGAAGCCGCCATTAACGGCGCGTATTGGAATTCATTCTGATGCTGTTCTTGTAGGCAACATTGGTTCATCCGAAAGATTAAGTTACACAGTAATGGGCGACGGAGTTAACATCGCCTCTCGTTTAGAAGGTATGAACAAAGAATTTGGCACTAGCGTCTGTGTAAGTCATTCCTTATTTAAGGAGGCTGGAGAGCGTCTTTGGGTTAGGCCAATAGATCAGATTTTGGTTAAAGGCCGTAAGTCTGAATTACTTATTTATGAGTTGGTCGGTATTCGTGATGGTGATGCAGAAACTATTGCAACCCAGGCAGAACAAGACCTATGCGAACTTACTGAAGATGCTTTTGAGCATTACGTCAAAGCGGATTATCAAAAGGCAAAGTCGTTATACCAAGCTATTGTAGAAAAATATGATGATCAGCTGTCAAGAGTAATGATTGAAAAATGTCAGTCAAAGCTTTAGTTGAAGAATATATTGCGTTTGAACTTTATACATGCATTCCTTCTGGTCTGATTGGGAAAGTAAATAACAAGAAAGTACTTTCCTCAGACACGAATTCTTCTAAGGCGTAGGTCGCACGTTCGAATCGTGCTGGGCAGGCTAATCCGGCAAATATTAGATTCAATCCTTAGTGGTAATCAGCAATTCGAGCGTTACTTAAAGTAACACTTGTTCCTCTAAAAAGTACTTTGGAGCAACGAGGTGTTAGATGGTTGCTCCAAAATTCCTGTGGTTTTGAAAACCAATGAGTGAGGTATTGCTTCTTGTTGCCTTGTTATTCTAGTCACACAAATACTCACACACCGATAAAAAGGCGACGTAAGCTATTGAAATCCTTATGGTTTTCTTTGGATGTCTGCTCTCATAATCCTTTGGTCCCAGGTTCAAGTCCTGGTGGGCCCACCA
>CAIXLY010000023.1 GCA_903920455.1 uncultured bacterium | reverse complement strand
TACACCTTCTTCCTCTCTCCAATTTGCTGTCTCCACATTGCATAGTAAAGTCCTTTTTCTACAAGAAGCTCATCGTGCGAACCTGTTTCAACAATCTCCCCTTTCTCTAGTACATAGATTCTATCTGCATGCATGATTGTGGAGAGCCGATGCGCTATCAACAAGGTAATCTGCTCTTTTCGTTTTGATATATCGCGAATTGTTTCAGTGATTTCCTCTTCTGTAATGGAGTCTAGTGCGGATGTTGCTTCATCGAAAAGCAATACCCTCGGCTTGCGCAGCAATGCTCTCGCAATTGAGATGCGTTGCTTTTCTCCTCCGGATAATTTTAATCCACCTTCACCGATGAGCGAATCAATTCCTTTTTCTGCTCTTTTTAGCAGGTTTTGACAGGAGGCTTTTTCCAATGCTTCTTGAAGTTCTGTTTCACTTGCACCAGGATTCACAAACAGCAAATTGTCTTTGATGGTGCCGGAAAACAACTGGGTATCTTGGGTTACAAATCCAATTTGTTTTCTAAGGTCTTCAAAATTGATTTCATTTTCATCCAATCCATTGTATAGGATCTTGCCATCTTGTGGTCTGTACAAGCCCACAAGTAGTTTCATGAGGGTTGTTTTTCCTGATCCTGAAGGCCCTACAAAGGCAACGGTTTCCCCACGGCTTACATCAAAGCTAATGTTGTCAATTGCTTTTTGTCTGGCCGTGATGTGTTGGAAGCTAACCTGCTGAAACTTTAGTGTTTCAATTTCGCCTAAGCTAACTGGATTTTCTGGAACTTTTTCGGGACTTTTCTCCATCAGGCTATGGTAGTTTGCTATTGAGGCTTCCGCTTCTCTGTAAGAAAGGATGATGTTGCCAATCTCTTGGAGGGGTCCAAAAATAAAGAAGGAAAAGAATTGCATGGTAACCATTTCATGTGGTTGCATCCTGTCTTTAAAGATTAACCACATCAAAAGGAATAGAATGACTTGACGAAGTGTATTTACCAAAGTTCCTTGAAGAAAACTGATGCTTCTGATTCTCTTTACTTTAGTTAGTTCAAGACCTAAGATTTTATAGGTATCCGTATTTAGTCTTTTAACTTCCTGTTGAGTGAGCCCCAGGCTTTTTACTAGTTCAATATTTCTTAAACTTTCTGTTGTAGTGCCTGCAAGCGATGTGGTGCTGCTGACAATATTCTTTTGTATGTGTTTTACTTTTTTACTCAAAGCATTGGTTCCTAATGACAGCAGGGTAATGCCAACTACATAGGCTATTGGAACACTCCAATGAATGTATATTGAGGAGTAGATGAAGACGAATGAAATACCGACAACGATGGCGAACAAGGCATTTAAAAAGTAGTTAATAAATTTTTCGGTGTCTGTTCTTACTTTGGTTAGGATACTCAAGGTTTCCCCACTGCGTTGGTCTTCAAATTCCTGATAGGGCAGTTTCATTGCATGTTGCAATCCGTCGGTGAATATTCTGGCCCCAAATTTTTGAATTACTACGTTGGCAAAATAATCTTGAAAGTTTTTTGCAATCCGGCTCACCATTGCTGTACCCATGGATAGCAGCAGCAACAACATGGTCGAAGAAAAAAACTGGTCCCAGCCGGGCTGATGTCCCTGATCTTGTTGATTGTTGATGTCTTGTGATAACTTGATGATCTTTCCGAAGATGATCGGATCAATCAACGAGAATACGGTGTTGACTGTTGCAAGCAGGAGGGTTAGGCCAATTAGCCATTTATAGGGCCTGAGATAGCCGTAAAGTAATTTCATATGGCAACATTACATCAAAATTGATGCCAATGTTTAAACGTTGAAAAAAGAATTTAGCTTTTCCTGAAACTCCAGCGAATCATTTCTTTCCAAGTAACCTTTTTGCCATACATCAAGATGCCCGTTCTGTATATTTTTCCTGCAAACCAAGTGGTGAGCATGAATCCGATCACCAGGCTTAGCATTGAAGCAAACAGCTGCCAGTAAGGCACTGTTGATGGAACACCAAAGGGAATCCTACCCATCATGATGATTGGAGAGGTGAAAGGGATGATGCTGGTCCAAATGGCAAGGGGACTTCCCGGATTTCCCAGCACGGAGTTTAAAATGACGAAAGAAAAAATAATGGGCATGGTAATCGGAAGCATAAGGGCCTGGGCCTCTTGTGGATCTTCGTTAATTACACTACCAATTGCAGCAAATAGGGAGGCATAAAATAAATATCCTCCGAGGAAATAAAACAGGAAGCAGCAGATAATCAGTAGCCAGTTTGCTCCTTCTATGAGTTCTGTTTTGGCTTCCAGGATTTTTAAGACTGCCGGGTTGGCGCCAGTCATGTCCATAGTCTGTTGACCCTGTTGGATGGATTGAACTTGTTGATAGGTTTCTGCGGGTATGAATGCCGAGAGTGAACTTGATATAACAACCATCAGGATAATCCATAACAGAAGTTGGGTTAGTCCAACCCCAGCAATACCAATAATCTTTCCTAGCATCAATTCAAATGGCTTGCAGGAGGATACGATAACTTCTGCGATTCGATTTGTTTTCTCTTCAGCGACGCCCCGCATCACCATCGCTCCAAAAATAAACATGGTCATGTAAATCAACAGGCCACTTCCAAAGCCTATTGCATAAGCAAGTCCAGTATTTGCTTCTTTTGATTGCCCCACTTCATCTGCAATCATGTTTTTGAGCTCCACATTTTTTTTTGATGCTTCAGCAACGGAGTCGAGTGTTGATTTTTGAATACCTTTTTGCAGGAGAAGATTATTCTCCAATGCCTTATTGAGCTGGTGTTCTATGTAATTAGAAGACTCAAGGCCCAGTTGCTCAGAAGAGTATATTTCAGCTACAAGTTTTCCGTTTTGCATCAGTGGGTAAAGAATTCCATCGAATGCTTTGTTTTTGTAGTTGATGCTGTCTGCTTCCTTGGTAAAGTCAAATAAAACATTGCCTTTTTCACTCTTGATGTGTTGCTCAAGAAAGCCAGGGTCATTGATGATGGCAATGCGAATTTCTTTTTTTGAGGTATTTGCAAAATATGCAGAGCCGCCAATGAATAGGATAAAAATTACTGGGATCAGAAAGGTCGTAAGTAAAAAACGTTTGTTACTTACCCTAGTGATATATTCCCGTTGTATAATAAGTCCAACTTTGTTCATAATTGCGTGTTGTATGCTATCGTCATGAATTAAATTGTCTTGCTTCAGGACTACCCTTGACAAGACGAATGAAAATATCATTGAGGGAAGGCAGCACCTCATTGAAAGAGCGAATGGTTAGGTTTTTGTTGATGAAAAACTGTATCACATCGTTATTTGAGAATCCTTCATTAATGCGTATGCTAAGTGTATTCCCGATAAGGTGTTTCACGTCAAAGAGATGAATGGCAGTGTGTTCTGCGAGGATCGATTCATCAAATCGAACTTCAAAAATATTTTCTTTGAATTCTTGCTTGATCTTATCTACTGTGCCATCAAGTATTTTTCCTCCTTTGTTTACCAGTACAATGTGGTCGCATATTTCTTCGACCTGTTCCATTCTATGGGTACTGAAGATGATGGTTGCACCCTCTTTTGCAAGCCTGAATATTTCATCCTTGATGAGGTTTGCATTTACTGGGTCGAGTCCGCTGAAAGGCTCATCCAGTATAATGAGTTTAGGATTATGGACTACTGTAGTAACGAACTGCAACTTCTGGCTCATGCCTTTGCTGAGGTCTTCAACTTTTTTGTTCCACCAACTTTCCATTTGGAACTTGATGAACCAAGTTTTAATATTTTCGAGGGCTTCTTTTTTTGACAGTCCTTTTAGTTGTGCCAGGTAAACTGCTTGTTCGCCAATTTTCATTTTTTTGTACAATCCACGTTCCTCCGGCATATAGCCAATGAGTTGGCTATCCCGCATCGGTTCAAATGGCTTACCATTTAGGGTGATAGACCCTTCATCAGGAAAAAAGATTCCGGTGATCATGCGCAAAAGGGTGGTTTTCCCAGCACCATTGGGTCCGAGCAAGCCGAATACAGATCCCTGTTGAATGGAGAAGCTGATGTCGTCAACTGCTTTTTGTCCTGAGAAGTATTTTTTTAGGTTACTGACTTGAAGTACGGTATTCATGGTTGTGTTTCGTGACGGTAAATTACGCTGATTTGTTGATTGGCATAGGTTTCAGGCTTATTTTTTTGTGATCATTTGATCAGTAAAACCCTGTCAATTATGGCTTTGATGCAATTGCTGCCGCCACCCGCTCTCCATCCATGGCTGCACTAACAATGCCTCCAGCATAGCCAGCACCTTCCGCGCAAGGGTAGAGGTTGTTAATTTGGGGATGTTGAAGTGTTTCAGCATCTCGGGGGATTCTAACGGCGGATGATGTTCTGCTTTCCGGGGCAATGATGATGGCCTCTTCAGTATAATAGCTTTTCATCTTTTTGCCAAATGCCTTAAAGGCTTGTTGCAAGGACGTGGAGATAAATGCGGGAAGAATATCCTTCATATTCACCGAATTAACTCCCCTTAGGTATGAATTATTTGGTAGCGTAGTGGAAACCTTTCCGTTAACGAAATCAGTCATTCGCTGAGCTGGGGCCACAAATTTTCCGCCACCTGCTTCGTATGCTTTTTGCTCAACAGATTCTTGAAAGTGGTGAAAGAGAAGGGTATTTTTTGTTGGTGTTGTATGGCTTGGCGTAATTGTCTTGAGGTAATCTTGGGCATCCTCCATATTAACCTGGGCAACGATTCCGGAGTTGGCAAAAGGGTTATTTCGTTTTGATGGGCTCCATCCATTTACCACCAATTCGTTTTGTGAGGTAGAAGCTGTTGCAATAATGCCTCCCGGGCACATGCAAAAAGAGAATACGCCTCGACTGTTGACTTGTTCCACTAGTTGATAGGCAGCAGGCGGTAGCAGGTTGTCGCGATGCTGTTCAAGCGGACAATGATATTGTATCGCATCGATGAGCGACTGGGGATGTTCTATTCGAACGCCAAGGGCGAAGGGCTTTGCCTCGATTAGTATGTTTTTTCTATCAAGCAATAGATAGATATCCTTGGCTGAGTGACCGGTGGCAAGAATGTAATGCGTTGCTTCAAATGTGTTGCCGGAAGCACAGGTGATATGTTTTATGCGGTTATCCTCAATCTTTAAATCTGTCATCTTCTCATTGAAATGGACTTCTCCTCCTGCCATCCTGATCAGCTCTCTTATGGATTGAATGATTCCCGGGAGTTTATTTGTTCCAATATGTGGGTGGGCTGTATATAATATCTCCGGGGTAGCCCCGAATTGAACCAAGAGCTGCAGTATTTTTTCAACATTCCCTCTTTTTGTACTTCTGGTGTAGAGTTTGCCGTCGCTATACGTACCCGCGCCACCCTCACCGAAGCAGTAATTGCTTTCCTCATTTAAAATGCCCTCCTTGTTGAGCGCGGCAAGATCTCGTCTTCTTTCTCTTACATCTTTACCTCTTTCAATAATGATTGGTTTGATTCCCTGTTGGATAAGTTCTAGTGCTGCAAATAGTCCAGCAGGCCCTGCGCCAATAATTACAGTTTTTTTTGTGGAAGCATGTACATCAGGAAATCTAAATTCGGTGGGTAGGGTGGGATGGAAGGGCTCATCAATGAATGCATTCACCTTAAGGTTTATCAATACATTTCTCTTCCTGGCATCAATGGATTTTTTGATGAACTGAAAGCCAGTAATTTTCTCTGGGCCTACGCCAAGTTGGTTTGCTATTTCACTGATGATGGCAGCAGATTGAGCTGCATCTTTTGGTGAAAGCTGCAAAAGTACCTGTTGCTGCATTGAAGGCTGTGGTTAGAATGGTAGGTCGTCTGAAATGCCATGCTGGCTTTCAGGGTCTGGAGAGAAAGCAGGAGGCGCTTCAATTGATCCGCCACCTGAGGATCCCATGCTCATTTGCTCGATTCTCCAAGCGTCTAGGTTGGTGATGTAGTTAACTTGTCCGTTTTTCTCCCAACGAGAGCCTTTGATATTGAAATGGACTTTCACCGTATCCCCGACATTAAAGCGATCAAGTATGCTGGTTCTGTCTTGCACGGTTTGAAACTTAATGAAATTGGTTATGGTACGGCCATTAATATCTTCGTTGGTTTCAACTACAAATTCTCTTGTTTTGAACGTAGCGCTTCTCTGAATTGTTTCGAATTTTGCAACGATTTTGCCTGTAAGATCGAATCCCATGGTTATTTACTGTTTGTACGAAGTTATTATTTAATTGGTGGATTGAAAATTGTTTTCTGAATTCGGGGCATGCCCCTGACAAATGGACTGGTTTCGAGATTTGTGCTTGATTTTATAAGGGGGGGACTAGTCTAGATCTGACTGTTGTGATGTTATTTTCATTGCCTTTGCCCATATTAGGTCGGTTGCTTGTATTTGAATCTGTTCTAGTTTTTTGCCCAAAAAACCATAACTTGTAAGGGCGCCTTACCTTGATATAAGGATTAAAAGTTCATAACAGTCAGTCATTGAATGCTTTGTCTTTTTTCTTCAAAGTTTACTGAGCGGATCTCACCAAATCTAGCCGTATTACTTGGGTATTGGCAATACATCCTGAAGAGCATAAGCATTATAATTTTTTTGATACTATTGGCGGAAATTGAAGGTAAAAAAATCTCCAATTGGTATTTTAAAATATTGTGGAATAAAAATTTTTTTATTTAAAAACTGAATATATATTCGCCGTCTGTCCTGGTGTCTCGACTAAAACCTTCTCTGTGGAGAAATCATTTTTTTCAGCCGGCAGGTAACAGCACAAAGACCTCGAAAGACAACATTGAATCAGACTGGTTGGCTGGTGTAAAATGAGTGAACTGTAAAGGATGTTGTAAACGTTTCTTGTGAAGATTGAAAACTGTATTAAACCTTAACTTTTAAATTGCTTAGCAACTGATGGAGAAGCCCTTTGATAAAGTATGGAGCAATTGTTTAGCAATCATTAAAGACATCGTGGAATGGCAACATTTCAAAACATGGTTTGAGCCAATCAAGCCAGTGGGCATCAAAGACAACGTGCTAACGATTCAAGTTCCGAGTCAATTTTTTTACGAGTATATAGAAGAACATTATGTTAACCTCTTAGCTAAGACCTTAAAAAGGGAACTTGGCAAAGAAGCACGTTTAGAGTATAGGATTATGGTAGATAGCGGTAATGGCAAATCCAAGCCATTGACAATGGACATCAGTGGTCAGTCTTTCAAGAGTTTCTCCAACAATGAGATGGATTTTCCTCTAGTTGTTAATAATCACGTTAAGAACCCCTTTGTTATACCTGGCTTGAAGAAAATGCAAATCGATTCTCAGTTGAATGCGATTCATACTTTCGATGCTTTTGTGGAAGGGGATTGCAATAGGGTTGCTCGCAGGGCTGGTAAAACGGTTGCGGAAAAGCCAGGTGCTACTTCCTTCAATCCGTTGGTGGTGTACGGTGGTGTTGGATTGGGTAAGACGCATTTAGTACAGGCCATTGGCAACGAAGTAAAAAGACTTCACCCGAATAAGGTTGTATTGTATGTCAGTTCAGAAAAATTCATCAATCAGTTCCAAGATCATAGCAGGAATGGCGCAATAAATGATTTCATACATTTTTATCAGTTGATCGATGTGTTGATCTTGGATGATGTTCAGTTCTTCAACCGCGCAGAAAAAACTCAGGATGCATTTTTTGCAATCTTCAATCATCTGCATCAATCTGGCAAGCAGCTTATTTTGAGTTCCGACAAGCCGCCAAAGGATCTTGAAGGATTACAGGAGCGGTTGTTGAGCAGATTCAGGTGGGGTTTAAGTGCTGATCTTCAGGTACCTGACTATGATACCCGAGTGGAGATTTTGGAGAAGAAGATGAAGAACAACGGACTTGATTTACCTAAAGAGGTAGTAAAATACATTGCATATAATATTCAGAATAACGTGAGAGAGTTGGAAGGTGCGTTGATTTCACTGTTGGCACAGTCTTCATTGAATAAGAGAGAGATTGATCTTGATTTGGCCAAGAAGGTGCTCAGGAATTTCATCAAAACTTCATCCAAAGAGATTACCATCGATACCATCCAGAAAATGGTTTGCGAGTTTTTTGATCTTCCTTACGATAGGTTATTGCAAAAGACCCGTAAGCGTGAGATTGTTCAGGCTCGTCAGATTACCATGTATTTGTCTAAGATTTTCACCAAGAACTCTCTAAAGACGATTGGGGAGCATTTTGGAGGAAGAGACCATACCACCGTCATCCATTCTTGTCAGACCGTAAAAGATCTTATGGATACCGATAACATGTTTCGGGAGAGTGTTATGGAGTTGCAGCAGAAGGTTCAGCTTGCTGCAATGTAATTACTTTCATCTTACTTGTATAAATCTTTTGGGGATTGCAGAGTCTTTTGTAAATTTGCCGTCCCTGAAACAAACGACTTGGGAAGGTGGGGTGGATGAGTGGCTGAAATCAGTAGTTTGCTAAACTGCCGTACGGGTTAAACTGTACCGCGGGTTCGAATCCCGCCCCCACCGCAGTTTGAAAGTTAGTTCGGGAAGTAGCGCAGGCCGGTAGCGCACCTGGTTTGGGACCAGGGGGTCGCAGGTTCGAATCCTGTCTTCCCGACAACACAAGAAGCTAGCACGAAAGTGCTGGCTTTTTTTATTGTGCGCGGCGCATGCTGAGAAATGCAAGTTGAGAAAGTTGAGCTTGCCAGCAGAAGGCTGGTTTATTTGCTGTATCACTGTCCCTAGTCCCTTGTCCCTTGTCTCTGCCGAATGCAATCCTGTCTTCTTTATTTGTATTTTCAACTCATAACAAAACCATTAGATCTTGCATACTCGTCGTCACTTCTTACGAACTGCCATTCAGTCTGGAATCATTATCAGCATTCCTGAGAAAGCTGTTCATGCAATCAAACAATTGAAGGGGTTGGTTAAAGTTGGAGTTATCACCGATCTCCATCAGGATATCATGCATGATGGTCCTGTCAGGATGAAGGCGTTTCTGGATAAGATGAAAAGCCAGAGGCCTGACGCGCTGCTTCAAATGGGCGATTTCGCCTATCCTGGAGATAAGAACAAAGAGGTGATTGATATGTTCAATAGCGCGCATCAACTTCGAATGCATGTCATAGGAAATCATGATACTGATGACGGGTACACAAGTGAGCAATGTGTGCAATATTGGGGAATGGCCTCTCGGTACTATACCAAAATGATTAACGGGATTTGCTTCATCATTCTTGATGCTAATGATAAAGGCTCACCAATTTATAAGAGCGGATATCCTTCCTATATCAATAAAGAACAAGTTGACTGGCTTCGCAGCAAACTTGAAGAAGTTGATGCGCCAGTAGTAATCATATCCCACCAACCATTAGCTGGTGTTTCGTCAGTTGACAATGCAGCAGAAATACAAGAGCTGTTGAGTAAACACAGTGATAAAATATTATTGGCCTTAAACGGGCACACGCATCTCAACGCAGCCGTTGAAGTCAATGGCATCAACTACGTGCATATTAATTCGGCCTCTTATTTTTGGGTTGGAAGTAATTATATTCATGATAGCTATCCGAAAGAAATGATCAAAGATCATGAGTGGATAGCATACACTTGTCCATATCAGGATGCATTATTTTCAATGCTAACTATTGATCCTATAAAGCTTGTTGTTGCGATTGAAGGTGCTTCAAGCAAATGGGTGGGGAAGTCGCCTGAAGAGCTTGGTTATGATGGTCTGAATTCAATCGGTTCAGATGCAGCCATAGCTCCAATGATTTCCAATCGAACATTCAGAAAGCCAGTTGCTTGATAATTTTTACTAAAAAAGACAGCGCTGTTTTAATTTGTGGTCAGAGGAGTAAGCTTTCTTACTTCCTCAGCTATTGTTTTGCCAAATAAGGATGAAGTGGCCGGGCCGTTACCAGTGATCAGTCGACCATCTTGTGTTACCGGCTCTCCTGTGTATGTTGCTCCGAGCTCCTTGATCGTGTTAATCTCGCTTTCATATACTGTGGCCTTTTTATTTCTGAGTAGTCCGGCCTCTGCTAAAATAACTGGGCCGATGCAAATGGCACTTACTATTTTTCCTTGCTCATACATTTCTTGTGCTATCGTATGTGCTTTTTCATGTTTGAAATACACCTTACTTCCATTGCCACCAACAAAGACAACTGACTCGTAGTCGGTACTGTCAACGTCGTCAATTTTAAGTTCTGCAGTTGCTTTTCCTCCTTTTGTCCCAACACATTCTCCTTTATGAGTGCTGGCCAGTACTGTTTTAAATCCGGATTTTTCAATCTCTGCCCTTGTTTCAAATAATTCCTCGTCACGGAAATGGTCGGGTGCAATTATCATGAGTACGGGTTTCATCTTCCTGAATTTATTTTGCAAAATATATAACTGTAATTCTTTTTCTAATGATCTGTGAAAGCGCTTCGGATGATGTCCGTCCGATTTTCATAATATCGACGAACAAAACCAAATTTGATTACGAGTTGACCTTTTTGAAAACAACCAAAGAGTCAAAACGATACTTCCATGTGTAGTTCCTGTTTTTGCTTACTATCTGTTCTATAACATGTGTAGGCCCTACCTCTTTTCTTTTTGGATGGTAGTCGTGAAATGCCAGATACCCGCCTTGCTTCACAATGTTTTCAAAATTATCAAAATCAAAGGTGCAGCCCTCAATACTATGGTCTCCATCAATGAACAGGAAGTCAACTGCTGGTATTTTCCCAACAAATTCATTTGAGTATCCCTTGTGTGGAATTATTTGTATTTTATCGTTAACGATGGTGAGGTTATTCTTGAATTGCATGAGCAGGTCTTCCTCTCCCTTCTCGTTGTCATAAACCGATTTGCTTTGTGATTCACCATCTGCATTGAATGGATCGATGCATTCAATAGTGCCATTACTCAAACCATGAGCAATGCAGAACGTACTTTTACCCTTCCAGCTTCCAATTTCAAGCACCCTTGCATTTTCAGTCAATTGTGATGCCACGTATCTTAATCCTAATGCTTCCACAGGGGTTAACCAACCCTGAATTTTTTTATAAGACCCAAAAGGAGGTTTTCCGCTCTTACTTGCGAAATAACTGGCGAAGTGTGATTGAATGATCTCGATGATAGGCATATGACAATTGGTTTGACTTTCCTGTAATAACTAATGGCAAATATATACCAATAGGCCAATTAAATTCAATCCTTAATTTGATCACATTGTTTTTGATCTGGAAAATGAACGGCCTCTAGAGGATCAGTTCCCGTCTTCATCCTTTTCCAGTTGAAGAATATGTAATATCCTGTGAATGATCGGCGTAAAAAACACAGCCGTTATGGTTAGAAATGCAACGCCACTATATAGAGCGTAAAGTGAGGAGAATATTTTTGCTGAAGCACTAGTCATTTCAGCAACAGGACCCATACCTGTTAAGATCATACAAGCCATGTGAAAGCTGTCAATCCAGGGTATCTCTCCCAATTGATGATATCCTGTTGTTCCAATCAGAACCGAGAATATGATCAAGGAAAAGGCAAAGAGGGAGTATTTTCCTAATCTCCTGATAAAGTGTGGTATGGGGGCCACCTTTTGCTTGTGGTGTTCTAGTTTCATAAAAGTTCAGTGACCATTAAGTTATTTAATCTTTTACATGATGAGCTATTAAAGTTATCTTTTGTTGCGTACAAGTATGAAAAAGAATTTACCCCAAATCCTATACATTTGTGATGACCCCCAATCCCTATTGGTACTTATAATTTATCCTCTAATACATTACACATGAAGCTTTCATTTGTGATTCGGTTTTTGATTTTTTCTTTATTCCAGCTCTCCCTGTTTTGCTATTCAGGCAATATTTTTTCTCTTCCCATAAAGCAGAGTGGGTTAAAAGTTGAGAATACAAAGTGTGAATATCTCATCAATCCTTTGGGTATAGATGTAAGGGCTCCTCGATTGGGCTGGAAAATTTCAACCTCAAAGTCCGTATTCAACCAAAAACAAAAAGCGTATCAAATCCTCGTTGCCACTTCAACAGACAAACTAACTGAGTCTGCAGCCGATCTTTGGAACAGTGGTAAAGTCAGTTCCGATCTAAATACTCAGGTTGTTTATGCTGGCAAGGAATTGGCCAGTGGACAGCGATGTTACTGGGTCGTCAGGATATGGGATACCGATGATCGATATACACCATGGAGCGACGTCGCTTTCTGGAGCATGGGCTTGTTGAGCAAAACAGATTGGAAAGCAAAGTGGATCGGAGATCAGCCGGATCTCGCTCAAAAAAAATATGCTGATTATTTAAATGCTTTTGATCCAGCAAAGAATATTCCTATTGTAAATAAGCGTCCTGTTGGTCCCTCATCTCCCATGTTGCGCAAAATCTTTAAGGTGAAGTCTGCTGTAAAAGAGGCTGTTCTTTATGTTTCTGCCTTAGGGTATTATGAGATGGGTTTGAATGGAAATAAAATTGGCAACCATCAGTTGGCCCCGGAATGGACCGACTATGAAAAACGCCTTCAGTATCAAACCTATGACCTTACCCATGATATTATGGAAGGTGATAATGTACTTTCTTCCGTTCTTGGCGATGGATGGTTTCTCGGGATGATTGGTCCAACCAAATGGTTGTCTGAATATCCACGCAGGGGAGTTTATGGAAATGATAGGCGATTGATCGCTCAGCTAATGATCACCTATGAAGATGGCCGGCAGGAGGTCGTATCCACTGATGAGTCGTGGAAGATCAATACAAAAGGGTTTATTATTTCTGCAGATAATTTTTTGGGTCAGCACATCGACGCACAGAATATCCCTGTGGGCTGGAAGGATATTGACTTTGATGATAAGCAATGGGCTAATGCCTATGTTGACCATAGTGTGAACAAGACGATGGAGGCACAGAAGAATGAGCCAGTTCGGATTAATAATTATTTCTTGCCCATTGACATCAAACAACTGGGGGATAAGTACATTGTTGATTTCGGACAAAATCTTACTGGATGGACAAGGATGAAAGTAAAGGGGAAAAAGGGGGATACAGTTACTATTCGTCATGGTGAGATGTTGGATGATGATGGGTCGCTTTATACAAAAAATCTGGCTGCCGCCATTCAAGAAGATCGATATGTTCTTTCTGGGAACAACGATGAATTTGAGCCATCGTTCACCTATCATGGCTTCAGGTATATAGAAATATCAGGATTGACTTCTGCACCAACTGCTGAAATGATCAAGGCTTGTGCATTGTCATCAGATCCTGAAGTTACAGGAACCTTTGCTTGCTCGAACCCAAAGCTGAATCAGCTGTGGAGCAATATCATTTGGACGCAGCGCAATAACATGACCAGTGTTCCTACTGATTGTCCGCAACGCGATGAACGTATGGGGTGGATGGGAGATGCACAAGTATTTTGTCAGAACAGCATGTTCAACATGGACATGGCTGCATTTTATAGCAAGTGGATCAAAGATATTAGGGATGCGCAATCATCCAGAGGAACCTTCCCCGATATTGCACCACATGCCAACAAGCCAGATATTCGTTTCAGTAATGCTCCTGCTTGGGCCGACGCTGGGGTAATTATTCCTTGGAGAATGTATGAGAATTATGGAGATAAGGAATTGCTTAGGCAGCATTACACATCCATGAAGCGGTATATAGAAAATATAAGGACTCAGAATCCAAATTTTCTTTGGATCAATGATGTGGGCAATCAATATGGCGATTGGTTGAATGCCAATACCATTATTGCAGAAGGGTATTCAAATTCTAGGGGCGAGGTTCCGAGAGAAGTTTTTGC
>CAIXLY010000022.1 GCA_903920455.1 uncultured bacterium | reverse complement strand
ATTGGTAGGGTCTGCATTTGGTTTCAATCAGTACGGACAATCAGGTGCTTCCATATCAAGTTTATTCCCACATATCGGATCAATAGCAGACGATATCTGTATCATCAGAAGTATGAATACGGAAGCAATTAACCATGATCCCGCTCTTACCTTCTTTCAAACTGGAGCTCAACAGGGAAACAGACCAAGTATGGGTGCATGGATGAGTTATGGACTTGGAAGTGAGAATTCCAATCTTCCTGCTTACACCGTGCTTTTGTCTCGTGGAAGAGGAAATGGACAAGGTGTTTACTCCAAGCTTTGGAACAACGGATTTTTAGATAGCATGCACCAAGGTGTTGTTTTCAGCAGCGGTGAAGATCCTGTACTTTATTTGAAAAATCCAGAGGGACACGACAAGCAAAGCCGCAGGGATATGCTTGATGAAATATCAAAATTCAATTCCCAATCATTTGAAAATTTTGGTGACCCTGAGATCAATACCAGAATTCAGCAATATGAAATGTCTTATCGCATGCAAAGTGCTGTTCCTGAACTAACAGACCTTAGCAAAGAGCCTGATCACATTATAAAAATGTACGGCGCTGATTGCCTTGTTCCAGGAACGTATGCAGCAAACTGCTTACTTGCAAGAAAACTTTCAGAAACAGGCGTTCGTTTTGTTCAACTCTATCACCAAGGATGGGATACCCATGGTAATCTTGTCAATGACATGAAAATGCAGGCGGAAGACGTAGACCGCGCTTCAGCAGCTCTTATCAAAGACTTGAAACAACGTGGGCTCCTTGACGAAACACTCGTAATCTGGGGTGGTGAATTTGGAAGAACAAACTTCTGCCAAGGTCAAATTGATCCGGTTAACTACGGACGCGACCATCACCCAAAATGCTTCAGCATTTGGATGGCAGGCGGTGGCATCAAACCTGGTATCGCCTATGGTGAAACCGATGAGTTTGGTTACAACATCGTAAAAGACCCCGTAAGTGTACACGATTTCCATGCTACCGTTTTGAACCTGATGGGAATCGATCACGAACAACTCACCTACAAACATCTTGGAAGGCGATATCGACTTACAGATATTGCAGGTCAAGTAGTTAATGGTATCATTGCTTAAGCTCATCACGAAACTTTTTTCATGTCTAGACACCTCTCGATTGTAGCAAATCTAATTATTGTATTACAGGCCTTTCTTCTCATATTCTGCTTTGTAGACCTCAGTGTGTTGCCTGCCTGGATGTTGTATGCAGGAAAGTTCCACCCACTGCTTCTGCATTTGCCAGTGGCAATGGTGATCTTACTTGCACCACTCTCCTTTTTAAATGCAACAAACCAACAAGATTCAAAGATTGCTGTGGTATTTAAAACTGTAGTGACCTACACTGCACTTTTCTCAACACTCACTGCCCTAGGTGGTCTTCTCCTCGCGGCAAGTGCTGATTACGATCAGCAGACCTTGTTCATACACAAATGGTTTGGTGTTGGCGTTGCCTTTGCCTCTCATGCACTGATTTATATTAATGACTTATCAAGATCAAGGAAATTGGTCTGGAATATTTCATTGTTATCAACCATCGGTGCAATGATTGTGGGTAGCCACTATGGTGGAACCCTAACTCATGGAGAAGGATTTCTTGCTTTCAATACTACGGAAGCAGAAAAATTGGTAGGTGTATCGTTTACAGAAACCACAACAGTATATGATGGGGCCATACAACCGATTATTGAAGCAAAATGTTTATCCTGTCACAACGATAAAAAAGCAAAGGGTGGATTAAACTTTACCGCTTTAAATACTGTGCTTAAAGGTGGTAAATCAGGGAATATATGGGTTGCAGGAGATCCGGATAAAAGTATGATTATCGAGAGAATGCTTCTTGATATGGATGACAAAAAGCACATGCCTCCAAGAGGTAAAACCCAACTGAGCTCAACAGAGATTTTGCTCTTCAAAGAGTGGATCAGAGCTGGTGCAAAACCAGAACTCACTTACCATGGATTATCAGATAGTGCCATACTCAGAAAGATTGTTGCTTCAATAATTGAATCATCCCCAGTAAAAAAACCTGTTAAGGTATATGCCTTCGAACCAGCTGATGAAGCTGAAATAAAAAAACTCAATACGCCTTTCAGAAGGGTGATGCCACTCTCTTCAAATTCTCCAGCGCTCGTAGTTAAGTTTTATCTCAAAGAGAAATTTGATCTGAATATGCTGAAAGAACTGCAAAGCGTTTCAAAGCAAGTCATAGAGATCAATCTTTCAACAATGCCTGCTGACGACAAGGTAATTGATTTGCTTACCCAATTTGAGAATCTCGAAGTACTAAACCTCAATGGTACCGATATAACAGGAGCCAACCTCAAAAACCTGATTGCTAATAAAAAACTTGAACAGATTGCTGTAGCCAACACCAAAGTTGGAAAATCTGCTTTGGAAGCATTGGCTAAAATCACCTCCCTCAAAAAAGTATTTTTGTGGAGCAGTAAAGTAACAAAAGATGAGGTTGCAGAATTAACCAAGAGCTATGCCGCAATCCATTGGGATCTTGGCTATGTACCTGATAAATCTGAAATCTTAAAGCTTGGTGTCCCCTACCCAACAGACAAGGAAAAACTAATCCTGGAAAGAGGTGAAGAAATCGTACTTAAGCATCCACTGCCTGGGGTTAAGATCAGATATACCACCGATGGAAGCAATCCTGACTCCATAAATGGTAATGTCTATACTTCTCCTATCCCAGCCAACGGATTGCTAAGAATCAAAGCCATAGCAACTGCAGACGGATGGCTTACAAGCGATCTTACAGATCTTACCTTTTACCAAAAGGGTTTGTCAAGTGATTCCGCCAAACTATTGGCCAACCCCTCTAGAACGGGTCCGCTTGGCGCACAAATGCTGATAGACATGAAAAAGGGTCTTACGCAATCTGGAGACCAGCTTTACTCAAACTGGATTGGTTTCCAGGAAAATGCGTTTAAAGCAGCTTTCTATCTCGGGCAAAATCCTGAGATTAAGCAAATCACCCTAAGCACAGCCGAAATGACAGGAACCTACGTGTTCCCACCAACAAAAATAACAATCAAGGGCGGTAGCGACCCAAAACACCTCAAGGTAATTGGAACCCTTAGTCCTGAGATGCCTACGGCCCACAAGCCAAATGCCTCTATTCCTTATGATGTTCCTATCCTGGCAGGTAAGTATGCCTATATTGAGATAGAGGCTCAAAATTTGCTTAAGCTTCCGCTTTGGCATGAAGGAAAGGGTGGCAAGGCATGGGTGTTTGTAGACGAGGTTTTCTTCTACTAAAAAAAGTTTCCCATAATGTTGTTAGGGTTTAGGAGCAATCTCCTAAACCCTAAACTTTTTTATACCTTTATTGGTCTAATAGAAACAATTGATATCCCAACAGACCATACAAGAAATTCAGAACAGGATCGACGTCTACGATGTTGTGGGGGCATTTGTTAAGCTCAAGAAAAGAGGCACGAACTATCTTGGCCTCTGCCCTTTTCACAACGAAAAGAGCCCTTCGTTTACGGTATCGCCGTCTAAAGAAATTTTCAAGTGTTTTGGTTGTGGCAAAAGTGGCAATGCTATCGGCTTCATCATGGAGCATGAGAAATATACCTATGTAGAGGCACTTCGCTGGCTTGCCAATAGGTATAATGTAGAAGTTGAAGAAACTGAAACAAGTCCTGAATACAAAGAGCAACAGCAAATAGCAGACAGCCTGCATATCGTCAACCAATTTGCCGCTAAATATTTTGCACAGCAGCTTACTGAAACAGAAGACGGCAAAAGTATCGCACTCAGCTACCTGAAAGAAAGGGGGTTCACTGATGCCATCATCGAAAAGTTTCAGATTGGATATTCACCAGATAAACGTGATGCATTTGCAACAGAAGCTGTCAAACAACAATACAGCAGTGAGATACTAAGAAAGAGCGGACTCTGTGTGCTCAGAGATGAGCAACTCGTAGATAATTATAGGGGCAGGATTATATTTCCGATACATAACCAAAGCGGAAAGATTATAGGTTTTGGAGCAAGGATTATTGGTAGCAGTGATCGCTCACCGAAATACATCAATACGCCTGAGAACGAGCTCTACATCAAAAGCAGGATACTCTACGGATCCTTCTTCGCAAGGCATCCGATTGATAAACTAGACGAGTGTTTTCTTGTAGAAGGATATACGGATGTAACCGCCATGCACCAGGCAGGGATAGAAAATGTAGTGGCGTCTGGTGGAACATCCCTCACCCCAGATCAGCTCAGGCTCGTTAAAAAATATACGAACAACCTCACCATCATCTATGATGGTGATGCTGCAGGAATAAAAGCCGCATTGCGTGGACTAGACCTTGCCATTGAAGAGGGACTGAATGTACAGATGGTACTAATCCCTGACAAAGAGGATCCTGATAGCTACGTAAAGAAGGTGGGCGCTGATGCGTTTAGGGAATTCATCAAAGAGCACAAAAAGGATTTTATCCTCTTTCAACTGGAGGTGGCATTAAAAGACGCCGGTTCCGACAGTACTAAAAAAGCAGCCGTTGTAAACCAGATCGCTGAATCAATCTCAAAATTAAACAGGGCGGAAGATTTTACCAGACAGCAGGACTATATCAAACGATGCTCCGCATTGCTAAAAGTTGATGAGCTTGGACTTACCGCACTGGTTAATAAATTGGGTCGAGATAAAATTGGGAAGGAAGAAAAACGACTTCAGCGTCAGCAACCAGAAACAGTAACGGAAGAAGAAAAAAAGGAGGGAGATGACTCAGGCATTGATCTGCTGTTCAAGGATGAACTCAGCGAGAAGGCCGTTGTACGGGCATTGATTGAGTTTGGCACGATGGCCTGGGATGATAGCAAAAATGTGGCTGCACATATATTTGAGGAGATCGAGAAAGAGGGACTTGAAGACATGTTTGACAACCCGTTGTTGATATCCATTCTATACAGCTACAAAGGGATGAATCTTGATGGTGGGCATTCTGCGGAAAAACAATTCTTGTATCACAGCGATCCGAATATCAACCAAATGGCGGTTTCACTGCTTACAGAAAAACACCAGATGAGTCCCAATTGGACGAAATTCTACAAGGGGGATATACAAGACAGAACATCGTTGTACAAGGAGGAAGTAGTATCCTGCATGACCTATCTCAAGCTAAAGAAAGTAAAACGACTGATTGTTGAGAATCAAAAAGACCTGGAAAATGAAATCAGTGATGATGATATGCTTGTATTGCTTCACACACACAAACACCTTAAAGAGGTGGAGATGGAACTCATGAAAAATATTGGGACTGTTATTTTTAGATAATTACATTGATGCTAGCCTAATCACAAATTCTGTCTTTCATAATTTTATTAGCGTTACACAATTTTATTACACTCAATTATATAATAAAATTAATCTGCTCATTAAGCATCTTACTGCGGATCAACATCAATTTGTATATGCACTGATTTCAAATTCACATCGTTTTGCATAATAGCAATTTGTTGTTGTATATGATTTCTCGCTAAGGAGTTTTTTGAACCATCGCGGGGAAGTTTCAACAAGATTTCATAAATGTAGCGGTTCTTCACCCGGTTCACCACTGGCTCAGCAGGTCCGATTAAGTAATCCCCAAAAACCGGAATCAACCTGCTTGCAAAAAAATCTGCCGCCTGCATAGCCCTGTTCTTATTGGTATGACGAAAAAATAACTGAACCAACCTGGTATAGGGTGGGTAATGAAAAATATTTCTGGAATTGATTTCCTCTTGGTAAAATGATTTATAGTCATGGGCCATAACCATTGCTATCACTGGGTTTGCAGGATTTGAGGTTTGGATAATCACCCTCCCCTGCTTTCCTTTTCTACCCGCCCTACCACTCACCTGTTCCATCAATTGAAAGGCCCTTTCATTTACCCTGAAATCCGTAAATGATAAAATGCCATCGGCATCCAATATACCCACCAAGGCTACATGGTCGAAATCCAACCCCTTAACAACCATCTGTGTTCCCACCAATATATCCATCCGCTGTTTTTCAAAATTGCGGATCAGTTCATCATGCGCAGTTTTACCTTTTACAGTATCCACATCCATTCTTGCGATAGAATGATCTGGAAACATTTTCTCTAACTCCTCCTCCACTTTCTCCGTTCCGAAATTTCGTTCAACCCAGTTTGCACTTCCACAGGCAGTGCAGCTATCCAATACGGGATATGAAGTTCCACAGTAGTGACATTGCAGACGATGATGCAGCTTATGATATGTTAATGTAACTGCGCAATGCTCACAGTGTGGAATAAAACCACAGGTACCACAAATTTTATAAGGAGAATATCCCCTTCTGTTTTGAAATAAAATAATTTGCTTCTTTTCTTTTAATGCTTCATCCATGGCCTCTTTCAACTGTGGTGTAATCATCTGACGCACCATTTTGTTGTCAACCATCCCACGAATGTCGGCCACTTCAATAGACGGCATCTCAATGCCACCGAAGCGTTCATTAAGTTCCACCAAACCATATTTTCCACTCACAGCCTGTGCATAGGTTTCAAGTGAAGGCGTAGCACTACCCAGAACAACCTTTGCATTCAGCTGATGAGCATAAAAGAGTGCTGCATCCCTTGCGTTGTATCTTGGTGCAGGATCCTGTTGCTTAAATGAAGCATCCTGCTCTTCATCGATGATGATGAGAGACAGATCTGAAAAAGGAAGGAACAAGGCAGATCGGGCGCCAAGTACAACGCGTATCTCCCCTTTTTTCACTTTGTTCCAAAGCTCAACGCGTTCATTGGGATTGAACTTGGAGTGGTAAATTGAAATGTAGCCTCCAAAATGTTGTTGCAGTCTACGTATAATTTGAGCTGTAAGTGCAATCTCTGGAAGCAAGTACAGCACTTGCTTTCCAGCCTTTACCTGTTCTTCTATGAGGCGAATGTATACCTGTGTTTTTCCGCTGGAAGTAACACCATGAAGCAGACAAACATTTTTTTCTTTGAGTACTGATGTTACCTTTTGTAATGCATCATCCTGCTGAGGAGAGAGTGTAAAGTCAATCTCAACCGACTTGGCCATCAGTGGCATTCGATCCACAGAAAGCTTCTGCACTTTTAAAATTCCCTTCTCCACCAACCCATTCAATTGTGCCGCCGATGCTCCCGATTTTTTCAATAAGTCTGGCTGCTTAACTTCCCCAGCTGTTTTTTGAAGGTGAAGAAAAGAGAGTAACAATTCCAATTGCTTTGGAGCACGGTTGTTCCATTGATTGAGTAATCCTGCCAGTGCTTCCTCTTGGTGATAATCAGGATGAAGAAAAACAAAGGTCTCCCGTTTGGGTGTATACTTTTCTTTGAGAGACTCCCATGCAATGCATACTTTTTTTTCCAACAACCTTTTTACAACTGGATAAACATGGGTAAGGTCAAGAATATCATGCACTTCATCCATCCGCAATTCTTTCTTGACCGACAGACCTTCTGCCACCAAATATTCTTGATCATCCAGATCCGAAAAATCATCACCATATTCTTCGTTCAGCATCAGGATGGTTTCGCTGCTGAGCTTAAATTGTGTTGGCAGGGCGGCCGACATTACTTCCCCTTCACTACACATGTAATAGTTCGCAATCCAGTTCCAAAGATTCAATTGTTCTTGGTAAACTACCGGCTCTGTATCGAGTACCTGAAGAATAGGCTTAGGCTCAAATCCCTTAGGAGCTTCAGTTGTAGTGGATTTTACTATTCCTGCATATCGTTTTTGTCGGCCGAAAATAACTTCAACACGTACACCCGGCACTGTAGCCTCCCGCAACTCCTCAGGAACTGCGTAGGTATAGGTTTTTGGAATGGCGAGTGGTATAATGATTTCAGCGAACAAATTAATGGGTTGAACTTTTAATTAAATACTTAGAACTAATCCAAGAAGCCTTGTGTGCAATCAATTTATCGGCCATGATCTTTTCAGCTACTAGCTTCAATTGCTTTGGATCTTGTCCAGGATAGTCAATGGGGTTGATGGGGTCAAGATAGATAGCCCTTGACTGTCCAGGAGTTAAACTAAAGATATTGTTATAATTCATCCTGTCGTATGCATCCAATAAAATGATGGGTTGCAGTAATTTACCCGTTTCGATAGCCAATTTAAAAGCACCATCGTACATATCTTTTAGTGGACTATCCGTCATGTTAAAAGTGCCTTCAGGAAATACAAGTATTGATATTCCATGGGAAAGAACCTTACGAAGATCAGCCAGACTTCTAGCCCTATCCTCTGCATGTGAACGATTGACCGTGATGACACAAAATTTATAAATGAAGCCAAAAATTGGAACCTTAAGAAGTTCATATTTGCCAAGTGGACGAAAGTGATGTTTTATGGAACAGATCACAATTGGGGCATCAATGTATGCAATATGGTTGGCGATAAAAATATATTGGGAGTTTGGATCGGGTGTTGATTCATACCTTATGGAATGCCGAATCCCAATAAGAAAAAACCAAACAGATGAAAAAAACCTGAAAAGGTCATACATCACATTCCCCCCTTTTATTCTTCCAAGTGGCAGGCAGAAAATGACACATGGGAAGAGGAGTATGACAATAAGGACAAAAAGGGCATAGGCGTATAGGGAGTATAAAAACTGCAGGAGCCGGACTGAAAATTTTATTAAATACATAGCGCATATCAAATATACAGCATCTCATTTGTATCTTTACCGATCAATGAATGTCGAAAAAACCATAGCCTTACATACCCTTGGTTGCAAACTCAATTTTTCAGAAACCTCCACCATGGGCAGGATGCTGGAGCGGGAAGGCTATGTAAAGAGGGATTTTGATGAAGTAGCCGACGTATATGTTATCAATACATGCTCGGTGACCGAAAATGCAGATAAGGAATGCCGCCAGCTGGTCAGGCGGATCCAAAAGCAGAACAGCGAAGCTGTTGTTGTGATCACGGGGTGTTATGCCCAGTTAAAACCTCAAGAAATTTCAGAAATACCAGGGGTAGACTTGGTACTTGGAGCGGCTGAAAAATTTAACCTGACTGAGCACCTAAGGAACTTTACCAAAGGTGATCCAACGAAAATATGCAGCTGTGACATCAATGAGGTGAATGATTTCAACAGCTCTTTTTCTGTGACAGACAGAACCCGAACCTTCCTTAAAGTACAGGATGGGTGCGACTACAACTGCTCCTTCTGCACCATTCCACTCGCTAGAGGCAAGAGCAGAAGCAACACAATTGATAATGTGATACTACAAGCAAAAGAGATTGCATCAAAAGGAGTCAAAGAGATAGTGCTCACGGGGGTAAATCTTGGCGATTTCGGCATGGTTGAAGGAGAACGTACTTCAACTTTTTTTGAACTCTGCAAAGAGCTTGAAAAGATTGAAGAAGTAAGTCGGTATAGAATCTCATCCATAGAACCCAACCTGCTAACCAAAGAGATCATTGAATTGGTTTCCAATAGTAAGAAGTTTATGCCACACTTTCACATCCCGTTACAGAGTGGAAGCAATAAAATTCTTGGCCTAATGAGAAGAAGGTATAAACGTGAGCTCTATTCTGAGAAAATCAACCTGATCAAGTCGCTCATGCCCCATTGCGCAATCGGAGTTGATGTTATTGTTGGTTTCCCCTCTGAAAGTGAAGAAGCTTTTTTGGAAACATTTGACTTTCTTCATGCGCTTGATGTTTCCTACCTGCATGTGTTCACTTACTCAGAAAGGCCCAACACCCTGGCAATAGATATAAAAGATATTGTTCCTATTCATATAAGAAATGAGCGAAATAAAATACTCAGAAACCTCTCCTACCAGAAAACTCAATATTTCAGGGCTTCTCAAGAGGGCCGCAATAGGATTGTGCTATTTGAACAAGAGAACAAAAATGGCATGATGGAGGGCTACACCGATAACTATATTCGGATCAGTACTCCGTTCAGAGAGGAATGGATTAATCAGGAAATTGATTGGGAGATCAGATAACTAAGGGTTATTCGGCAATGATTTTAAATTCAGGAGCAAGCTGCAACTTACCAGCCTTATTTCTAAACATGATCTTGCTAAACAGAATCACATCCCCAGATTTAATGTTCTGCTGAATACTCTCCACCCAGACGGTCGGCAACTGTGCGGTATCATAAAAATCACCTACCCGTAAGTCGTTCACAATTTTTACTTCTTGAGTTTCATCATCCCTGTAGCTTCCCTTGAACAAATAGTTGATTCGAAAAGAGAGGACTGGATAAAACACTCCGCTATTGTCTTTTACCATGATGGCTGCTGGAGCGATGGCATTAATCTGAGCAATGAGCGCATTACCGCTATTGATTGGTCCCCATGAAGACTTATAGGTGATTGGCTGAACTTCTTTTGCAACAACAGTCTTCTTAACGACCTGTCCAACAGAGAACTGACACACCAAAAGCATAAGAAGAAAGAAAACAATTCTGTTCATATTGACTAAATCTAAAAAAAGAAAACAACAAAAATTGTTAATTCAAATTGGCGATGCTCTCTTCAATCATTCGAATTTTTTCCAAGGCATCCTCTTTCTTCTTTTTCTCCAAATCTACAATCTCTGGCTTTGCATTTTGTACAAACCGCTCATTGGAGAGTTTTTTATCTACCGATTCCATGAATCCAATATAATAACGAAGCTCTGTTTCCAACTCAGTACGTTGCGATGAAGTATCCAATACCTGATCTGTCTTGATAAAAAGCCGATCCCCTCCAATAACCAATTGAATGGTATCAGCAATTACATCACTGGTAAATGTGAAGCTTGTTGAATTTGTTTGCTTACAAAGCAACTCCTGAATGGCTATCCATACCTGCTCGTTCTTGGCCGTACAATATAGTGTGATGGCATCTTTGTTTTTGATCTTAGACTTTACTCTAGCATCCCTTACAGCAGTGATTGCTGACTTTAGCACCTCTGCTTCGGCTAATATTTTTTTATCATCAGGTCTAGATACAAAGGAAGCGTCCATTTGCCTAACACATAGATCACCATGCGCTTCAGTATTGATGAGATGATACATCTCTTCTGTAACAAAGGGCATGAAAGGATGTAGTCTTTCTAATAGTATTTCAAAAAATGAAATTGCCTTTTCAAGATGGCGCTTGTCCATCGGTTTTTCAAAACCAGGTTTGATCCACTCAAGATACCAGCTACAGAAATCATCCCAGACCAATGTGTACAAGGTCTTTAGGGCCTCACTGAGCTTGAATTGCTGCATGAGCTGATCTACCTCAGTACATACTTCGCGAAGTCTGGATTCAAACCATTCATGTGGCCAATCTGAGGAAAGTGTAATCTCATCGGGACTAAGATCCGTCTTCGATTTTTCTTTCCAAAGGTCAACCAACTTTAATGCATTCCATATCTTATTGATGAAATTTCTACCTTGTTCATTAGAGGCTTTATCCCACAACAAATCATTACCTGCAGGCGATGCAATCAGGATGCCAAAGCGAACAGCATCGGCACCAATCTCATCAATCATGGCCAAGAGATCAGGAGAGTTTCCAAGTTGTTTACTCATTTTTTTGCCCTGACTATCTCGAACAATGCCGGTAAAATAAACATCGTTGAAAGGCTTCTTCCCCATAAACTCATAGCCCGCCATGACCATACGCGCAACCCAAAAAAATATGATCTCAGGTGCAGTAACCAATGTATTGGTAGGGTAATAATAAGACGCATCTTTATTTCCCGGATTGGAGATTCCCTTGAACACTTCGAAAGGCCAAAGCCATGAAGAGAACCATGTATCTAGACAATCTTCATCCTGCTTGAGTTGTGGATTGTTGACATTATATTTTTCTGAGAATTTTTTCTTGGCATCATCTTCATCCCGAGCCACAATGAATCGACCCTCTGCATCATACCATGCAGGGATTTGATGCCCCCACCACAATTGGCGACTGATGCACCAATCCTTGATATTTTCCATCCAGTGGCGATAGAGGTTCTTGAATTTGGCAGGATGAAAATTAATTTCCCCATCCTGAACTGCATGAAGCGCCGGAGCAGAGATTTTCTTCATATCAACCCACCACTGTAGAGAAAGTCTGGGTTCAACCACCACATCCGTTCTTTCAGAAAAACCAACTTGGTGGGTGTAGTCTTCTATCTTGTCAACATGCCCGCTGGCTTTAAGTGCCTCAACAATTTCTTTACGTGCTTCAAATCTATCTTTACCAACATACAACTGTGCTTCCACACTGAGCGTTCCATCTTCATTAAGGATATCATATACTGCTAGGCTATGTTTGATGCCAATCTGGTTATCATTCATGTCATGCGCAGGTGTAATCTTCAACGCACCAGAACCGAAATCTATAGCAACATAATCATCTCCAATAATTGGAATCTTTCTTTTAATCAGCGGCACGTAAGCAAATTGTCCGATCAGATGTTTAAACCTTTCGTCTTGTGGATTGACTGCAATCGCAGCATCACCAAGAATTGTTTCTGGACGCACAGTTGCGATAATAATGCTTTCATTCTCCAGTGGAATTTCATTTCCCTGAGAATCAGTCAATTGATATTTCAGAAAATACAACTTCCCTTGAACCTCTTTAAAAATTACCTCTTCATCACTCAACGCCGTCTTGGCCCTCGGATCCCAATTGATCATCCTTTTCCCACGATAGATATAACCCTTTTCAAAAAGATCATTGAAGACATGAATTACAGACTGGTAATAATCCGGATCCATTGTAAATGATGTCCGTTTCCAATCCAGCGAGCAACCTAGTTTTTTTAATTGCTGAAGGATAATGCCTCCGTACTTTTCTTTCCATTCCCAGGCATACTTGAGAAATTCATCACGACTAAGACTTGCTTTTTGAATTCCACGCTCACGAAGCATCTGAACCACTTTTGCTTCTGTGGCAATTGATGCATGATCTGTACCAGGAACCCAGCATGCATTTTTACCCATCATACGGGCTCTTCTAACAAGGATATCCTGAATGGTATTATTCAAACAATGCCCCATGTGGAGAATGCCCGTAACATTTGGAGGTGGTATGACAACGGTATAGGGCTCACGTTCATCAGGCGTACTCTCAAAATATTTATTATCGAGCCAATGCTGATACCACTTCTGCTCAGCAGATCTAAAATCAAATGTCTTGGAAACTTCCATTCTTATAGTCTGGTTTTGGGCTACGAAGGTAGCGAGAAACTAAGAGTTTAATGACTTGGTGGGGAGTTTATGATTGGGCAGGCACAAAGGAATGGCACAACCCCTGAGATTGATCATGAACGCTACAAAGAAAGCAGGTTTACCAAACCAGATAAGTGACCAATGCGATGAGTGCATAAATGGCAATGACAACCAATGCGATCTTTAGGGTTGCGGACTTTGAAGAAGACAAAAACGATTTCATAAAGTTTGTTTTTCATGATCAAATGAAATGGTCATTCTGTAGAAAACAGAGTTAAAAGGGTACTCGTTTCCTTTTCATAGAAATTTATGGATAGTCTAATTTAATGTTAAAATAATTCCAAAACAAGCATAGTTGTTCACAATCAAGTTGCATGATGACTGAGTTCAGTCTCTAAAATGAGCAGAAACATAGTAAAATGAATAAATGGTTGGTAAAATTGCTGACGAACACTTATACAATTGATAAACAAACACTTATATGAAAAAATCAAATAATCATTATCGCTATGCAGTATGGATCGACCGCAGACATGCCTTGATATTGAAGTCTGGGTCAGACAATTCAGCAACTTACTTGGAGATCGCATCAGACATTCTAGCCCACGAACGATTTGATGGGGAAAAAACGAACAAAACCGGGATGCTTGGAATTAGCCTCGCGCCAGAAAAAAGAATTCAGGCAAAAGCAAATAATCAGTTTCACCATTTTGTTAAAAAAGTTGCTTCTGATCTTAAAAATGCAAATGCCATTTTGATATTGGGCTCAGGTGAAACCCGGTTCGAGCTTCAACATGCCATACAAAAAAACAAGCAGCTTAATGGAGTGTGGGTGGAAAACAAGCCTTGTAAAAAAATATCAAGAAGAGAGCTAGAGCTTGAAATGGAACAACATTTCAAGCTCCATTTAAGTTAATTTTTTAGCATTACTGTGCCGGCTGCGAAATTATCTAGTTAGTTTTGCATAATCATTCGTTAGCGGCATGTATGCAATCGTAGATATTGAAACCACAGGGGGAAATGCTGGCACAGGAAGCATTACTGAAATCGCTATACTCATCAGTGAAGGGAAGGAGATTATCCACCGCTACACCACGTTGGTTAATCCGATGCGGCCGATTCCCATATTCATAGAAAAACTCACAGGAATTTCAGATGAACTCGTAAAGGATGCCCCCATATTTGGACAGGTGGCTAAGGAAGTATTTGAATTGTTGCAGGATAAGATTTTTGTTGCCCACAACGTAAACTTCGACTTTTCCTTTATATCCCACCAGCTTGCACAACACGGATTTAAACTCCAGTCTAGAAAACTCTGTACTGTCAGGCTGAGTAGAAAAATCTTTCAGGACCTTCCCAAGTATAGTCTTGGTCATCTTTGTCGCTCACTAGGCATCGAAATAGAATCTCGCCACAGGGCCATGGGTGATGCAGAAGCAACAGCTGTATTGTTTCACAGACTGTTGGACAATGACAAGGCGAGGCATGTTGAAAGCATGCTCAAAAAAGGAAGTGGAGATAGCTACCTTCCCATGCACCTTTCCGAAAAAGACCTCAACAACATGCCCAATACTCCCGGCATATATTATTTCCACGATAAAAAAGGAAAGATCATCTATGTTGGCAAAGCCAAAAGATTAAAAAAACGCGTGACCAGTCACTTCTCAAACAATGATGTGGGCCCAAGAAAGCAGGAATTATTAAGGGCAGTGAGCAGGGTTAGCTTTAAAGAATGTGGAAATGAGTTGATGATGAGTGTACTGGAGAGTATTGAAATAAAGAGACTTTGGCCTGCATTCAATCGCTCGCAAAAAAAGTTTGAAAATCGCTTTGGGATATGCAGCTATACAGACTTGAAAGGCATAACCAGACTAGGAATTTCAAAAAAGAAAAAGCAGATTCAAATGCATACAACGTTTCCTCTGCTTATTGATGGAACGAGGATGCTCAACAAACTTGCAAGAACACATAAACTATGTCCAAAAATGTGCTTTCTACAAGATGAGTCTGCAACCTGTCTCGGTCTCGAAGAATCTTTTTGTGAAGGCATTTGCCAACACACCGAAAATACCTCAGCCTATAATAAAAAAGTAAACACTGCGATTGAAGAATTAATAAACCACTCCCCTACGGTGGCTGTGTTTGGTGCGGGCAGAACCCCAAATGAATCCAGCTGTGTAATGATTGGCAAAAATGATTTTTTAGCAACTGGATTTATTACTGCTGCAATGAGCGACTTAGACAAAAACGATTTGATCACAATGCTTGAACCATCCGCATCCAACGAATACATTCGCTCATTGGTCATGAAGCACGCAGCAACATATCCAAGTTTAGCTTTAGTATTTTAAAGGCCGCATCATATTCTTGGTGATGATCCCCTAATAATTACATATTGAGACAAAGTCTTACATAAGTTACCTCAACGAATATTAATTTGATTGTGTTTGAAATAATTAAAAGCCAACAAAAATGGGCTTACTCGTGTCAATTTGAACAACACTGATTGATTGTTTAGCCTTAATCATCTTTGGTTGATCATTTCTAACAGATGTCTTTTTTTCGATACTTGGTTGAGTAGTTTGTATTGTGGAAAAGGCAGAACCAATTCCAGTATGGACTTTAGTATTTTTCTGAAGACTGAGAATCATCAGCTCCTTTTATTTCAACTCATTTTTTAAGCTGTCGATAATTTCTGCTGGAGATTTGGCGATGGAAACAGTGCTAACTACATTGTAGCTCATGTAGGAAAGCGAAGCAATAAGCACAATGATCACCAAAAAAAGGGCAATGAGGGATTTTGGATTGACAAGCTTCATATTCCCTTTAATTCTTCCACTGTAGCTCCTATTCCCCTGTCGATGATGGCCTCGCACATGGTCTTAAGCTCCTCAAAAGAGCCTCTCTTTACATCGGTCTTTCCCTTGTAGTGTATAAGTATAGCACATTGTTCAGCCTGCTCTGGCTCGTGCCTACAGACCTCTACCAAGGTTTTAATGACCCAGTCGAATGTGTTAACCTCATCATTCCATACAATAAGCATATACCCATTGCTATCGAGTACATCAGTTTCTTGCTCTTCTTTATGTCGCGGATTTGTTTTCATCCTGCTGGGCAGATTAATTTACAGGAATTAAAATTGGTGGAACATACTGGGCTCGAACCAGTGACCCCTACTCTGTCAAAGTAGTGCTCTAAACCAACTGAGCTAATGTTCCGAGATTGTAAAGGTAAACATTATAAGATACTGCCAAAAGCAAAACATATAAAGTTGAGAGAGTTGAGTTGTTTAGTCGTTTAGCACTGATCAACTCAACAACTAAACTCTCTCAACTTTCATCATGCAAACAATTCCATCACAGGCTTACCTAGGCCATCAGGAGTTGAGTAGAAGGGTCTTTCCTCGACTAAATAATGCTTGTCCGGTGGTATTCCCAAAGCATGGTAGATGGTCTGATGTACTTGATCGATGACGATAGGATTTTCAATCGTTTTACATGGCCTCTCGTCTGCAGTTTTTCCGAACACGTTGCCCCGCTTGATTCCACCACCAAACATGAGCATAGAACATCCATCTGTAAAGTGACGATGCATTCCATAATTTTTGATATCGTCAATAACTTCGGGCTGATCTACCTGCTCCGTCACTTTAAGGTCTGGTCTTCCTTCAACCATCATATCCCTGCTGAACTCACTAGCCAATATAATTAAGGTACGATCCAGACGCCCTGATTCATCAAGGTCTTTGATCAATTGAGCAATCGGAGCATCAATTACCTTCTTCATTTCAGCCAACGTGGTATGTCCATTTTCATGGGTATCCCATTGTTTGAAAGGCTCATATTCAGTGGTTACACTAATGAATCTTGCACCTTGTTCAGTAAGTCGCTTCGCCATCAGACAGCCAAGTCCAAACTTACCGGTATTGTAAATATCATAGCTCGCTTTGGGCTCTTTACTTAAATCAAACGCTGCTGCCTCTGGAGAATTTAGTAACATATAAGCTTGTTCCATAGATCTCTTGAGTGACTCTTTCTGGTAATCGCTTCCGAATTCGCCGGCTGCACCCTGACTGATAAGGTCGTTATACAACTGATTCCTTTTTTCAAACCTGCTGGAATTCATTCCCACTGGAGGCCTAACACTTTCTAATCCTGATGATGGATCTGGGATCAGGAAAGGTCCAAATTCATTACCCAAAAATCCAGCAGTGTGAAAAGCTTTTAACTCTTCGCCCTCTCCAACAGTGAAACGTTGTCCAATATCAACAAAAGCAGGAATTACAGGATTTTTAGGTCCCAGTTCCTTTGATATCCATGAACCTATATGCGGAGCCAAAACAGACAATGGTGGCTTATAACAAGTATGCCAATGATATTGGTGACGAGAGTGAAGAATATGTCCTAAATCAGCTGCTACATAAGACCTAATGGCAGTTCCCTTATCAAGCACCTTACCAATAGACTCTAGTCCTTCTGAAAAGTAAATACCATCCAATGCAGTAGGGACAGATTTGAATGTACTGAGTACTTCATTTGATTGCATGCCTTTGGTGAAAGGAGTATATCGCTTAGGATCAAATGTTTCAGTATGGGCCATTCCTCCACCCATCCAAAGCAGGATGACGGTATCAGCTGTGCTGCTGATTTTATTGCTATTGCAAGAATTCAATAAAAGACTTGACATTGGAACGCCTGCTCCAAGAGCTGCAATGGCAGCAGCACTCGTCGTTTTCAAAAATTTTCTTCTGTCTGTAGTATTTCCCATAACGATATCTTTTAAATAATTTGTCAATAGATGATTTGAAATTCAGGAAGCAACAGCATAGCCCAGAAAAGATCCTGAATAGAATCGACTGACGGATTTGCTCCCAATAATTTCATTGCAGCAACAAACTCTTTGGGTTGGGGTGCACGACCCAGTGCCCTTGAATACAATTCATTGATGATGGCATCACTTGTCTTGTACTGCTGCTTCCACTTTTCAGCACCACGTTTCATCGCGGAATTAAAACGCTCTCCATTGGTCAGCTCAAGTGCCTGCAACAAATTGGCTTGCGACTCCCTGCTGGTGGATACATTTTCACGGTTTGGCCTTCCCAAAGCTGTCAGTAAACTATTGTTTGCAACAAAAGATGCTCGAGCAAAAATTGGTATGGCAGGATCAGAGGGCATATCAAACTTCGGCTTGTACATCATGATCGAATCCGGAAATATTGGACCCACAACCATTCCTGCTGCATCAGCAAATTGCTCGGCAGTCATTCTCTTGCGAACAACTCCCTTGAAAACATATTGTTGCATCATCACCTCATTCTGAGCCTTGAAGCCAACAGAAGGCAGTTGATAGGCTTTTGAAGTAGTGATTAGAAAGATCAATTCTTTGATATCTTTTCCGTTGTGTTGAAAGTTAAAAGCCAACCAATCAAGGATGTCTTGATTCCACGGATCATTGTCCATGATATCAACTGGCTCGATAAGTCCTCTTCCCATCAACTGAGCCCAAATGCGATTCACAAGCGTTCTATAGTAGCGCCCATTCTCGGGCTTTATGATATTGGCTGCAAGCTGAGACATTTTTACTTTTCTAGTAGCACTGCTATCGATGGATCCTAGTTCTTTCCAGAGCATGCGCGGACTTGTATATTTTCCCGTAGGTTTATCACATCGATTAATTTCAAGCGAACTGTCTGAGAAGATATTTGCAAATCCATAAGCGTCGGTAAGTTTCCAATCACTGACGAAACTATTGTGACAGGATGCACATTTTAAATTTAGTCCAAGAAATACCTGTGCAACATTTTGAGCTGCCTGCATTTCTGTGGTCTGACTGGCATTCACAGCACCCCTCCATCTTATCCCTTCAATAAAGCCTTTTGATTCTTCAGTTGGGCTCACCAACTCTTGTGTAAACTTATCGTATGGCTTATTCGTTTTAATTGAATTGTATAGCCAATCAGTAATATTAAATCTGCCTCCGGTGATATATCCTGTTCCGGTGTAATCATTTCTCAACGCATCATTCCAAAATGTAATCCAGTGCGCAGTATACTGGTCGCCTCGATTTAGAAGCGCCCTTACCCAAAGTTCACGTTTATTAGGCCTAGCATCTTCTATGAAAGACTTAAGCTCAGCAGGCGTAGGAAGCAGTCCAATAATATCAAGAAATACCCTTCTCAGAAATATCTTATCATCCACCACCTCAGGCCAGGTTATTTTATTGGCGATGAAATATTGGTTAACAAATCTATCAATAGGATTGGCCAATCCGTTTACTTCTGCTGGTAGATCAGGATTTCTTGGTGCCAGTTCAGCAATCTTAAAAAGATTTTGGTTGTCAACACCATCAGGCCATGGTGCACCTTTCTGAATCCAGAATTCGATTACCGCAACATCAGCAGCAGACAATCTTTTTCCTTTTGAAGGCATGGCATCTTTATGACCTATAGGCAGTGTTATTCTTCTATACAATTCACTTTCCTTGGTATTGCCCGGAACGATAACTGGTCCGTTTTCACCCCCTTTAAAAACAAATTCTTTTTTATCAAGTCTCAATTCTCCTTTGATCTTTTCCTCACCGTGACATTGGTAACAATTGTGCGCGAGAATTGCCCTCACCTGTACATTGAGTTCAACTTCCTGCTTAGGGGTTAGTGTTGTTGTATTGCTCGCCATCAAAGCAGAAACAGAAGAGCTTTCAGCCAAATGTTTATCAACACTTTCGTTCCAGGGCAGTGTGCTGCTGAGGTAATCCTTACCATGGGTTAATGATGCACCATAATGTCCAGCAACCGATACCCCGGCTGCAGTCAGGAACAAAAGCAACCGATAGGATCTGACTTTTGCAGTATTATTTTCTTTGCCGGCGACCTTGAGTTGATACCAAGTAAGTAAAGCAAGAAGAAATGTTGCAATCCCTATCCATTGATGGAGGAATAATAAGTCCTCCCCATAATCACCATCCTCCGCAAGAAGCAAACCAAAAGCAACAGAGAGTGCAGCTGTTGCAACTCCAGCAATGACAAGAATATTTATCCCGGGCCGCAATGAGGAAGTAAAATTCTTAAGGGTAAAAAATTCCAGCAAGGCAGCAAAGATGAGTAGACCAACAGGGAAATGGACCATCAACGGGTGAAGCCGGCCCAAGAACTTCCAGAGCCAAAACGATAACGTGGCTGAATCAGCGGAATTTGCGAGAACAACATTTAATAGTGCTGTGAGACAGAACAATACAAGTCCAATGGAAACCAGAAACAATTTATTTCCTTTAAACACATTTCTTAATGACGTTCTTTTCACTGGTTTGGCTTTAAGGTTTTGTGGATGTAATTTATTAAAAAATCAGAGATCTTAAGCTATTAATGGATACCCTTACATCTGTATTTTGAAAATGTAAGCATGTTCACATGGACGGTTGATTTCCGTCTGTAAGTCATCCGGGATTTCAATGATAATCGTATCATCATTTTTGTTATATCGCCAGTTGATTGGATCCTTCACACCCAACATATAAATTGCTGAACCTTCCTTAGGCATTACCGATTTCAATTGGAGTTCTTTCCCTGGCCACTCGGTAGCAATGGCAAAAACTGTTTTATTGTCTTTACTTATTGTATAATGCACCGTCCCTTCAGATCTTGTGGAATACGTTCTGGTACCATATATCCCCTCTCCGTTGACCTGCAACCATTTTCCAATATCTTTTAATCGTTTTTCCTGAACTGCAGGCAATGCCCCTTGTTCATCCAGATTGACGATCAACAGAAGGTTCCCCCCATTGGCAACAATATCAACAAACATTTTTATGAAGTCCTTTGTACTGATGACATTCTCATCTGTATCCTGCCAGTTGTAACCAAACGACTGACTGATTCCCCGATTCGCTTCCCAGGCATGAGATTGAACCTTATCATCATTATCATGAAATTCACTGGTGAAAATATCTCCCCTTTTAAAACGAAGTCGTTCTCCTTGAGCTCCTAGACCATACCGGTCATTTACCGCAACCTCTTTTCTACCCTGCGCGCGATTATAGAAGTAGGATGAAATTTCGTAGGTCTTCAACGCTTCTGCTGAAGTATCCCATTCACCATCATACCATAGAATATCGGGATCATAGTTGTCAATAAACTCAGTGGCTTGCGGAACGATGTAATCTCGCGCAAAATCTTTTACAGCAATCTTTCCGGAAGATTTCTTCTCCAACAAAGGGGAGTATGGCACGACCTTCCCAGCCCAAAGACGATTTGAAAGTTGACCCTGTTGATTAATTACAGGATACTCCCACTCTTCAACACTAAAATAAAATCCGAATTTGAGTCCATTGATTTTACATTGTTCCACCAGCGGTTTAATCAGATCTTTTTTAGGCCCCATGTCACTTGCATCACGGTGGGTATACGATGAGGACCAGAGACAGAAACCTGAATGGTGCTTACTGAACGGGATGACATATTTCATGCCGGCTTCAACTGCTAATTTTGTTAATTTTTCAGGACTGTATGCTTTCGCTTTGAAAAACTGAATGAGATCATCGCGCTCAACATCCTTTCCCCAGTTTTTCTCATGATATTTTATTACTGCTGAATCCGTATAGATCTGGTTTTCATACCAATCAGGATACATCGCCCCTGCTGTTCTTTTAGGAGCCCATCCGCCAACTGACCAGAGTCCCCAGTCAATAAACATCCCAAATTTGGCATCTCGCAACCACTCAGGAGCCTCATGACTGTCGATTGATGATGGTGTAGGTTTCCAGTTTCCCTCTTGATTAACTTGCTGAACAATTGAATATTGTTTTGAGGCACGCTCCATCATTTCCGCAGAAAACTTTGCACTCAATTGCTCTAAAGAGTATTTGTACTTGAAAGGCTTGTAGTCTAAAGGACGCCTGTTCTGTATAGGCGCTTTTGGTATTGTCTCTTTTACATATGACTTTTGAAACTGCTCAGCGGTTTCAGAAGCATTTTGAGCATAAATGAAATTCGTATAGATACAGAATACCAGTAGACAAGAAACTACAAAAGATGAATTGACTGACTTCATTGTTTTGATTTGAATGATTCATAAGTTCTTTAAAACGAGCGTTGATTGATCACCCCCTCGCATTATTGGTAAATAAAAGTTACAGAATTCACATCTTAAATAGGGCTAATTTATGGGATAGGGCATTAAAAAGGCTATCTTTTTACACTACATCAATCTGTACCATGGGTACAAAAAAAAGACCACCGATTGGTGGCCTTTTGTGGGAGTTGACGGGATCGAATGCAGACGCTCCGGTCTGCACCCAGACATCCCGACCTTGTCGGGATCGTCTGGGCCGCCATCATTTTTTTGAATGCCTATCAATGAAATCCAATGTTCTTTTAGAACTGGTCAAGTTCTTTAATTTCCTTTCAAGCTTTAATGCTTCTGCTCTAGTCGCAACAGTAGTATGCCATACTAGAACCCAGGGCAAGTATGGTGCAGTTGATTTCTCCTCACCATTATTATGCTCTTTAACCCGTCGGCTAAGGTTGTCGGTCTGGCCCTTGTAAAACTTACCAGAAAAAGATGATTGAAGGATGTAGACGTAATACATAAACAAACAAAAAGACCACCGATTGGTGGCCTTTTGTGGGAGTTGACGGGATCGAACCGCCGACCCTCTGCTTGTAAGGCAGATGCTCTAAACCAGCTGAGCTAAACTCCCTAATTGGGCTGCAAATATAGGTTGAAAAACTAATTTATTTTGCTGGTATTCAATTTATTTTTAACTTTAATGTTCAAACATTAAATATGGGAGACATAAACTTAATTTCCGCACTAAAGTGGCGCTACGCAACCAAGAAAATGAACGGTAATCAAATACCCCAAGAGCAACTTGAGAATATTCTCGAAGCTGTTCACCTTGCCCCAAGTTCATTTGGTTTAGCTCCTTTCACTGTTGTAGTAGTTAAAGATCCAGCAATAAAGGCTGCCCTTCTCCCGCATTGCTACAATCAACCTCAGATTACAGGATCTTCTGCCCTACTTGTATTTGCTCCATGGAAGAACATTACTGTTCAGCATGTTGATGAATATATGGCTGAAATCGCATCAACCAGGGGTATTCCCGTTGAGACACTAGCCGAATTTTCAGGGATGTTAAAAGGTAAAGTTTCTAATACCCCAGCAGCTGATTTGCATACCTGGGCAGCAAAACAGGCCTATATAGCACTTGGATTTGGATTGGTGGCGGCCGCACTCGAAAAAATCGACTCCACCCCTATGGAAGGATTTAACCCAGCCGGCGTGGATGAAGTACTCGGGCTAGACAAAAAGGGATTGGCTTCAGCATGTATTTTGGCTCTTGGATATCGGAATGCTGAAAATGACTACTTGGCTAATGCAACCAAGGTTAGAAGGAGTAAGGCAGAATTCTTTATTCAGTAGTAAATATTTGGGGTGATCGAAAATTGCCCGACAATAAATAATGGCTTGAACTAAGTTTGGGCCAGTTTGACAAAACTAGAACAATGGGTTTGGGAAGATAACATCTCCTAGACCCATTTTTATTTTTGTGTGATGGCAAGGCCGAAATGAACCGGGTATAACTTGAAAACTAAAACGAACGAATCAAACAATCGCGCCAAAAAAGAACCTAAAGTAAAACTTCACTAGAAATGGTAAGAAAAAGTTAGAATTTGTCCAAAATAGCTAAATATCGGGTCTTTTTGAAGCAAAAAATTTACAGTTTTTTTTATTATATAAAATTGATTTACAATTATTAAACATAGTATACATAAATAATTAGTTCATCTTATTTTTGCTCAAAAATGATGAAAATCACATGACATCTTGTCAAAAATCGACAAAATCCTTGATATCTCATCTGAGCTGCCTAATAATAGATGTTTTTTATTCCGTATAACCACTTTATATAAATCCCATAAATAAATGATTATCAATTTATTAATAATTTTACTGATTTTTTAAACCATAAACTCTTTTAACCCAACGATTTTCTTCCCCTCATGAAAGTTGTGTTCATTTTTTCACTTTCCAACTCCCTAGCTGATCCAATACTTTCCAAAAAAAGAGACTAATTTCACCCAGGCTGGACAAGCCAACGAACCACAACGAGAAGAACTTATGGATATTATAAGACCGGCCTTTCGGGAAGACATCGCCCTAATCCAAGAATTGAGCCGGGAGATCTGGCATCAAGTCTACCCGAGTGTGATCTCAATAGACCAGATAAATTTCATGTTGGACAGTATGTATAGTTCTTTATACCTTGACAAACAAATCAGCCAACTCGGGCATAGATTCATCATCCTCGAACTTGAGGGAAGCGGGGTCGGCTTCGCCTCCTACTCTACCAAACATCCTTTAGACCCCAAAAGATACAGACTAGAGAAACTATACCTGAAACCAGAACTCCATGGTCGGAGCCTAGGCAAAAAAATGGTAAGGCATATATGCCATGAAGTAGTTGCGTCAGGAGGCACAGCATTGGAGCTGAATGTAAATAAGAAGAACCCGTCCATTCTATTCTATGAACACCTCGGGTTTTATCGCGAGAAAGAAGTGATTATCGACATCGGAAATGGCTTTGTGATGGATGATTATATCATGGTATTAGACCTTACCCAAAAACCGCTGTAACCTATGTTTTTTGGACAGGATGGACTAACTTTGCGCAAAATTGAAACATCATGTCAACCATCGCTAACGCTCAACTGGACTTTGCACTACCCTATAAAGTAAAAGATATTACCCTTGCAGAATGGGGGCGCAAAGAAATTAGACTTGCTGAAGCTGAAATGCCCGGACTTATGGCACTTCGCTCAGAATATGGCCCTTCACAACCACTTAAGGGTGCAAGAATCGCAGGTTGCCTGCACATGACAATACAAACTGCTGTTCTGATTGAAACGCTTATCGCATTGGGAGCTGAAGTAAAATGGAGCTCTTGCAATATATTTTCTACTCAAGACCAAGCTGCTGCGGCCATTGCTGCTGCTGGTATTGGCGTATTTGCCTGGAAAGGGCAAAGCATCGAGGAAGCGGATTGGTGTATCGAACAAACCTTATTCTTTGGTGGTGCTGATAAACCGCTGAACATGATTCTTGATGATGGTGGTGACCTTACCAATGTCGTACTCGACAAATATCCTGAACTGGTTCAACACGTTAAGGGCATTTCTGAAGAAACTACCACAGGTGTTCACAGGCTTTATGAGCGTGTTGCAAAAGGAACACTTCCAATGCCTGCAATTAATGTAAACGATAGCGTAACAAAATCAAAATTTGATAACAAATACGGCTGTAAAGAATCCTTGGTTGATGCCATCAGAAGAGCTACTGACGTGATGTTGGCTGGTAAAGTTGCTGTTGTTGGTGGATATGGTGATGTTGGAAAAGGTTCTGCTGCTTCACTTGCCGGTGCTGGTTGCCGTGTAATTGTAACTGAGATTGATCCTATTTGCGCTCTTCAGGCTGCAATGGATGGTTTTGAAGTTAAAAAAATGATTGATGCAGTTAAAGAGGCAGACATCGTTGTAACAGCTTCTGGCTGCCGCGACCTAATTACAGGAGCACACTTTAAAGTAATGAAGGATAAAGTGATTGTCTGCAATATCGGCCACTTTGATATTGAGATTGATGTTGCCTGGCTAAATACAAACTACGGTGAAACAAAGGATACCATCAAGCCTCAAGTTGACATCTATACTGTTGATGGAAAAGACATTATCCTGCTCGCAGAAGGCCGTCTCGTTAACCTAGGATGTGCCACTGGTCACCCTAGCTTTGTGATGAGTAGCTCATTCACCAATCAAACACTAGCCCAAATTGAACTCTGGAGCAATCACAAAAACTACGACAACAACGTTTATGTGTTACCAAAACACCTTGATGAAAAAGTTGCCTACTTACACCTTTCCAAAATTGGCGTTGTGTTGGATGAACTGAGCAATGACCAAGCTGAATATCTTGGAATTCCTAAGAGCGGTCCGTTTAAGACAGATTCTTATAGATACTAAAATAGTTGAGAGAGTTGAGAGGGTTTAGATAGTTTAGAATGTTTAGAGTGTTTAGGTAGTTGGCATAGCTAAGTGGATTGATTAATACCTAGATTTTACAAACTCCCTCAACTCTCTCAACTCCCTCAACTCTCTCAACTCTCTCAACTCTCTCAACTCCCTCACCCCCCATGACTCGTCTCTCAGTCAATATCAATAAAATTGCCACATTGAGAAACAGCCGGGGAGGTAACAACCCTGATCTGATCAAAACTGCGCTTGATATAGAGCGCTTTGGAGCAGAAGGAATTACTGTACACCCGAGACCAGATGAGCGTCACATCCGCTATGCAGATGTATATGAGTTGAAGAAATCCATCTCTTCGGAATTCAATATTGAAGGCAACTGCAGAGAGGAAAAGTTTGTAAAATTAGTCTTGGAGGTTCGTCCGCATCAGGTCACACTTGTACCTGACACCGAAGGTCAGATTACCTCTGATCATGGTTGGGATACGATTACACACCAGCATTACTTAACAACGATAATTGCCACATTCAAATCTGCAGGCATAAGAACAAGCATTTTTTGTGATCCAGACCCTCGGATGGTAGAAGGTGCTGCTAAAACCGGAACTGATAGGATTGAGCTTTATACAGAATCTTATGCGAGATTATTTCAGAAAAATCCGAATGAAGCAATTGCGCCTTATATAGAGGCCGCAAATATTGCCAAAAAGCACGGATTGGGAATAAATGCTGGCCATGATCTAGACCTAAACAATCTTGGATTTCTATCTAAACACATCCCCTCAATTGATGAAGTAAGCATTGGCCATGCATTAATCTGTGATGCACTTTATTTTGGACTTGAAAACACTGTTCAACTCTACAAACGACAACTGCAATTCTGATCCATTTCTTTCATAACTTGTAACAAATAAAAAAGCCAT
>CAIXLY010000021.1 GCA_903920455.1 uncultured bacterium | reverse complement strand
AATTCCAGTTTTTTCGTCGGCTATCGATAAATGAGTCCAATCTTTCAAGCTGCGCTAATCCAATTGCTGCTTGTATGTCCCCAGATTTTAAGTTGTAGCCAAGATGAGAATATGTATATTTATGATCGTATCCTTCAGGTAATTCTCCGAGTTGCCACTGATAGCGTTTAAAGCAAGTATTGTCACAACCTGGAGCACACCAACAATCACGTCCCCAATCGCGAAGCGACTCAATAATAGCTTTGTGTACATTTTTTTTCACCAATACTGCACCACCTTCACCTGTTGTTATATGGTGCGCGGGATAGAAACTTAAAGTAGAAAAATCGCCAAATGAACCTAAATTCTTACCATGATAAGTGCCGCCAAGGGCGTCGCAAGAGTCTTCAATTAACCACAAATTGTGTTTAGTCGCCAATTTTGTAACAAGATCCAAATTAAATGGATTACCAAGTGTATGAGCCATCATAATCGCCTTAGTTTTTGGTGAGATTGCAGCTTCTAACTGTGCATCATTAGCAGAGTAGGTTCCAAGATCCACATCCACATACACGGGTGTTAGATTGTTTTGTATAATCGGCGTCACTGTAGTGGGAAAACCTGCAGCGACAGTAATTACTTCATCGCCTTTTAAAAGTTTTCTTTCACCCATTTTAGGGCTAGTTAAAGCAGTAAGGGCAAGTAAATTCGCCGAGGAACCTGAATTAACCATAAATGAATGGCGCATACCAACTCTCTTAGCGATGCGAGATTCAAATTCTAATGTGTGAGGACCGGCTGTTAACCAGAATTCAACTGAAGCAAGAACTGCGTTCTTAACTTCTTTTCTTCCAAAAACTTTTCCGGTTACCGGAATATGGGTTTCACCAGCTATAAATAGTTTTGGTTTATGAATGGTTTCAAAACTTTCATGGACAAGATCTTCTAGCAAATTATCAAACAACGACATAAAAACCTTCACATAATTCAGGCAAGTAAATCACCCCTAGAGTCTACTTATACTATGATCACAGTGTGGAAAATTCAATACTTGCAAACATAAAGTCGATAAATGGACCTGTGTTGATAACTGGACACACCGGTTTTAAAGGTTCTTGGTTGATTTTACTGCTTGAAAAATTGGGTATTGAATGGATTGGCATTTCTCTTGTTCCAAAACCAGATTCGTTGTATAACCTAATCGCTGATAGAAGTAATAAAAATGAGTACTTTGCAGACATAAGGGATTATGATATTTTAAAAAAAATAATTACTGCAGTTAATCCAAAATATGTTATTCATTTAGCTGCCCAACCTTTGGTGCTTGATTCATATAGTGATCCAAAGGAAACATTTAGTACAAACGTTTTAGGAACCGTAAATCTATTGGACATAATATTCAAGCATACTTCAGTGATTAAAGTGGTAGTTGCCACAACAGATAAAGTCTATAAAGAGCGAAAATCAAAAAGAAATTTTCGAGAATATGACGCCTTAGGTGGAAAAGATCCGTACAGCTGGAGCAAAGTTGGTACAGAAGCCGCTATAGGAGCTTGGCAACAAATTTCTAAAACGTGCAATGGACCTGAGATTATCGCGGTGAGATCTGGAAACGTAGTGGGCGGCGGTGACATGTCACAAAATAGATTATTACCTGATGTAGTTAAAGGATTTATTGAAGGCTCAAGCATAATTGTAAGAAATCCAAGCAGTACTCGCCCTTGGCAACATGTACTAGACCCGCTATACGGTTATTTACTAGCGGCTGGATCTGATTCCAAGGAAAAAGCTTTT
>CAIXLY010000020.1 GCA_903920455.1 uncultured bacterium | reverse complement strand
GGAAAGCCTAAAGCAAATACTTGGCAAGGTAATTTCCCTAGTTTCGATACAAAGTGGGATGGGTATGGGAATGCTGCACCTGTAAAGACCTTTGCTCCTAATACTAAGGGACTTTATGATATGGCTGGGAATGTATGGGAATGGTGTGCGGATTGGTATAGCAATGATTATTATAAAACAGTTGCAGCAAAAAGTATAACCAACCCCAAGGGTCCTGCTCGGAGTTATGACCCCCAGGAGCCAACAGTACCAAAGAAAGTCGTGAGGGGAGGTTCGTTCTTATGCAATGCGTCTTATTGTAAAGGCTATAGGGTATCATCAAGAATGAAAACTGCAACAGATACAGGTTTGGAGCATACTGGATTTAGGTGCGTAAATTAAAAGAAGAAATCAATCATCATGACTAATCTAAAAAGACGAGAGGTTCTAAAACAATTTGTTTTTGTTTCTGCAGGCTTTGCACTAATTCCATCTTGCATGCAAGACAGAAGCAAGTCTAATGTATTGCTAAAGAAAATCAAGGTCATGCCCGATGATGAGGCAATGCTTTCAGAACTTTGTGAAACAATTATTCCAAAGACAGATACGCCAGGTGCAAAAGATATCTCCGCCCATTTATTTGTGTTGAAGATGGTTGATGATTGCCGCACCAAAGCAGAGCAGGAAAGGTTTATGAGAGGAATGAAAGACTTTAATCAATTCTGTAGCGCAACTTCCGGAGATGGTTTTGTTGATTGTAGTCTTGAGCAGCGGGGAAAAATAGTTGATGAAATTATTTCAAAAAAAGATCAAGACACTGACCTTATCGCTTTTTTTACGACAGTAAAATCTCTGGTCATTCAGTCGTACACCTCCTCGCAATTTTTTTTAACCAATGTTCAGGTGTATGAACTTGTTCCTGGAAGATACCAAGGATGCGTTTCAATTTAAATTAGGCTTTAATAAAATATTATGGGAAACAATAAAAATACATTTGATGTTATTGTAATCGGCTCAGGCATGAGTGGTGGTTGGGCAGCAAAGGAATTCACTGAAAAGGGATTGAAGACGCTGGTGCTTGAAAGGGGACGAGAGGTTAAGCATCTCAAGGATTATCCTACAACCAACATGATGCCTTGGGAGTTTGAGCACAGAAATGAATTGACCCAAGAAATCAAAGATGCAAATCCGGTGATTAGCAAATGCTATGCTTTCAGGGAGGATGCCACGCATTTTTTTGTGAAAGACAATGAGCATCCTTATGTTCAAGAAAAGCCTTTTGATTGGATACGCGGATATCAAACAGGGGGGAAATCGCTCATGTGGGCAAGACAAACACAGCGATGGAGTGAGTTTGATTTTGAAGGCCCAGCACGTGATGGTTTTGCTGTGGATTGGCCTATAAGGTATAAAGATATTGCTCCTTGGTATAGCTATGTTGAGAAATTTGCAGGAATATCTGGTAGTCGGGATAATATTCCTGCACTTCCTGATGGAGAGTTTCTGCCTCCATTGGACTTGAGTTGTGTCGAGAATCACTTTCGTGATGTGGTTGCAAAAAATTATTCAAATCGACATGTCATTTACGGTCGATGCGCGCACCTTACAGTTCCTCAAAAAATTCATTTGGAACAAGGAAGAGGTCAGTGTCAGAAAAGAAACCTGTGTCAACGTGGTTGTCCATTTGGTGGATATTTCAGCTCAAACTCAGTAACCCTTCCTTGGGCTGAGAGAACAGGGAATCTCACCATGATTTCTGATGCCATTGTACATTCAGTGATCTATGATGAGAAAGCGGGGAAGGCCACCGGCGTTAGGGTAATAGATGCAAACACTCAACAATCAACAGAATATTTTGCGCGAATCATTTTTGTTAATGCTGCAGCCTTCAATTCTAATTTATTATTGCTCAACTCAACCTCGAATAGGTTCCCCAATGGACTGGGGAATGACAGTGGCGTGTTGGGCAAGTATGTTGCCTTTCATAATTATAGGGCCAGCATTTATGGTAAATATGATGGGTTTTTAGATAAGTCGACAGATGGGCGTTCGCATACGAGTGCCTATCTGCCAAGGTTTCGCAATGTGGAGAAGCAAGAAACAGATTTCCTTCGTGGATATGCCACCGGATTTTTTGCAGGGAGGAGCATAGCAAAGAATACTGATGGATTTGGCCATGACTTGAAAGATAGTCTCGATAGTAAAATTCTTGGTCCATGGGATGTTGGAGCTGGCATGATGGGAGAGACCATCCCCAAAGAAACCAATACTGTTTCTTTGGATCAGAGCAGAAAAGATAAGTATGGCATCCCGTTGTTAAAGATTGACATTGATTATGATGACAATGATGAGAAAATGATCAAAGACTTTCATCAGGAAATGAGTGAGATGATGACGAAGGCAGGATTTTATAATATCAAGACCAATGATTCAAAGCAGGCTCCTGGTCTTGATATCCACGAGATGGGAGGCATTCGCATGGGCCACGACCCCAAACATTCTATGTTGAATAAGTGGAATCAGCTTCATGCTTGCAGCAATGTTTTTGTCACTGATGGATCCTGCATGACTTCTACTTCAACACAAAATCCTTCTCTAACCTATATGGCGCTAACGGCGAGGGCAGCAGACCATGCCATGCT
>CAIXLY010000019.1 GCA_903920455.1 uncultured bacterium | reverse complement strand
TCTTCATTTATTGGGTCATGGCGACAAGACCAAGAAGGATAAGCAGGCTATGCGCGCTCTAGAGGATAAGCTACTGGCCAAGTACTTTTCCACTACTTTGGGTTAGCCAATTGTCTATGTTCCACGTGGAACATTCCACGGTCTCCCGAATTATCCGCAATCGGAATCGCCCTTTTTTCAACTTGCCGATTCTTGTATACCATTTTCTCTTAGCCAAAGTGTTCCACGTGGAACATAAAATGACTTGAATACCAATTAAAACTGCTGTTTATATTGAGTTGTTCTTCATCCCCATTGGTATGACCTTGTTCTATGTAACTATCTTATTTATCTTCGCAGTATGTTTTCACTATATGATGTAATCGTAGTTGGTGCTGGTCATGCAGGTTGTGAAGCCGCTGCTGCCGCAGCTAACATGGGAAGCAAAACCCTGTTGGTAACAATGAACATGAATACCATGGGCCAGATGAGTTGTAATCCTGCCATGGGGGGTATTGCAAAGGGCCAGATTGTTAGAGAGGTAGATGCCTTGGGGGGATATTCTGGTATTGTCACTGATAAGACCATGATTCAGTTTAGAATGCTCAATCGTTCAAAGGGTCCAGCGATGTGGAGTCCGAGGGCCCAAAGTGATAGGATGTTGTTCTCGCAGACCTGGAGGGAGATGCTTGAAGGGACGGTCAATCTTGACTTTTATCAAGACATGGTTAATGGATTGATGATAAAAGATGGCAGGTGTGTAGGGATTGTTACAGCGATGGGCAATGAAATAAGAGCAAAGGCTGTGGTACTGACCAATGGAACATTTTTAAATGGCATCATTCATATTGGAGAGAAAAACTTTGGTGGAGGTAGAATGGCTGAACGTGCTGCAACCGGAATCACTGAGCAGTTGGTAGAACTCGGATTTGAGAGTGATCGGCTAAAGACTGGAACACCACCAAGAATTGATGGCCGTAGCCTTGATTATTCCAAGATGGAAGAACAGAAGGGGGATGATGAGATTGCTGGTTTCTCTTATTTGAAGGTTGATAAAATTAAGCCAGAACAACAAAGAAGCTGTTGGATTGCGTACACAAACCAAGAGGTTCATGATTCTTTGAAAACAGGATTTGATAGGAGCCCAATGTTTGCTGGAAGAATCGGCGGCACCGGTCCACGATATTGTCCGAGTATAGAAGATAAGATTAATCGGTTTGCAGACCGCGATAGACATCAGTTGTTTGTTGAACCCGAAGGATGGAATACTGTAGAAATATATTTGAATGGCTTTTCTACTTCACTACCAGAAAGTGTTCAATATCAATCACTTATAAAAATTCCTGGGTTTGAGAATGTGCGAATGTTTAGGCCCGGCTACGCCATTGAGTATGACTTTTTTCCACCGCATCAGCTTCATTACTCATTGGAAACCAAGCACTTAGGTGGACTTTTCTTTGCTGGCCAGATCAATGGTACCACGGGTTATGAGGAGGCTGCTTGTCAGGGCCTTATGGCTGGGATTAATGCCCATAACGCTGCGAATGAAAAAGAGCCCTTGGTGTTAAAGCGAAGTGAGGCATACATTGGTGTGTTGATAGACGACTTGATCACAAAAGGAACTGAAGAGCCCTATAGAATGTTTACCTCTAGGGCGGAATTCAGAACTTTGTTGAGACAGGATAATGCAGACATAAGGCTGACAGAAATGGGATACAATATTGGGCTGGCATCTCAAGAGCGCTACGAACAAGTGCTAGAGAAAAAAACAAATGTTGATGCAATCATAAAAAAATTCAATGAAATATCTGTTGAGCCAGATTCAGTGAATAGTTTTTTTGAATCTGCAGGATCTGCAGCGCTTACACAAAAGCAAAAGCTTTATCAGCTTGTGCTTCGTCCGGGTATTGGTGCAAAAGAATTGATTGCCCATTCCAGTCAGTTGCAGCAAGCGTTTGGACAATTCAATGAACTTGAAATTGAGCAAGCAGAAATACAAATGAAGTATGCCGTCTATCTTGAAAAAGAGAGAGAGATGGTAGATCGGATGGCACAGATGGAAGACCTTGAAATTCCCACCAACTTTGATTTTTCCAAGGTGCATGCCATCGGTACAGAAGCAAAAGAAAAATTGAAAAAAATTCAGCCAAGAACACTTGGCCAAGCCTCCCGAATTTCTGGCATCAATCCAAGTGATGTTCAAATCCTTATGGTCTACATGGGCAGATAGTAGTAAATTGATATTCAATTACTGACAATGACTTCAATGAGTTCCAACGAGATGACAAGTCTCTTTCCCATATTTGATCCAGCGCTCGCGGCCTATATCCATGAGAAGGGCGAAAGTAAAATATTTTCTTCTGGCGAAGTGCTGATGCGCCCGGGCCAATTTTTCAAGTATGCAATGCTTATTGTTCGAGGTAAAGTGAAGTTGTATCGAGAAGGAGATGATGGAGAGGAATTTTTTATGTATTTTTTGGAACCAGGCAGCGCCTGCGCATTGAGCATGATGTGTATGGCCAGAAATCAAGCCAGTACAATCATGGCCATTGCAGTAGAAGAAACTGAAGTGATCATGATTCCAATCCAATATATGGATACACTTATGAGAGAATACCCAGCTTGGTATAATTTTGTCATTGAGACATACAGAACCAGGTTTGAGGAATTGCTGGATGTCGTGGATCAGATTGCATTTAAGAATATGGATGAAAGGTTGGAGTGGTATTTGAAGCGGCAGGTTCAGGTGTTGGGAAATGATATCAACCTCACGCATCAGCAAATAGCTACGGATATTAATTCCTCTCGAGAGGTAATATCACGGTTGTTGAAAAAACTTGAAATCAGCGGAAAGATTACCATGGAAAGACATATTATTCATTGGAAAGGGAGAGAATGAGCGGTGTAGTTGCATGTGACATAAATCACATGGTAGCTATATAAGATTATGCAGCTTTGCACTAACGAAAATAAAAACTATGAATTTGATTGAACTTATCAAACAACCATGGCCTTGGTATGTAGCCGGTCCATTAATCGGATTAATGGTGCCCACTTTGCTCATTGTTGGCAATAAGAGCTTAGGAATTTCATCATCCTTGCGGCACGTTTGTGCAGCATGTGTACCTGCAAAAATTCCTTTTTTCAGCTATGATTGGAAAAAAGAAATATGGAATCTGTTTTTTGTATTTGGTATTTTTATAGGGGGAATAATCACTGTGTTGTATTTGAAAAATGATGCGCCCGTTCTTGTTCATCCTGACCTAGCAACCGAACTGGCATCTTACTCAATAACAGATTACAGTGGCCTTGTTCCGGTTGAGTTATTTAATTGGGGATCACTATTCACTGCAAGAGGTTTTATTTTAATGGTTATTGGAGGTTTTCTGGTTGGCTTTGGAACTCGTTACGCAGGTGGCTGTACATCAGGGCATGCAATTATGGGACTTTCAACGCTTCAGCTTCCTTCATTGATCGCAACAATCTCATTTATGGTAGGCGGTTTTATCATGGCCAACCTGATTCTTCCCTTTATCCTTTCATTATAATATTTACTTATCATGCAGAATACAATAAAAGATACAAATACGGATTTTGAAGTTAGGTCCCTTGATGCTATCTGTGTTAATGAAGAAGAAGTAAAAGTTCCAACTTGGTATAACCTGCAATACATGGTATTTGGGATCCTATTTGGTATCATACTGATTAAATCAGAAGTGGTTTCATGGTTTCGTATACAGGAGATGTTCAGGCTGCAGAGTTTTCACATGTTTGGTGTAATAGGCTCAGCGGTAGTGGTTGGCGCGATATCTGTTTTTTTGATCAAGAAATTTAAGATCAAAACCATCAGAGGAGAACAAATTATTTTTGCAGATAAGACCTTTAACAAGGGGCAGATCTATGGTGGGCTTATGTTTGGTTTTGGTTGGGCAATGACGGGCGCTTGCCCGGGCCCACTTTATGCTCAGCTTGGTTATGGCGCAACCGCAATTATAGTAACTATTTTCATGTCAATTGTGGGAACATGGGTATATGGAAAATTCAGAGACAAGCTTCCTTCATAAAAATATTTGAATGATCAAATTCAGCATCACACTAATTATTTTTGTAATTTTTTCTTTGTGCGCATCCGCTCAGCAAACCAAGTATAAGGCCGTTTGGGATTTGTCTAGTTCGGATACCACAATACAGGCTGCTGTATTTAGGCAGATGAATAATGTCAGGGCTGAAATACCTGATGCCGAGCTGGAAGTTGTTTTTCATGGGAAAGGAATATATACGGCGATGAAGGATTCCGTTCAATTTAAGTCGAGAATAAAAATTGCCAAAGAGATGGGTATAAATATGGTGGTGTGTAACAACTCAATGAAGCGGTTGAAGGTAGAGCTTACTGAACTGACTGCTGAAGTTGTGGTTGTTCCGAGTGCCATGGTTGAATTGATTAAAAAGCAAGCTCAGGGGTGGAGCTATATCAAAGCCGCACAATAAATCTTAATTTCGCATTTTTGTATTTCTAGTCAGCTAACAAAACTGCCGGCCCTGAAAATTATTATTTCATTTTTTCTTTGGATCAATGAATTCCCATTCGAGGATGTGCGGATGTGTATGCTCTCTATTTGCAATTGATTCAATTTCTTTAATTATAATTGGGGATAGGGAGGCTTGGTTGTTTTTCTCAAATCGGTCATTTGCCAGGTCATATAATTCCCAGGGTGATTGAGGATTGTTTCTAATATCCCTTCTTACGCCTTTCCAGTCTCCCATTCGCACCGCAACTTGTCCACCGTTTTCCGGATATTCAAAATATAGAAAGGAATGTTTCTTCTGCTCATCTTCTTTTCCAAGGAATATGGGTAGTAAAGAAATCCCATCTGTATTAATAGTCGTTTTCCCTGTTAGCGCAGCCATGGTAGGCATGATATCATATTGTACAGAAAGATGATCTGTAACAGTATTTGCTTTAATTTTTCCGGGCCATCTGACGATAAAAGGAACCCTAATCCCTCCTTCATAGACATCCATTTTATAGCCTTTGAGTCCGCCTGCACTATTAAAAAATTCGGCGTCTACCCCGCCTGTAAATGTTGCGCCATTATCGCTGGAGAACATAATGATGGTGTTATCATCCAATCCCAACTGTTTAATCTTCTTCATGATGATGCCAACCTGGTCATCTAGATAAGTTATCATAGCTGCATAGGTGGAGAGCGGGTATCTTGTAGCTGCGTATCCATTATTACCGAAATAAGGTTCTTCATTAAATTTCCCGATATATTTATTTACGTATTCCTCTGGAGCCTGAAGAGACAAATGGGGTAAGGTATATGGCAAATAGAGAAAGAAAGGCGAGTGTTTGTTGTTTTCAATAAAACCCAATGCTTTTTCAGTCAACTTCTTGGGAGCATAGTCATTGCCTTTGAAAAAATCAAAATCTTTATTTGTTGCAGTTTTGGGATCAAGGCCTTTATGAACGTAGATGTAATGATTGTTTAAGGTATCCCAACGGTCATTCTCCCATAAGTGTGTGGGGTAGTGATTATGTGCTTGTTTCTGATCCAGGTAGCCGTAGTAATAATCGAATCCTTGTTTCAATGGACTTCCCGTTGTTCCGGGGCCACCCAATCCCCATTTTCCTATCAGAGCAGTAGTGTATCCCCTTTCTTTAAGCATGGCACCTATGGTGTAGGTATTTTCGGCAAGGGGCATCTGTCCGCCTTCCTTATCATCTTCAAATCCACCGAGCTCATAGTTTCCTCTAATATAGGACTTGCCAGCGTGCTTTCCGGTCATCAACATACAGCGTGAGGGCGCACATACAGGAGCACCGCTATAATGTTGGGTAAACTTCATTCCTTCTCTTGCAAGGCGATCAATATTTGGTGTTTGAATTTTAGTTTGACCGTAACATCCAAGTTCTCCGTAACCAAGATCGTCTGCGTAGATATAGATGATATTGGGCTTGTTGTCTTGTGCTGTTAGGGTGTATGATATTAATAAGAGGATTAATGCATTGAATATTTTTTTTATCATGATGCTATGCTTTTGATCGCACTAAGTTTTTCAGCAGCAGCAGTTAGTGTTTCCTCTTTTTTTGCAAAACAAAACCTGATCACACGGTCATCGTTGCCGTGTAAATAAAATGCTGAAACGGGTATAGTGGCAACACCATAGTTTTTTGTCATGAGCACCGAAAATTCCATGGCTGAAATTGTTGAAATGTTTTCGTAGGTAGCACAAACAAAATAACTCCCATAGGAATTTAGCATGGTAAATGCTGAATCCTTCATTAGAGAAACGAAAAGATCTCTTTTCTGTTGCATAAAGCCGGAAAGGGAGATGTAAGCGTTTTCTTGTTTGAGGTGTTCTGCTAAGGCTACCTGTGTAGGCGTGAAGGAACAAAATGCATTGAACTGATGAACTTTTCTAAACTCTGACATCATTTCTTTTGGGGCAATGCAATAGCCTTGTTTCCAACCAGTGCAGTTGTATACTTTGCCAAAAGAAAAACAGATAAAACTTCTTGAGAAAAGTTCTGGGTATTTCAATACACTTTGATGTTGTTTGCCATCAAAAATCAGGTGTTCATATACCTCATCACTGATTAAAAAAATATTGGTATCTCGGAGTATGTTCTGAAGCGAAAGCATATCCTCGTGAGAAAGCACACTGCCGGTTGGGTTATGTGGCGAGTTGATGATAATGGCCTTGGTTTTTTTGGTTATTGACTGTGAAACCAAGTCCCAATCAATTTTATAATCTGGTAATATTAATGGAATTGTGACAGGCACGGCTCCGTTGGCAATGATATTTGGGATATAACTATCATAAGCGGGCTCAAAAACAATCACCTCATCACCTGGCTGAAGAATAGTGGTAAAGGCTGTGTATATCGCGTAGGTTCCTCCTGGAGTTATGGTGATACAATCTTCAGGAGAGATTGCATTCTTATATAAAGAGAGAATTTTAGTTGAGATGGATTCACGCAGCGATAAAAGGCCTGCCATTGGAGCATATTGGTTGTGGCCATCTATTATTGCCTTGGCTGTGAGTTCAGCCAATTGCTGGTCCATTGGGAAATCGGGGAAGCCCTGTCCTAGATTAATGGCTTTATGCTCGTTGGCTAAAGCACTCATGACAGTGAAAATACTTGTGCCGGTGGAAGGAAGTTTGGAGTTTATAGAAATCATGCAGCTCCTGATTTTAAAAGGTAAAGCTATTCAATGTTTTACAGTAAAACCTACAACTGCTTAAAGGTATTTGTCGCCTTTGTTGCGTTTAACCTCAGCTACGTATTGCTTGATTTCTTGTTCCTTATCTTTTTTGCAAATCATCAATACGTCCTTGGTGTCTACAATGATATAATCGTCTAGGCCCTGCAACAAAACCAACTTATTGTCAGGAACATGCACCATGTTTCTTGTTGCATCAATTACCATTACCTGATTGCCAGTAACTGCATTTCCAAAATAATCTTTCTCCATATTGTCGTGAGCAGAGTTCCAGGTACCAAGATCACTCCAGCCAAAGGAGGAGGGTATGATGTATACATTATCGGCTTTTTCCATTACGCCAAAGTCAATTGAAATATTTGTACACTGCGGATATATTTTATCGACTGCCTCTTTTTCTTTTTCTGTGTTGTAAGCATCTTTGGCAGATTCAAATACTTCTGCCATCTCAGGCATGTATTTTTCAAACGCAGTGATGATATTGCTGATCTGCCAAACGAAGATTCCTGAATTCCAGAGAAATTCTCCGCTTGATACAAATGTTTTCGCCAGTTCTGCGTTTGGTTTTTCAGTGAAGGTTTTTACTTTAAACACATTATCACTTGCCGACTGTTGTTCAAATTGTATGTAGCCGTAACCTGTGTTCGGGTGAGTTGGTTTAATTCCCAACGTGACGAGTGCTTTATTATTAGACACAAATGCCAGCGCCTCCAAACAAACTTTGGTGAATGCAGTTTCATCAAGAATGAGGTGATCAGCAGGTGCACAAATCAAAGCTCCTTTTTGATTAAGCTGCTTTAGCTTATAAGAGATGTAGGCCACACAAGGTGCGGTATTTTTTCTTGAAGGTTCAGCAACAATATTATTTATTGGGAGGTTAGGCAATTGTGCTTTGACCAGTTCCACATATTCTTCTGAAGTGACGATGTAGATGTTTTCTTCGGGGATGAATTTTTTAAACCGGTCATAAGTTTGTTGAATCAGCGTTCTTCCGGTATTCAAAATATCGAGAAATTGTTTTGGATAAGAAGTTCGGCTCATCGGCCAAAACCTGCTACCAATACCACCTGCCATGATTGCTACATTATGGTTGCTGTTCATCATAGTTATTGATTAAATAATCCCTTCTCGAATAAGGTCGTGAAGATGGATGACGCCAGCGTAATTTCCACTTTCAGTAACAATCAGCTGTGTGATATTTTGCTTTCTCATCTTGTCTAATGCATCGACTGCAAGTGCATCTGCATCGATGGTCTTTGGTCCCTTGCTCATGATGTCTTTTGCCAGCGTAGATTGAACATCGCTATTTTTTTCAAGCATCCTTCGAAGATCTCCGTCTGTAATTACTCCAATAAGAAGGTTGTTATTGTTTACAACTGCGGTTAGCCCAAGTCTTTTTTGAGTCATTTCAACAATCACTTCTTTCAGTGTACTGGCTTCCTGTACAGTTGGCTTTTCGTTTACCCTGCTTAGATCAGAAACACGGAGATAGAGCTTTTTGCCTAATGTTCCTCCTGGATGGATTTTTGCAAAGTCTGCTGAGCTGAAACCTTTTATTTCCATCAAGCAAACTGCTAGGGCATCCCCCATGGCAAGCTGTGCAGTAGTGCTGGATGTTGGTGCGAGGTTATTTGGGCAGGCCTCTTGACTAACTGTAGTGTTGAGGATATGGTTGGATTCTTTTGCCAACATAGAAGACATGTTGCCTACCATACCAATTAATGGATTTCCAAGATTTTTGATCAGTGTGACCAAAACTCTTATTTCTGGACTTTCGCCACTTTTTGATATGATCATTACTGCATCATGCTGTTGAACCATACCAAGGTCTCCGTGAATAGCGTCGGCGGCGTGCATGAAAATAGCAGGGGTTCCAGTACTATTTAATGTGGCAACAATTTTTTGTCCAATGATGGCACTTTTACCAATTCCGCTAACTACTAGCCGTCCTTTCATTTCGTGAAGAAGGTGAACGATCTTTTCAAAAGAATCATCAACGTAGTTCTTCAATTCGAGTATTGAATTGGCCTCAAGGGTAAGTGTGTGTATTGCTTTTTCCTTAATGGAACTTGTATGCATTTGCAATAATTATAGGGGGCAACCTAAAGGGGAAGCCTAGCAAAAGTACCATAAATTAAACATGTTATTGGCTATCTGTGAAGAGGATTTATGATATGGATTTGGTAATTTTGTATCGAGATCGTGAATAAGTGGGCTTAAATAGTGCCGTAAGGGTTACTTTTTAGTAAAAAAGCCATAAATATTACAAAAAGGAACAGTGTTCAAAGAAAATGCCCCCAAATAAACCCAATAGTTCAAAAAAAGCCAACAAAGGGAATCCCACTGGCGAACATAAAGAAGTAGACCTAATTACTCCATTAAGAGAATATTTTGGATTTGATGCCTTTCGCGGTAATCAGGAAGCCATCATCAATAATGTACTAAACGGCAATGATACGTTTGTGATCAAGCCAACTGGTGGCGGGAAAAGTTTGTGCTACCAGCTCCCCGCAATGATCAGCGAAGGCTGTGCCATTATTGTTTCTCCTTTAATTGCCCTGATGAAAAATCAGGTTGATTTGGTGAGGGGGTATAGCAGCAAAGACAATGTTGCCCACTTTCTCAATTCAACATTAAATAAGAAAGAGATTAAGGAGGTGCACGATGACCTTAATGCAGGTAAGACCAAAATGCTGTATGTAGCCCCAGAGACGTTGGTCAGGCAAGAAAACCTTGATCTATTCAAAGATTTGAAGATTTCATTTTTTGCAGTTGACGAGGCACACTGTATCTCAGAATGGGGACATGATTTTCGCCCAGAATATAGGAGGCTTAGAGAGCTGATGGATCAAATTGATGCTACAGTCCCAGTTATCGCACTTACTGCAACTGCAACACCAAAGGTTCAGGGGGATATCGTCCATAACCTCGGCCTTAGAAAACCCGATATATTTATTTCGTCATTCAATAGGCCCAACCTTGAATATGAGGTGAGGCCCAAAGTGGAGAAAGAACAAACTATTAAAGGAATCGTTCGGTTCATCCATGAGAACAAAGGCAAGTGTGGGATTATTTATACACTAAATAGAAAGACAACTGAAGAGTTGGCCGAGATATTAAACGTCAATGGTATTAAGGCAGGGGCTTATCATGCTGGCCTTGACAGTAAATTACGCGCAGAACGTCAGAATAAGTTTTTGCATGAAGACATGCAGGTTATTGTGGCTACGATTGCTTTCGGCATGGGAATTGACAAGCCGGATGTTCGTTTTGTAATTCATTATAATATCCCCAAGAGCTTAGAAAATTATTATCAGGAAACAGGAAGAGCAGGACGCGATGGGATGGAGGGGAGGTGCATCTTGTACTATTCTCACAAGGACGTTTCTAAATTGGAACATTTTTTACGAGATAAGCAACTCAGTGAGCGCGAGGTAGGCGGACAGTTGATTGATGAGATGGTAGCATTTGCAGAAAGTGGCCATTGCAGAAGAAAGGTGTTGATGAATTATTTCGGAGAGAAATATGTTCAAGAAAATTGTGGCAAATGCGATAACTGCATGAATCCCAAAGAGCGGATAGAAGCCAAGCCCAATGCGGTTAAATTATTGAAAGTAATCAGTGCTCTTGATGAGAGGTTTGCTACTGATTATGTGGTGAATATTATTATTGGCAGAATGATACCCCAAATCAAAATGTATAGACATGATGAATTGGAGATATTTTCAATTGGTGCTGAAGAGCCAGATTTTTATTGGACATCTCTTGTTCGACAAATGTTGTTAGAGGGGTTGTTGGAAAAAGATATCACTGAGAATGGGGTATTAAAAATCAGTAAAGCTGGACAAGCCTATTTTAAAAAGCCCGTATCATTTTCCATAGTCATGGGGAACATGTTCGAGGAAGCAAACGAAGAAGATGATGAAGTTGCTGATGGCGGCGGCCCTGCAACAACAGATCCAAGGTTATTTGAGATGTTGAAAGACCTTAGAAAGCAGTTTGCTAAGGAAAAAAAACTACCCCCTTTTGTAATATTTCTTGAGACTTCTTTGGAAGACATGGCCATACAATATCCAACAACACTGGAGGAGCTTGAGAAAATTAGTGGTGTGAGCAAGGGCAAGGCCGTGAGATATGGGCAGCAATTCATTGATCTGATTTCTAATTATGTCAAAGAATACAGCATTACAAAACCTGATGATTTTGTAATGAGAAGTGTTGTTAACAAAAGTGGCGATAAGGTATTCATCATTCAACAGATAGATAAAAAAGTATCCTTGGACACGATCGCCAAGAATCGAAATATGGAAATGGAGCAATTGCTTGAAGCTATGGAAACTATTGTTGCCAGTGGAACAAAGCTCAATCTTAATTATGCAATTGATCAGTTGGTAGACGAAGATGATCAATTGGATATCTTGGATTATTTTAAGGGCTGTGAAACCAGTAGTTTAGAGGTTGCCAAAGATGAACTTTCAGACCTTGACCTGGATTTGGAACAACTTAAAATCATGAGAATTAAATTTCTTAGTGAGTTTGGTATATAGGCCTCTCTCTATCTTAATTGTAATTTATCAAAGGCGGCCTTTTTTCAGCTGGTAGTTTATTAGTAAAAAGCAGATTAATTAAAAAATTATTCGACAAACCCAATCAAGGCCTTCGATAATTTTCACTAGTTTGCACAGGTGTCAAATTTTCTTTCCTTTTCAGAGCGACCGAGTGTTGTCCAATTTATTTTTGGGACGCTGAGCCACATGCCAGACTATTAGGGCATTAGATTCATGGTTTTTATCTACTGTGTTTGTTAAGGAGGAGCAGCCAATTTCATTATTAGAATATAATCAGGGGATTAAACAATAAAAGCATTTGTCGGTTTGTATATCGAGAGGCAATAAATAACTTATATGAATACGCTATTAAACATCACTTCAGAAATCGATACATTACAAAAATTGCTGGTACATAGTCCAGATAACGGACTTGGTAAAGTTGTTCCATCAAAAGCACAGGATTGGCTTTTTGAAGACATTGTTCATCTTGATACGATTCGCCGAGGTGAGTATGATCACTACATCAAGTTGTTGCTCTATTTTCTTGATCCTCAAAAAATAAGGGGAAGAGTTAAAGAGATTGATCATCCAAAGGCAAACAGAACTTTTTATCAGCCCGGCCATCATCAATTTCACAAATCAGAAAAAGTCATTGAGCTTCAATGGTTGTTGGCAGAGGTTTTGGTTGATGATAACCTAAGATCACAAATGATTGCTTCGGTTTGTGCCCTTGAAGGATGTACGCATGCTACCAAACAAATTTTATCTACCTATACTGCTGTAGAGTTGGCAAGTTGTTTGCTTTCCGGAATGGGAAATGATAAATCAATTCTTTTTGCACCCATTCCAAATTTTATTTTTACAAGAGATATTGGAATTGTCGTCAAAGACCATCTTGTATTGAATAAGCCCGCAAAGATTGCCCGACACAGAGAGGCGCTATTGGCACAATATATATTCTTTTATCATCCGATTTTTAGTGGTTTTTCAGGAAATATAATTGAGCTACACCAAAATAGGCCAGCTTTTCTAATGCCTGAAGATCATCATGATTCAATGATTACACTCGAAGGAGGTGATGTGATGATGATTGCTCCTGAACACCTTATCATTGGAATAAGTGAGCGCACAACTGCAGCTGCAGCGGTACAACTGACCGAGATTGTTTTCAAAAAAAATCTGGTTAACAAGGTCACTTTATTGAAAATTCCACGGAAGCGCGACTTCATGCATATCGATACCATATTTACTCAAGTAAAAAAAGATGTGTGGGTCATGATGGGTTTATTTTCAGAAGAAATGAAAACACAGAATAAGGGAACGTATATCGAAAGCCTTATTCTGGACAAACCAGAGGAAGCCACTTCCATCACACAGTTTACAAAAGACAAACCGCATCAACCGGTTAAATTCAGCAGCCTTGAAGCATTGCTGCATGATATCAGTATCAATGATTTCGGATGTACGGGTGCCAAGATCATTTTTTCTGGCAATGATGAGTATCCATATTCTGCAAGAGAACAATGGACAGATTCCTGTAATCTTCTTGCGTTGAAAGAAGGCGTAGTATTGTCGTATGATAGAAATGATAAGACAAATGGCGCGTTTGAACATGCAGGATTTAGGCTAGTGAAAGTGCAGGATTTGATCGAGGACCTTGAGGCAGGGGTCATAACAGTGGAAGACATACACGATACTGTGATTCTTATGCCTTCGGCAGAATTATCGAGAGCCAGGGGTGGTTTTCACTGCATGAGTATGCCATTAGAAAGAAGATAGGAGCAAAAAGAGATGAAAAAACAAATAGCATCAATAAAACATATCAATGAGGTCCGTGGCCAGACCCCACATTTCAATTCTATTTTAATGATTGAACCTTCCAGTTTTGGTTTCAATGAAGAAACAGCTGCCAATAACTTTTTTCAGCAGCAAAAAGAGGTCGACTCTCCACAGGAAAATGCATTGAAAGAATTTCATGACTTCGTAACAATACTTCGTTCGCAGGATATAGCAGTGTTAACGGTAAGGGATACCCGTTCACCAAAAACTCCTGATTCTATCTTTCCGAACAATTGGATTTCTTTTCACGAGGGTGGCCGAATTGTTTTATACCCAATGTTTGCAAAAAATAGGCGTGCAGAGAGAAAGCAAACCGTGCTCGATGCCGTTGCAAAACACATTGGTGTTAAAGAAACAATTGATCTCACAGATTTTGAAGCTTCGGGTAAATTTCTGGAAGGTACTGGCAGTATGGTGCTGGACAGGCAACATCATTTGGCTTATGCCTGTCTTTCACCCAGAACGGATGCTGATGTATTGGATATATTCTGCAGCAAGATGGGATATCAGCCAGTGATTTTTCATGCACAAGATCAGCAGGGCAATGAAATCTATCATACCAATGTGTTGATGTGTATAGCCGACAAGTATGTGGTGATTTGCTTGGAAGCTATTCGTGATGAAGAGGAAAGGAGATCCCTAAGAGAGATATTTAATAAAACCGGTAAGGAAATTATCGATATCAGTTATCATCAAATGAACCATTTTTGTGGCAATATGCTTCAGGTTGAGAATCGAAAGGGAAATCAATATCTAGTTATGTCTACCCAAGCCTACAATGCGCTTTCTTCTGAACAGCGCGATCGTCTTTCATCATACAATCCCATTCTTCACAGTCAAATAGATACCATAGAAACCCTGGGTGGTGGAAGCGCACGATGTATGATGGCCGAAATGTATAATTGATATTTTTTATTTCTTCACTGGCCAGCGATTTGTGATAATATTATTACATTACGGGTATCATTAATTTAATTCCATGAGATTCAATAAAGCTATTTGCATTTCAATATGCTTTCTGTCTTTTATTATTAAGGATGTTTCGGCACAAAAAATAGTTGTTTCATCTTTTAATCTCCGATATGATAATCCCGGAGATATTGGAAACCTTTGGAAGGATAGGGTTTCTCCAATTGCTGAATTAATTAAATTTCATGATTTCGACATTGTAGGAACACAAGAAGGGCTTGACCATCAATTGGGCGATTTGCTTAAGCTACTGCCAGCCTATATGTATTATGGGATAGGAAGGGATGATGGTAAAAAAGATGGCGAATATTCTGCTGTCTTTTACAAGAAAGATAAATATTCACTGATTGGAAGTGGGAATTTTTGGTTGTCTGAGACGCCAGAAAAACCAGCTGTTGGATGGGATGCCAATCAAACCCGGATCTGTACATGGGTAAAATTGAAAGATAAGAAATCAGGAAAGCAGTTTTATGTTTTTAATGCCCACTATGATCATATGGGTGTTCTTGCAAGGGTTGAAAGCAGTAAGCTTGTTCTTAAAAAAATTAGGGAAATCGCTGGTACAGCCCCAGCCATTTTTACAGGCGACTTAAATGGTGACAGGGAAAGTGAGTGGTATAACTATTTGAAAAATTCAGAATTGTTAGAAGATTCGTTTTCAAATGCTTCTCATGTTTATGCTTTAAACGGGAGCTTCAACTCTTTTAGTCCAACCGGACTTAACAGCAATAGGGTAATCGACCACATTTTTGTTACCTCTCACTTTAATGCAACCACCTGGGCCATTCTTACGGATACTTATAATGGGAAATACCCTTCTGACCACTTCCCTGTTGTATCTCAATTGGTTTTCACCAATCAAAAAAAATAAAACTAATTTACATCTCAATAGTCAATCTATCCGTTTTTTAAACATCCTTTAATACTTTTTTTATGTCGTCATCCAGAAGAAAATTTTTACAATCAGCTGCCGCAGTAAGTTCTGCCGCGTTATTGAGCAGCGAAAACTTATTTGCATCTACTCAGAAAGTTAGCCAAGCTGCAAAAACTGCGCCGATTGTTATCTCTACTTGGGATTTTGGCAGATTTGCAAATGCTGATGCTTGGAAAGTTCTTGAAAAAGGTGGACGGGCATTGGATGCTGTTGAAGCTGGTGTTCAGGTTGCAGAAGCTGATGAGTTAAATCAAAGTGTTGGATACGGCGGATTGCCAGATAGGGATGGAAACGTAACCCTAGATGCTTGCATCATGGATGAATTTTATAACTGCGGCTCTGTGATGGCATTAGAACACATCAAGCATCCAATTTCTGTAGCACGTATGGTGATGGAAAAGACACCGCATGTTATTCTTGTGGGAGATGGTGCTTTGCAGTTTGCCTTGGCAAACGGATTCAAGAAAGAAAACCTGTTGACCGAAAGCAGTGAAAAAGCATGGAAAGAATGGTTGAAAACTGCAAAGTATGAGCCAATCCAAAATATTGAGAATAAATCATACAACAAGGATGGTGGGAAGATGCCAGGGGGTATAGATAATCATGATACCATCGGCATGGTTGCCTTGGATGCAAACAATAATTTAGGAGGTGCTTGCACTACAAGTGGTATGGCGTTTAAAATGCGCGGTAGGGTTGGTGATTCGCCGGTTATAGGTGCTGGATTATATGTAGATAATGAAATAGGAGCTGCAACAGCAACTGGTGTTGGTGAAGAGGTCATTCGCATTGTTGGTTCACATTTGATCGTTGAGCTAATGCGCCAAGGAATGAGTCCTGAAGCGGCCTGTAAAGAAGGCGTATTAAGAATTATCAAACGCAATCCAGAAAAATCAAAAGGCATACAAGTTGGCTTTTTGGCACTGAATAAAAAAGGTGAATACGGAGCATATGCACTACAAAAAGGCTTCACTTTTTCTGTAAAATCTGGATCAGAAGAAAAAGTCTATTCTGCAAAGAGCCATTACTAATTTTTTATTAGCAAGAAGACATGAGTATAATTACCGCAAAAGCGATATGGGAAGTCTGTGCCTTTAATATTCAGAGTTGTATTATCGCTGAGAAAGTGGGTGCGGCAAGAGTTGAACTCTGCGATAACCCCATAGAGGGAGGTACAACACCAAGTTACGGAGCTATTAAAAAAGCGCGAGAATCAATCTCAATTTTACTTTATCCCATCATTCGTCCAAAATCAGGGAACTATTATTATGATGCAAATGAGATGGATATTCTAGAGAAAGACATCAAGATGTGTAAGGAATTGAAATGTGATGGCGTGTCAGTCGGTGTTCAACATATCGATGGCACGATTGATATAGATAATTTCAAACGTGTTGTAGAATGGGCTTATCCAATGGGGGTCACGTGTAATCGTGCTTTTGATGCAACGCCAGATATGCATCAAGCGCTTGAGGATATCATTGAAGTGGGATGTGAAAGGGTGTTAACATCAGGACAAGCAACTGGTGCGCCAGAAGCAGGCGAAGTATTGGGTAAGTTGGTAAAACAGGCTGCAGAAAGAATAATTATTATGCCGGGAGCGGGCATTCATTCAGGCAATATCGAGCAGCTCATGAAAGAAAGTGGAGCTAAAGAATATCATGGATCCGCTAGAAAGTTAATTCCAAATCCAATGAGCTTTTCAAATCCGCTTGTTCTTGATGCTGGTAACGTATATATATCTGATGAGGAAGAATTGAAAAAAATCCTATCGTTTTTTCAATAGAGATCAGAGTTTATAGACAATATCAAGATCCTTTTTAATTTTTGGTACCGAATCCATTTTGAGTGTATCTATTGCGGTTTCCCACACATACAATTTCTTAAGATTTTCAAAATGTTGCAATGCAATTACACTGCTATCGGTAATTGATGTGCCATATAAATTTAAGTATTCAAGCTTTGACAAACTAGCCAGTTCGTTGATCCCTTTATCAGTAATTTTAGTCCGATTGAGATTTAGCTTATAGAGGTTAGACAATTTACCAATTGATTTTAGGTCCTCATCATCGATGCTGCAATTGGTAAGTTGTAGCCACACCAGTTGATCTTTTACTGCGGAAAGCAATTCAATATTAGGTTTTTGATTTGAAGGGCCATTGAATTTAATTTCAAGCAAGTTGTTGCCTTGATTGATGGCATAGACTTGAAAGCCTTCTTTAATTAATGCAGTAATATCTTCTTGATTTGCTGGTTTTGCAGCATAAGATAAAATTGCATCTCTTCCGATTTGGAAAAAATCACCAAATACATCCTGCATTTTTTTATTTGGCTTTAGGCCTGAAATCATCATGTTCTTGTGTGCCCCAGTTTCTATCCACCATTCCAAAATAGCAATTTGATTTTCCGTCAGTGGTTTTTTACCATCAGTCGGCATAAATTCCTTGTGGTCTTTCGGAAGTGTTATGCGCCTAAAAATTTCACTGGTTGAAATGTTTCCGGGGATAACACCCTCTCGTGATTTTCCACCAGCCATTATTGCCTCGTAAGAGGTAAGCAATAATTCACCCTTTTGTTTTTCCTTGTTATGACAACTCACACACTTTGATTGTAAAATTGGCATTACAGCATGCTCAAATATATCTGCAGAATCAAGGCTTGTTATTCTTTCATTTGTTTGCTGGTTGGTTCCACTTACAGCAGCAGCTGAGTTTGATAGCGGGCTAAATTCAGTGAGGTAGCTACTGCCATGGGTTAGTGATCCGCCGCCATGTCCAGTTATCACAAGCAGCACACCTGCCCCCACGATGAAGATGTATCGTACAGGCTGGACGGCCCTTTTCATAAAACTTAAGGGCAGGGCATACATCAGATAGCATAGAGTTGAAATAACAGCAAGTGTAATGCCTCCTATTTTATGAAGGTTTAATGTTTCCTCTTCATAACCACCACCTAGAGAAAGAAGATATCCTGATCCTGCAGAGCATGCAGCACTTAATGCTGACAGCAACCAAAGAAAGGGGATAGTTTTTTTGAAAGCCTCTCTTGGTTTAAAAAGTATCAACAATTCAAGAAGTAGGGCAAAAGAAAGAAGCCCAATAGGAAGATGAACAAATAACGGATGAAATCTTCCAAGGAACATAAAAATATCTGGTGCTGTTTGCATGCTGTTAATCAGGCTTAAGATTGCTAATGAAATATTATTTTAAAGGAGTTCCCTTAATGGGTTTTCCATTGGTAGTAAGAATTTGAAAATCATGAACACGGTATCCTTGATAGCTCCAAACCATCTTTTTTGACTTGTCCACTTCAAACAAACGAATTCCATCATTTGCTGCATAGCTCGCGATCACTGTATTCCCGTTAGGGAGACGTTGTGCTCCACAAGGATCTTTGAGAATTTTATCTTGAAAATCATCATTGGATACTTGCCAAATTACTTTTCCTTCGGGATCCATTTCCACTACTTTATTTCCGTGGGTAAGCGCAACCACCGTATTTCCGTTTTTAAGTCTGATGGCGGTGAAAGGCCAATTTTCTGCAGCACGACCTCCAAGTTCGGGAAGGTCTGTGTTGAAAGTCTTTACAACTTTTCCTTCTGGTGTATATTCTTTTACCTTGAAGGCGAGAAGATGTGGAACAATATAATTACCTGATGGAAGCTTGCGGGCCATTCTTGTTTGCATGTGAATGTTGTCTGTTTCGGGTAACAAGGGAACTGATAACTTAATTATACCCTGTGGATCAAGTTCCATCAAACGAGGCTCTTTTCCTGATTCGGTAATAAGTGTATTTCCATTTTCAAGCCTAACTGCAGTGCCTAATTCATTTTCAGGAGCAGATTTTTTATAATTGAAAATCACTTCTTTGTTGTTGTTGTATTCTCTCACCTCATCCCCCCAGCAAATCAACACATTGCCGTTTGGCAGAACGAATCCATCCCTTGCTCCAGATTTTCCTGAATTCCAAAGCTCTTCGCCATTTTCTCCTATGATCCCAGTGAAGTCTGAACCGGCAATAAAAAATGAATGACGAATATCTTTACCAGAGCCATCTGCAGCCTTGCGAAATGAAAGTGCAGCGCACAGGATTACTATGCAAGTTGAGATGATGGCAAAGCGGGAGTTGAATAATTTCATTTGATTAAGTTGAAGTTGAATTAAGCAAGAATATCCTTAACTACATTTCCGTGCACATCCGTCAGCCTAAAATCTCGGCCTCCAAATCGGAAGGTTAATTGTTTGTGGTCGATGCCCAAAAGATGAAGCATTGTTGCGTGTAGGTCATGTATCGTAACTGGATTATCCACTACCCTGTATCCATACTCATCAGTTGTTCCAAAAACGGTACCGCCCTTAACTCCTGCTCCTGCCATCCACATGCTAAATGCCGAAGGGTTATGGTCTCGTCCATCATTGCCTTGTGCGAAAGGAGTACGACCAAATTCTCCAGACCATACTACCAATGTTTCATCAAGAAGCCCTCTTAGTTTAAGGTCCTTGAGCAAACCAGCAATAGGTTGATCCACAGCACGGGCATTATTTTCATGACCTATTTTAAGATTAGCATGTTGGTCCCAACGATCTGAGCCATTTGTTTGAGGGCAGGTAAGTTCTATGAACCTGACTCCTCTTTCAACAAGCCGTCTAGCAAGCAAGCATTGTGCTGCATAACTTCTTGTGAACGGATCAGCAGAGTCAAGTCCGTATAATTTTTTTGTCGCCTCTGACTCTGCTGAAAACTCAGTGAGTTCAGGAATAGAAGATTGCATTTTGTATGCCAATTCATAGTTGCTGATTGCAGATTCAATTTCATCTGCTGGACCAAGTTTACTCAAGAGGTTTTGGTCTCTTCTTTTCATGAATGCCAGCTTCTCATCTTGTATGCCAGCTATAGAATCTATGGGCCTTACATTCGCCAATGGGGTTGCACCTGGCCTAAGTATTGATGCCTGGAAAGCTGCAGGAAGAAAACCATTTTTAAAATTATCCAATCCACCTGGTGGAATTAGTCCGCCATCAAGTAGCACATATCCCGGCAGGTTGTTGTTCTCACTTCCCAGTCCATAATTCATCCAAGCTCCCATGCTTGGTCTGCCTTGAAGTCCACTTCCTGTATGAAGAAAATAATTTGCGTTGGTATGTTCAGGAAAATTTGAAACCATGGAACGCACCAATGCCATATCATCTACACAAGTGGCAATATGAGGGAACAATTCACTCACTTCCATTCCTGATTCTCCATACTTTTTAAATGTCCATGGGCTTTTAAGAATTTTTCCAACATTACCGAATTGGGTAGCATCAACTTTAAATTTACTTGTTGGGTCTTCTCCATTCTCTTTTTCAAGTCGAGGTTTTGGATCAAATGAATCTACCTGAGACACGCCCCCATCCATATACAGAAATATAATACTCTTTGCTTTCGGTATTAGTCCTGGTGCTTTTGGCCCATTGCTCAAGTGGTTCATAAAATCTGTCTGTCCACTTGAAGCTCCTGAACAGGACGGAAGTATGCTACCAAACAAACTCGCAAAAGCCATTGAACCAAATCCGCATTTGCATGCTCCCAACATTTCCCTTCGGGAAAACGGTTTGTAAATAGGATGTTTCTGTTCTGTCATATTAATTAAGATAAATGAATTCTTTTAAGTTGAAGACCGAATGGATATAATCCTTCCAAATAATCAATTCAATATTTTCTTTAACACCTTTTGAGGCATATGTCTTTTTCAATTGATTCATCAAAAGATCGGCATCTGCTATTTCATCGGGTTGTGGGTTTCTTCCTAGGCTTCTTTGATATACCCAACGAATACGGGCATCAAGAGCAGTAATTTTTTTAGCCAGCAGTTGTTTTGCCATGAACTCCGCCTCTTGAAACACAAAAGGATCATTGAGAAGGATAAGTGATTGTGAAGGCACATTGGTCACTGTTCTTTTACCGAAGGCACTAAATGGCATTGGTCTGTCAAATGTTGTTAGCATGGGGTTCAAAAAGTTTCTTCTTACTTCTAAGTAGAGACTTCTTCTTCCTTTGCCATCGAGTGGACCAGAAACAGCAGGCTTTCCTCTTCCATTCATAAAAGAGTCAATATAAGCAAGAACAGGAATCCCGTAGAGGGTTTTATCCAATTTGCCTGAGGCGGCAAGCATTGCATCTCGTATAGCTTCAGCTTCTAGACGACGAATGGGGTAATGAGATAGCCAAATATTGGATGGATCTTCTTTGGCAGCTTTTTCAACAGGTACTGCTGATCTCTTGAATGCATTTGATAGGAGGATAGACCTGATGGTTTTCTTGATTGAATAACGGTCTTTTTGAAATTGAATGGCCAAGTGATCCAAGAGTTCAGGATGCGAAGGAAGCTTTCCTTGCATGCCAAAATTATCTACAGTTTCCACTATGCCCCTTCCAAATAAGTGATGCCAAATTCTATTCACCATTACACGGGAGGTGAGGGTATTTTTTGGGTCAGTAATTGATGCAGCAAGTTGTAAGCGGCCACTCCCTTTTACATTAAAGTTTGGATTGGCTACTTTGATGGCAGAGATGAAGGACCGTTGAACTGGGTCTTTCGAAAGTTCTTTGTGGTTTCCACGAATAAAGACCGGACTGTTTGTTCCACAACCATCAGACACGCCATTCAAAAACTCAATGGAATCGGTGAATGATTGTTGAAGTGCTGTTTTTCGTTCCAGCAATGGCTGCATGTTGCTAAACTGACTACTTAAGCGCTTTGAACGCAAGAGCGTATTGATCAATTTGAGATCTGTGAAACTAGCCTTTTGCTCTGCTACTGCATAGAGTGCTTGCGTGGCATCAACGGCAGTGGGCTGTAATTCTAAAGCAGGCTCAAACCATTCTTTGTCGAAGCCGATAGCATACTTTGCTTCAATGTAGGCATCGTTTGACATTTTGAATACATGTGTTTCATAGATGCCCGGCAGCAATTCGATATATGCTTTATGGCCCTTCCATTGTGTTACATCGAATACAATGTTGATGAATTTAGAGGTATCAACATGTTGATCCATCCCACCATAAATCGGCCATTGTATGAGTTGGAAGTTATCTATCACTACTCTTATAGACGCTTTCTTACCTGCTGCGTTAACACCAATAAAATTATTATTGATTACGAAGTCAGGTGAACGCAGCGCTCCAAATATGCCGGTAGACAATCTTCTGCTCGAAGCCCTGCCTTCTTGTAAGCCGACTATTTTATGTTGAGCATTAAAAACAGGATCGCCAAGCGTTGTTCCATTTGTGAAAGCGAGACCATCTGATTTCCATCCATCAAAATCAGTTTTTGAAAAATCGCCCAACAGTATTCCGTCTGTTGGTTTTTCAATATTGTTTGATGAGGCCAATGTTATTTTTGTGCTGGCATTGCCTGAATAGTTTTTCATCCAGTTTGTAACTATTTCTTTTCGGATGGTGTCGTTGATCGATTGAAGCTCCCTTACTTTGTTTGAAGCCTCGAGAACATTCGCTGGAATTGGGGCAAACCTTGTGCCTTCCATAACACCATAGAAGGAGTAATAATCTTTTGTACTGATGGGGTCGAACTTGTGGTCATGACAACGTGCACAGGAAATGGTCAATGCCTGAAAGGCTTTCCCAGTTACATCAATCATATTATCAATTCGGTCGGCTTCATCTTTGCGAACATCAACAGGACTGTGCGTTCCTTCTGCCATGGTGTAGAACATCGTTCCTATTTGCGATTCATTTATTTTCTCAGATTCATTGATCCTTGGCTTTTGCAATAGGTCGCCTGCAAGTTGCTCCTGTATGAGTTGATCATAGGGCACATCATTGTTGAATGCACGTATCAAATAGTCGCGGTATCTCCATGCTCCAGAAATGGTATAGTCAAACTCATGCCCTTTGGTTTCTGCATATCGAACAAGATCCATCCAATGTCTTGCCCATCGTTCACCAAACTGAGGAGCTTGAAGATATTGGTCAACCATTTTTTCATAGGCATTGGCAGAATTATCGGCGATGAATTTATTTATTGAATTTGGATCTGGTGGAAGTCCTGTAAGTACATAAGAAACCCTGCGAATGAGAGAATTTTTATCTGCTTCTGCGGATGACTTTAAATCGTTCTCTGCTAGTTTTTGGTTGATGAAATAATCTATTGGGTTGCCTTTGAATTCTTTTACAGCTTGAGATTCTTTGGCGGGGATTAATGCCCAGTGTGGTTTCCACTCTGCACCCTGGTCAATCCATTTTTCTATCAACGCGATTTCTCTTTCTGTTAGTTTGAGGTTTGATTCCGGAGTCGGCATCATGATGTCCGGATCTTTATGATTGATTCGAACAAGAACTAAGCTTTTTTCACCATGTTCTGGGTTGATGGCTTTAAGCCCGTCTTTTAGCACGGCGGTTGCCCCTTCATACGTATCCAAACGAAGATTTCCTTTTCTGCTTCCGGGATCTGGTCCGTGGCAGAGATAACATTTTTGAACAAGTATGGGGCGGATATCGTAATTGAAATCTACTTTATCCGCAATTGCTGGAGAGAATTTTTGGCCACAACTCATAAATCCATATGCGATAAGGATGATTGCGCTGAGCACAAGGATGGTTTTTTGGTATGGAACAAATTTGGTTCGCATGGACATCAACAAAATTTCCTTTAAATTACTGAAGATTTTTAATTGATTGTGATTTGATTTACAATTAATTACTGAAGATTTTTGCATTGCTGTGGTTCTATCAAATCTAATTGCCAGAAACACTTTTTTCATAATATAAAAACCATACTAAGGTGATAAACATAGGAATTTTAGGCTTAGGCAGGATCGGAAGAATACACCTCGAAAATTTATCTACCCGCATAGAGGGCGTTCGAGTCTTGGCAGCGATGAACCCTTCGGAGGAAGGGCGAAAATTTGCCCAAAAATTCAATGTGCCATTGATAACATCCAATGCGGATGACGTAATTAATCATCCTGATATTGATGCAGTGCTAATTTGTACATCAACAAATGTTCATGCAGATTATCTTATCAAAGTTGCTAGAGCTGGGAAAGCTATTTTTTGTGAAAAGCCACTTGACCTCTCGTTGCAGAAAGTGCGCGAAACATTATCGGTGGTAAAGCAATCAGGAGTTCCCCTCATGTTGGCATTTAATCAACGGCTTGATCCAAATTTTCAAGAAGTGAAACAGGCGCTGCTGAAAGGCCGTATCGGGAAGCTTCGTTCAATTCATATCATCAGCCGAGATCCAGGCCCACCGCCCATTCCATACATTAAGGCATCGGGTGGATTATTTTTAGACATGACTATTCATGATTTTGATATGGCTCGATATCTTGTTGGTGATGAGGTTAAAGAGGTTTTTGCAAGGGGGCACAATCTAGTAGATCCTGAGATAGGCAAAGCGGGCGATATTGATAGTGCGTATGTGATGTTGACGTTCAATAATGATGTTACTGTTGTGATTGAAAATTGCAGACATGCGAGCTATGGGTATGATCAACGCCTTGAGGTATTTGGATCAGAAGGAATGATGAAGGCAGAGAATCCATTAAAGACAACCAATTGGGTTATGGACAAAGAAGGAGTTCATTTGTCACGCAACCTTGATTTTTTTATTGACCGATATGCTGAATCTTATCGGCTGGAAATGAAAGTTTTTATTGAATCTTTGGAGCAAAAAATTCCCATGCCCATAACCGGTGAAGATGGACTAAGCGCCATGTTGATTGCATTGGCCGCAAACATCTCTGTAAAAGAAAACAGGGTGGTAAAAATTGAGGAGCTATTGGGGTAGTATTAATAATTTTATACTTCGTATATAAATGAAAATCATTGTATTAGATGGATATACGCTGAATCCTGGTGATCTTGATTGGTCGGCACTGGAACAGTTGGGGGA
>CAIXLY010000018.1 GCA_903920455.1 uncultured bacterium | reverse complement strand
CTGCGTTTTCAAGAACGAACGAAGACAAGGTGGAAATAAGCGAAGAGCAATGGAAGAAAGTGCTCAGCCCAGAACAATATTATATCGCAAGACAAAAGGGAACTGAAAGACCATGGACCAGCAAATTCGAAAAATTTGAGGGAAAGGGAACCTATTACTGCGCGGCTTGTGGCAACACCCTGTTTCAAAGCAATACGAAATTTGATAGTGGATGTGGGTGGCCTAGTTTCTTTGAGCCCGTTGCTAAAAAAAGCATCATTTACATCGAAGACAATACGCTAGGCATGAAAAGGACTGAAGTTCAGTGCGGTAGATGTAAGGCACACCTTGGCCATGTATTTGATGATGGCCCGCCACCAACAGGCTTAAGATATTGTATTAATGGAGTGATATTGGGGTTTGAGAAGAAATAATAATACAAGGGACAGGGGACTAGGAAATACAAAAAACGAGGGACCCGTGTATTCCACTTGTCCCTCGTCCCTCGTCACTTGTCCCTGCAGTATTACTGCTTATCCAGCTCAACCAACACAGTAATCTCAACATCTTTGCCAACAGCAAGTCCGCCTGCTTCAACCGCTTTAGCCCATTTCAAACCATATTCAAGACGATCGATAGTTGCTTTCGCTTTAAATCCTGCCTTAGCACCATTACCAACTTTGATTTGACCACCATAGGTAACATCAAAAGTTATGGTCTTGGTTACATCACGGATGGTCAGATCACCAGTCAGTGCATATTTATTACCACCTAGAGGCTTCATGGACTTGCTTACAAATGTCATCTGAGGAAATTTTTCAGCGTTGAAAAAATCATCGCTCTTAAGATGACCTTCCCTCATCTCATTACCTGTATTCACAGATGCTACATCAACACTAAAATTGATCTGCGCATCAGAAAGATCTGCTTTTGAGGCAACTAGGCTACCATCAAACACCCGAAAAGAACCCTCAACTTCAGACACGATCATGTGCGTAACTGAAAACTTTACATTAGAATGCAATTTGTCAACATTCCACTTGGTTTGAGCAACTGTGCCTGAAACCACAAGCAATAGAGCAGCAAGATAAAAGATCTGTTTTTTCATTTTTATAAATTTTGATGTTTAAACACTAAATTATTGAATTTTGCCTTTCTTGCAAAATACTTTTTTAAGTTAGTCAGATAAAAGGACATAATCAGCTCTTAAAAGGGGCAGGGGGTCAGTTCCTATTAAATAAAAACTGAAATGGTTTCAGCGATTTTTGCTTGACAGCCTTTGATACTGATGGCAAATCATGCAAAACCTTAAACTTATTCATATCAATCAATTCAAAGGCTTTCGAGAGTGAATCAACGGTCTCGACTGACTGAAGAAGAACATGAAGCATAGAAACCTCCTTCTCAATGGCGTTGGCGTTGGGAGTAGCTTCCTTGCTGATTAATAATAAGTCTCTGGTCAATCGTTTCATAATAATTTTAATATCCGATTAATCCTTTCTTTGCCGGACATCCACAATTGTTTTGCTTACTGACACTGCAAGATATCAATACCAGATTAAAGATAAAAAACAAAGAAAAATATAAAAAAATCCGGGGCGTAAAACTCTTCATGAAATGCTAATTTACAGTTTTCAGCTAACTTGGTTGCAGTACACCCTGTTTTTATGACATATTTAATAGCAATACCACTTTATAAAAACTGACCGACCATATAGTCAACATTCAGTGTTGGTGGCCCCGTTGGACTGGGGATTGGGTCATGCCAGCCGATGCATCCCTATAATCACCTATCTCATTGAACTCAACTGCAGGGTTTCAGTTGCAGGCGAAGGCCAGACCATTGAATTGATAAAAAAGGAATTCCCTAATCTTGAATACCTAGAGCTCAAGGGATACAGGATTCGTTATCCTAAAAAAGGGAAGCTGTTTATCCCAAAAATTATTGCACAAATACCAAGTTTAATAGGCCGCATTTCAGGGGAACATAGGTGGCTAATAAATAATCAAAAAGAAAAAGATTGGGATCTTGTCATTAGCGACAACAGATATGGACTCCATGCCAATGCAATAACAACCATACTCATTACCCATCAGCAACAAATCATCACAGACCTTGGTAAATGTATAGATCGTTTGGCAGCGAAGATCTTAAGATATCAAATTGAAAAATTCAGCCACTGTTGGATACCAGATCTAAGTGAAGAGAATAGCATTTCAGGCAAACTCTCAAAAGCAGATATACCCCCCAGAAATACCAGATACATCGGTCCTGTCTCTCGGCTTGATTTTAAACCATCTGAAACGAGTCAGCATCTGCTGGTGCTACTTTCAGGACCTGAACCACAACGAAGCATTCTTGAACAATTGTTGATCGAGCAATTGCATCAGAGCAACGAAGAAATTCTCTTTGTAAGAGGGCTCCCCTTGGAAAAAACAAACCTAACCCCAACCCGCAACATCAAGTTTATAAACTACCTAGACAAAGAGGCCCTGTCACCCATCATGACAGCCGCCAAATTAGTGATCTGCCGATCTGGGTATTCCTCGATAATGGACCTTTTAAAGTTGAAAAAAAAGGCACTCCTCATTCCAACACCCGGACAAACAGAACAACGCTATCTAGCAAGTCGCCTCAACAAATTTGGATGGTTTTACATGCAACAACAATACGAGTTGGATGTTAGCGAAGGAATATCAAAGGCATTGCACATGAACAGCGCTAGACCAGTCTTTAATTTTGAAGGCTATAAACAAGCGCTCAGGGAAATGCTTCCGGAAAAACCATAGCTCGCAGCATTAACAATAGTATCATTCTCTAAACACATGAGAGCATTCTTCTTGGCTGCATGACTACTATGCACAACCGAAGGAGGAGGTAGAAGCTTCTTTGATACTTCGAAAAATACAAAACCCAAAAAGGAAGACTGTTTTTACTGCTAGTAACCCCTTACATCCTTCCCTTCAATAAAATTGATGAAAGCTCTATTTACAACCCTATTGCCACCAGGAGTTGGGTAATTTCCAGTGAAATACCAATCACCAAGGTTACCCGGACAAGCATCATGAAGGTCTTCTATGGTTTGATAAATTACTTCCACGGGTACAGTTACTTCGGGAGGCGTTATGAGTTCTGCAATTTTTGCAGAAATTTCCTGAGGCGTGAATGACGCATATATTTGACGAACCGCATTCTCGGTATGCAATTCATTGTTTTGTTGCAACTCTTTGCACCGTTGATATACTTTGTCAAGCACCGCAGACTCATTCCTATCTTTCAACAAGGCCAATGCAGCTTTGAATGCAATAAAATCACCAAGTTTACTCATGTCAATTCCATAGCAGTCGGGATACCTTATCTGAGGTGCAGAGGAGACGATAATGATTTTCTTTGGGTGAAGTCTTGAAAGCATTCTAACAATGCTTTCTTTCAGCGTTGTGCCACGAACAATAGAATCATCAATGACTACAAGAGTATCAACATCTTTTTCAACAGTACCATATGTAATGTCATATACGTGCTGCACCATCTCTGAACGATTGGAATCCTCTGTGATGAAGGTTCTCATTTTAACATCCTTGATGGCTACTTTCTCAACACGAATTTTCCTGTTGATCATTTCCGAAAGCTTCTCTTGGTCGAAGTCCTTATCCCAAGCCATGATGCGTTGCACCTTGATCTCGTTGAGAAAATCTTCCATCCCCTTGAGTAAGCCGTAAAATGCAACTTCAGCAGTATTGGGAATGAAAGAAAAAATGGTATGCTTCAGGTCATTGTTAATGGCCTTCAATACATTGCTACTCAATCGATAACCAAGTCCAATTCTTTCACGGTAAATCTTTTCATCACTCCCGCGAGAAAAATATATTCTTTCAAAGCTACAGGCACGCCTTGGCTTTGGCTCTAAAATCTGTTCGATGGACCAAGTGCCGTCGCTCTTCACGATCAAAGCATTACCAGGCATCAATTCCTTGACTTCGTTTTCTGCAACATGAAAACTGGTTCTAATCGCTGCACGTTCTGATGCTGCAACAACCACCTCGTCATCAATATAGTAATAAGAAGGCCTGATGCCATGAGGATCTCTGATCACAAAGGAATCTCCATTGCCAATCAATCCTCCAACATGGTAACCACCATCAAAATTTTTAAATGCGTTTTTTAGTATGCCAGCAACTGACATGTTGCCTGGATTGGACTCATCATCTTTTACGATGAAGTGATGAACCATTTCCATCATGGCCGCCAGATCACTGTTCTTTTGAAATTCAGCTGGTTCAATACCCACCAAGCCAAAAATCTCATCTGTATTAACAAGGTTGAAATTCCCCGCCAGTGCAAGGTTTCTGGCAGGAATAATATCTCTTTTTATAAATGGGTGACAAAATTCGACATTGTTCTTGCCCTGCGTTCCGTAGCGTAAATGTCCCAAAAGCAGCTCTCCCATGAAGTTTAGGTGACCCTTCATGAGTCCTGGATGCTTACGAATTTCTGGCTGGGATTTCTCTAGTTCGTTTATTTCCTTTCCTACTTGTGCAAAAAGATCAGCAATGGCTTGTGTTGCAATACTTCTTAACCGATGCATAAAAGGATACCCTGGCTCAGCATTCAGCTTGACTGCTGCAATACCTGCACCATCCTGACCACGGTTGTGCTGCTTCTCCATCAACAGATAGAGTTTGTTTAGCCCATAGAGTGCCGTACCCTTTTTTTGCTGGTAGTAGGAAAATGGTTTTCTTAATCTGATGAATGCGAGGCCGCATTCGTGCTTAATTGCATCACTCATAATTCGAAATGAGAAACTCTAAATTACAATGAATCAACAAGACCCTAAAAAATAAAATGCACATGTTTATTAATTCACTGCGTAGTTAGGAAATTGCTTTCTAAGGGATTCACAATTCTGGTATTCCTTCTCCACTTTGATGTAGTAAGTAGGCAGTTTTTCTTGGAACCATTTTTCCACGACCCTTTCCTTTTTTTCTGCCAAGGCCCTTTGTGCAATTCTATCGTAATCGTCTCTCAAGTTTTCTCTATGGGGCTCTGTTTTGCGTTGTAGATAAACAATCCTTACCGCCTGCTTATCCTGCTCTTCTTTGAAGACCATAGGTTTTGAGTACTCTCCTACCTTGAGATCACTTAGGTATGGGACAAGATTTTTATCAAGTTCATCGATGGTTACAAAATTACCCCCCTGACCACTCATGATGCCTGCAGTAAACTTGCTATTTTGGTCATCACTGAATTTATCAACGGCTTCCCCAAATGTAAGTTTGCCAGCAATTAACTTAGTTCTAATTGAATCAAGCTTAGAAGTAACAGACTGAATATCTTCCGGCAATACCTGTGGAATACGCAGTATGTGCCTGACTACAGCGTCCTCTCCATTCCGACTAACCATCTGAATAATATGGTAACCAAATCTAGATTTTATCACTGGCGAAACCTGCCCGTCTTTTAAGCGAAAGGCAGCATTCTTAAAATCAGGATCCCAGTCTTTTTGACTTTTATTGATTTCGAGCCGACCTCCATTTTGCTTGCTTCCCGGATCTTCTGAGTATAGTCTAGCCATGGTCTCAAAAGATTTTTGCCCAGACTCAATCTGCCTTCGGTAATCAACCAACTCATCTTGTGCAAATTTCTCCAATTCCCTTCCGGCCTTTGGATGTATTACAACTTGTCCTATTACCAATTCTGTCTCGTAGAATGGCAAACTGTCTTTTGGTATTTTGTTGAAATAATCGCGTGCTTCATTGGGAGTGATTTTAACAAACTCCACAATTTTCTCTCTCATTGATTTTGCCAACCTACCCTCTTTGATAGACTTTCTAAAATCATCCTTAACCTGATAAATTGTTCTTCCAGCAATCTGTTCAAATGCTTCTTTTCCGCCATACTGCATGATAAAATAACGAATACGCTGATCAAGTTCACTTTCCACTTCATCATCAGAAATAGGGAGAGAGTCTTTCTCGGCTTGCAAGATGAGCGCTTTGTCTTGCATCATACGTTCAAGCAATAAACACTGTGCATTTTCAGGGAGTTCGTTTCCTTGGCGCTTCATGTCATCCATATAGTTGACAATGTCGCTTTTAAGGACTATTTTATCACCTACAATTGCAATGATTCTATCGGCCAGCACGCGTGCGGTCTGGGCTTTAGAAGACATTGCACATGCTGCAAAAAAGAAAAATATCAGTACGGGTTTCATCCTCATTGTAATAACTTCAAATTTGAGTTTAATTCAGGATCAACTGAAGATCCTTTTACTTAAACTTTTCATAAAATAAAATTCCTACCTGAACTTATAACGTCCGCTTAACTTCATTTTCTTCAAACGCCTCAATTACATCGCCAACTCGTATGTTGTCATAGTTCTTCACAGTAAGTCCGCATTCCATACCTGCTGAAACTTCTTTTGCGTCGTCTTTATAACGTTTCAAGCTGCCCAATTCAGCACTTTGGCCCTCGCCTTTGGGATACTCAACAATACCGTCCCTGATGACACGAATTTTACTGTTTCGGGCAATCTTACCGTCAAGCACATAGCATCCGGCAACAGTTGCCTTATCAAATTTATATACTTCACGTATCTCAACGTTTGCAACAATTTTCTCTTCAATCTTAGGTTCAAGCATACCTTCCATCGCACTCTTGATTTCCTCAATTGCGTTGTAGATAATCGAATACAATTTGATCTGAACACCTTCGCCTTCGGCAATTTTATTAGCCTGCATTGATGGCCTTACATTAAAGCCCACAATAATAGCATCTGATGCAGTAGCGAGCAATACATCACTTTCTGTGATTTGTCCCACCGCCTTATGCACCACCTTAATGGCAATTTCTTGTGTTGATAGTTTTTGTAATGAGTCACTAAGTGCTTCAACAGAGCCATCCACATCACCTTTAATAATGATGTTAAGTTCTTTGAAGTTTCCAAGTGCCAGACGCCTTCCAATCTCATCCAAGGTAATATGCTTTTTAGTCCTGATACCCTGCTCACGCATAATCTGGGCACGCCTGGTAGCAATTTCTTTTGCATCTGATTCGTCTTCATAGACCTTGAACTTCTCACCAGCTTGAGGCGCTCCGTTAAGTCCAAGTATCAATACAGGAGATGATGGCGGGATTTCATCTACACGATTATTCCGCTCATTCATCATGGCCTTAACCCTACCGAAATACTGTCCGCTTACCACAAGATCACCTTGGTGCAATGTTCCGTTTTGAACAAGGATGGTGGCCACATAACCACGTCCTTTATCCAGTGTTGCTTCGATAACAGTTCCGGAAGCATCTCTTTCAGGATTTGCTTTCAGGTCAAGTATTTCAGCTTCAAGCAATATTTTTTCAAGAAGTTTATCAATGTTAAGTCCTGTCTTCGCCACGATTTCCTGGCTTTGGAATTTGCCTCCCCATTCTTCTACAAGAATATTCATACCTGAGAGCTGCTCATATATTTTTTGAGGATTAGCCCCGTCTTTATCGATCTTATTGATTGCAAAGATCATTGGTACACCTGCCGCCTGAGCATGGCTGATGGCCTCTTTTGTTTGTGGCATCACCGCATCGTCTGCAGCAATAACAATCACTGCCAAATCGGTAACCTTTGCACCACGGGCACGCATTGCGGTGAATGCCTCGTGACCAGGAGTATCCAAGAAAGTAATTGACTTACCTGATGCGAGATCAACATGATATGCACCTATGTGCTGAGTAATACCTCCTGCTTCACCAGCTACCACATTGGCATTACGGATATAGTCAAGTAAAGATGTTTTACCATGATCTACGTGTCCCATGATAGTAACTATAGGTGCGCGTGGAAGTAGATCTTCCGATTTGTCTTCCTCCTCTTCCTCCTCCATCTCCATTTGCTTCTCCATATCGATGAACTCAACCTCATAACCAAACTCACCTGCAACAAGCTCAATCACTTCTGCGTCAAGACGCTGATTGATGGATACCATGATGCCTAAGCTCATACATTTCCCGATGATTTCTGCAAAGTTCACATCCAATAAGCTAGCCAACTCACTTACACTGATAAATTCTGTTAGCTGGATTTTTTCTTCCGGTTCACCTTCAGCACCCGCTTCTATTTCTTCGCGTTTCAAACGACGAAGTTTAGATTTGGTAATCTTGGCTTTTGAACCGCCACCGCCAGAAAGTTTGGCCTGTGTTTCCTTTATCTTATTTTGAATTTCTTTTTCGTCAATCTCCTTCACCTCACCACGCCTTACCATCCTAGGACCACCAACACGTGGACCGGTTGATCGCTGGCCAGCGGGAGCAGGAGCTCCCCCTTTTTGAATTAAGGGTTTGAGCCTATCTGACTCTTTTTTCTCAATCGGAATTCTTTTACGCTTTCTTTTTTCGTCTGCAGTTCTCGCCTTTTCTTCGGTATCAGGTGCCAAGTCAATCTTGCCAACTACTTTGGTGCCCTCTAGTTCTGGCGCATCAATCTTCATCATTTCCACCTCAGCTGGCTTTCCTGGTGCTGATGGCTCAACTACAGGCTCTGCAGCAGATTTTGCTCCCTTCTTTTTGGTGGTTCCTTTTTTGGGACGCGTTGAAGAATCTATGGCACCCAAATCAATCTTATCAAGTACTTTCGGACCATTCAGCTCAGGCGCTTCAATCTTCATGTGCTCAGGCTCTGACGCCGGAGCAACTTCCGCCTTTACTTCTTCTACTGCGATTTCAGGAACAGCTACTACCTCAGGTACTGGAGCTACTACAGGAGGAGCAGCAACTGCCTCGACAACAACTTCCTCTTCAGCTGACTTTTTAGCACTCTTTCCTTTTTTGAAAACTATTTCCTCCTCATCCTTTTTCTTCTTTCCCTCACCAGTTGAACCCTTTGGTATCTCAATGGCATCACTCTTGGCTTTTGCAGCCTTATCAGATGAAAATTCCTGCTGAAGACAATAGTACATTGGCTCCGTCAGTTTGGAAGTAGGCTTCAGATCATCTTTACTGAATCCTTTGCTTACAAGAAAATCCACCAACGTATCCTTACCGATGTTGAACTCCTTGGCCGCAGCCATTAACCTGGGTGTATTTAATTCTGACATTTATCCTCCTTAAGCTTTAATGCTCTTTCTATTTAAATATGTTATCGCTATCAATTAATCTTTTTCAAACTCCGCCCTGAGGATATCACGCACCTCGTCGATGGTCTCTTTTTCAAGATCCGTCCTGCGCTCAAGCTCAGTAGCTGTAAGGTCGAGTACACTGCGTGCAGTATCACAACCAATGCGCTTAAGCTGCTCAATAATCCATGGCTCAATCTCATCTGTAAATTCATCAAGATCGATGTCGTACTCGGCCATTTCGCCTTCATTATCCCTATACACATCAATATTGAATCCTGTAAGATCTTCAGCAAGTTTAATATTCACACCCCTTTTACCAATCGCAAGTGACACCTGATCAGGCGCAACAAAAACTTCAGCACGCTTGCCTTCATTATCGATATTCATGCGTGTGATTTTCGAAGGTGTCAATGAACGCTGTATCAATAGCTGAATATTATTAGTGAAATTGATCACATCAATATTCTCGTTTTTCAATTCGCGAACAATGCCATGAATACGACTTCCTTTCATTCCCACACAAGCACCAACAGGATCGATACGGTCGTCATAGCTTTCAACAGCTACTTTGGCGCGCTCACCTGGCTCACGTACAATCTTTTTAATAACAATGAGTCCATCAAATATCTCTGGAACCTCTATCTCCAATAGTTTGGCCAAAAAGGAAGGATGAGTTCTTGAAAGAATAATCACAGGTGCATTGTTTTTTAATTCAACCTGCTTAATCACAGAACGAATGCTTTCTCCCTTCTTGAAATAGTCTGATGGAATCTGCTCCGTCTTAGGAAGAATCAATTCATTGCCATCTTCATCAATGAGCAAGACTTCTTTCTTCCATACCTGATATACTTCTGCGCTGATGATCTCACCAACACGGTCGCCATATTTCTTTACCAAGGCGTTCTTCTTCAGGTCTCCAATACGACTGGCCAATGTTTGCTTTGCAGCAAGAATGGCGCGGCGACCGAAGTCCATGATATCCACTTCCTCATACAATTCTTCACCTACCTCAAAATCAGGTTCGATCTTTACGGCTTCGCTGTATTCGATTTCCATGAGCGGGTTTTCAACAGCACCATCTTCAACAATCATGCGGTGACGCACGATTTCAAGATCGCCCTTCTCAGTATTAACGATTACGTCGAAACTCTCATCCGATCCATATTTCTTACGAAGCAAAGTCTTGAAAACATCCTCAAGCACTTTCATAAGTGTGGGACGATCGATATTCTCCGCATCCTTAAAGTCCTGGAATGATTCAATTAGATTGATACTTGCCATAACATATCCATTTATTGTTCTTATATTTTATTGTTAGAATACTACTTTAACCGTTGTCGATTTAATTGCGTCGAAAGGAAGAACATGTGCAATTACTTCTTTTTTCTTGCCTTTCCCTTTTTCCTCCTCAAGTTCAATTCGTTCATTGTCGGCAGCAATCAGCTTTCCTTCAATTGTTACTCCTTCCTTCAACTCGACCTCTACCAAACGTCCAATATTTTTGATGTATTGGCGATGCATGGATAAAGGCTCTTCAATTCCCGGCGATGATACCACCAGTCCAAAACTTCCATCCTCATACAGAGCGGTTTCGACAATCTGCTTGTATAACGCCCTGTTTAATTTTACACATTTTTCTATTGTCACGCCGGCATCACCATCTACAAAAACACTGATATTATTGATTGGTCTGACACTTACCGTGACAAGAAAATATTGTGGCTCAGCCTCAAGGAGTTCCTCCGCCATTCGCCTTACCTCTTGTATTTTTTCCTCTGTTGTCATATTCCGTGAAATAAAGAAGGGAACGCCACCGTTCCCTTCATCTGTTTCATTCAGATACAAATATAGGCCATTTGCCAGAAATAGCCAAATTCTAGAGGGGGGTTAGCCTCCTTCTCGAACCAATTCACTCCGAGGCAAAGCACAATAGGCAGTTGCTGGCCGGATTCCCGATGCCATCAAAATGACAACCAATGTCATGAAATAGAATGACCAAGATCATCAAGCCAACTGCTTAATCCTTTAACTTTACCCCTATAACAGATTCCCATGTCTTCCAACGAAAACCTTCATGACTTTTACAAGGAAAACAGAAAGCTAATCACAGAATACCTTGAAACCAGGCTAGAAATTATTAGGCTAAAGGCAATCGGGACACTCGCCCGAACCTTGAGCATGCTGATTCTGGTTACTCTTATCAGCTTTATGGTGTTGTTTTTTCTGCTTTTTCTGGTGATTTCATTTTCATGGTACATCGCTAGCGAAACCGGCAGCGCATCAATCGGGTTCCTTAGTGGCGGTGGCATTTTCCTTCTGATTATGCTTATTTGCATGATATTTAGAAAACCATTATTTCTTAACCCCCTCATCAGGTTGTTTATTCACACATCAACCCAAGAAGAAGAGTACGACTATTAATACCATGGGCAGGGCAATCCGAAATATTCAAGCACTCAACAGGTCAATCCAAGAACTGCGCAACAAACAGGCCACCCTGGAGTCCAAAATGGATGAAAACTTTCAAGCATTGAAAGGCAATTATTTCAGCATGACCTTGAACTCCATCTTTGGCAGCAAAAAGAGCCAGACCAATTTTTGGGCAGATACAGCAACCCGAATCATGGAAAGTGAAAAACTACAACAAGGTGTAGGATCGCTGATCTCCAAATTAGCCGATAAACTGGGAGAAGCGATACATTCAACAAAATAGCCTCCTGGCAGGCAGGGGACGAGGAGCAGCCAGGGACTAGGGACGAGGGACAGGGGGACGAGGGACAAGGGGTTTAGGTCTTTGATAATTTAACTAAACTCCTAAACCTCTCTAAACTTCTCTCAACTTCTCTCAACCTCTCTCAAACTCTCTCAACAGGCCACAAAATCATAACTTTGCACTATGCTTCGCTATATCCTGATTTCTCTTGCCATTTATTTTGCATATAGATTCATCTTTGAGCTGATCATCCCTATTTACAAAACTACCAAGCAGGTAAAAAAACAATTTGAAGGAATTAGGGAGAATCAACGTCAATACCAAAATCAGCAACAATCGCCACAGCCACAAGAACAGGATAGAGCCCAAACCAATGTTCGCGATGAAGATTACCTAGAGTTTGAGGAAATAAAATAAGCGCTGATTCAATCAGCCTTCCATTGGCTTCTTTGCATGCACCCATCAATTGTCTATTCGCAACTGCAAACTTAGCAATTAATCAACATCCTTTAAAAGCAATGGCCATCTCGTTTAGAGATGGCCATTAACTATATTAAGTGACAGAGTCGACTATGGCATGAACCAAGGCTTCACTGTTGGTGCATCTGAACCACCAGTAACCGCTCTCCAGTTGTCATAGTTACCATCAATTTCGCTTTGAGGATAAGTAACCCTGTAGAAATTCAAACCAGGACTAGTAGAAGCAAGCGCTACAGAAGGTGTAGCATACCCTGTTCTACGAGCAAGGTTCCAGGCTTCAAATGGCTGATGGAACAATGCAATCCAGTGTTGTTTGTAAATTTGACTAAGCGCAGTACCAGCATTAGAACTGTATTCAACATGAGGATTGCTCATCATTGTTGACAACTCGATGTTAGATGGAGCAGCATTTGGCCTACCAACAGTCCAAATACTAGAACCATGAGCAAGTGCATAAAACAGCTTTACTGACTCTGTAATACCAGACTCATAATGCTCTTGGGCAGTTGCAGCATCAGCAGCAACTCCACCAATTCCTCTGTTGTATAATTCAGCTTTGATAAAGCTTACTTCATGACCAGTCATGAAAACTTGAGGGAAAGTCCTCTCTGCTGTGTAATAGACATTCAGTGGAGAATATATATACTCAGCGTCAGAAGGGCTATGTACGGTTAACCTATCTCTATTGTAAGGATCGTTAACGCCGCTATTACCAATCTCAGAAGGGGTAGTGCTTGAAGGAGCTTGTGGGTATGGAACCCAGTCGCCAAAAGCATTGGGTTCAAAGAAAAGCTTGCACCTCAAATCAAAGATACCTGAACCATCTTCATCAGTAGTGCTAGACATGGCATCCCACATCGTGCTACCCATACGTACGTAAGAGTTACCTTGGTACCAACCATTTCTGTCGAACTCGAGGTTGGTGATCGTACCAGGGAACATACCATACACATCAGCAGGGCCAAGCAGTGGCTTAGAGAGTGTCTCTGCGATAATGCCATTTGCTGTTGCTGCATCTTTACCATGAAGAGCCATTGCATACTTCAACCTAATTGAATTTGCAAATTTGGTCCACTTGGCAAGATCTCCACCAAATATAGTTTCAGAAGCCCCAATTGATACCTGAGAAGAATTGGAAGAAAATTCATCAATTGCTGTTTTCAATTCTGCCAAAGCGTCTTTAATGATATCTGATTGAGCATCATACACAGGTCTGAAATTATCAGACGATATGAACGCTTTTGCAGCAGCACTGTATGGCATGTCACCATACATCATCGTAGTTCTCAGAGTTTGGTAGGCAATGATTACCCTAGCCATGTTCTTGACATTCGTCATGTTGGCAGCTTCCTCATTGGCATCAATCAATTCAACCAACTTTCTGTAATTGGCAAGCGCCGCATAATAATTGTTCCAATAAGCGCCAGACATGTTATCCAAACGATAACCTGATGCAGCATACATTGCAATCAATTGTGTATTCTGGTATACAAATCCAGTTAGTAGATTTCCTGTTCCACCGGGCTCTACCAAGCTGGCAGCAAGGCTGTTGTATAAAGCGGGGATAGATGCTTCGTACACCTTATTATCCCAAGATTTGTTAATGTCGCCAAAGTCTTTCTCGCAAGAAGAGAAGGCAACCGCAATCAAAAGTGCCAATGGCGCCATTGATCTTGATATTGTTTTAATAAAATTCATATTCGTAAGGTTTGAGTTGGTTGTTAAAATTTAGCCCTGACAGTGAAGCCAAATGATCTGAAGCTTGGGAATGCAGACCACTGCAATCCTTGTGCGTTACCAATACCATTTATTGCTTCTGGGTTCAGGTTGTCAGGCAAACTTGAGTAAATATATCCAAGATTTCTTCCAACCAAAGAGACAGAAAGACCTTGGAATAATTTTGCTTTGCTTATAATATTTTGAGGCAGATCATAAGTCAAAGAAAGTTCCCTGATTTTAACCCAGGTGTTCTCAAATACAGAAAGACTTCTAGGTCTGTTTATATGTGACCATCCTGCATACATGTTACCATGTTTGTAGAGGTAATGAACAACCCTATCGTTATCTCTTCCATCGGATATGTTATATCCTTCAAGTATTACACCATGATTTGCGGTAGTATTATCAGGATAGGTGTAAGGCAACCCACCACCATTTCTTTCTTTCAATGTTTCCATCAACAATCCACTTCCCACAGCAGTAGCGTGATCTACAGAATAGATGTCTCCGCCAACTTTGAAATCAATCAAGGTGTACAATGACAATTTCTTATACCTCAAGGTATTTCCGAAACCACCAGTAAACTTAGGAGCTGCATTACCAATTTGAACCTGCTCATTGGTCATCAGATATTCTGTACCTGCAACCTTTGAACTATTGGGACTTGGATAATAAACATTCTTGATCTGCTTTCTGCCTTGGGCATCCAAAAGAAAATCAGTACCATAAATAGCACCATATTTCTGACCAGGAGCAACTTTCATTACAACACCAAGATTTCCGAATACATCTCCCAACCACTGCTCACGAACACCAGGAGCCAACTCTATAATAAAGTTGTCATTCTTGGCAAAGTTCAATGTGGTAGTCCAAGAGAAATCTTTTCCTTTAACTGGAGTTGCATTAATCACTGCTTCAATACCCCTGTTTCTCAACTTACCAGAGTTAAATGAAACCAGTGTTGCACCAGAAGAAGCAGGCAATGCGGCCTGCAAAATTTGGTTTGCAGAAAGGATGTTGTAATACGTGAAATCAAGGTTGATCCTATCATTCAAAAATCCCAAGCTCAAACCAGCCTCAACAGACTCAGATGTTTGGAACGTAAGCGCGTATGGAGGAATAGTACTTGGCAAAGAGTTTGTAGCTTGTCCGCCGAAATTACCTACGTTGTAAGTATTGTCTAGCAAATAAGGCTCAGCACCATTCGCACTTTTACCGTAAGCAATTCTTGCTTTACCAAAAGATAAGGTATTGCTTTCCATCTTAAGGGCTTCAGTGAATACAAAAGCCAAGTTTGCAGAAGGATAGAAGGTTGAATTGTTTGCCTTAGGAAGTGTAGAAGTAACGTCGTTTCTTCCAGTTACATCCAAGAATAGATAGTCGTTGTAGCTCAGATTTAACATTCCAAGAACGGACTGAGACTGAACATCATAACGAGACTCTCTGAATGATGTCTGGTTAATATTAGTCCAGTTAGAAAGTGAATAAACGTTAGGTACTGCAAATTTACTCCAGTTTGCACCACTTACCCCAGCAGAGTTGTTGGAATATGAGTTGAACATACCTGAAGCACTTACATTAAGACCACTCTTCAAGAAGTTGTCTTTGTGTGCAGTTACCATTACATCAGTGTTGAAAATCTTGTCCTTAGATACAGATTTTGCAAAGTAACCACCGTCAACCTTATTTGGATTGCTGGTTGTACGCTTTGTTTCAAATGTGCTTCCAATGACGTCAGCAGAAGTTCTAACAAATGCATTCAACCATGGGGTGATTTCTGCATTTAGCTTGATTGTACTCAAGAACTCATCCCTATATAGGTTTGAATTGCTCTCGTAAATATTCCAGAACATATCACGGCTATACTCATTATGAGGATATGCACCAGGAAACTCATTCTTAGATCCATCAGCTTTTTTATACATTGCTTTCTCCATAGGCTTATACTCCCTTGACATACCATAGATCATGAATTTACTCCATGAGTTGTTGGTTCCAATTTCTGGAGAGTTCAACCTGTTGGTTTGTGTATAAGCAGCAGAAATTTCTGCACTCAACATCTTAGAGATCTTCAAGTTTGAACCCAGGTTAAAGTTTTTGCTTTCATTGCTAACATTAGGCACTGGTTGAGTACCTTTTGAAAGAGATGCGGAAAGCCTAACGCTTCCGAAATCATTAGCAGAAGAGAAAGAAAGGTTGTGGTTGGCCACGTTACCATTTTGGAACATGTATTTCCTATTGTCAGGCTGAGGAGAATATGGTCTAAGTTCACCATCCCACCAACGAGCCGTTGTTCCATCAAGTTTTGGCCCCCATGAAGAACCAGCACCATACCAGCTGAACTGATCCCAAGTATTCAAACCACCAGGGATGCTGTTGTGTGAAGACTCAATACCAGTACCACCATTAGCTAATGCATTACCACCATTAGCCTGCCAGCTTGCAGGATAAAGCGTTGGTACATAATATTCGCCACCAGCAGTACGAGGAAGCTTCTGATCTGCAGTCCACAGAGCACCAGAAAAACCACCACCGTATTCATTTTGTACATCTAGGTACCTAAATGCTTGGGTAGTCACATTAGATACGGTATAATCAACACCAATACCTTTTTTTGCAGTTCCTTTTTTAGTTGTAATCAATACAACACCATTTGCACCTCTTGCACCATAAAGTGCAGCAGCATTTGGACCTTTCAGAACTGATACGTTTTCAACGTTATCCATGTTCATATAACTGAGGTAGTTACCCCAGTCAGAATATCCACCAAGGTTACCACCTGTAGTAGGGTCATTTGTAGTTTGCGGCAATGCCTTGTTATCCAAGATCGCACCATCAACAACAATTAACGGTTGGTTATTACCAAACAAACTGTTGTTACCGCGAATAACGATACGAGAAGATGCGTTAGGTAGACCATTGCTCGTGTTGATATTCAAACCAGCAACCTTACCCATCAAACCTTGAGCAATGTCAATAGGAGCGGCTTTCATTACATCATCGCCCCTCACCTGTTGAACAGCATAACCCACTGATTTTTTTTCACGCTTCATACCCAATGCTGTTACAACTACCTCATTCAAGCCTCCTTGATTTTCAGTTAGTGTAGCACTATATTGAGCACCTGCGCCAACCTTTACTTCATATTTGGCAAAGCCAACCGAAGAAAACACCAGGGTAGCGTTAGATGATACAGAAATGCGATAGTTTCCATTTGCGTCGGAAACCACCATGTTTTTTGTACCTTTTTCTGTTACGGTAGCGCCCGCAACTGCTGCACCGCCGATGTCTGTCAAAACACCTGAAACGGCCTTCTTCTCCTGCGCTTGTGCAGCCACTCCAATAAAGAAGAGGCAGACCAAGACAAGGATAGATTTGATTCTTACTGTCATATGTGTGGATTTGGTTAAAAAAAATATTTAATTAGAGACAATACTTTTGTCCATAATGCTGCGCTGTTGCAAAATAACTTTAACAATTCATCAATGCTAGAGCAAATTCCTATTCACACTCACCAATTCGGCTTAAAAATTAATGAATTAATGGATACAAAATCAAAAACTTTAACAAAATAGATGGATTTATTTTGTACTTGATAAACCTCAATTTGCGAACAACATGCCTAATGTACTTAAGTAATTGATTTACATAACATTAAGTAAATATGATGAAAATTTAATAAACTCATTGATGCATAACAAAAAGGCAGCCTGAAATCAGGCTGCCTTTTTTAAAGCTAAGCTTTAAATTAAACTTTTATTGAGGAAAGTTTGCACCACCGAAAGCTGGAGCAGTTTTATCGTACCAAACACGCTCTTCAGAAAGCTTTTGCTTGTCACGAGTTCTAGGAGTGAAACCCTGTTGAGCATACGCATCTGACCAATTTGTGCGATTAACCTCACCTGGATCTTCGATCCATAGACGCCTAACGATATAATCGGAGAACGGCTCTCTTGGGAAGTAAGCAGAATTATTAGATGGGAAACCAGTTCTGCGGCAGAACACATAGGCTTCATTCGCCTGGCGAATCAAGCTCAAATGCTGCTGTGCATAGATTTTTTCCAAATTGTTGCTGCCATTAAGGGCAACGTCAGGGTTGCTGAGATAGTCGTCAATTGCCTCTACTCCGTCTCCAGAGAACATGGTCGTAGAATTTGCTGCAATTGCAATCTCATTCATGGTTTGCATAGAGGCTTTAACACCTTTGTTATACCAAGTTTGAGCATTTCCAGTAGCGTATCCTTTCTCAATAAATTCAGCCATCATGAAACAAGATTCAGCAGCGCCTACAAGAAGCTCTGTATACCTTGCATCATTGTTGTCACCTTGCCATCTTGGAGAGAAAAACCTCCTGTTGATAGCAGAAATGAGATAGTATTTATTGTTAGGAGAAACCGTGAATTGTTGCAAAAGATAGTCAGCTTGATCAATATCACGCGTAAGATCTACAGGAGCACCTTGGAATTGAACCAATGGATCGTCAAGATCGATGAAAGATGGTAGATCAACACTGTATTTTGAAAGTGTATCCCTAAAAGAACCTACAAGTTCGTTAGGTGAAAAATACACTGCGATACGAGGATCGCCAACCATTTTCATGAAATTCATCATTTCAAGTCCTGCGAACTTAGCTGCACGGTAATTGATATCACCACCAACTCCATTGTTTCCTGGGCTTCTGTATTTCATGTCATCAGACATTTCCATCATTGGGCCAACAGGATTTGAAGCTACCTGTGAAGCAATTGCAGCAGTTTTACCGCTGTTTTGGTTTTCATAACGTGCAGCAATACGCAACTTCAAGGTATTGGCCAACTTTATCCATTTGTTCCAGTTGCTACCATAATAGATATCAGAATTACCGAAAGACTTGGTAGTAGCATTGTCAGCCGCTGACAATGCGCTGATTGAAGCATCCAATTCAGTCAACCAAGTTTCAAAAAGAAGCTCTTGGTTGTCAAATTTAGGACTGAATACCCCTTCAGTTCTTCCCTTTACAGCCTCAGAATATGGCATTGAACCGTTCATGTCAGTGACACGGATTCCAAATAAAACCTGAAGAACATGAGTAACTGCAGTCATCTTAGCATAGTCAGCTTTGTCTTCTTTAGCTTCAATCCTGCTTCTGATTTCAAACAAGTTTGGAAGAATAGAAGTGTAGTATCTGCCGTATCTAGAGTTTACAGAAGGCTCAATATCATAGGCATTTAAGGTAACATGTTGAGAATAACGCAACAATTGCTCAAACCCTTCATATACCCATTCTCCTGTGTGAGCTCCAGCTACTGCCTCCTCTGAATAAGTCAGAAGGAACTTGATTTCTGGATCCGTTACGATAGATGGATCGGTATTGATCGACCCGAAGTCCTTTTTACAACCGGCAAGCATAAGGAGGCCGACAATTGTCGCTCCAAAGAGGCCAGTTTTTAGTTTATTTATTTTCATACAATAATATTTAAGTTTCCTTTCGTTTAGAAATTAGCCCTCAAAGTGAAGATCCAGTTCCTAGTCATAGGAAGGAATCCATTCTCACCAGAGAATGAGGTAGAGTTAGAGTTGTTTGACGCAGGGTTAAAGTTGTATGGTAGGGTGTTGTAGAGGTAAAGAAGATCTCTTCCAGCTACACTCACATTCAAACCAGTCAATTTTAACTTGCTATAAAACTTCTTATCAAATGCATAACTTAATGCTACCTGACGAAGTGATATCCAAGAGTTTTCGAATATCCAGTAGTCAGATACACCAGTTGACCAAGAACCATACCTGTAGTAGTACATTGGTGCATGGTTAGGCTCAACCAATCCAGCATCATAAGCTTCCTGGAAAGTCATTCCGCCCACATTTGCAGGTGCAGCATTTGGTTGCTCAATCATCTGACCTGGCTTAAATACTCCTTCAGGAATCATACCATCATCATACGTAACGTTGTCAAAACCACTTGTCCAAGTCATTCCACCATACTCAGGACTACGATTATCCAAAGTATTAGGGAATACACCAGTGTGTGTTCCGAACCTGTAGTTCAACAATGCCATATCGCCGCCGATTTTAGCATCAACAAGCACATTGAGGGAGAAATTTTTGTATTTGAACGTGTTATCCCAACCACCGCGGAACTTAGCGTTCATATCGCCAACATCCACAATTTGACCACTTTGGCTTGGGAATGCAACACGACGACCAGCTCTCCAATCAAGAAGTGGTAAGCCATTCTTTGGATCACCTGCACTTCCTTGGTATTTTGCTGAGCTTGTTGTAGACCTAAGCACACCATAAGACTTTCCTACGATAGCCCAGCTGCTTACGTTATGCAACATGCCGCCATTTAGAGAATATTCAGTTCTTCCAGGATACAATTCAACAATCAAGTTTCTGTTCCTTGAATAGTTAACTGCTGTATTCCATGAGAAGTTCTTTGTGCTAATTGGAGTCGCATCAATAGCGATTTCGATACCCTTATTCTGAATGTTACCAGCATTGATTTTCATGGTAGAAACACCTGATTCAATTGGCGCTGGAATATCAAGAATTTGGTTCTTTGTGTTATCCTGATACAAACTCACATCCAACCCGATTCTGCCATCTAAGAAACGAGCCTCTAGACCAATCTCCTTAGAGATTTTTCTGATTGGCTTGATACCAGGCTGAAGAATTGTGCTTGAAGAGTAAGTTGACATTGGCACTGTGTTGCCATTTGCTTGACTGAAACCATTCAAAGAGAATCCAGGATTCAACAAGAAAGGATCAGTATCACCACCCAATGCAGCGACGTTAGCCCTTAACTTACCATAGCTGATAAATTTAGGAAGCTTAAGTGTTTCAGTGAAAATCCATGAAGCACTCACCGCAGGATAAGCGTACTGATTGTTACCTTTTCCGTTTGTATATGTCAAAGCAGAAGACCAGTCAGCTCTGTATGAAGCTTGCAAGAACAATTGGTTCTTGTAGTCAAGGTCAGCACTCGCATAAAGAGAGTTGAATCTCTTTTTTGACGAAATACCACCACTTACAGATTGAGGGTTGATTGAGTTTGAAATAAAGAAACCTCCAGGATAGTTCAAACCACCACTTGTTGAAGCTGAAGAATAAGTGTTGGTGTAGTTTTGCATCTCGCCACCTACATGTCCAGAGAAGTTAAGGTCTTTGTTGATGCTTTTGTTCACCATTACCATAAACTTCAAGAACTGACTTTCTTTGGTATTGAATCCAAGACCATAAGAACCGCCAGTAAAGTTTCTGCCAGCACCCAATTCTTTGGTTTCAGATTTACGGTACACATTGTTGATATTTCCTTCAAGAACCAATTTGGCCCAATCAGTGATGTCAGCAGTCAATGCAACACGGCTTCTCAACAACTGCTCATTTTGAGTGTAGTTGTTGTTGAACAACTGGAACCAATAATCAGCACCAGGCGCCTTGTTTGGCTCATCTCCATTGGTCGGAGATACCTGACCGCCATTAACACTGGTATACTTGTCTTTTTGCATCCAATATTTGGTGTCATAGCTGCGTGGCAACATCCACACATACATAGAACCAGGATTGATACCACCATTCTGACTTGGAGGATTTTTACCGTTGAACTGAGTGTAAGCGGTGCTTACATCAATGTTCAATCTGTTGGTAATTTTGTGAGTCACCCTCAAATCAAAGGCATCCTTCTTCAACTTATTGTTGATGTAGATACCTTCAGCATTGTTGTGGTTGTAAGAGAAACGGAAAGTAGAACGATCCGTTGCACCATCCAAAGAAACGTTGGTATTAGAACCAACCCCTTTTTGAAAGGCGTCCAAGAAGTTATTTGGTTGAGGATTGAACTTGGTCATTGTGCCATCCCAGTTTTGAACTGATTGACCTTGCATTTTAGGACCAAAACTCATTCCCTCACGACCGATACCTAGATCGATGTAAGGATTACCATCTGCATCTTCAGGGAATTTTCTAAATGTAGAATACCCGTTTGGAAAGCTTGACCAATATGACCATGAATCCGTGTTGAAACCATCTGTATCACCAGAACCAAAAACGTTCTGGAAATCAGGGCCTCTGTATCCATGCTGAACGTTTACTGTTTGATTAACAGAAACGCCAAGTCCTTTTCTTTGTGAACCTTTCTTTGTGGTGATCAAGATTACACCATTGATCGCACGTGTACCATAAAGAGCCGCAGCTGCAGATCCTTTAAGTACAGATACTGTTTCAAAGTCGTCCATGTTCAAATTCTTAAGATCGTTACCGAAGTCACGACCTGAACCACCAAAAACATCATTATCCATAAACACACCATCAACCACGAAAATTGGCTGATTGTTGTTTCCTAATGTAGAGTTACCACGAATAAGAATTCTTGTACTTCCCATCAAACCACCAGAACCTTGGTCAATCTGAACACCTGCAACCTTACCCTGAAGGGCATTGATCGGGTTAACCTCATTGGTTTTTGCCAATTCGGAACCTCTTACATTAGTTACAGAATAACCGAGAGAACGCTTCTGCTTGGTCACACCCAATGCAGTTACAACTACTTCGCTCAAGTTACCTTGGCCAGCAGAAATTACTGCGTTGTATTGAGATGCTGATCCAATCTTGATTTCGGTATTACCGAATCCAATAGAAGAGATTACCAATGTAGCATTTGGTGCTACAGTGATACGATAGCTTCCGTTTCCGTCAGAAACTACAATGTTTTGGGTGCCTTTTTCTGTTACAGTGGCACCTGCAACTACTGCGCCGCTATTCTCAGTGATTACACCGGAAACGGTTTTCTTT
>CAIXLY010000017.1 GCA_903920455.1 uncultured bacterium | reverse complement strand
TTGCAGCATGATAATAATTACCTGAATACGAAGGATCATTGATGATGCCTGCCTCCCAAGAAATAATGGCCTCAGCTGGTCTTTTGAGACCCCACAATAATTCCCCATACTCACTATACAAAGGACCGCTGGCACTGAATTTTTTTAGTCCTCTTTTATATATTTTCTCTGCCTGCTTGAATTCCTGAGCATCCTTATAGATTGTTCCTGCAATCTGAAAGACCTCTACATCAGCATTGGGAAGATCAATCAATGGAGCAATAATTTCGGATGCGCGACCTAACTCGCCTGACAAGTAATAGGTATAAGCCATGTCCTTGAGCAAGGTTAAATTTGAAGGCTCCCGCTGAAGCGCCTTACTCAAAACCATCAATGTATTGCTGTAATCGCCTTGCCGCTGAAATGCAATAGCAGTTTCCCGGAGTTGAGTGACAGACTGCTGAGCAATAGCAGGTGTAATTATAAAAAACAATAAAGTGGCCAATATATTTCGCATAACGAAACCGAATTAAGTTGAACTAGATAAGATGTGTAAGTAGTCCATCGCGAAGTTTTGGCTCAAACCAAGTGCTCTTTGGTGGCATAACATTACCGCTATCAGCTATGTTGAATAACTGCTCGATGCTAACAGGATAAAAGCTGAAAGCTATCTTCATCTCCCCACTATCCACTCTTTTCTCAAGCTCTTTGAGTCCGCGTATTCCACCAACAAAATCAATCCGCTTATCTGTTCGCTGATCTTTAATATCCAATATCTTTTCAAGCACATTACTTGAGAATATTGATATATCAAGAATACCAATAGGATCAGTTGTGTACGTTCCTTCTACCGCAGTAAGATGATACCATTGGTGATTGATATACATGCCAAAATCATGTAATGAAGATGGATCTACAGGAGCATCGGAGGTTGAAATCATGAAGTCGTCCTGCAACGCGCTGATGAATTCGTCTTCATCCAAGCCATTCAAATCCTTTACTACCCGATTATACGGCATGATCTTAAGTTCTGCAGCTGGGAATAAGGTTGTTAGAAATTTATCAGCTTCGGGTCCAGCACCTGGCGTATCCCGAACCTTAGCTGCGCTGGCAGCACGGTGATGTCCGTCAGCAATATAGGTGCAGGGTACCTCTTTCTTGAAAATTTCGCTAATCAGATCAACCGTATCTTTTTGATTGACTACCCATATCCTGTGGGCAATTCCATCTTCGGCGTTGAAGTTGTACATAGCCTCATGTGAGGATTTCCAATTCTTGATTAACTGATCCAATGAGCTAACATTGCGATAGGCAAGAAAAACATTGCCGGTCTGTGCTCCACTGATCCTGATGTGGTTGATCCTGTCTTGCTCTTTTTCCGGGCGAGTAAATTCGTGTTTTTTAATGATGCCAGCTTCATAATCATCAACGGAAGAGCAGCATACCAGACCAGTTTGACTCCGGCCGTCCATGATTAACTCGTAGATATAATAACAGGGTTGGTCTTCCTCAAACAAAATGCCTTTGCCCATCATTGCAACCAAGTTGTCTTTAGCCTTCGCATACACAGCTGGATCATATATGCTTAAATCAGCCGGCATATCAATCTCCGACTTCGTTACATGAAGAAAGGAATTAGGTGCAGACTTTGCAGATGCTCTAGCCTCTTCACTAGAAAGCACATCATAAGGAGGAGAGGCAACCTCAGCTGCAAATTCGGGCTTGGGCCTCACTGCCTTAAAGGGAAATATAATTGCCATTGTATTATTCTTTATTTTTTAAGAACCATATTTATTTGAAAAATCCTTCATGAGCTCAGTGATTGCAACAACACTGCTAAGGGGCAAGGCGTTGTACATTGAAACCCTGAATCCTCCAACACTCCGATGCCCGCTTAGGCCAACCATTCCCTCCTCTTTGCAGCGAGATAAAAAAACTTTTTCAAGCTCAGCATCATGCATGGTAAATACAGCATTCATCTTACTTCGATTTTCTTTTGCCACAGGAAGATGAAATACCGGCAATTCTTCAATTGTAGTATAGAGCAAGTTTGCTTTTTCATTATTCAACCTCTCTATAGCTTGAATTCCGCCCAGCTTTTTGAGCCAACGCAACGTAAGCATGCAAACATAAATCGCGAAAACCGGCGGAGTATTTAGCATGGATCCATTTTCTACATGTTGACGGTAATCCAACATGGAGGGTAGACCTGAATTTGCAGACTGAAGAAATTTCTTATCGACGATAACAATGTTTACCCCCGCAGCACCAATATTTTTTTGAGCCCCAGCATAAATAAAAGTAAACTTGTTGAAATCCATTGAGCAACTGAGAATATCACTACTCATGTCTGCAACCAAAGGAACGGAAGTATCAGGTATATGGTGCATCTGAGTTCCTTCTATCGTATTATTGGTTGTGTAGTGAAAATAAGTTGCATCTTCTGGAATTGCATAACCTGAGGGGATATAGCTGTAATTTTTATCCTTTGATGAGGCTACTACTTCCACCCGACCAAACTGTGCGGCCTCTTTATAAGCCTTGGTTCCCCAAACACCACAATCAAGGTATGCGGCTTTTTTCTCCTTTGAAAGAAAATTCATAGGCACCTGAAAAAACTGGGTGGATGCACCACCATGAAGAAATAACACTTCCTTGTTGGCATCCAGGCCCATGAGTTCCTTCATCAACGCTACCGACTCATTCAAGACAGATTCAAAAAGTGGAGTGCGGTGTCCAATTTCGAGAATGGATAGTCCGGTGTCATTGAAATTCAAAATAGCACGACTGGCCTCTTCAAATACTTCTTTTGGAAGGATGCTGGGACCAGCATTAAAATTATGTTTCATCGTTAAAATACTTGCTGAAAAAATTTAAAAAACAGTGAGGCAAAGATACTTAATTTGTACAAGCGCGGCCTATGATATTGCCCTTAAGCCAGGCCGATTGAAGGGAGTCTGTCGCCGTTTTACCATTCGATGGATCAGCTTTGAACACCAACTCAGAGAGGTCTGGCTGACCAGCATCCACCCATGCCGTGAACCAAAAAGAAGAAACCGCATATATTGCATCCCGCATCCGCCTTTCCACCATGCCATTGAGACGGGTATGATAAATCAAGGCATACTTTTCAGCGTATTGTCTCACCACAACACCATTTCGATGCTCATAAGCAAACCGCTTATCTGGCGCAATCAATGTTGACAGTTTTTTCTCAAGAGAGAGCACGGTATCAGAAGCAAGTGCACTTTCATGCACCCGCTGCCAAATAAATTCTGCAGGATTGGCTATATATGTAGCCCTCCCGATGAACATGTCATATTGGGTTACAGCATAGAGTTCGGGCAACCTGCTTTCCCAAAATGCATGTATCCCATGCTGATTGGTGTGCTGCCCGTTGTGATTACTGGTAGTATGGAGCGGAACATGGATGTCTGCAATATAATGTCCAATGTCAGCCGATGCTTTTAGAATTCCTTCTGCGTTGCATTCCAAGAAAGCACGCCTCAAATTTCCATACATCGCAATGATCCACCATGGAGCCACGCCATGCGCACGCAAACTGTCTTCCGAATATATGGCCACCGCTTGGTTCCACTTTCGTGGTAAAGTCTTAAATCCATCTGCAGGATAATGATCCATGTCAATATAATGACGTGGCCCTTCCTCTGCTATAGCATATCGTCTTTTGTCTGCATCTGCAGCGTGCGATGTTAGATAGTCGATATTTTTCTTGTAAAAGGAAAAGACTGCAGGTGGCAGAAGAAATACGGAATGGTAATTGATATGTTTGTGGCCAAAGAACCCCCAGCAGTATAGCTTTGAACTTGGCGATAGCAAACAAACAAGCAATAAAAGAAAAAATAAAAATCTGCCCCTAAATTTTATCATTGTTTGGCACCCCCAAGGTTTCATGTTCACCAATATCTGTAACTCCGCCAGAAATAATAAACTTCATGGCCTCGGCAGACCCAACATCATTAAGAATTTTTACTCGCTCCCGTTTTACAAAATAAGTGATTCCTGAAAATGCATAAGAGTGAGGTAAATAGACGGTGACATGATCTTTTAATCCAAAATGCGCCACATCAGTCTGCGTTAAAAATCCAAGTCGCCACACCTCCTCGGATTCAATGGAAACGAGCACCGGTTTATTGAATTTCCTTTTGTTTCCAGCAAATGCCTCCAAAAAATCCTTGACCGTAGAATAGATGATTTTGATACCAGGCGTCTTTTCAAGAACGCTATCAAAAAGTTCCACAAGTTTTGAAACCACAAAAGAAGAAGAGATATACCCGACTAAAAAAACAATGATCACAACCACCAAAAACCCCAATCCGGGAATTTTCTCTGGATAACCGGAAACATCCAACTTGACCAGCTCGGGAAACAGGATATGCAACAAATTGGGAAGAATGCCGTCTATTAGATTAAAGAGGGAAACCACAGCCCAAATAGTAATTACAATTGGCGCCAAAATGACCAATCCTTGGAAGAAAAAGTAGATTAGCTTACCTGGGCGAAATGGCTTCATTTGCTATATTTTAGCGAATATACACCCCTTTTTGAGCAAAAAATGGGTAAAAACACCCCATTTTAGGAGAAAATGACAAAACAGGTTGATTGGATGGATCTGAGTTCTAAAAGTTAGGTTTAGGCAATTTTTTAGACAGAAACTTTTTCCCCAAACAAAGTTTTCATAGTTTTGCAGCGCAAATGTTTAAACATGGATATTAAGCTGCGAATTATAGAACAAGCACGAACCCTATTTTTTAGATTGGGTATCCGTTCAGTTTCCATGGATGATATCGCAGGACATATGGGCATATCCAAAAAAACAATTTACCAACACTTCACAGACAAGGATGAATTGGTTGATTGTGTCGTTCTTGCCGAAACCAATAGAATGCGAGAGGATTGTCTAGAACTATTCAATGTTGCCGAAAATGCAGTTGATGAGATTTTTAAAACCATGGAAATGGTAGTAGAGCACTTTAGGAATATCAACCCCATGGTCGTTTTTGACATGCAAAAATTTCACTTTAACGCCTTTGTGAAATTCATGGAATACAGAAACAATTTTCTGATTAAAATCATTGCCAACAACCTTGAAAAAGGAGTTCAGGAAGGAAATTACAGACCCGATATCAATATAGACGTACTATCAAAATACAGACTGGAGTCTATGATGCTCGCATTTAACATGGAGGCGTTCCCACCAGCTAAATACAATGCCGCAGAAGTTACCCTGATTATGATAGAAAACTTTTTATACGGCGTATCAACCGAAACAGGATTCAAAAGAATAGAAGAATATAAAAAAGAAAGAAAAAACAAATGGACAATAAATTAAGCATTATGCTATATCGAGGGATGCTACTTTTTTCTATGGTATGGCTTGGTTATACCAGTACCTCCGCGCAGCAAAAATATAACCTGAGCGCAGATCAAGCTGCTGCACTTGCATTGAAAAATGTCACAGACATTAAAAATCTGCAGATTGACCGTGAAATACAATTGGCAAAAAACCGAGAGTATATTGCACAGGCTCTACCACAGATTAATGGGAATGTTCAAATGCAGCATTTCTTCAGCATCCCTGTAACACTACTCCCCGATTTCGTATCCCCCTCTGTTTATCAAGTACTCGTAGACAATGGGGTAAAAAATGGAACTGGAAATCCAATCGCCAAACCAAATAACCCAGCGCAGTTTTTCCCAGCTCAATTCGGAGTTCCTTGGCAAACCTCTGCAAGTGCACAATTCCAACAACTGCTGTTTCAGCCAGATCTATTTATTGCCATCAAGGCAAGAAAAAAAGCAATCGACTTCACTGATGCCAATATCAAAGTAATGGAAGACTCAGTGAAGAGTAATGTATACAAATCATATTATAGTGTGTTAATTGCTGAAAAAAGAAAACACTTTTTAGATGAAAGTATAAAAAGACTAAAAAAACTAAAAGCAGACCAAGAAAAACTTTATACCAATGGGTTTGCTGAAAGATTGGACATTGATAAAACACAAGTAACATTAAATAACCTTGTCACGTCAGCTTCACAAATTGAAAAACTGATTGAAATTGGTTATGCATCAATGAAATTCACCCTTGCCATAGAACAAAAAGATACATTAGTATTAAGCGATACCCTATCTGTTGATCTGGTAAAGAAAGATTTACTCGAACTAACAAGCTTCAATTATTCAGATAGGAAAGAAATACAATTGTTGAATGTTGTAAAAGATTTGCAGGGGCTAGACATCAAAAGAAGCAAAATGGCTTATCTCCCAACAATCTCAACCTACTGGAGCTATAGCAAGAATGCTATGAGGCAATCATTTAACTTTTTTGACTTCGATCAAAAATGGTTTAAAACATCAGTGTGGGGGCTGAACATGAACATCCCAATAGTTGATGGTGGCCAAAAACTACAAAGAACACGCCAAGCCAATCTGAACATGCAAAAAACAAAAAACACAATTGAAAATGTTCAACGTGCCATTGATCTTCAGCTTGCCGCATCTTCAATCATGTTCAAAAACGCCCTTTCTTCACTAGACATGCAGGAACGAAATGTTGAGCTTGCAGGAAAAGTATACTCGACCACAAAGAAAAAATATGAGCAAGGACTTGGCTCAAGCTTTGAACTTCTGCAAACTGAAACAGAATTAGAAAGCGCGCAATCAAACTATTTCCAATCACTCTATGATGCAGTCAACGCAAAGATTAATTACACTAAAGCCCTCGGAAAATTATAAATAAAGAATAAAAAAGACATATGAAAAAGCTACTAATTATCTGTTTGTTGTTCTCATTAGCATCTTGCTCCGATTCAAAAGATTCAAACAAAGGACTAAGCACAAAGAAGGTTGAGCTAGAGAAATTAATGAAAGAACGTGATGCCATTGCTAAAAAGATTGCTGCGCTTGAAAATGAAATTGCCTCTATGGGTGGATCAGCAGCACCAGAAAAAACAAAGCTTGTAGAAATTACCGATTTGGTTAAAAGTGATTTTGCGCATTACATAGAATTGCAAGGAAAAATCATGACAGAAAATGTCTACTACGTGACGCCAAGGGGTATGGGCGGACAGGTAAAATCCATTTATGTAAAACAAGGTGACAATGTAAAAAGGGGTCAGCTGCTCATGAAACTTGAAGACGGTATCATACAGCAAAATATCAAGCAGGTGGAGAGTCAGCTTGCATTTGCCAAAAATATTTTTACTCGCCAAGAAAATCTTTGGCAAGAGGGAATTGGCACAGAGGTACAATACCTATCTGCCAAAAACAACGTAGAGGCACTAGAGAAACAAATTTCTCTAGTCAAAGAACAATTGAGTACAACACTGGTCTATGCTGAAGTATCTGGCGTTATAGAAACCGTGAGCATCAAGGTTGGAGAAGTATTTATGGGCTCCCCAATGGCTGGAATCACCATCGTAAATCCGAGCGCTTTGAAAGCAGTAGTTGAGGTTCCTGAAAACTATGTAGCCAAAGTACGCAAAGGAATGACTGTTAAAGTTAGTGTGCCGGATATCAACAAAACATTCACCTCTGTACTTAGTCTGATAAGCGAAACCATCAATGTAAACTCCAGAAGCTTCATCGCTGAAAGTAAATTGAACGGAATATCTGGCATCAAACCAAATCAAGTAGCCATCATCAAAATACTTGATCACGAATCAAAGAATACAATCGTAGTTCCAGTGCAGACAGTACAAACCGACGAAAAAGGAAAATACGTATACGTCTATGCCAAAGAAAATGGTAAGGCCATTGCACGAAAAAGAAATGTAACAATTGGTGAGTTCTTCGATGAATTGATTGAAGTAAATGCTGGATTAACAATTGGAGATAAGCTAATCACAAAAGGATTCCAGGGACTATACGACGGACAACTTATCGCTACTGTAACTAACTGATCTCAATCACAAGCAAAAGAGCCAATTCAAAACAAGAATTATGGACAATTCGTCGAAAAATAACCCAGTATTCAAGCTGCTGCAAAATCAAAAATCATTCGGACCCACCAACTGGGCCATTCGAAATAAAACAGCAGTTTACTTAATCACACTGATTATATCCCTCTGGGGCATTTCACTATTCAATTCATTCCCTAAAGAACAGTTTCCTGATGTAGTTATACCAAACATCTATGTGCAAACTGTATATGTCGGAAACTCCCCTAAAGAAATTGAAAGTCTGGTTACCCGACCAATTGAAAAACAACTTAAAGGAATCACCGGAGTAAAGATTAATAAGATTTCGTCCAACTCACTGCAAGATTTCTCTGCCATCATTGTGGAATTTAGCACATCGGTAAAAACAGATGTAGCCCTACAAAAAATTCGTGACGCTGTTGATAAGGCAAAAAAAGATCTTCCAAACGACCTCACTCAGGAGCCCGTGGTTCAAGAGATTAGCTTGTCTGAATTGCCGATTATGTCCGTCAATGTAAGTGGCGACTATGACGCCGTAAAACTCGGAGAGTTTGCAGAAGAACTAAAAAATAGAATTGAGGAACTTACAGAAATAAGCAGAATTGATGTGGTTGGTGCCCCTGAAAGAGAAATCCAAATCAATGTGGACAGGTATAAAATGGAAGCAGCGAAAGTTGGATTCATGGATGTGGAGCAGGCTGTTCAACGAGAGAATGCAGATATTTCTGGCGGCCTCCTTGAAGTAGGTGATCAAAAACGCGCATTGAGGATAAGCGGACAGTTTAAGTCTGCTTTAGACCTTAATAATGTAATCGTAAAAAACGTATATGGCTCACCAATCTACCTCCGCGATATCGCCAATATTACTGACACAGTAAAAGAAAAAGAAAGCTATGCCCGACTCAACGGAAGAACGGTAGTGACCCTGAGCGTAATCAAAAGATCAGGAGAAAACTTGATTAATGCCTCTGAAAAAATTAACAACATCGTGAAAGAAATGAAGCGCGATGTATTTCCAAAAGACCTTGCGATCAACATCACTGCAGATCTGAGCATCAAAGCCTCAGCTGCATTTAATGAATTGGTCAATTCCATCATCATCGGTTTTATTCTGGTGATGATCATATTGATGTTCTTTATGGGGGTTACCAACTCATTCTTCGTAGCGCTTTCGGTACCACTGAGCATGTTCCTTGCTTTTATTTTCCTTCCATCTGCAGATTTTATAGTTGGGTCGAATGTTACACTAAACTTCATTGTACTTTTTGCATTGCTGTTCGGACTAGGTATTGTTGTGGATGATGCAATTGTAGTGATAGAAAATACCCACAGAATTTTCTCACAAGGCAAGGGAAAAATAAGCGCAACGGATGCAGCCAAGTATGCTGCAGGCGAAGTATTTGTTCCCGTACTTGCAGGAACCCTCACAACCCTTGCACCATTTATACCATTGCTCTTTTGGCCAGGCATCATCGGCAAATTCATGATCTACCTTCCAACGATGCTCATT
>CAIXLY010000016.1 GCA_903920455.1 uncultured bacterium | reverse complement strand
GTTGAAATCTTCTGTATAATTGCCATCAGGCTGTCTGCCTAAATTTGCAATTGCCTTGATCTTACCAGTTTTGACTTCCATTACGATGCAGGTACCGTTCAATGCCTCATTATCGATCAACATCTTCAGCAGTGCCTGTTCTGCAACATCCTGAATATTAATATCGATGGTGGTGATGATGTCTTTCCCATTTTCCGGCTCTATCTCCGATCCTTCTACTGGAACAAAGGCACCACCGGAAATTCTTCTCACCAATCTTTTCCCTGTTACACCCCTTAGCAGATTATCATATGTTTTTTCAAGTCCCACATTTTTATAAACCAAATTTCCGTTTGAATCCAGATACTCACGAGATAGTCCAATTGTTCTATTGGCAAGTAATCCAAAAGGGTTCATCCGCTTTTCCTTTTCGATAAAGATGAAACCGTTTTTATTTTTATTCTTTTTGATGAAACTGATGTTTCGAAACGCACGGTATTGTTTGAAATCAATATTCTTGTGGAGCTGATAATATCTATCCTGCCTCTTGAATACCCCTGCGAGCTCCCTTTTGTATTCAGCAGCTGTGCCATCCTTTAGGATGTCGGACAGATGAATGGACAAGCTGTCCAGTTCTTTTTTAAAACGAGCACCATTTTTCTCCTGAATACCCTCCGCACCAAAATCGAGATAGATGTCAAAGAATGGTATGGAGCTGCTGAGCATTCTACCATCTTCGCTGTAGATGGTGCCACGTTCTGCATCAAGTTCGCGGTATTGCAAATGGAGGCTATCGCTCAAGGATTTCCAGTATGCCCCTTCAGCACGTTGGATATAAAAGGCCTTGCCGAAAATGAAGATGCCAAAAATTGCCATCCCCAGATAGACCAGGTAACTACGCCACAATATGTCCTTTTTTGTATCCAAGTATTTAATTCCTAGTTGATGAGTTAGCTTGCTTTATAGTATCCAGAGCAAAAGGCGGCTCAAGAATTTCCTTTATCCCTGCAGGCGCCACTGCCTTTACAACTTCTGATTGTTTTGTTATGAACATCCATTCACTCCTCAACATTTTATATTCGTATTGCAAATCTTTTACTTCTCTTGTTGTTTTATTAATGTCTTTGATTGCCTTCTCTGCATGATGACCATTATAGATATATACAACGGCTAAAGCAGAGAGAAATAAAAAAAATGGAACATTCCTCACCAGCCATACCTGACTGATGATAAATCCGCGACGTTCAATTTTTTGTTTAGCCATTTTTTTAGTTTAAGGGGTTTAAGCTGTTGAAGGGGTTTAAGCGGTTGAAGGAATTTAATGAGTTAAATCCCGTCTTATAAAACCACTTAAACCTCTTAAACCCCTTAAACCTGCATTTCACCCACTCTCATCCTCGCACTTCTAGACCTTGGGTTTCTCTTTATCTCTTCTGCTGTTGGTTCAATCGGCTTTTTATTTAGCGGCACAAACGGCAACTGTCCTTTTGTACCATAAACAGGGTCAGCCTCTTGAGTTGCAGCATTACCCAATTTGAAAAACTGTTTCACCATTCTGTCTTCTATGCTATGGAAGGTGATCACCACCATCCGTCCGCCAGGCTTCAGCACTTCGCTTGATTGCTCTAGCAGATCTTTCAACGCTCCCAATTCATCATTAACTGCAATTCTTAATGCTTGAAATACTTGTGCGAAGTACTTGTTTGGATTTCCCTTCACAACTGGAGCGCATACTGCCTTAAGGTCCTTGATGGTTTTGATTGGCGGGCGCCCGTGATGATCAGCCAGTAAGGTTGCCAATGTTTTGGAGTTGGTTACCTCACCATATTCCTGAAAAACCAGTTGCAGTTCTTCAGCGGAAGAGCGATGAATAAATTCAGCGGCGGTGATTCCATTGGATTGATCCATGCGCATATCAAGAGCCGCATCGAATCGAATGGAAAAACCCCTTTCAGGTTCATCGAACTGGTGACTACTCACGCCGAGGTCGGCGAGAATACCATCTACGTTGGAAACATTGTGAAGTCGGAGAAATCTTTGTAAGTGGCGAAAATTGTGTGGGATAAAAGTCAGGCGCGTATCAGCAGTCAGGTTGGCCTTTGCATCCTCATCTTGATCAAATGCATAAAGCCTGCCCTTTTCGTTAAGCCTAGACAATATTTCCCTTGCATGACCACCACCGCCAAAAGTACAATCAACGTAAATCCCTGAGGGATCCGTTACGAGTGCATCGACAGCCTCGTTGAGCAGAACCGGGATATGATAGGCCTGATGTTGATCTGGCCCCCTATGATCCCCCGTTTGTTGGTTCTGCATAATTAATTGCTTTTGGTCACTGTTGGTCTTTTTTTGCCATCACTTCTGCAGCCAGGCTGCTGAAAGATTCGGGTGAAAAAGTTTCAAAGAACTGCTGATACTTATTTTTGTCCCATATTTCCATCTTATTCATGGCAGACACCAAAATGATGTCCTTGTCTAGTCCGCCATGTTCAATTAAACTCTTTGGCAACAACATCCTGCCTGCACCGTCCAATTCAATCTGCATTGCCCCATTCAAAAAATAACGTCTGAACTCTCTCACCTTCGGATCGAAGTCATTCAAGCCACTCACCGTTTCGTAGATTGGCTTCCAGCTTTGTATCGGATACATGCTCAGGCATTTCTCGAAACCCCTGTTGATAACAAACACAGGTTGTTCCCCTTCCGGCAGTTGTTTTTTTATGCCTGCCGGCAGAAGAAACCTACCTTTGCTATCGAGTGTAGCCTCATATTCGCCTATGAATCCGATCATTTATGAATGCTTTAAAGAAATAAACATTTATTGACACAAAATAACACAATTTCCCACTTTCATACACTGATTCCGGATTCTATATTTTTCCACACTTGAAATCCTTTGTGGCACTGTGTTACAGCGGAAAATGCATGATTGGATGTGCGTATAGCTTGAATTGATGTGAATAACCTGTGAATTACCTGTGAAAAAATGAAATCACAACCCGAAATAAGTCAGATTAATATCAAGGAGTTCGACTACGAACTGCCTCAGGACAGGATTGCCGTGCAACCCACTGAAAAGCGGGATCAATCAAGGTTATTGATCTGCAACAATGGAGTGATCAGCCATGATTACTATCTGAATATTGCCTCGCATCTTCCTTCACATGCCGTGATGATATTCAACAACACCAAGGTGATTGCAGCAAGGCTTCACTTCACAAAGCAGACTGGTGCAGTGATTGAGATCTTTTTACTTGAGCCAGCAGACGGCAACTACAGTGCCTTATCAGACAAGCGCAAGAGCAGCTGGAAGTGTTTGGTGGGCGGTATAAAGAAATGGAAAAATGATGAGGCACTGAGTTTGAAATTGAATGTGGGTGATACAGAAATTATACTCAGTGCAAGCATAGCAACACGTAGTGATGAATATTGCGTGATCAACTTTGAGTGGAATGATCACAACTTAATATTCAGCGAGCTTGTTGAAGCTGCTGGAAAAATACCACTGCCTCCTTATATCAAAAGAGAGGTAGTAGCTGGGGACAAGGCTCGCTATCAGACAGTATACGCCAAACATGATGGGTCAGTTGCAGCACCAACAGCGGGACTTCATTTCACGGATACGATTTTTAAGTCGCTTCATGAAAAAGGCATTGACACACAGTTCACCACATTGCATGTTGGTGCCGGCACATTCAAGCCAGTAAGCACGCCAACGATTGCCGAGCACATCATGCATGAAGAGTATATTGAAGTAAGCAGAGCACTCATTGAGAGCTTGGCAGTTGAACACAAAAAAATTGTTGCTGTTGGCACTACTTCCCTAAGAACAATGGAAAGTATTTTTTGGATTGGTGCTCAAATTATAAGAGGCAAGGAATACGAACAAGGACAGATTCATCTTTCGCAATGGGAGCACATCATGCTAAGCAGAACAGTTGTTCCATCTAGAGTTGAGGTCATGCAATCATTACTAACATACATGAAAAAGCATCAGCTCACGACACTAAAAGGACATACTGGAATATGCATCACGCCAGGCTATACATTCAGGGTTGCAGAGGCGTTGGTTACCAACTTTCATCAACCACAATCCACGCTACTATTAATCATTGCAGCGATTGTAGGGGATGCATGGAAAAACATCTATGCCAATGCCCTTAAAAATGGATATCGATTTTTGAGCTATGGGGATGGATGCTTACTCTTCATGCAGCATCAAGAAAATAATTAGACCAAGGGTATAGATACTGTAAACGTAGTACCCACACCAATCGTACTCTGTACTTCAATTGTACCCATGTGCGCCTCTACCATTTGCTTGGTGTAGTTGAGGCCGAGTCCGAACCCTTTCACATTGTGGATATTCCCGGTATGGGCACGATAAAACTTATCAAAAATCTTTGAGGTTGTTTCTCTGCTCATGCCAATTCCATTGTCTTTAATGGTGATGACAATTTTATTTTTGACATTGCGTGTTTGGATATCAATGACCGGATCAATGTCTTCTTTGGAATACTTTAGTGAATTATCAATCAAGTTGCTGAGCATATTTGTGAAGTGTACAGGATGTCCTGATACAAGATCTTTGGCAGCTGTCAGGTCGAAATTCAATAGTGCATTTTTCTCTTCTGCCTGAAGTGTAAACTTGTCTTTAATCTTCATGAGTATTTCATGTACATGAAGCGGCTGCTTATCTTTCAACACCTGACTCACATCCAATTGTGCCGCTTGAAGAATCTGCTCAACCTGTGTATTCATTCTCAGGTTTTCCGCTTTTATGATCTGGCCAATGGCCATTAATTTTTCTTTATCGCCAATTACTTTTTCGTTCTTTAACGTATCGACTGCAATAGCGATGGTTGCAAGCGGCGTGCGCAACTCATGCGTCATGTTGTTGATGAAATCAGTTTTCATTTCACTGAGTTTCTTTTGAGTGATGATGGTTCTAACGGTTACATAAAAAGCTGCAATGATAACAAGTGTAAAAAAGACTACTGCAATAATTGTCCATCGAACAGACTTAAATACAAAGCTTTGCATATCATACAATACAATCACCAATTTTTCTTGTGGAGCAGTCATGTTTGCCTCGTTATCAGACAATGAAACCAGCGGCCAAACATGGATAGCATAATCGGCCGTATCCAGTTGCCCAGCTTCGTAAAATTGCATATAATTTGGAGAAGCAAGTTCAGGACCTAAGTCATTTTGACTAGACAACACAGCAAACTGAAACTGCGCTCCTTTCAATCCATTTGCAGCAAATGCGGTCTCAAATTTTTTATTGATGTCTTCAACAGAGAATCGTTCAGCGATAGTTGCCGGACCGAAAATTTTAAGCAGCTCATCCATCGATCCTTTTGGAAATACATCAGCTGGCAACGAAGGCTCAGATTTCAGCTTTTCATCAACCAGTGCCTCAACCACTTCAAATTCAGCCATCTCTACCCTGTCTACCACTTGATCTTGCCTAATTAAAATAATATTTTTTAACCAGGAATATTGGATGATGATGATACCGATTAGGGAGATGGTTATCAAAACAGTGATGAGTGTGAACAGTCTTTTCATTAGATGACAAAAATAACGTTGGCTTTTGATGAAGATACAGAAAGGCGCTTTATTTAACGTAGGTTTAAGATGCCATTTATCAGCTTATCTATCGGCCCGCACTCATTTTCTTTGAAATATCTGGCCGATGTTTTACATTAGGATTATGAATAAGATTGAAAAAGGGATGCTGCTCATTGCCGAACCTTTTCTGAAAGACCAGAACTTTCAGCGATCTGTCATTTTAATTTGTGACCATCAGCAATCTGGCACCTTTGGCATCACCATCAATAAAAAAACGAAAGAAGTTGTTAGCGACTATATAGAAGAGCTGTCATTTTGCAGTTTGCCCATTCATGATGGTGGACCAGTGAGTCGGGACCATATTAATTTCCTTCATCAATATCCCGAGTGGATTTCAGGGGGCCGAGAAATAGCAGATGGTATTTATTGGGGAGGCGACTTTAATGAAATGACTAGCTTTTTGAAAAAAGGAGTGGGTAAAAAGATTCGCTTTTATCTTGGCTATGCCGGCTGGGGAGATCAGCAACTTGAAAACGAGATGAAAGAAAAAAGCTGGCTTACAATTGCTGCCAGCAGTTCGTTGGTACTTAACACGCCTTCAGATCAGGTTTGGAAAGAGGCGGTGAAAACGCTCGGCAATGAATTTCTACCGATCATTAACTATCCGTTGGATCCTTCTTATAATTGAGGGATACAAAAGGGACGAGGGACAAGGGACGAGGGAAACTGCCCAAATCTTTGCCAACTTTCAACATTGTTACCTAGTCCCTTGTATTTCCTCGTCCCTTGTCCCTTGTCTCCAGACGCTTCGGTCTGGATCTGTGATTACAATAGCCAGCTATAGCAGCAAGCATAAAAAAAGGGACCAGTTGGTCCCTTCAATATGATCAGCAGAAATGATGATTAAGCTGCGCTTGCGCCTTCAACCAACAGTGTTACTTTATTCTCAAACACTTCAATAAATCCTCCAGAGATGATGTATGAGCTATTCTTTCCATTGCGGTCGAGCAGAATCTTTACAGCACCTGCACGCAATGCGCTCACCATCGGTGCATGCTTCTCAAGTATCTCAAAAGATCCACTTACTCCCGGAAGTTGAACTCCGTAGACATCACCTGCAAAAAGCTTTTTCTCCGGCGTCAATATTTCGATCTGCATTTCTTTTGCTTGTTATTTTTTCAGATTAGGCTTTAGCCGCTTCCATCATTTTCTTACCCTTCTCGATTGCATCTTCGATTGTACCAACAAGGTTGAATGCTGCTTCAGGATATTCATCCACTGCACCATCCATAATCATGTTGAATCCACGAATGGTATCATCGATGTTTACGAATACTCCTTTAAGGCCTGTGAACTGCTCGGCTACGTGGAAAGGCTGACTAAGGAAACGCTGAACCCTTCTTGCGCGGCTTACTGTGAGTTTATCTTCATCGCTCAATTCATCCATACCAAGGATGGCAATGATATCTTGAAGTTCCTTATAGCGTTGAAGAATCAACTTCACCCTATTTGCACATTGGTAGTGCGCGTCACCTACGATCTTAGGGGTAAGAATTCTAGAAGTAGAATCCAATGGATCTACCGCAGGATAAATACCAAGATCTGCAATTTTACGACTCAATACCGTAGTTGCATCAAGGTGAGCAAATGTTGTTGCTGGTGCTGGATCTGTAAGGTCATCCGCAGGAACATATACTGCCTGTACAGAAGTAATTGAACCATTTTTTGTAGAAGTGATGCGCTCTTGCATCAATCCCATTTCAGTTGCAAGTGTAGGCTGATATCCCACTGCAGAAGGCATCCTTCCAAGAAGTGCTGATACCTCTGAACCTGCTTGTGTGAAACGGAAGATGTTGTCTACAAAGAAAAGGATATCCTTTCCTTTGCCTTGGCCATCACCGTCACGGAAATATTCCGCAATGGTAAGTCCACTCAACGCCACCCTAGCACGCGCTCCAGGAGGTTCGTTCATTTGACCGAATACAAACGTTGCTTTAGAATCTCTCAATCCTTTCATGTCTACTTTGTCAAGATCCCATCCACCTTCTTCCATGCTGTGATTGAAATCGTCGCCGTATTTCATGATACCAGCTTCGATCATTTCTCTCAACAGATCGTTTCCTTCACGTGTACGCTCACCCACTCCGGCGAATACTGACAATCCACCGTAACCTTTTGCGATATTGTTAATCAACTCTTGAATCAATACTGTTTTGCCAACACCGGCACCACCGAACAATCCAATCTTACCACCTTTTGCGTATGGCTCAATAAGATCAATTACTTTGATACCAGTAAAGAGAACTTCAGAGGCAGTGCTGAGGTCTTCAAATCTTGGTGGCTTGGCGTGTATAGCCCTTCCATTTACTTTTGAAACGGCAGGCAATCCATCGATAGGATCACCAGTTACATTAAATAGACGTCCGTTGATATCCTCACCGGTAGGCATCATGATTCCCCTTCCTGTATCGATAACCTCTGTACCCCTTACAAGGCCTTCAGTACCATCCATTGCAATACAGCGAACACTGTCTTCGCCAAGGTGCTGTTGAACCTCCATGACAAGGATATCTCCGTTTTCCCTTTTAAGCTCCAATGCGCTGTAGATCTCAGGAAGTTGAGCGTCGAACTGAACGTCAACCACTGCACCGATTACCTGTTTGATTTTACCTCTGTTAGACATGATTGTTATTTATTTTGGATAGTGCTTCGTTTCAGGGCGCAAAGGTAAGCAGGATGGGTAGTTATTAAAAATTGTTTAGGGGTTTTTTTTGGGAAGCGCTTAAATACCTATAAAATTTGGAAAAGAAGCACCGCAGCTACTGCTCCCGCAAGGGGGGCAACTACCGGAATCCAGGCATATTGCCAGTCACTTGGCCCCTTATGGGGGATGGGAAGCAGCGCATGGATAATTCTTGGCCCCAGATCGCGGGCAGGATTGATGGCATATCCTGTTGGACCTCCCATGCTTAACCCAATGCCCAACACCAGCAAGGCAACAGGAAGGGCATCCAACGAACCCAACTTCATATCTCCTTTATGGATAAACATAACGGCCAGCATGAATACACAGGTTGCAATAAACTCTGTAAGAAAATTATTGAGCGGCTTTCTGATGGCGGGCCCAGTAGAAAAGACAGCAAGAATTAATCCAGGATCAGTTGTTTTGTCAAAATGATCTTTGTACAGAACCCAGGCCAGAAAGGAACCCATCATGGCGCCAAGAAATTGGGCCAGCAGATAAGTTGGCACCAAATGCCAATCAAATTTGCCAGCAACTGCCAGAGCTACAGTAACGGCAGGATTCAGGTGCGCCCCGCTTACATCTGCAGCGATATAAACACCTACAAAAACAGCAACACACCAACCGAATGCAATCACAATCAATCCCGAACTATTTCCTTTGGTGCCATGAAGCAGCACGTTGGCAACGACGCCAGCACCCAATGCAATGAGGACGGTTGTTCCAGTAAGTTCTGCAATGAAAGGAGTCATTGTTGAAGTTTATTAAATATAATGAATTAGCCGGTTTGGGCCTGAGGTAAATATGCAGTTGCCAACTCGCGAAAAGAAGTTACTTGTTCGGCTATCCATTCTACCCCCTCACCATTTACACCCGCCATGATTTCAGCCACCCGAGGTGCTGCTTCTATAGCTGCCCTTGCATCCGTAAAAAGTATTCTGGATCTTCTGGCGAGGATGTCCTCGACTTGCATGGCCATTTCATGTTCAACCGACCATACCACCTCAGCTTTGGTGTAGGGATGATTAGGATGGATCTGCTCAGCCAGTTCGGGCTGATCAATCATCATCTTGCGAATTTGTGTTGCATCCGAGCCATAAACAGAAAGTGATGTGCCATATTGAATACCCTCAGCAAACCCATGCAACCTTAGCCGGCGTGTTCGACATTTAATGATGGGGAGCTTGGCTACAAATGCTGCATTGTTCACTGCATCCTTTGCCATTTTTCTGTAGGTAGTCCACTTACCCCCTGTGATGGTGATGAGGTTAGTTTTTGAAACAAGAATGGTATGGTCTCTGGAAGCCAAGGCGGTGTTTCCCAGATTGGAAGTCTTAACCAAAGGGCGAAGTCCGGCAAACACCGAAAGCACATCTTCTCTTGTGATGTTTGCATCAGTGTACTCGTTAAAATGACTGATGATGAAAGATATTTCCTCGTCCAATGCAACAGGTTCTTCACTGATAATATTCAAGGGTGTGTCCGTTGTTCCGATCACAACCGCATCATGCCAAGGCACAGCAAACAATACCCTTCCATCCCTAGTTTTGGGAATCATTAGTGCCGCAGTACCTGGAAAATATTTTTTACTAATTACAACATGTACTCCTTGGGATGGCATCACTGCGGCAGGTGAGGCGGCATCATCCATGTCTAGAATGGTATCGACAAAAACACCTGTTGCATTGATCACTACTTTAGCACGCACTTCAAGTGCGCGCTCTCCAATTTCATCTTGCATCTGCACTCCACACACAAAGCCATTTTTTTTAATAAGCCCGGTTACGCTGCAATAATTTAATACTGTAGCACCAAGATCTGATGCAGTCATGGCCAATGCAATAGCCAAACGCGCATCATCAAACTGTCCGTCTGTGTATACTACGCCACCTTTTAAACCTTTCTTATTCACAGAAGGCATTGCCTTCAGCAATGATTTTTTGCCAATAATTCTTGGTCGGCCTAGGCTAAGTTTTCTGGAAAGAAAATCATAGAGATACAGTCCGATGCCATAATACCATTTACTGAAATACGCATATGAAGGGATGATGAACTCTTGAACTCTGGTAAGGTGTGGTGCATTAGCCAACAGAAATCCACGCTCCCTCAAGGCCTCAACAACGAGCTTGATATTTCCTTGTGCAAGATATCGAACACCGCCATGCACCAACTTTGTGCTCCTGCTGGAAGTGCCTTTGGCAAAATCATTTTTCTCAAGCAACAAGACTTTAAATCCACGTTGGGCTGCATCCACTGCTATGCCCAAACCCGTGGCTCCACCTCCAATCACGATGATGTCCCAGATGGTTTCTTCTTCTAATTTATCAATCCCTTTTTTCCTTTCCATATTAATTAGTCCATGCCAAGACGGCATTGACTGCACGTTGCCAATTGTGTAAGTATGTGCTGCGTTTTTCAACCTCCATCATTGGTGTGAAGCGAGCATCTATCTGCCATTGCGAAGAAATTTCTTCCATATCTTTCCAATACCCTACTGCCAATCCTGCAAAATATGCAGCACCAAGTGCAGTGGTTTCAATAACAGCAGGCCTCAGTACAGGTACGCCAAGAATATCAGATTGAAATTGCATCAGCAGGGCATTCACCGTGGCGCCACCATCAACCCTAAGTTCACTAATTGGAATGCCTGCATCAGATTCCATGGCCTTGAGCACATCATAGGTTTGGTATGCGATGCTTTCCAATGTTGCTCTTGCAATATGCGCATCTGTTGTTCCTCTTGACAATCCAAATATCGTACCCCTTGCATACGGATTCCAATGGGGTGCCCCCAATCCTGCAAAGGCAGGTACAACCACAACACCATCAGCATCAGCTACTGCAGAAGCCAACTTTTCAATATCAGCAGAATGTTTGATAATTTTTAGTCCGTCGCGCAACCATTGGACTGCAGCACCAGCAATGAACACACTCCCTTCCAGCGCATAGTTTGTTTGGCCATTGACCTGCCAGGCTACCGTGGTAAGCAAGCTGTTCTTTGATTCCACCAGCTTTGCTCCTGTGTTCATGAGCATGAAACAACCCGTACCATAGGTGTTCTTTACCATTCCTTCTTTGGTGCACATTTGTCCGAACAACGCAGACTGCTGATCCCCTGCCATTCCAGCAACTGGAACTTCAGGCATGCCGATGGCAACAGCATGTCCATATACCTCACTGTTACTTCTGACCCGAGGAAGTACACTCTTTGGGATATTCAACAAGGACAACAGATCGTCATCCCAATCTAATTTGTCTAAAGAAAAAAGCATGGTGCGAGACGCATTGCTTACATCGGTTGCGTGCACTTTGCCTTCGGTGAGTTTCCACAACAACCAACAGTCGATTGTACCAAAAGCAAGTTCATTTCTAGCAGCCTTTTCCCTGGCACCTGGAACCTTATCTAATATCCATTTCAATTTAGTACCTGAAAAATAGGCGTCAACTACAAGTCCGGTTTTTTTTCTAATCAACTCAGCCTTTCCATCAGCCTTCAACTGATCGCAAAAGTCAGCAGTTCGGCGATCTTGCCAAACAATGGCAGGATGGATAGGCTCACCAGTATTTCTATCCCACACAACTGTTGTTTCCCGTTGATTGGTGATGCCAATTGCAGCAATACTTTCTGGCTTTAATCCGAGCTTAATCATCACCTCCTTGGCTACGGTTGCCTGACTAACCCATATTTCCATGGGATCATGCTCGACCCATCCAGACTGCGGGAAAAACTGGGCAAATTCTTTTTGTGCAACTGCACGCACATTTCCCTGTTTATCAACTATGATGGCCCGCGAACTGGTTGTTCCCTGGTCGAGTGCGAGGATGAATTTTTCCATCATTTCTGTTTGTGGAAAGTTAAGAAAAATGGTAGCATAAACTGACACCATAATTATCTTATCTTGCAAACGGATGGAAAACTTTGTTGTTTCAGCGAGAAAATACAGGCCCCAGACTTTTTCAACAGTCGTGGGGCAATCCCATATCACCACCACACTCAAGAATGCGATTTTAAATCATCACCTGGCCCATGCATTTCTGTTTACCGGACCAAGAGGAGTGGGAAAAACAACCTGTGCACGTATTTTGGCCAAGACCATCAACTGTGAACAAATTGGAAAAGATGGTGAGGCTTGCGATACCTGCAGCTCATGCAAGTCATTCAACAGTGGTGCATCTTTCAATGTCCACGAGCTGGATGCAGCGAGCAACAATTCCGTTGATGACATCAGAGAACTCACAGAGCAAGTTCGATTTGCACCACAAACTGGCAAGTACAAAATATATATTATTGATGAGGTACACATGCTGAGTGCAAGTGCCTTCAATGCTTTTTTAAAAACATTGGAAGAGCCACCAGCACATGCCATCTTCATCCTTGCTACAACAGAAAAACACAAGATTATCCCCACCATACTATCCAGGTGTCAAATTTTTGATTTTAAAAGAATCACTCCAGCAGATATAGTTGCACACCTTGAAGAAATAGCTACCAAAGAATCCATTACTGCTGAACCTTCTGCGCTGCAAGTGATTGCTCAAAAAAGTGATGGCTGCATGAGAGATGCGTTGAGCATTCTTGATAAAATTGTCAGCTTTACCAACGCCAACCTCACCTACAGCAATACACTCGAGCACCTCAACTTACTTGATGAAGATTACTTCTTTAAGTTGCTTGACTACTTGCAACAGGAAGACCTGGCAGGTGTTCTTACTTTGTACGACGAAATTGATAAGAAAGGATTCGAGGGTGACATGGTATTGAGCAACCTTTCCGAATTTTTTAGAAACTTATTGGTGAGTCGAGATCCAAAATCAATTGCACTTCTCCAAGTGGTTGAAGGGTTTAGGAACAACTATATTTCATCTGCCGCTTCCATTTCTGCACCTTATCTTATTGGTGCTCTAAACATATTAAACGATGCAGAACTTGGATTCAAGCAAGCCCGCAATAAAAAATTGCATGTTGAATTTCATTTGATCAGGCTTACACACCTCAAACAAGCGATTACTCTTGTTGCTGGCGATGGCCTTGGAAAAAAAAAACGACTTGATGAATTAAAGTCAGTCGCTTTTAAGCAAATCAGTTTTGTAGCCCAGAAAGAGAAGCACACAGAAAAAAAAGCTCCTCCCCTAGAAGCAATGCCTACCCCAACTTCTAGCCTGCCAACTCCTCAGGCAGCAGAAGATCGTCCACTCAACATTCCTCCTCCGCCAAAGCCAGTGCAACAAGTTCAACCTGAAACATCTGTTGGCGGAATGGGAGCACTCAAAAAAATTCGCGAGCAGATACAAAATAGAAAGCTAGAACATTTACCTGTTCATACACTAACTGCTGAACTGTTGAAAAAGGCTTGGGAAGAATATTTACAAAAACTTCAAGACAATAATCAGGTTACCAGCCATAGCAATCTTCGCATGGCCCTGCTATCCATAATAGACAACCAATTGTTTGAGATACAAGCCAGCTCAAAAATTCAACAGCAGTTCATAGAGAGCGAAAGAACCGGATTACTCATTCACGTTCAAGAATTTTTCAACAACCCAAAAGTGCAATTCAGGATAATGATAGACCCCGTTGCAGAAATTGAAGAAACTACTACTGAGCAGGCCCTTTCGCAGCGTGACCAATACTTGAAGTTGGTTTCTCTTTACCCCATGGTAAAAGAGTTGCGTGACCGGTTAAATCTCGACCTAGACTAAGGATTGGCCAGATACCCAAATCTTTATTCACCAACCACCTCATTTGCCTATTTTAATGTAATTTTGGTCTTCTCATTATTAATAACCAAAATGCAACCAGGGTTATGGCCGAAGTGATCAGAATGCCCCTCCTCAGCGATACGATGACCGAGGGTAAGATCGTAAAATGGAATAAATCAGTTGGCGACACCGTCAAAAGTGACGACGTGCTAGCCGACGTAGAAACAGATAAGGCTACCATGGAAGTGGTGGGCTATGCTGACGGCACCCTGCTCTATATAGGAGTAAAGGAAGGCGAAGCAGCCAAAATCAATGAAATCATAGCAATTGTCGGGAAAAAAGGAGAAGACATCAGTTCATACCTTGCCGAAGCTAGCGCAGCATCTGCATCAGTTGCTGCTCCCACTCCTCCTCAAGCGGCAGCACCCTCAGCAAATGCAGCTCCTTCCATAACTCCTGAGCAATTGGGTGTTGCGGTGATCAGAATGCCGCTACTCAGTGATACCATGACCTCTGGTAAAATCGTTCAGTGGAACAAAAAGGTTGGAGATCTGGTAAAGAGTGATGATAACCTTGCCGACGTTGAAACAGACAAAGCAACCATGGAAGTGGTAGGATATACCGATGGCACCCTGCTTCATATAGGTGTAGCAGAAGGCCAATCTGCTCAAGTAAACGATGTAATTGCCATTATCGGCAAGGCCGGAACAGATATTTCAGCATTATTGCCAAACCTGAATGCTCCAGCATCAGTTGCTACGCCAGCCGCACCAGCAGCTGCTCCAGCTTCATCAGCAGCAATGCCTGTTGCAGCAGCATCTACAGAGCACAGTTCATCATCCGATGGAAGAGTTAAAGCTTCCCCATTGGCTAAGGCACTCGCCAAAGACAAGGGAATTGACATTGGTCAAATACCTGGCTCCGGCGATGGTGGTCGTGTTATTAAAAAAGACGTTGACGATTTTAAGGGTGCTGTTGCTTCATCAGCATCACCAGCCCCAACTTTTATAGCAGGACAGGAAGGGTATAGTGATACCATCCTCACATCCATGCGCAAAACAATTGCCCGCAGATTGGGTGAGAGCATGTTCACCGCGCCACATTTTTATTTGACCATGGAAATCAACATGGACAATGTCATCAATGCAAGAACGCAGTTGAATGAGTTCAGTCCAACCAAGATCTCTTTCCAAGACATATTAATAAAGGCTTCTGCACTTGCATTAAAAAAACATCCTGCAGTGAACAGCAGTTGGATGGGTGATTTCATCAGAACATACAGCCACGTGCATATTGGCTCTGCCATCGCGCTTCCAGAGGGATTGATTGTTCCGGTATTGCGATTTGCAGATCAGAAAAGCTTGTCACAAATTGCTGCAGAATCAAAAGACCTTTACGATAAAGCAAGAAACAAGAAAATACAACCACAGGATTTCACGGGCAATACCTTTACCATTTCCAACCTAGGCATGATGGACATTGATGAATTCACTGCAATCATCAATCCTCCGGATAGCTGTATTCTCGCAGTAGGAAGGATTAAGGAAGTGGTCATCAAAAAAGGAGAAGGATTCACCACTACTCAGGTTATGAAAGTAACCCTTAGTTGCGACCACAGGAGTGTCGACGGTGCAGTTGGTGCTTCGTTCTTGCAAACCCTAAAAAAATACATGGAGAACCCATTGTCAATGCTGGTCTGAGCATAACTTATTATCTTAAAGCCGGCATTGTCCGGCTTTTTTTATAGATACACTAAAGCCATGAACAATAAAAAAACACTTGTCCTCGGTGCCTCTGCCAATCCTGAGCAGTATAGCCACCTGGCAGTAAAAAAGCTCTTGCAGCATGGCCATGAGGTTGAGGCCATTGGCAGAGAAGAGTTCCAAATTGGTCCGGTTATCGTCAGTCCAACCCCAACCCCCTTTAAAAATATCCATACCGTTACGGTATACCTCAATCCTGCAAAACAGGAGCTCTACGAAGACTATATCATCTCCCTACACCCCAAAAGAGTCATTTTCAACCCAGGAGCAGAGCACCCTTCCTTCGCAAAAAAGCTAAAATCTGAGGGCATTGAAGCCATTGAAGCATGCACATTGGTGATGCTCAGCGCAGGCACATATTAAAACTACGTAGCCCTTTGCGTATTTTCCGCAACATTCAATTTAGCGGTTTTAGGTACTAGTACCCGATCTGTTTGAATATATACGATAAATATAATATTCACACAATACCTGCCGTTTCATGCTGGAACCACTCAACTCCAGTGTATGAAAAAGTCGATTCAATCAATCTTATTTACCGTGCTACTCGCAATGGCATTTACCAGCGCAGGCGCACAAAAAATGTTTGCGGCACTGCCTGAAACAAGCAAGTTTAAAGCTGGTACAATAGATGGACTATTCAATCAACATCCAGGTTCATCAGTAGACATCAGATTTACTGATGGCTTTAGGGTGACTGGCATCATCAAATCAAATCAAAAAGTTTACGACAACCTACAGACAATAATTATAGAGAGCACCAATTACAGCAAGGCAAAACTTTTTATCTCTAAAAGTACAGACAAGAACAACCAACAAAAATATGTGGGCCGAATGATGGGAAGAGGCTATATCGATGGCCTTGAAATAAAAGGCGACTTAGCAGGAAACAATACCATTAAAAAAATTGATCTCAGGGAAACGATAATTGATTAATCCCTTAACATCCAACTACAAAAAGATGAAAAAGTTACTCCTTAATTTATTGATTGCTACGTTGATTTGCTCAGGTGCAATGGCAACACCAACACTCAACAGCTATCCTACTGCAGCTGCAACCATCTACCTGGATTTTGATGGTCATGATGTTTCAAATTCCATATGGAACTTTGGAACACCTTTTAGTTGCACACCAGCCATGATGTCTGATGATCAAATTACCGAAGCATTTAACAGGGTGTCAGAAGATTTCAGGCCGTTTAATATCAATGTAACTACTGAGCTGGCAAAATTTCTTGCTGCACCAATAGATCAAAGAATGCGCGTGGTGATTACTCCAACAAGTGCTTGGTGTCCTTCTCTACCAGGTGTATCTTACCTTACTTCATTTGTTTGGGGCGACGATACGCCATGTTTCGTATTTAGCGACAGGCTCACGAACAATCCAAGAAAGATTGCTGAAGCAATTTCTCATGAAAGCGGACATACTATGGGACTTAACCACCAAGCAGAATTTGGATCTAGTTGCACGCTTGTAAGTTCATACAATACAGGTACAGGAAGCGGTGTTACTTCATGGGGACCAATCATGGGTAATGTATCTACAAGAACACTTACACAGTGGAATTTTGGACCAACTGTGAGTGGTTGCAGCAACAAGCAAGATAACCTGAGCATCATCACAGCCAACAACGGATTTGGATACAGGGCAGATGATGTGAGTGACATTTACACCAATTCGTTTGTAGTAAATGTTGCTGACAACATCATTGATCAATCTGGGGTGATTACTACATCGAGTGACAGAGATATTTTTAGGTTTGACCTTACCCAACGCGGAACATTCGTATTGGATGTTGAGCCATACAGTGTTGGTGAAAATTATTCAGGGGCTAACCTTGACATCAAGGTTGAACTGCAAGATTCAAAAGGCACAATCATCAGAGTATATGATGTTGCAGACTCTCTGAACATTCGCATTGATACTGCGTTGAGCAGCGGAACCTACTATGTGATTGTGGATGGCACAGGAAACCTCAATACAGAAAATGACTATGGCAGTCTGGGTTCATATACCATGAAAGGCAATTACAGCGGAGTAACAAATACCCCTACTCTACCATCGAATTCAAATGCAATCCAGAACATATTGAGCGGAACAAAAATTAGGGAAGGGAACAAAATCAATTGGATGAACGGCATTGCTAAACCGGGCGAGGCAATCACTGTGCTTTATTCAATTGAGGATGGTGAATTTAAAGAACTTGCAAGGCCTGATATCACCACCACAAGCTACGTTCACGGCATTAAAAGCCCTGGAGTATATGCATACAAACTTAAGATTATTGAAAAGAACGGAAGCGTAAGGTTCACCAACACGATTAAAATTGAAGCCACTGAGTCCATAGGAATATTTAAGGTGATCAAACAAGCACAACAACCCGTAATCGTAAATGCAACAGAGCCCTATGACTATAAAGTAGTAGACATCAATGGCAGGGTTATTCAAATAGGCAAGGCCTCTGCAGGAACAAAATCGATTGACATCAGAAACTATCCTACAGGAATATATAACCTAAAGCTAATTAACCAGCATGAGGAAAGGGTTGAAAGATTCATGAACAAATAGAGCTGATATATTAGAATTGATTAGTACACAAAAGGGCTTCTCGGAAACGGGAAGCCATTTGCATTTATCAGTCTGGAATGCGCCTATACTGCTTATCTTTGCAGGATGACAGAAAAAAGCATACGTGTCCGATTTGCGCCTAGTCCCACCGGAGGCCTCCATCTTGGGGGAGTAAGGACAGCCCTATTCAATTACCTATTTGCCAAGCACCATAACGGAAAATTTATTCTCAGGGTAGAAGACACTGACCAAAACAGGTTTGTAGAAGGCGCGGAACAATACATTGTAAGCTGCCTTGAATGGTGTGGCATTACCACTGATGAGAGTCCGAATACCGGAGGTGAATTCGGACCATACCGACAGAGCGAGAGAAAAAGTAGGTACCGCAAGTATGCCGAAGAGCTTATTGAAAAAGGATTTGCCTACTATGCCTTTGATACACCAGCGGAATTGGAAAAGATGCGAGAGCAATACAAGAGTGAAGCCAATCCATCTCCACAATACGACAGCAAGATTCGTGAAAAGATGAACAACTCACTGACCCTAAGCAGCGCAGAAGTTCAAGAGCGACTAACAAACAAAGAGCCCCATGTTATTCGCATCAAGATGCCTGCCTCAACCGATGTTACACTGCATGATATGATTCGCGGGGAAGTAAGCTTCAGTACAGATCAAGTAGACGATAAGGTGTTGTTGAAAGGCGATGGCATGCCCACCTATCACCTCGCTGTGGTTGTGGATGACTATGAGATGAAGATCAGCCATGCTTTTAGGGGAGAAGAATGGCTTCCATCCGCTCCTGTGCATGTATTGCTCTGGGAATATCTTGGATGGAAAAATGAGATGCCCCAGTGGGCGCATCTGCCACTGATTCTAAAGCCAGACGGACAGGGCAAACTCAGCAAAAGAGATGGGGACAGACTCGGATTTCCCGTGTTTGCGATGGACTGGACAGATCCAAAAACAGGAGAAATTACCAAAGGATTTAAAGAACTGGGATTTCTCCCTGAAGCATTCATCAACATGCTTGCTATGTTGGGATGGAATGATGGCAGTGGTGAAGAAATATTTAAATTGAATTCACTTGTAGAAAAGTTTTCAGTAGAGCGCATACATAAAGGAGGAGCAAAATTTGATTTTGAGAAAGCCAAATGGTTTAACCACGAATGGATAAAACGCAGCAAGACTGATCGCCTGCTTCCGCTAGTTGAAAAAGTGCTAGCTGAAAATAAGATACAAGCATCATCAGCTTTATTGAGTGAACTTATTCCAATGGTACAAGAAAGATGTGTGCTCTTAAGTGATTTTCACACACAACTGGCTTACTTTTTCATTGACCCGATAACTATAGATACCGATTCTATATCCCCAAAGTGGAATGAAAGCAAACATGATTTCTTCAACAGCTGGAAGACAGGGTTGGAGGGACTAACAGATTGGAGCACAGCAACAATTGAGCAATCATTTAAGGATGCTGCAGAACAAGCAGGAATCAAACCAGGAGAACTTCAACTCCCCTTCCGCATCATGCTGGTTGGAGCAAAATTCGGTCCGCCTGTATTTGAAATTGCTGCTAGAATTGGGAAAGCATCTACCTTACGCAGAATTGACAACAGCCTTGCACTATTGAAAGCATAACTAAACCACTGCAAATGGATACCAGCAAAAAATCAAGACCACTCAGGGTCCTTATTGCAAAAGTTGGACTCGATGGTCACGACAGAGGAGCAAAGGTTATTGCCACTTCACTCAGGGATGCCGGAATGGAAATCATCTACACCGGATTGAGACAAACCCCTGAGATGGTTGTAGAAACCGCATTACAGGAAGATGTTGATGCCATAGGCGTAAGTATTCTTTCCGGTGCACACATGACTGTTTTCCCAAGAATCATAAACCTCATGAAAGAAAAGAAAATGAATGATGTATTGCTAACTGGTGGCGGAATCATTCCTGAAGACGATAGAGCTGTTCTTGCCGAGATGGGTGTAGGAAAATTGTTTCCCCCTGGAACACCCTCTATTGAAATTGCGGCATACATCAAAGCATGGGTAAGCCAGAACAGGTCGTTCTAAACTATCATCCTAATCATGCATATCAAGCCTGAAGAATACCTAAATTTAAATTTTAAAATCAGCATATGGAATATAGAATAGAGAAAGATACAATGGGAGAAGTAAAGGTTCCTATTGATGCAATGTTTGGAGCACAAACACAACGCAGCATTGACAATTTCAAAATAGCCCAAGACATCAATAGGATGCCAAAGGAAATCATACGCGCATTTGCCTACTTAAAAAAAGCTGCAGCCATCACCAACTGCGAAGCTGGTGTTTTGTCACAAGAAAAATCGACACTCATTGGCCAGGTTTGCGATGAAATTATTGAAGGAACACTAGACCAATATTTTCCACTAGTGGTATGGCAAACAGGGAGTGGAACACAAAGCAATATGAATGTGAACGAAGTTGTTGCATACAGAGGCCATGTATTGCAGGGTGGCTCACTAACCGACAAGGAAAAGTTTCTTCACCCCAATGATGATGTAAATAAATCACAATCCTCAAACGATACCTTCCCAACAGCAATGCATATCGCAGCATATAAAATGCTGGTTGAAGTAACCTTGCCAGGAATTGAAAAGTTGAGAGAAACCCTAGCTGCAAAAAGCAAGGCCTTCATGCATGTAGTGAAAATAGGAAGAACCCATTTTATGGATGCCACTCCCCTAACACTTGGACAAGAGTTTAGTGGGTATGTTTCACAGCTTACCCACGGTATCAAAGCGATAAAAAATACGCTACCCCATCTGTCTGAATTGGCTCTTGGAGGAACCGCGGTTGGAACAGGAATAAACACTCCAGATCAATACGATGTCAACGTTGCAAAACATATTGCAGCACTTACTGGATTACCTTTTGTAACAGCTGAAAATAAATTTGAAGCACTGGCCGCACACGATGCAATTGTAGAAGCCCATGGAGCACTAAAAACAATTGCTGTAAGCCTTATGAAAATCGCGAATGATGTTCGCATGCTTTCGTCAGGACCAAGAAGTGGTATCGGAGAGTTGTATATTCCAGACAATGAACCCGGTTCATCCATCATGCCTGGAAAAGTTAATCCTACGCAATGCGAAGCCCTCACCATGATTGCAGCGCAAGTATTGGGCAATGATGTAGCCATCAATATTGGAGGAGCAACAGGTCACTTCGAGCTGAATGTATTCAAGCCAATGATGATCTACAACTTCCTGCACAGTGCAAGATTAATTGCTGATGGTTGCGTAAGCTTTAACGACAAGTGTGCAATAGGCATAGAGCCCCTTTATGAAAACATCGACAAGCACCTCAATAATTCACTGATGCTTGTGACTGCTTTAAATACCAAGATCGGATATTATAAGGCAGCCGAGATTGCACAAAAAGCGCATAAGGAAGGAACTACCTTGAAGGAAATGGCCGTGAAACTTGGTTATCTCAGCGAAGCTGAATTTGATGCCTGGGTTGTACCCTCTGACATGGTTGGGAAGATCTAGTGTCGTGAAAACTAGACCACCATTTCATTCTGAATTAACGTAGTGCACTTGATAACATAGATCCCCTGCCTTCGGCAGGCAAGCTCACTGCGCTCGGGATGACAGAATATGGGAGAGGGGTGAACTGTTTTTAAAAACAATCTAACCCAAATCAATCTCTGTATTATCACCAATATTGAGTGTGCGCGTTTCGCCTTTGATTTCCGTGTCACAGCCAATCAATGAATCATTCAGGACTACATCGTATAGTTTTGAAAAAGACCCTACGATGGAGTCTTTGACAATTGAATATTGAATGATTGCGTTTTCTCCAATGCTTACATTGGGACCAATGATTGAATTTTTTATTTCGCAGCCAGGAGCAATGCTCACTGGAGGAATGATGATGGTATTCTCGAACCCTTCTTGTCCGGATACTGCACTTCCCCATTTTTTCAGCAGCGTGGCATTGCTCTCAAGCAATGTTTCCTTCTTCCCACAATCAAACCAATTTGACACTTTGAATGTAGAAAAAACAGTACCCGCATTTACCATGCAATCAAGTGCAGGGGTTAATGATAGCTCCTCGTGAACGTCACCTTCTGCGTGAACCATTTTCTCCAAACACCCGAATAGTAGAGAACTATCAGAGATTTTATAAATCCCAACCAAGGCATTATTGGTTTTTGGAATCTGAGGCTTTTCGATCAGTCGGGTTACAATTCCTTCCTCGTCTGTTTCCGCTACACCAAAGTTGCGCGGATCATCCACCTTCTTTACGCACAAAACAGATCCTTTCATATCAAGCAACTCAGAGACATTGTATTCGCAAATGGTATCACCCAATACAATCAGTGCCTCTTCGTTTCCTACTGCTTCCTTACATAAATAAATAGCATGTCCTAGACCCTTCCTTTCATTCTGATGAATGATGGTGATGTTTAGATCAGGATAATGAGATTTTGCATAATCCATAATTTTGTCGCCCAGGTATCCAACAACCAGTACAAGATCTCTTACACCAGCTTCAACCAGTTGGTCGATGATGATGCTAAGCACAGTTTTACCTGCGAGAGGGATCAATGCTTTCGGCTGTGTGTAGGTATGGGGGCGAAGTTTTGTTCCGGTGCCGGCAACAGGTATAATCGCTTTCATCTGGTAGTGTTAAGGCTTGTGAATGTAACAAAAATTAACAAGAAGATTTTTTGGTAGAATTGTATAAATAAGATCTGCGTAGAATCAACGCTGGCTTGCAATCAAGAGATTAAGATCTGTGTACTTGAGATTAAACCGCTGGCTGAGGTGAAAGTTGGTCAACGACCCCTTAAATGTATATACCCCATTTCTAATATTAATTTGATGCCAAACCAATTTTTCGAGTCCACCCTCATCACTGATTTTAAGCAAAAGTGGCATGAGTACATTGCTGATCGCTTGTGATGCAGTCCGTGCAAAGCCCGAAGGAATATTGGGAACGCCATAGTGAAAGACATCAAATTTCTTTACCACTGGTCTTTCGTGAGAGGTTACTTCAGAAGTTTCAAAACACCCTCCCCGATCAATGCTTACATCCACAATAACACTTCCTGGTCGCATTGCAGCAACCATCTCTTCACTCACCACTAGCGGTGTTCTTCCAGCGGAAGAGCTCAATGCACCAACGGCAACATCGCAGGTCTTCAACTGCTTAGCGAGTATTTTTGGTTCGATAACAGACGTCCACAACCGCACGCCAATATTATTCTGCAATCGCTTCAGCTTATAAATATTATTATCAAATATTTTTACACTCGCCCCCATTGCCAGTGCTGTTCTTGCTGCATATTCACCAACGATTCCAGCCCCTATAATAATGACCTTCGTTGGTGGTATTCCTGAAATGCCCCCCAGCAGAACACCTTTGCCTTCGTTGACATTGCTGAGGTATTGGCCTGCAATCAGCATTACTGCACTTCCTGCAATTTCACTCATGCTTCGAACAATGGGGTTATGTCCGGTTTCATCTTTGAGGTTTTCAAAAGAAAGTGCAGTGATTTTTTTCTCCATCATCTTCTCAAGAATATGCGTCTTCATTACTGGAAGATGGATGGGGGAAATAATGGTTTGACCAACCATGAGCAAAGGCAGTTCTTCGTCAGAGACTGGAGCAGACTTAACAATCAAATCATTTTTAAACAGTTCTTTTTTATCATAGACAATTTGAGCCCCCGCTTCAGCATAATCTTTATCTGAGAAATGAGAACCCTCCCCTGCTTTGTGCTCAACAGATACACTATGTCCATTGTTCACAAGTACTCCGACAGCATCTGGAGTAAGAGCAATCCTGTTTTCCTGAAATGCATGTTCTTTGGGTATGGCAATGGATAGTTGTTTTGCAAGGGGCTTAATATCAAGCGTCTCTTCAAGAGGCTCGTAATTTATTTCACTGCTGACAAATGGCTTCCTTGACATCATATGCAATTATATGACCAAGTTAATTAATTTTCAGCTGACAGCACCTTGATTTGGCGGTGAGAATCATCAGTGGCAGACAAGATAACGTGCATTGCATACTCTGGGATGATGCCAGGGGCACGCTGAGGCCATTCAACAAGACAAATAGATCCACTGAATAGCTGTTCTTCGATGCCTGCATCAATGGCCTCTTGCTCATCTCTCAGGCGGTATAGATCAATATGCAAAATCGTTGAGTTTCCTAATGGGCCAGTCGCCACGTATTCATTGACAAGAGAGAAGGTTGGACTGCTGACCAGGTCCTGAACGCCAAGCTCTTTGCACAGTTCCTTAATGAGCGTTGTTTTTCCAGCACCAAGATCCCCCTCGAAACACAGGATGCTTCCACTGCCAATATAAACAGCAAGTTCCTTGGCTATCAAAGGCAGCGCATCAAGTCCATATGTCTTGCTAATCAGCTCCATATATTCAAAGATAAATTTATTAACGATGAGATTATAGATTACCCTGATTTTCATCAGTTACATCAGTACATGATGCTGCTAATTCAGTAAATTCGTAGTATGGAAACTGTAAAGTGGAAAGTTGAAGGGATGACCTGCGCCAACTGCGCACTCACCATTAACAAATACCTCGGGAAAAAGGGAATGCAGAACATCAAGGTTAATCCTATTGATGGTGACGTATCCTTCGAATTGGAAGAAGGAACAGAAAAGGCGGAACTGGCAAATGGCATTAATGATTTAGGCTATACGGTTATTACCCATCATGAAGATGAAGAGAAAGTCAAACGACCATTTCTATCAACACAGTTTAATCGATTTATTTTCTGCCTTCCATTTACATTGATCCTCATGCTTCACATGCTAGAGTCTTGGATTCATATCCACTGGTTAATGAATCCTTGGATACAATTGACCTTGTGTATTCCGGTATATGTTGTGGGGATGTCGTTTTTTGGAAAGAGTGCAATCAAAAGTTTACGCAATGGCCTGCCCAATATGAATGTGCTCATTGCGCTAGGCGCTAGTGCAGCATTTGTGTACAGCCTGATTGGCACCTTAATGGGCCAGGGGGAGCAATATCTTTTTTATGAAACTGCTGCAACTATTATAACCCTTGTTTTTTTTGGCAACTACCTTGAAGACGCCTCGATGCAGTCAACCCAGCGTGCATTAAAAACACTCATGAAGTCGCAAAAAGTGATGGCGAACATGATTGCATTTGATGAGAACCACCAAGAGGTAATTCTTCCCATAGAAAATACACAACTTAAAGTAGGCGACCTAATCCTTATACGAAGTGGAGAACAGGTTCCAATAGACAGTAAAATATTATGGGGCGATGCCCATGTGAATGAGTCTTTGCTTACAGGAGAAAGTATTCCAGTGCATAAGGTTCAGAAAGACATGATCATTGGTGGAAGTGTTGTAGAGTCTGGATCGCTGAAGGCTCAAGTAACTGCAACAGGTGATGAAACTGTGCTTTCGGGAATTCTAAATCTGGTAAAACAAGCCCAGGGGGAAAAGCCACCTATTCAGCATTTGGCGGATAAAATCAGTGCCGTATTTGTTCCATTGGTCATAGGGATTGCGTTGGTCACTTTTGTTGGCAACTATATTTACTATGACAAATTCAAGGATGCACTCATGAGCAGCATTGCTGTACTTGTTATTGCATGTCCATGTGCCATGGGATTGGCTACGCCCGCCGCCATTACGGTTGGATTGGGAAGAGCAGCGAGAAACGGAGTGCTTTTTAGAAATGCAACCAGCCTTGAAAATTTTCGCAAAATCACACAGGTTGTATTTGACAAAACCGGAACACTGACTACAGGATCATTCTCATTGTCAACATACCAAGTAATTGGAATAGATGAACCCGAGTGGCAAAGGATTGTGTATTCATTAGAAAGATTTTCCAATCATCCTATTGCCCAATGTGTGTCTGCGAAATTTAAAACGAAAGAGGAAATAAAATGGAGCAGTATCGAAGAGGTTAAAGGCCTTGGGATGAAGGGCACAGATAAAGAAGGCAATATCTATTGGGCGGGATCTTATAAAATAGCAAAAGAACAAACACAGGAGTCTAACCACAACGTATACATCTTAAAAAATAATCAGCTGATAGGATGGATTAATGTGGAAGATGAGATAAGGCCGGAAGCACAAGAGGTAGTTGCTTATCTCAAAAGTAAAAATATAAAGACCATCCTGTTGAGTGGTGACAGAAAAGAAAAGTGCGATTACATTGCTTCGATACTTGGTATTGACAAAGTAATTGCAGAACAAAGTCCAGCGCAAAAACTCGATATGATTGCAGGCTTGAATGCAACTACGCCAACAGCTATGGTAGGTGACGGAATTAATGACGCACCCGCACTGGCCAAAGCAACAATAGGCATATCATTAAGTGAGGCATCCCAACTGGCCATTCAGAGTGCACAGGTGGTGTTGATGAATTCCGGACTCAAACAATTGCCTACTGCACTCGGACTTGGCAAACACACCTATATAACAATTAAGCAGAATTTATTCTGGGCTTTCTTTTATAATATTGTTGCCATCCCTTTTGCTGCATTCGGCTATCTCACGCCAACGGTTGGCGCCTTGGTCATGGGGATGAGTGACGTGGTATTGGCCATCAACTCAGTTCGGTTGTTCTTCAAGAAGGTAATCTGATGCCTAAAACAAATACAGCATGACCCCTAAAGAGGTATTGAAGCAGCACTGGGGGCATGAAGAATTTCGCCCTCTTCAAGAGGACATCATTTCTTCAGTGCTCAACGGCCAAGATACACTGGCTATCCTTCCGACGGGAGGAGGTAAATCAGTTTGTTATCAAGTGCCAGGATTGCTGCTTGACGGATGTTGCCTGGTTATTTCGCCATTGATAGCCTTAATGGATGATCAAGTGGAGCAATTGAACCAACGAGACATTGATGCAGCAGCTATTGTTTCTGGGATGTCGTTCAGTGAAAGCATGTCGATTATCGATGCATGTGCAGATGGGGAGATTAAGTTTCTTTATGTTTCTCCCGAAAGACTTGAATCAAAGAAGTTTGCAGAAAGTTTATCATCACTGCCGATATCATTAATTGCAATTGATGAAGCACATTGTATTTCGCAATGGGGATATGATTTTAGACCCTCCTATTTAAAAATTGCAGCAATCAGGGAATGGTTTCCACGTGTGCCAGTGATAGCGGTGACTGCATCTGCAACAAACAAAGTCAAAGAAGATATTGTAGACAAGCTGAACATGAAAAATCCAGCTGCCTTCATGACCTCTTTTGCAAGACCTAATCTTTCCTATACCGCAGAAAAATGTGATGACAAGATCAATAGGATAATAACGATCATAGAAAAAGTAAAAGGCGCTGGAATTGTCTATTGCAAAACAAGAAAGAAGACAAAAGAGCTAAGCGATATCTTAAAACAAAGAGGAGTTGATAGCGACTACTACCATGCTGGACTTGATCAGGAAATAAGAAAACAAAAGCAGCAAGCCTGGAGAGAAGGGAAAAATAGCATCATAGTATGTACCAATGCCTTTGGCATGGGCATTGATAAGGCGGATGTAAGAACTGTTATCCACGCTGATATACCGGATTGCTTAGAAAGCTATTACCAAGAGGCAGGAAGGGCAGGTCGAGACGGACTGCCGGCTTATGCAGTGCTGCTATACCGACAGCAGGAGCTTGAAGAATTAAAGATTCAACCCGATATAAAATTCCCTAGCATAGCCACCATCCGAAAAGTATACCAGGCATTGGCCAATTATCTGCAGATTCCTGCAGGAGCAGGCTTGGGCAGGTATTTTGATTTTGACATGGAAGACTTCCTCCAAAAATTCAAGATGGATATGAAGGAAGTGGTGTTCAGTCTGCAAGCCCTAAAGCAGGAACAAGTAATTTCTTACCTGGAACAAGTATACATGCCTTCGAGAGTGCAATTCATTTCAGGTAAAGAGGGCATTGAAGAATTTGAATACAGATACCCTGAACTCGAACCCATCATCAAGGCCTTATTAAGAACCTATAGTGGTGTATTTGATCATAATGTAAGGATTCGTGAGAGGAACCTTGCCTGGATTTTGAAGAGGGATCTCCAGACGATATATGAGCAGCTAGCGTTGCTCAACAATGCCAATATCATCCTCTACTCACCCAAGAAGGAGCTGCCACAGCTGTGTTATCTGCAGGACAGAATTAGGGCGGAAGAGTTGAACATTAATTATGAAACATACCTACAGAGGAAGCAGGAATATGTGGAGCGAATTGAAAAAATGATTGGATATGTTAACACAACTTCATGCAGATCCGTTTATATTGGTCAGTATTTTGGTGACGAAGCAATGATGCGTTGTGAGATTTGCGATCGATGCCGCGAGAATAAGCAGGAAAAGATGGGGATTGGTGAATTTCAAGATATTGTAATAAAAGTGTTGGATTTGTTAAAAACATCCTCCATGAAGATGGCAGAATTGTTAAACAAAGTTGAAATAGAAGAAACAGCCTTAAAAGAAGTAATCACTACCTTAAAAAGAGAAAATCTGATCAGAATTGTTCAGGATGGAAGGATAGAGAGGGTATAAAAAAAAAGGGCCAGCATAGAAATGCAGCCCGTTTTAAAATCCAATATCCTATGAAAAACCAGATTGAAGGTACACTAATATGTAGGTTCTCAAAATTAAGTTTCTCAAAAATTACAATAAATCAATTAAAAGAGCATTTATGCCTCAAAAAAGACATTTTTGAGTACAATTATGGACATTCAGAGATTATTTTCATCAAATTTGCTCATCCCGTTCAAGCATTAGAATCGCGCTTTGTGGGAGGATATAAAATGTACTTCCTTCATATATCACCTCGGTAGCGCCACTGAGCAAGAAAATGGCCAAATCCCCTTCTTTTGCCTGTAGGGGTATATATTTCACTTTTTCCTCGTCTGACTTCCAGGATTCCTCCTCAATGGGCATGGGAATCACAAATCCGGGTCCAGTTTTGATGATGATGCCCTGCTGCACCTTTTCCTTCTCTTGAACCCCTGGAGGAAGATAAAGCCCGCTTAGGGTTTTTTCACTAGGCTTAGTAAGTTGGATAAGCACCCTATCGCCTATGATCACAAGTTTTTTAAAGGTATTGTCTGAAGTGAGGTGCATAAAACTGATTTAGATATAAAAGAGCAGCAAATTCGAAAATTAGGTGCTGTTTAACAAAAATTTATTGTCTTGCAAGTCAATATGTCGTGGTTAATAATTTTATTTGCCCTAAACCAAGCAAATGTCAACATCAAACCCAAAGCCAAAGATTCTGTTGTGCGAAGATGACCCAAATTTGGGACTGGTACTAAAGAATTTTCTCGAGCTAAACGATTATGAAGTAATCCTCGAAAGAGATGGGCGACTAGGCCTTGCAGCGTTTCAGAGAGAAAAATTTGATTTCTGTTTGCTAGATGTGATGATGCCTAAAATGGATGGCTTCATGCTTGCTGAAGAAATTAGAGATATCAACCCAGACGTTCCGCTTTTCTTTCTTTCAGCCAAATCAATGAAAGAGGATCAAATCAAGGGATATAAACTTGGGGCTGACGATTATATCACCAAACCTTTTGATTCTGAACTTCTTCTATTTAAGATTAAAGCGATCCTGAAAAGAAACGAGGAGCAAAACAGGGAAATCGTAAATGTAGAGTATGATCTTGGCAAATACCACTTTATTCCAAAACTTAGAGAGCTTTCCATCGGCGACAGTAAGATCACACTCTCTCCTAAAGAAAATGAATTACTAAAAATGCTCAGTGAATACAAAAACGATTTGCTCCAACGTGAACTTGCACTAAAAAAGATTTGGGGTAATGACAATTATTTCAATGGCAGAAGCATGGACGTGTACATCGCAAAACTGAGAAAATATCTAAGAGAAGATCCAGATGTTGAGATAGTAAACATTCATGGAAATGGATTCAGGCTGCTTGTTAAAGAATCCTAATCGGCTTGATTAAATTTGTTTAATGGGATACTGATTCTAACAGTAAGCCCATTTTCATTTTTAAAATCAATACTTCCACCAAGGGCGTTCACCCTGGCTTTAACATTATTTAGGCCGTTGCCTCCTGATGTGATTACTGAAAAAGTGGGATCAGTTATTCCGCGACCAAAGTCAGATAGTACGAATCGCAGTTGATCGTCAATTCTAACGATCAACCTCACCCTACCGCTTCCTGAGTGCTTGATGGCATTGTTTACCAACTCTTTCAAAATCATAAACACATTTCTTCTGACGACCCCACTTACAACTATTTTTGGATAGCCAATGGGCTCACTTTCCTCAAATGCTATTCCGGCATTGGAAAGCAGGGTAGAGATTGTTTCCCTCGTGTATGACATCAGGCTGGGCATTATGTCATTGGTTACATTAAGTGCCCAAACAATTTCGTTCAGATCTTGAACCATCTTATCAGAAACCGCGTTGATTTTTGCAATCAACCCCTTTGCCCGCTCTTCTACTTCAACATCACTAAGCAAAGATGTCATGAGATGCAATGCAGTGAGGCTCGCACCAATTTCATCTTGCAATTCCATCGCTATCCTCATTCTATCATTTTCAAGAAGTGATTTTCCTTTAAATCGCTCTTTCTGAAATAGCAGCTTCTTATTAAACCGGTTGCTGACTAAGAGCCAAATCATAAAAGTCGCCAATACAATCAATAAAAAACAAAGGGCAAAAAATATCCATCCCGGCACGTTTACGGCTAGGTCAAGCAATAAAAAAATAGGATATATGGCCTCCATGATCATTTGCCTCAATTGCGTTAAAATTTAAAATAACAGATTGTCACCTGCTGAGGGGTGAGCTCGGCCTAAATGCTCATATGCTCTTGCAGTCACTTCCCTTCCCCTTGCTGTACGCTGCAGAAAACCCTCTTGAATTAGAAAAGGTTCATACACATCCTCGATAGTTCCGGCTTCTTCACCAACTGCAGTGGCAATAGTGCCTAATCCCACGGGCCCGCCTTTGAATTTATCGATAATGGTTGAAAGGATTCTGTTGTCCATTTCATCAAGTCCATGCTCATCCACATTCAATGCTTTTAATGCATGGCGCGTGATGTCTATGGTCACAATTCCATCACCAAGTACCTGTGCAAAGTCACGCACTCTCTTCAATAAACCATTGGCTATTCTGGGAGTGGCTCTGCTACGCCTTGAAATTTCTTTTGCCGAATCAGAAGTGATTTTGGTTTGAAGAATTCCTGCAGATCTTGTGATGATGCGTTCAAGCACTTCGTTGGAATAATATTCAAGTCTAGACTTTATAGCGAACCTAGACAAAAGTGGTGCAGTAAGCAATCCACTTCTGGTTGTTGCGCCAATAAGTGTAAATGGATTCAGATTGATTTGAATGGTTTTTGCACTTGGCCCACTATCAATCATGATATCGATTTTATAATCTTCCATGGCAGAATACAAGTACTCCTCCACTACATTGCTGAGTCGGTGAATCTCATCTATAAAAAGCACATCATTAGGTTCAAGACTTGTCAACAAACCTGCAAGGTCTGCCGGCTTTTCAATTACCGGACCGGATGTCTCTTTGATATTTACACCCATCTCTCTGGCAACAATTCTGGATAGGGTTGTTTTGCCAAGGCCGGGTGGTCCGTGAAACAACACATGATCAAGTGACTCAGAGCGCATTTGAGCCGCCTGAATAAAAATTTTGAGGTTCTCAATAATCCTGGGCTGTCCGGAAAAGTCTTCCAAACTCGCGGGACGTATGGTGTTCTCATATTCAGATTCACCGGGACTACCCAACTTTTCTAATGGATCAAGATGTGGATTCATGCAAAGTAAAAATACATGAATGAATCATAACTAATCTATAATATTTAAAACCTGGTATAACAGCATGAAAATCAGGTAGAATATAGTAGCCACAACTATTCTACAGTTATTTTTCCTCGAAAAAAAGTGCAAAAAACACAGGAAATAATCCTAGATGACCACATTGATCATTTTGTTTTTTACGTAGATGATTTTCTTTGGCGACTTGCCTTCAAGCCATTTAATCACCACAGGCTCAGCCATAACGAGCTTCTCAACATCTTGCTGGCTAAGATTTACATCCAGCTCGATGGTTGTTCTTGTCTTGCCGTTGATTGCAATCGGATACTCCTTTGATGTTTCCACTAAGTATTTTTCTTCAACCGATGGATAGTTGGAATCCAATACAGATCCCTGATTGCCGGCTACGCTCCACAATTCTTCACTGATGTGGGGGGCGTATGGTGCAAGGATAATCAACAACTTGGAAAGCAAATCCTTTGAATGACAGTTAAGATCTGTTAGCTCATTCACTCCAATCATGAAACAACTTACTGCGGTATTGAATGAGAATCGTGCTGTATCCTCTTCCACTTTTTTTAACATCTTATAAAATGCCTTCCATGATGCATCTGTTGCTGTTGCATCTGTAAGTACAATCCCTTTTTCAGCATCTGCATACAGCCTCCATAATTTTTTTATAAAGCGATGCACCCCTTCAATTCCTTTGGTATCCCATGGTTTATCCTGTTCAACCGGGCCCAAAAACATTTCATACATCCTAAATGTATCCGCACCATATTTCACTACGATATCATCGGGATTCACAACGTTGAAATAACGCTTGCTCATTTTTTCAAGTCGACTTCCGCATTTGTAAATGCCTTCTTCTGTAATAAAACTCGCATCAGCAAAATCGGGTTTCCATTTTTTAAATCCATCCATGTCAAGATCAAAACCATCCACGAGTGTAACATCAACATGAATCTCGTCTGTTTCATAACCATCCTTTAACCCTGCAGAAACAAACTGTTTGGTTCCGCGAACCCTATACACCAACCTTGAATCTCCTCCTATTTTACCTTGATTCACCAAGCGTTTAAAAGGCTCGTCGAACCCAATATAACCAAGATCGAATAATGCTTTTGTCCACATCCTGCTATAGAGCAGATGCCCAACCGCATGCTCTGTACCTCCGATGTAAAGATCCACCTGTCCCCAATAATCACTTGCCTCCCTGCTGCAAAATTCCTGTTTGTTCTGAGGATCCATGTAGCGGAGAAAATACCAGCTGCTACCGGCATACCCAGGCATGGTATTCACTTCCCTTGTTCCACCCTCAAAGGCCGTCCACTCAGGAAGATTGGCCAATGGCCCTTGTCCATCTGGTCCGGGTTTTAGGTCCGACAATTGAGGAAGCGCAACTGGCAATGAAGAAACTGGAAGCGCATAGGCGATATCATTTTTCCAAACGATAGGAAAAGGTTCACCCCAATAACGTTGGCGACTAAATGCAGCATCACGCATCCTATAATTTGTTTGTCGTTTTCCTATGCCGAGCTCTTCCATCTTGGTGATTGAAATAGCAATGGCATCTAACATCTTCGTCCCGTTCAAAAAACCGCTATTCTCGAGTATTGCTTCTTTTGTTGGATTGGCATCTACTCCATTAAAATGGGATCCGATGATATTGGTGATGGGGATATTGAAATGTTGCGCAAACTTAAAGTCGCGTTCATCACCGCATGGTACGGCCATGATAGCGCCAGTGCCATAGCCGGCAAGAACGTACTCACTTATCCAGACAGGAATTTGTCGCTCTTCAAAAGGATGTTTGCAATAAGCACCACTAAATACCCCACTGATCTTCTTTTCAGCCATCCTTTCCCTTTCACTTCTGCTGTTTACATAATCAATGTATTCGGTTACAGCAGAAGCTTGTCCTGAAGATGTAATCTGTTTTACAAGTTCATGCTCAGGAGCGATTACCATAAAATCAACACCAAAAATAGTATCAGGGCGCGTGGTGTAGACTTTCAGCTTTTTGCCCTCTGCCAACATATTTTCAGATACCAGATCGAAATCTATTTCAGCTCCAAAGCTTTTTCCAATCCAGTTGGTTTGCATGTCTTTCATGCTGTCGCTAAAATCAACCGTATCCAGACCAGCGAGCAACCTTTCCGCATATTCAGTGATGCGCAGATACCACTGCCTAAGTTTCTTTTTCACTACTGGATGACCGCCTCTTTCACTCACCCCATTAATCACTTCATCATTGGCCAATACGGTTCCAAGGGCTTCGCACCAATTCACTTCACCAATACCACAGAAGGCAATTCTATAGTGCATCAAGATGTCAGCCTGTTGTTTTTCGTTGAATGCTTTCCAGTCTGAGGCTGTAAAGTGAAGATGTTTATCGCCCGGACAAGGGATGTTGGCGTTTCCTTCGGAGGAGAAAATATCAATCAGTTCATGCAGTCTTCTTGCTTTTTGACTTTTTCTATCGAACCAACTATCGAATAGTTGAAGAAATATCCATTGTGTCCACTTATAATAATCATCATTTGATGTTCTCACCTCACGATCCCAATCATAACAAAAGCCGATCTTATCCAACTGAGACCTGAATGTGTTGATGTTATATTCGGTAGAGATTGCAGGAGGAATTCCATGTTCAATTGCATATTGTTCTGCAGGGAGTCCGAATGAGTCATAGCCCATCGGATGCAGCACATTAAACCCCTTCAGGCGTTTATATCGGCTAAACACATCACTGGCGATGTAGCCCAGCGGATGACCAACATGCAGTCCCGCCCCACTTGGGTAAGGGAACATATCAAGCACGTAATATTTGGGCTTGGGAGAATTATTATCAACCTTATAGGCCTTGTTCTGCTTCCATGCATCCTGCCATTTCCTTTCAATATCCCTAAATCCGTATTCCATCTTAAGTTGCTTTATACTGAGTACAAAAATTAAACCCCGCTTCGGGAGGCGCAAAAATACACAAACGCTTTAAAATTGCTATTTTTGATACTTCGAGTAAAAAAGAAGTAAAAGGTACTAAAATTCAATCAGCAATGACTACACAGGGCCGGGCATCGATGAAACGCAGTAAACCTTCCTATTTTATGGCAATCTTGGGCGTAGCCCTAGTGCTTTTCATCCTCGGAATGCTAGGCTGGCTGGTGATCAATGCGAGTAAATTAGAAAGTTATTTCAAGGGCAGTGTGCAGGTTAACGCTTTTATCAGAGAGGGTAGTCCACAACGCGACATTGATTTGGTAAAGAAATCAATTGAGTCTAAGCCATATGCACGCTCGGTGGAGTACACAACAAAAGAGCAGGCTCGCAAAAAATTTATAGGTGATGGTAACGGAGATTGGAACAAGGTGCTAGACTACAACCCCTTACCTGCCAGCATAGACTTTTACCTACAGCCTGAATACGTAAACAAAGATAGCCTCAACAAGATCAGCAAAGAGATTACCAATAACTTCATCATCAGCGAAGTAAAATACCCTGATGCCGTTGTTAGCAACCTCAACAGCATCGTTAAAAAAACTGGATACTTTTTACTTGCCCTCGCCGGGATACTTGCATTGATTGTGATCATCTTGATTGACAACACCATAAAACTGGCCATGTTTTCAAACAGATTCCTCATCAAAACCATGCAGATGGTAGGAGCAACGAGGTGGTTCATATCAAAGCCATTCGACAAAAAGGCCATCATCAATGGCTTGTTCAGTGCTGGACTTGCTATTGTGGCGATCAACATCCTTATCTATGGAGTTGAAAATTGGTGGCTCCCGGAGATTAAGGCTTTGCGCGACAATGCACTTTTGGCCCTGTTGTATTTGATACTCATCCTCATCGGAATTAGCATTACTTTTATCAGTACACACAGGAGTGTTACCAAGTACCTAAAAATGAAACTTGACGATCTTTATTGATAAACATTATACCATGGAAAATAACAAGACATCGCTTTTTGAAAAGGACAATTTTGTATGGATGCTCATCGGAGTTGTAGTTATTGTCATCGGATTATTTCTGATGAGTGGCGGCAAGAGTGATAATCCAACTGTTTTTGCTGAAAATGAAGTGTATAGTAAAACCAGAATTACTGTAGCCCCATTGTTAATCCTCGCTGGTTTCATCATAGAGATATATGCAATCATGAAAAAAGGGAAACGCAGTTCCTGATTTCCGGCATACCAAAACTAAATGAATACTTTCCAGGCCCTTATCCTTGCCATCATTGAAGGGATAACCGAGTTTCTTCCGGTTTCCTCAACAGGGCATATGGCCATTGCCTCTGCATTTTTCAAGATTGAGCACGATGCCTTTACCAAGCTGTTTGAGATAGTCATCCAGTTTGGCGCTATTCTTTCTGTTGTAGTTTTATATTGGAAAAAGTTCATGGATTTTAGAAAGTTTACATTCTATATCAAGCTCTTTGTAGCCATAATTCCCGCATTGATTTTTGGCGCATTGTTTAAGAAGCATATCGACAACAGTTTAGAGAGTCCGCTCTTTATCTCTATTGTACTCTTTGCCGGCGGCGTAGTATTGTTGTTTGTTGACAGGTGGTTTCGCAGTAGTGAGGTTATTAAGGAAGAAGAAATCAGTTATACAAAGGCATTAACCATTGGGTGTTATCAAGTGCTTGCAGTAATGTTTCCAGGGCTTAGCAGAAGCGCCTCCACCATCATCGGAGGGATGCAACAAAAACTAACCCGTTCTCTTGCTGCGGAGTTTTCTTTTTTTCTAGCAGTGCCCACCATGAGTGCCGCCACCATCAAAAGTTTATATGATATTTGGAAAGAAGAGCCTAGTGTGTTGAATACCGAAGGCATTCAATTGTTGTTGCTAGGAAGTACCGTTGCTTTTGTTGTAGCACTTCTGGCAATCCGATTTTTTATAGGATTTTTACAAAGGAATGGATTCAGGATGTTTGGCTGGTATCGAATTCTGATTGGGGGAGTATTGATACTCATGATTATCACAGGGAAACTCTAACAGATGAAGATAGTATCTAAAAAAATTCAGAACGCCTGGGCTATGTATGACTGGGCCAACAGCAGTTATAACCTGGTCATCACCTCTACCATTTTCCCTGC
>CAIXLY010000015.1 GCA_903920455.1 uncultured bacterium | reverse complement strand
CTTTTTTTGTTTTGCATACACAGAAAAACTAAATTTGCCATCCCTGCCCAGATGGCGGAATTGGTAGACGCGCTAGACTCAAAATCTGGTTATCGCAAGGTAGTGCAGGTTCGATTCCTGTTCTGGGCACAAACCCTTCTAATTTTTAGAAGGGTTTTTTATTTATCGCTGCACCACTGTCATTCCAAACAACCCACCACCTTTCATCCCGAGCGAAGCGAGGAACAAAAGGGACGAGGGACAGAGGACGAGTAGTATAACTCAACTTTCTCAACTCTCTCAACTTACATTAACCAATCATTACAAAAATCACTCCCTTTCCCCTCACGATTTATTGTACCTTTGCAATACGCTTTTGGGGCTGACCGGTTTTGACAGCGTAGATCTTTGTAAGTAAGCATGCAGTGCGTTGCGTATGTTGCACTTTAATCTGAATACGAAAAACACAAACGGCGAGAATACTTACGCCATGGCTGCCTAATCAGAGATTAGCGCACCCATTATAGCTGTTTGACGGGCCCGCCTTTGCCAAGTCACTCCGCTGAATCAAAAAAAACAGGGCTGCTTCAACTGAAGGCTGTGCCAGTTGATTAAGACCATTCAGCTACGGTTCATGTTGGTTTGTTTAGTTCCTGCATGTACCCGACAATCAATTCTAAAATAAGCATGTAGAAAGTTTACGGCGAATATGTTTGGACGTGGGTTCGAATCCCACCAGCTCCACAAAAAAAGGCCTGGATAAAATCCAGGCCTTTTTTTAATTTGACTTTTTTAACTCTTCTGGCTTCTTGTTAATGAGCAGCTGCTTCCCCCTCTGATTTCTTATGATGCTAATTGTAAAGGAGTCCTTATTTCCTTTTAGGTCTTCCAACAATTTCTGCATGCTTTCAATGTTCTCAACTTTCTTTCCTTCTATCGACATGATCAGATCTCCTGTTCTAAGTCCTAGCTCATATGCATTGTTTCCTTTTTCAATATTACCTAGCGCCACACCACTTTCTCCAAAGCCAACACCAAATGCTGATAGTGCTGCCCCTTTTGGTTCTGATAGCTGCACATCCATCCAACTATACGTTGATGATTGAGCAGTACTACTATTAATTGATGTGTAGCGTGGAATGGGAATTTCTGGTGTCTTTGCAATTGTCTTCAGAGTTTGCTTAATTACTCCAAAAGAATTCATGTCGAAATTCACGAAACCCACCGATATCGTTTTAGAACTTGGCTTTACCCTGAAGTCACCTTCTTTTGGGTTGATAAACATAGGATCTCCATTGATGGAGTTTGAATCTGCTCCATTCTTCAAAAAGGACTTCAGTTGACTGCTATCACACACAAAGAAATTTGAGTCGATTGATTTTCCCCATCTTTTATTGATGCCAACTGTGTTGTCCATCATGATCTCATTGTATCTCTCAAAAACAATATTATGTTTAATCACATCATCACTTAATTCAAACCATACATGAGGGTGTATCGTATTGTTGATGATTACATTGTTTGTAACATGGCGATCATATCCTTCCCTTAGTTTAAGTCCACCTTTAAGAAGCAGATTGTTATATATCCTATATTGACTTGAACCATCGTCCAGGTCAATGTCCCAGCCATGGTCACATCTCCATCTGTTGTGGCGAATGATATTGGGTTCTAGCATATCGAGAAATGGCAGTGTTCTATTCTTGGCTACTTCTACGTGAACTGACTGTTGATCAGGACTCCAATACCGGTCTCTGCCCCAAGAGTTGAAACTGCCATGATCTCCTGTTTCTAATACCGTATTAAAAATATCACTGTTCTCGATCACATGTCCTCCGAAGGTTCCCTCACTAATGTTGATTCCTGCCCTTGGAACATCATAAATTGAACAATGATTCACATGTATCTTATGCGCCATTGAGATTTGGATTGGGGAGGTTTGTTTTTCAACCCTTCCGGTCATGGTGATGATACAATCTTCCACCAGGCAATCTCTAGGGTAGTTTTTGTTTTTTGGGCCCTTGGTTAAATCGAGGGTAGCATAATGCTGTGGCTGATATCCAAATAGTGCATTCCTGACTGAACTGGTATCCCCCACGAAAACCACACCACTTGCTCCACTATGGTGGATATAGCAACCTTTGATTTGTATGTTTTTATTGTAGTTGTTTACCATGATGGTGTTACCACCCACCTGATCAAATTCACAATCGTTAATCTGGCAATCTTCAGCACCATTATAAACAATCGCACCACCGCGGTATACAGTCCAGTCAGAACGCAACAACGGTTCTTTGTTTTCCATGAATGTTCTGGTCGTGTGCCTAAAAACAAATCCTTTCAGGTGGATGTTTCTTATTGGTTTTTCTATCGATCCATTGAATTCAATCAAATGGTTGAGTCGGACAATCTCAACGATGGCATTCTTCAGATTGGTGTTTGTATCGGGGAGGTAGTAAAGTTTATTTTCTTTTTTATTGAAATACCATTCACCAGGTGCATCCAACTCCTCAAAAATATTTTCTACCATTCTAAATACCGGATGCATAGGAGAGGGACGGTTATTTTGCCATCCACCTTCCAATTCAAGTTCATGATTAGTCTGCTTTTTTTTAATTAACCAGTGCATATCGCCCCATAGGTATGCGTGCATGGCATGAATAAATCCTCCCGTAGGATTTTCCCATGATGCAATACGTGACGGAAGAATCGCATCTGCAACAGAATCAGCAACTGGATTGTGGTTAAGGTCCCAAGCATCAAATACTGTTTTGTTCTGTTGAGCATTTGGATATCTGGCCATCTCCTGCCTTTTTCCATTAATGTAGAGTTGATCGATGTTGCTGTTGCACCTAACCTCGGTAACATAGATTCCATTTCTGTATGGTTTCCACTGAACCTCAATCCGACTACCGCCACTAATGATGGCTTTACCTTCATTTTCGGCGATATAGCTTACACTAGCTTGTGAGTTGAGGTTATCCTTCTCTGAAAATTGAATGGTATTTGGCAGATAGTATGTGCCATTTTTAAAGATTACCCTTACGTCCTTAGAGGGTTTTATCCTCCGAAGGTATTGTTGAGCACCCTCAAAACTGCCTAGTGGTTTGTTATAGCTGCCTTGATTCAAGTCGTTTCCGCTAGGGGATACGTAAACAGTCAGTTGCGCCGACACATTGAAGTAAATCGAGGTAAGAAAACTAATCAGGATAGCGAACTTGGCCATAAACGTATTTTCTACTGATGAAGATATATTGAATTCATCTATTTCTGTCTATCGAATGATTTGAAGTTTCGGCTCAATATTAAACAGAAAAGACCTGATTTTAAACACCCTTTTACTTATACGACTGCTTTGTTTATATTTATCCGGCAAAAAAATTTGGTTAGTAAAATAAACCTACTAAATTTGTAGACTAATAAACCAACAACTATGAGTAATAACTTAAGGTTCGAAACATTGCAATTACACGCAGGCCAAGAAGCAGATCCGGTAACAGGGTCAAGGGCAGTGCCTATTCATCAGACCACTTCATATCAATTTAAGAATGCAGATCATGCTGCCAATCTTTTTGGGTTGAGAGAGTTTGGTAATATCTACACGAGAATCATGAACCCGACAACTGACGTCTTTGAAAAAAGAATTGCAGCCCTAGAAGGTGGTGTGGCTGCCTTGGCTACCGCTTCAGGTCAGGCCGCTCAGTTTTTAGCGCTCAATAACATTTTACAAGCAGGCGATAATTTCGTCAGCAGCTCTTTTATTTATGGCGGAACCTACAATCAGTTTAAAGTTGCATTTAAGAGATTGGGCGTAGAGGCAAGGTTTGCTGAAGGCGATGATGCAGCAAGCTTTGAGAAATTGATTGATGACAATACCAAAGCGATATATGTTGAGTCAATAGGAAATCCAAAGTTGAGCATTCCTGATTTTGCAAAGTTCTCAGCACTGGCAAAAAAGCACAATATTCCTTTGGTTGTTGACAATACTTTTGGCGCAGGAGGTTTTCTTGTAAAGCCTATTGAGCTTGGAGCAAATATTGTCGTTGAATCTGCCACCAAATGGATTGGTGGGCATGGAACCAGTATCGGTGGCGTCATCATTGATGGCGGTAATTTTAATTGGGGTAATGGTAAATTCCCACAGTTTACTGAACCTTCTGAAGGTTATCATGGTCTGAAATTCTGGGATATTTTTGGTGAAGGAAATCCACTCGGTCTCCCAAACATTGCCTATATCATCAGAGCAAGGGTAGAAGGTTTGCGTGACTTTGGTGCTGCATTGAGTCCCTTTAACTCATTTCTTTTATTACAGGGTCTGGAGACACTTTCCCTAAGGGTTGAGCGTCATGTGGAAAATTCACTGGCACTGGCTAAATGGTTGGAGTCAAACAAAAATGTTGAATTTGTGTGGTATCCTGGTCTTGAGAGTAGTCCTTACCATTCATTGGCCAAAACATACCTCAAAAATGGTTTTGGTGGAGTACTTCAGTTTGGAATTAAAGGTGGAATGGAGAATGGTAAGAAGTTTATCAATTCCTTGAAACTGGTTAGCCATCTTGCTAACGTAGGGGATGCTAAAACACTTGCCATCCACCCTGCATCAACTACCCACGAGCAACTGAGTGAGGCTGAGCAGGACAAGGCAGGCGTATTGCCAAACCTTATCAGGATCAGCGTTGGTATTGAACATATTGAAGATATCAAGGCCGATTTCGAACAAGCCTTTTCTACAGTTTTTTCTTAAATTAACTGAATACCAGTCTATAAAAAAAGAGGCCTTCGGGCCTCTTTTTTATTTATTATTTTAAGTTGGTAGTATATCACTTGTAACCAACCAGATTCTTATTTACTGAACAACCTCCTGATGCAGCACCACGATAGGTTGTGCATGAACTGATCGATAGGATGAGTAGGGTGATCAGTAATAAGTAGGAAGTTTTTTTCATTTTTTCTAATTTATATACAAATATAGAAACGATTATTTGCCAATTGGGCAGTTTGAGCACCTTTTTTATGAAAATCATGATTTTAACTGATTTCTCACAGTTCTTTTTCTCTCAATTTTGGTTTAAAAATCCCATCAAACCCAAGGGATTCAGCTTATCTTGTGAGCATAATTTTTAATATGAAGATTAAACTTCAACGCCCAATTGTATTTTTAGATCTGGAAACAACCGGTTTAAGTCTTTCTCAGGACAGGATCGTAGAGATAGCAATGCTTAGGGTTGCTCCAGATGGGAGCAGTCAAATGAAAAGGAGACTTGTTAATCCTGAAAGGCCCATTCCGGCTGAGGTATCTGCAATTCATGGTATAACTGATGAAATGGTCAAGGATGCCCCAATTTTTAAGCAGCTTGCCAATGAAATCGGTCAGTATATGGAAAATGCTGACCTTGGAGGGTATAATTCAAATAGATTTGACTGGCCACTGCTGGCTGAAGAATTTCTTAGGGCCGGGCTCGATTTTGATTTGAGTGGTCGAAGGTTATTGGATGTCCAGAAGATTTATCACCAGATGGAACCAAGGAATTTATCCGCAGCTTATAAATTCTACTGTGATAAGAATCTTGAAAATGCCCATAGTGCAGAAACTGATGTAACAGCAACATGGGAGGTATTCCAAGCCCAACTTTCTCGTTATGAGCAATTGGGAGATTCTGTAGAGTCTGTTCTGAAAATGGTAGGTGAAGATGAAATTGTTGACTTTGCCAGAAGAATGGTCATGGAGAATGGGAGAGAGGTTTTTAACTTCGGAAAGCATAAGGGCAAAGCAGTCGAAGACGTATTACGCAATGAACCGTCTTATTACGATTGGGTGATGAAAAGTGACTTCCCAATGCATACCAAGCAAAAGCTGACTGACATTTTTAACCGAACCATGCTCAAGCAAAAGAATAAATAACAGTAATCAATATATCCCACAAGACCACTGGATTGAAAAAGCTTGTCATCATACCAACCTACAATGAGAAAGAGAATGTCACGGATATCATTCGTGCCATCTTTGATCTCAATCAGGGATTTCATATCCTGATCATTGATGACAATTCACCTGATGGAACTGCTGCAATTGTTAAGTCACTTATTATAGATCAACCACAAGAATTATTTCTACTTGAACGTTCTGGTAAGCTTGGATTGGGGACTGCCTATATTTTAGGTTTTGAATGGGGTCTAGAAAAGGGTTACGATTTCCTATTTGAAATGGACGCAGACTTTTCGCATGATCCTAAGGATTTGGATCGTTTATATCAAGCTTGTATTAACGGGGGTGCCGATGTCGCAATTGGTTCAAGATATGTCAAAGGTGGGCAACTTGAAAACTGGCCTTTTAGCAGAAAACTTATTTCAAAAAGCGGTGCCTTATACAGCAGGCTTATCACCTGGATGCCAGTGATGGACCCCACTGCAGGTTTTATATGTTACAGTCGCCGTGTACTGTCAATCCTTAACTTGTCGTCCATCAGCTTTGTTGGGTATGCATTTCAAATAGAAATGAAATTTGCCGCATGGCGACTTGGTTTTAAAATAACCGAGGTGCCCATCACTTTTAGAGATCGAAAGTTTGGTGCTTCAAAGATGTCAAAAGGGATTATACAAGAGGGAATTGTTGGTGTATTGTCTATGCAATTACAATATCTTTTTGGTGATTATTTGACAAGGATGAAGCGCTAAGTTCATCGCATATAAAGAAGATTAATGAAAAAAGCCTTCCTGCAGCTTCATGTTGCTATCTTTCTTGCAGGATTTACGGCAGTCTTTGGCAGAGTTATTTCAATGAACGAGGCATTACTTGTTTGGTACAGAATGCTCTTCTCCACAATCATACTGCTTCTTTTTGCACTTGGCAAATCAACTATACGACTACTTCCAACCCGAGAAATTTTTCATCTGATTGGCGTAGGGGCGATAATTGCACTGCATTGGCTTTTTTTTTATGGCAGCATTAAGTACGCTAATATATCTGTTGCACTTGTCTGTTTGTCTGCTGTAGGTTTTTTTTCTTCCTTTCTAGATCCTCTTATTTCACGCAGAAGAATAGATCCTACTGAGGTATTTCTTGGATTGTTGGTCATGGTTGGTATTTACCTTATTTTTCATTTTGATGATACCTATAAAATTGGAATTTTATTTGGTATGATTTCCTCATTTCTTGCTGCCGTATTTCCCATTCTGAACAAACATCTCGTAACTAAATATGATGCCAATACAATCACTTTTTATGAGATTGGTGGGGGGTGGCTTGTGTTGAATTTTATCGTTCCTTTTTATCTTCTTTTTTTGCCAAAAACAAATTTTTTTCCTGGCTGGTCAGACTTATTTTGGTTGATCGTGTTGAGCCTTTTTTGTACCGTAGTTGCTTTTAATCTCTCCGTGCGCTCTCTAGTTAAAATTTCTCCATTTACGGTAAATCTGAGTTACAACCTTGAGCCGGTGTATGGAATAATGATGGCTTTTGTCATCTATCAGGAACACCAAATGCTTGGTCTCTCTTTTTATGCAGGAATTGGGATTATCTTTCTTACCGTTATTATTCAAACGTTAAGGGTTTGGAGAACTGCTAGCGTTGTTTAATCATCCGAATGATCTATTTGTTCATTTTTTCAATCAATTGATTAATTTCAACATAAATACCTATTGACATGCTCAATTTATCCCGCTGCGTATGTTTGGTTTCTCTTTTGTTATTTATTTCTTTTGGTCTGGTGGCACAGAAAAAGGTACTGGATCATTCTGTCTATGATGCTTGGGAGTCAATAGGGCAAAAGTGCATTAGTGATAATGGTGAATGGATTTCTTATACCGTTGATGTCCAGGAAGGGGATAGTCGGCTTATTGTACAGCGTAGCGACTCCTCATTCATGATTGAAATACCAAGGGGCTATGCTGCTTCATTTTCTGTAGGAAGTCTTTTTTTGATATGTAAAATAAAGCCATTCTTCGCTGAAATTCGCGATGCCAAAATCAATAAAAAGAAAGATGATTTTTCCCCTAAAGATTCTCTTGGCATAGTTGATCTTCTATCAAGATCAATAGAAAAAGTACCGCAGGTAATTTCATATAACTTACCGGAAAAATCGGGAGAATGGCTTGTGTACCAGATTGCAAAAATGCCCATCGACTCATCGAAAAAAAACTCTTCAGTTGATACTGCAAAACTAAAGCCTGATACCATAACCAAGATTCGTACAGTTATTTTGGAACATGTTCCAGATACCAAACAGAAGAGAAAACTCACCTCCAAAGAAAAGGATGAGGTTATACCTACTGATGAGGTAGGAAAAGATGGGGAAACGACTGATGAGAATGCCAAGCTGGGATCTCGGTTGGTTATCCAACATTTAACAGGTACCCGAAAGATCATGTTGGATTCGGTTAGTGAATACTTGTGGAGTGAAAATGGCAAACTTCTTCTTATTGGCTCCGCTCCTTTAGCATCAGTCCAACATGGCAAGTCGTTGATTTATCTGTGGCGCTCTCGAGAAAACAGATTTGATACATTGCTTAATGGGGTTAATTCGTTTAGTAATTTTTCAATTGATAAAAATGCTTACCAGCTTGCTTTTCTTGCTGAAGTTGACAGTAGTTTTAAGTCCACACAGAAATTCTATAAACTCTTTTTCTGGAAGAATGGCGATCGAGCTGCGAGCGTTCTTGTTGATCGTTTTAGTGAGGGGATGCAAATCAACTGGACTGTTAATCAGCACTACCAACCCTATTTTAGTAAATCTGGAAATCGCTTGTTTTTAGGTACATCTCCGGCCAAGCCAATTAAAGACACTACGCTTATTGATATTGATCTTGTGAAATTGGATGTCTGGCATTATAACGATGATTTTATTCAACCCACCCAACTCAAATCTTTAGATAAGGAAAGTAAAAGGTCATACCTGGCAATGGTGGATCTAGGGTCTAGAAAATTTATTCAGCTTGCAGACTTAGACCTTGCTTCTGTGGTTTCCTCCAATGATGGAGATGGTACTCAGTTTCTTGGAGTTTCTGATAAGGGGAATAGAAGAGAAATGCAATGGAATGGGTTTACCAGCAAAGATGTCTATGCAGTAAGTCCAGTTGATGGCAGTCGCACATTAATAATGAAGGACCTTCATGGCACTCCCCAAATTTCCTCTTACGCCAAATATATTTATTGGTACGACATGAATACTAGGCAATATGTTGTTCATCGTGCTGGTAAAAACATCAATATCAGCAAGGATGTTCCAGTTCCTCTATTTGACGAGCAACATGATATGCCATCATCTCCCTTCCCTTACGGTGTTGTTCAATGGCATGATCAAGATTCTGCTATTTATGTTTATGATCGATTTGACATTTGGAAGTTAGACCCCGAGGCACAGCAAAAACCAATTAACATTACCCTGTCCAAAGGCAGAAGCAGCGGGATAACATACCGCTATGTTTTAACAAATCCAGATGAACGATTTTTTTCTACTGGTCAATCTCTTCTGTTGAAAACGTTTAATGAATCGAATAAATATGCCGGATTGGCTAAGCTAGCCTTGAATGATGGCGCAACCCCAATCCCAATTCAATCAGGCCCTTTTTCACTTGGCGCAATAGTAAAGTCAACGCAAAGCCAATCATACATCTACACAAAGGAGAGTGATAAAGAATCGCCCAATGTTTATTTCTCAAGCGGCCTTTATATTGAAAAAAGGATGAGTCATATCAATCCTAATCAGTCGCTTTACAATTGGCTTTCAGCAGAGTTGTTTTCCTGGAAGGCCTACGATGGAAAAATGGCTACAGGTATTGTATATAAGCCAGAAAATTTTCAAAAGGGTCGGAAGTATCCAATGATTACTTACATATATGAAAAGCTTTCCGACAGGCGATATAATTATTTGCCGCCTTCTCCTGCTTCAGGGAGTTTAAATATTTCTTTTTTTGTTAGTCGAGGCTATATTGTTTTCCTACCGGATATTCATTATAAAATTGGGCATCCTGGCCAAGGTGCATATGACCATGTTGTAAGCGGTGTTCGTGCAATCATTAAGAAAGGGTGGGTTGATAGCTTGAAATTGGGAATACAGGGACAAAGCTGGGGTGGATATCAAGTAGCCCATATCATTACCCGAACCAATATTTTTTCTGCCGCTTGGGCAAGTACTCCCGTGGTTAATATGTTCAGCGCCTATGGTGGGATTAGATGGGAAACGGGAATGAATAGGCAGTTTCAGTACGAAAAAGCGCAAAGCAGAATTGGTGCAACCATTTGGCAAAAGCCAGAGTTATATATAGAAAACTCTCCCTTGTTCCACCTTCCAAAAGTACAGACACCACTTGCAATCATGGCAAATGATAACGATGGTGCAGTTCCGTGGTATCAGGGAATTGAATTGTTTACTGCAATGAGGAGGCTAAATAAGAAAGTGTGGATGCTTAATTATAATGGGGAGGCACACGGACTTGTTGAAAGAAAAAACCGTAAAGATCTTCAAATAAGGCAGCAGCAATTTTTTGATTGGCTTTTAAAGGGGGATAAGCCTTCGCTGTGGCTTAGTACAGGAGTTTCTGCTATTGAGAAGGGGGGCAACTGGGGGTTAGAACCAGGCAACTAATCTCCAAGTTTGCCATTTGAGTTTCATTTCACTACAATGCATTGGCTACAGAGGCATGTCTTGAGGGAAGGCCTCTAGTGTTTTAACAAAGGCTTCAAGAAAACGGGATCCCATTCCTCCATCGATTATTCTGTGATCATAGGAGATGGATACAAACATCATGTGTCTAATTGCGATGCTGTCACCCTGTTCGGTTTCTATGACTATAGGTTTTTTCTTGATGGCTCCTGTGGCAATTATTGCAACCTGAGGCTGATTGATAATGGGGGTTCCCATTAAGCTTCCAAAAGTTCCGATGTTTGTGAAAGTGAAAGTGCCATCTTTGGTATCAGAAGGATGCAATTTTCCATTTCTCGCATTTCCAGCAAGCCGGTTAACCTGTTTAACCAATCCAATAATGTTCAATTGGTCTGCATTCTTAATAACTGGAACAATCAGATTACCATTGGGTAAGGCCGTGGCCATTCCAATATTGATATCTTTCTTAATAATGATCTTATCATTAACAACACTAGCATTAAGGATTGGGAAATTTTTGATGCACTTAACAATCGCTTCAATAAAAAGGGGAGTGAAGGTTATTTTTTCGCCTTCTCTTTTTTCAAACTGTTTTTTATTTTTTTCCCGCCACAATACCAAGTTCGTTACATCTGCTTCTGCGAAACTAGTTACATGTGCACTTGTGCGCAGACTATTGGTCATGTGGTCAGCAATGAGCTTTCTCATCCTGTCCATTTCAATGATCTCAACGTTTTCGGGTATCGGAAATTCTTGAGCGCTGACATTGCCATTTAGGAATCCATTTGAAGGTCTCTGTAGTTCGCCCTGATACTGGTTGGAAAGACCGCCTGTATTTCCGTTTCTTATGTTGTAATCCAAATAGTCAAGGATATCTTTTTTAGTTACCCGACCTTGATTGCCCGAACCCTTGATTTTTTCTAGTTCTGAAAGTGAAATTCCTTCTGTCGAAGCAATCTTCATTACCAAAGGGGAATAAAACCTGTCTGTATCACGCTGATTGTCATTGGTGTAGCCACTTGGCTGATAGGGGACGCCTATAAGCCCTAAATCGGTAGATTCTTCTATTTTATTCTTTATTGCTTGACTTGTTGGCTGCTTTGTTGGTATCAAAGTAGGTACTGATTCTTCAGCATTATCTCTAATTCTTGCAATGACTGAGCCAATTGATATTACATCGTTCTCTTGGCAAAGGATTTCTTCGAGTATTCCCTCTGATGTCGATGGAACCTCACTATCTACCTTATCAGTTGCAATATCCAGTAGGGTTTCATCCAAAGCTACAGTGTCACCCACTTGTTTGTGCCATTTGAGCACAGTGGCTTCCATGATGCTCTCTCCGAGCTTGGGCATTATGATGTTTACAAGGGCCATTTATTCAGTCGTGACGGCTTTGAACGTAAAGCGTAAAGGTAGCTGATTTAATGGATTGGATAGGGGGTTGAGCAGGGTAAATTATCCGATATTTTTCCTCAGAAAATTAAGGGCGTGAACTGCAGTGAGTTCAATATTTCTTTTCCTGTCGAATCGGAAGTCAAAAGTGGTTGTGGTAGTGGTTTGGGCCGAACTGACAGCAACACAGACATGACCAAGAGTTTTTTGTTCAGTTCCACCCTCTGGTCCCATGATCCCTGAGGTGGCTAATGCATAATCGCTGCCGGTTTTTCTCCTAATTCCTTCAGCCATCTTAGCAACTGTTTCTAAGCTGACCGCGCCATGCTGATTGATGATTTCTGATGGAACATCAAGGATTTCAACTTTCATCTCATTCGAGTAACTGACAACGCTGCCCAAAAAGAACGTACTGCTTCCTGGGATTAGGGTGATCAAATGAGATATATATCCTCCAGTACAACTCTCTGCTATTGAAAGTGTCTTCTTGCTGGATTTCAAGATATTGCTGACTGTTTCTTGTAAACTGAGGTCTTGGTCAATAACAAGGTAATCACCCACCAATTTTTTTAGTTTATCAAATTCCAGTTTAATCTCTCCTTGAGCAGCATTTTGTTCAGAAGTGGTCAGCCTGAGCCTTACCATTCCATAGCTTGGTAGGTAGGCCAGTTTTATATGCTGGGGCAATTCCTGCTCAAATTCAACCAGGATTTCAGCAAGGAAGGATTCTCCAATACCTGCAGTCAACAATGTTCTGTGTTGAATTGCGTGAAGCATAAACCGGTCTTTCAGTATTGGCAAAACATCATCCTGCATCATACCTTTCATTTCATGAGGTACTCCCGGCATACTCACATAAATGGTATTGTCTTTTTCAAACCACATGCCCGGCGCTGTTCCTCTTTTATTTTGCAGTACAGTACAGTTGTCAGGAACGTCTGCCTGCCATAGGTTTCTATCTAGAAGCGGACGATTAAGCTTCTTTGTAAAAATATCAATCACATTTTCCAGTGCGGCCTTGTCTGTGGTCATTTTTCCACCAAAGAATTTGCACAATAGGGGCTTGGTAATATCGTCCGAAGTTGGTCCTAGTCCGCCTGTGATAAGCACCACGTCAGCAGCTTCTCCTTCTTTCTGCAAGCAATTCCAGATGTCATCCCAGTTGTCGCCAATAGCAACCCGTCTTTTAACTGATGCCCCAATATGATTAAGTTCTTTTGCCATCCATGCACTGTTTGTGTCTATGGTTTGTCCAATCAGCAGTTCATCGCCAATTGTAACTAGGCTTACCGTTAAGGTATTGGGGTTTTTCATATTCAATGACTTAGTTGAAAAATGGAATTAGTCTGCCTGAAAGTATTTCAGGTATCTCTTGTTTGGTATTAGTGGCTTTATCCAAGAAGTATAAAAGGATTTTTGCCTTGCAGAGCAGCTTATTCTCTTCATTGTAAATTTCTTGATCAAATTCAATGCGGTGACCAGTCGGCAATTCGTTGAGTGTTGTTCTAATGGTGAGTAGCTCATCATATCTAGCTGGGCGAAGATAGTTGCATTCAACTCTGACAATCGGCATGATGATGCCAGCGGCTTCAACCTCTTTATAGGTTATTCCGAGTGATCTTATGGCGTCGGTTCTGCCAACTTCAAAATATTCAATCAGTTTTGCATGATACACTACCTGCATCTGATCCGTATCCGCATACCTTACTCTAAGCTGTGTGTCAAATGAAAACATCTGTTTATTTATTTACTTGATATGCCATCAACACTTAACTTTCCTGGCCCACATAACAAAAGCACAAAAAAACCGATAAAATACAACGTGCCTAATTCTCCTTTTCCAAAGAAATCCATTGAATGTACTGCAAACACAGCAATACCCATGTTGATTAAAAGTGGTATAACCGTAAGCCTTGTAAAAAGCCCAATGGTAATAAAGAGTGCACAAAAAAACTCAGCAAAAATACTCAGGAGCAATGAGGCGGTAGTGCCGATGTTCAAAAAATTGTAAAAACCTGCTTGTTCCTTACTAAAATCAATCAACTTTTCGTAGCCGTGTGACATCATCAATACGCCCATCGAAATTCTAAGGACAAGCATAGAAAAATTAAAAGCGAGTGGAGGGTAGCTGATGCTTAGGAGTTTTTTCATTGAAACTTTTTTACAATATAAATCTTCGTTAAAAATTGCCATACAAATGTACAATATTGCGTGGATCTGTTGTTTTGAAGGATATTTATCCACAGGGCGACATGATATTGGCAGAAACGTTCCTTAAAGGCTATTTTTACAACAGCGTGACAAACAGTTACTATATGCATACAATAGTTCGAACGAATATCTTAATCCTTATAGTTGTGGCTTTTTTCCTCCCTTTAACAGGAGTATGCCAATCAACGGTAGCGGCATCTCCAGGGACATTAAAATATCAGCAGGTTTCAGAATTGTTTGATGCCGAGCAATATCAAAATGTTCAGATGCTCACAGATGCTATTTTCAGCAATAGCAATAATTCACAGGCATATCAAGCAGCAGAGATTGAGAACCTTCATTTTTTGCAAATTGCTTCAGGAGTTATTTTGGATGATCCTTTTTTTGTAGCTAGGGCGAAAGAGCTAATTCAGATTACCAACAGTAAACATATTTCGGTTGACCTAGCCTATCACCTTGGACATTATTATTTTTTAAAAGGATTATACCCCGAAGCCCTTTTTTACCTTGAGTTAACCAATGGCTTGTATCTAGCAAAAAACGAACAGCACCGTACAAATTTTGAAAAGGGGGTTGCATATTTTTCCCAAAAGAAGTTTGATAATGCAGTGCCTTATTTTAAAAGTCTGCCTCAGGAATCCAATTCCTCTTACGCCAATCATGCAGCCTACTATTTGGGTTTTATCTCTTTTGCAGAAGGGAAATATGTTGATGCTTTACCGCTATTCGTCAATCTTCAAAAAGATCCAGTCTATTCCGCTGTGGTTCCTTTTTACTTATCCTATATCTATTATAAAAACGGGCAAATTGACCAGTCGATACAGACCGGCGAGGCCTATTTAAAGTCAGATCATCATCTTCATAAAAATGAGGTGTTGGCTTTGTTGGCCTCAATCTATTTTAATCGTGGTGAATCACTAAAGGCAGTCAACTATTATGAGCGGGCTCTTTCTTCTGGTGTTGTTTTGGATTCCTTACAGCATTTTGAATTGGGCTCAAGCTACCATGATATTGGACAGTTTTCGAAATCTGTGGAACAGCTAAAGCCATTGTCAATTGGCACGCATGCTATTGCCCTTAACTCCATGTTCATTTTGGGTGACTCCTACCTTCAGCTTAAGGAAAAGGCAAACGCAAGAAGTGCATTTCAGTATTATATTTCGGGAAAACTTGAATCTGAAAAGATGCAGGTTGCAAAATTTTTACATGCAAAGTTGTCTCTGGACATGGGTTTTGAGGATCAGGCAATACGAGGCTTAACTGATTTTTTATCTCAGTATCCAAATTCGAATTATCAGTCTGAGGCTAAAGAAATCCTTTTACTTTACTACGCCCGAACAAATAATTATAGGCAGGCATTAGAGATCTTACATCAATTTTCTCAATCTTCAGCTTCTTATCAGCGGCTTGCCCCCAGAATTTTCTATGGCAGAGGTATTGAGCTTGTCAACGACCTTCAGTATACAGAGGCTGATGCATTGTTTGCTGAGTTGAATAAGTTCCGTGGCTCACCCTTTTATGCTCCAGGATTATTTTGGAGAGGGGAGTTGGCGCTTAGAAATGAGAACTATAGTCAATGCATAAATTTTTTGACTGATTTTTTAAAACAGCGGTTTGTTCCAGTTGCTGAAGCCACTGTTGAACATGCTTGGTACAACCTCGGTTATGCCTATTTTGAACTTGAGGATTATCAAAAGGCAATGCCTTATTTTGAGAAACTGCACTCAGCGAGTAAAAATATTTCCCCTGCTTTACGAGATGAATCTCTGCTCCGTGCCGCCGATTGCGCTTTTATGGAAAAAAATACTTGGAAAGCTAAATCGTTATACAGTCAAGTTAGCAACATCAAAGGAAATGGGAATGATTATGCCAGTTTCCAGCTCGCCATAATTGCTGGCATAACATCTCCAAGAGATAAAATTGATATGTTAAAACTTGCTTTGCAGAAATTTCCCTCTTCAATGTACATTCCGCTTATAACAATGGAATTATCTGATACCTATATGGCAGAGGAGGAATACGAACTGGCTATTTCACCATTGACTAAAATAGCATCGTTGGTTGATAAAGATGATGAATTTGTTCCTGAATCATACCTCAAACTTGGCATCGCTTATTACAACCTTGATCGAACCGATCAAGCCATTTCTCAATTTGAAAAATTAGTTTCAGAATTTCCTGCTTCGGCCCAAGCAGCCGAAGCGCTTGAAAGTGCAAAAGCAATTTTTGTTGAAAAAGGCCAAATCGACAATTACCAGGCTTTTCTTAAAGCTGGTGGAAGATCGATTGACGCCCTTCAAAAAGATTCACTTCTTTTTCAGTATGTTCAAACCAAATATGCTGACGGCAAGGATCAATCGGTTGATAAGGCACTTGATGATTACATTGTGCAATTTCCTGAAGGATTGTTTATTGCAGATGTACTGAATTACAAAGCAGAATTATACGTAAAACTCAATAATTGGGCTGGTGCAGCATCATATTTTGATTTATTGGCTTCAAAAGGAGCGACGAAATATCAAGAAAAAGCCCTGAGGCAGTCGGCCAAAATTTACTTTTTTGAACTTGCTGATTATGCAAACGCATTGACGCATTTCTCTCAGTTGGTATCGCTAACTACAAAGTCAGATATTTTGCTGGAAGCGATGCGAGGCCAAGTTCGTTCATATTATTTTCTGAAGTTATGGAAGGAGGGGTCAGTTTCTGCCCAAGCGATAATAGCCAACCCATCCGCAAACCTCGACGATAAATCTTATGCAGGAATGATTGTGGGTTATTTCAACCAGTTGGAAAAGCAATATGGGCCTTCGAATGAAGCCTTTATGGCTGTATCCAAAACTAATCGATCAGCCTTAGGAGCTGAGGCAAGGTATCAGATTGCTGTAAATCATTTTGCAGCAGGAAATTTTGGGGAAGCAGAATCAGCCTCCATTGAAACAATCGAGCAATCTGGTTCATACGATCAATGGATTACCCGCGCCTACATTTTATTAGGGGATATATTTTTTCAGCAGAAAGACTTTTTTAATGCAAGGGCTACGTTTAAAAGCGTAATCGAAAATTGCAAAATTGAGGCATTAAAAATTGAGGCCCAGAAAAAGCTAAATAATGTTGAGATAGTAGAAAAAAATAGTTTGAAAACACAATAATATGTCCGTGAGAAATATTTGTTTTACTTTTTGTTCTTTTGAATCATTGGTCTTGCTAATGTTCCTTTTTCTTATTGTGCCGTCAGCTTCTGTGTTTGGTCAAGTTGAAAAGAGTAACAAGGAAGTAATCAATATTACTTCTACATTCAAGCCCAGTATTGTAAAAACTGGAAAAATAGAATTTCAGGCAGAGCCTTTAAAAAAAGATACTTCTGCTTATGAATTCGTTTATCCAACCGATAAGGTGCAGTTTCTCACGCCCATGAGGTCTTTTTCAATCCGCCCTCTTTCATTTAAGCAGGATCAGTCGGATAAGGACAGCAGCAACTTGTTTGCAAAGTTGGGTTATGGCAACCTTAGCACACCCTTTATCTCTCTTGGGTTTCAAAGGGATTTTTCGATGAGCAATTTTTCTGCTACAGCTGACCATATTTCTTCAAAAGGAAATTTACCCGATCAGGAAGTACAGCATACTGCAGTTGCTGTACGCTTGAAATATGCAGTCTCTGATCATCAATCAATAGGATTGTTTACTGGATTTGATCGAGATGCTTATAAGCTCTATGGTTTCGACCATTTATTATTCAACCCACTTTGGACTGAACTGGATCAGCACTTTAATAATTTCAATTTTGGGGCGGCCTATCAAATTGTTGCAGGTGAAAAAATTACATTCTCTCCCGCAATGAGGTTGGACCTACTTTCTGCGAGCAGAGATGTTAAAGAACTTATTTTTAAATTCAACTCTCCCTTGACCTATGCATTGAATGACGCGGTTAGATTTTTAATTGAACCAAAGGCAGAATTGATGCAATTGACTTCTTCACTTTCCAGAAAAACTAACAATTCACTAATACAGATTCCACTTTTTGCCTTTTACTCAAAAGGGTTTCTTCAGGTTAAAGGGGGACTCGTTCCTGTTATAAGCTCTGGAGAGATTAAGATGGTACCTGATTTTTCAGTTTCTTACTCCGTTGGACAGTCTGGCTTAAAAGTTAAAGGAGGCGTCTCCAATACTTTTAATTTAAATTCATACCACCTGCTGTATGGAGTAAATCAGTTTGTAATTCCTCCAGATTCACTCACTGTTTCTCACAACACAGATTATTTTGTTGGTATTGATTGGCTTAACGGAAAAGGGTTGCAGGTCCGTTTAAAGACCGGAATTATTCAGTATCGAAATCAGCCTTTATTTATCAATCGCTTAGGTGATGGCAAAAGTTTTACTTCAATCCTCGATCAGTCGTTTACAGCACTGAATTTTGAGGCTGGAACTGATGTTAAAATATCTTCTCAGCTTGCTATTAATGCTTCTCTTCAGGCAATGTCCTTTGCTGATTTTACCGGCCAAATGAAAGCTTATGGAATACTCCCCTTTACACTTTCGGCTGGTCTTTCATGGAAACTGTTTAAAGACTTTAAACTCCGGGGAACTGCTTTTCTCTGGCAGGGAGCAATGGCAAGAACTACAACTGTAGATGATTTTCGAGCAAAAGGGGCTGTAGACATCAGCCTTGGGCTCGAGTATAATTTAAATAAAAAATGGGCACTCTGGGTTGATTTAAATAATATTGCCAATATTAGCTACCAGCGGTGGAATCAATATCCTAGTTTTGGATTCAATGCCATCGGGGGAGTTCGATACTCTTTTCATAAATAAGCTGTCTCTATACATGTCTCATAACCTAAATATCACCTTTTATACCAACTATTTGATGTTGAACCGGGCAGTAACTCTCCCAGGTATCGGTCGGTTTGAGCTGCATCGAGTTCCAGCCCGAAATGATTTGGACAGATCCCAGATTTTACCAGCTTTTTTTACCATTCGGTTTGACCCATACAAAGTGGAAGTTGCGGATTCTCAATCCCAGTATATGATGCGTAAGCAGAATTTGACAGCTGATGCTCTCATCAACAATTCAAATTTATTGACCAGCTTAATACAAGAAAAATTATCCAAGGACAATTTATTTGATTGGCCAGAAGTAGGTACGTTAACTCAATCTGAAGCGGGCATTCTTTTTTTTGAAGGGCGAAACATCCAAAGTGAATTTTATAAAATCCAGCCTTATAAAAAGGTAACTCGTCATGAAATAGCTACTTCATTCAGCTCACCTGAAAATCTATCTTCTGATGAAATCTTAGAACCTTTTTCAGATTCTATTACAAACAAATGGCGGGTTCCAGGCATAGTGCTTCTGTCGATAGTGCTTTTATTAATTGTTGCTCGGTTGATGTATGGCAGCTTTTCTATTCTCGGACCTCGCTATGATCCGATTAAAGTTGCTACTCCTTCCATGACCTACAAGCGTTTTAACTAGTTTACATGTTGAACTTGCAATGCCCTCTTTGTAGTAGTGGAAATGTTACCATAAGCTTTAGTGTAAAAGATTATACTGTATCATCAGAGCCTTTTAATTTGGCCACCTGTAATAACTGTGATTTTTTATTCACCGAAAATGCACCTCATGTAACTGAGATTGGGAAGTATTATCAATCTGATGATTACATATCTCATTCAAATAGCAACAAAGGTTTTTTAAATTCCATATACCAATTCGTTAGAAAGCGGGCGGTTTCTTCAAAGAGAAATTTATTAATCAGCTTTACAGGTAAGGGTAAAGGAAGCATGCTCGATTACGGCTGTGGTACGGGGGCTTTTTTGGCTGAAATGAAATTTTCTGGTTGGGCAGTACAAGGCATTGAGCCAGATGCTGGTGCCAGAACCAAAGCAATTGATTTAACTGGGGCCTCTGTAGAAGAGCCTTCGTTCTTAAGTTCTATATCTTCTGATTCTGTAGACGCCATTACAATGTGGCATGTCCTGGAGCATGTGCATGATCTTAACCCAACATTAAATGAGCTTATCCGTATACTAAAGCATGATGGCGTGCTTGTAGTTGCTGTTCCCAACCACAATTCTTATGACGCAGCTTTTTATGGTAAATATTGGGCAGCTTATGATGTTCCTAGGCACCTGTATCATTTTAGTCCGGGTACCATGAAAAAGTTGATGAACATGCATGGACTAACTATAGTCAAAATGTTACCCATGTGGTACGATTCATTCTATGTAAGCTTGTTGAGTGAAAAGTATAAACATGGCAAAAGCCGCTTGCTATGGGCTGTGGTTATTGGGTTACTTTCAAATATTAATGCCTTTTTTAAACCAGGAGTTTGTAGTTCTCAGATCTACGTCATCAGAAAGCAGGGTTAGTTTCTTAAATAGACAAGACCCTTGGCTATGTTTTCATCACCATCGTTGAGTACTTGAACATAGCCTGATTCATTCCATTTTATTCTGGCCATCATCGCTTTGATTCTAGTCTTTAAAAACTTTACCGACGTTTTGGTGAGGGGTCTATATTGCAATTCAGGATTATTGGAAAATTTAATGAGGTCTTCTACTGCCTTGTCTGTGACCTCATAGCCAGAGATATACTCTTCAATACTTCGGTATTGCGTCAAGCGCTGTCTTTGCGAGAGGAAATATCTATAAGAAAAGTTTCCAATTGCATTATTGGCATAAAGTTTATTGATGCTTGTATCATAAAGAGTTGAATCAAATGGGATATATTCATCTGGGGTTATACCCCCTCCGCCATACAAGGTTTTCCCTTTAGCTGTTTTGAATACTGCTTTGTTATTAGATATGGAGGGGTCTTTGAATGTTTCTTTGTTATGTATCCGGTTGATTAATTCCATATCATAGCTTTCTACACCGTCTGCATATGGCTTTTGTATACTTCGTCCTAATGGTGTGTAATACCTAGCTGTTGTAAGTCTAAGTGCACTGCCATCAGAGAGGTATAGTTGTTCTTGTACCAATCCTTTTCCAAAACTACGTCTTCCAATAATCTGACCCCTGTCGTGATCTTGTATAGCGCCTGCAATCACTTCGCTTGCCGATGCAGAATTTTCATTCATCAAAATAACAAGCTTGCCAGTTTCAAAAACACCTGGTCGTTTGGCTTTGTATTCTTTTCTGGGATTGTTAGCGCCTTCTGTATACACAATCATGAGGTTGTTACCCAAGAATTCATCAACAATATCAATGGCCTCTTCTAGTATCCCACCTCCATTGTCTCGCAAATCAAGTATGAGCGATTTCATGCCCTCTTTTTTCAACCGCTCCAATGCTTCGATGAATTCAGCATAGGTGTTAGCAGAAAATCTGTTTAATTTGATATATCCATGATCCTTATCAATCATGTAGGATGCATCGAGGGAAGTAATAGGAATCTTGCCCCTTGTTACTTGCAGGGTCATAATCTTATTTTCTCTCATTATTTTGAGCGATACCTTGGTTCCTCCCGGACCTTTAACCCAACTTTTAAATTTTTCAGTGTCTTTAAGTTTGATGGAGACACTGTCGTTTACCATCAGAATTTTATCGCCTACCATCATGCCGGATATCTTGGCAGGTCCGTTTTCCAATACGGAGAGGATGTGAACGGTATCATCGAAAATATTGAACTCAATACCAATTCCCTCAAAATGCCCTTCCAGGTTTTCGTTCACTGCCAACAGGTCACTTGCTGGTATAAAGACAGAGTGTGGGTCAAGCGACTCCAGCACTTTATTTATTGCATTGTCCGTTATAGAATCAACATTTACCTTGTCAACATATCTCTTTTTCACAAGCTGCATTACTTCATTAAGCCGATTGCTGCCTGACGAACTGAAAAAACTTTTCGTCATTGGCATATTGCTATGTAATTTGTAGCCCACGAACATGCCAAGGATCACGGCAATTGAAAAAAGAATAGGTAGGGCAGTGTTTATTTTCCTGTTGCTCATAATGTTCTTTCGATGATATTTTGGCAAAGTTCCTGAATTAACCTGAAATATGACTGGAATAAAACTTATCGCAGATAGTGGAGCTACAAAAACTGAATGGCGCTTATTCGGAGAAGGAACTCACAAATCCTTTTTTACCAGTGGTATAAGCCCCTATCACATGACCCAGATTCAAATTGAGCAGCTTCTATTGTCTGAATTTCCCCCATCTCTTTTGAAAAGGAAGATTAGTGAAGTTCATTATTATGGTACGGGTTGCTACACCGCTCCCAAGGCCAATATTGTTAAAAAGGCCCTGCACGATATTTTCCCAGCAGCTAAATTGAATATTACCCATGATTTGATGGGTGCTGCTATTTCACTTTGTGGTCATGATAAAGGGATTGCCTGTATTTTGGGTACAGGCTCAAATTCCTGTTTGTTTAACGGGAAGAGAATCGTGGCCAACTCACCCGGCTTGGGTTATATTCTTGGTGATGAGGGTAGTGGAGCTTATCTAGGCAAGAAAGTTATCCAACATGTTTTATATGGCATCTTTGATAAAGAACTGATGGATGCTTTTCAAGAAAACTATAATACAGATAAAGCTGAAATACTTCATCGCGTGTATCAGGAACCCTTTGCCAACAGATATCTTGCCTCGTTTTCTAAATTTCTATCCCAACATAGAGGCCATTACATGATAGAAAATATTATTGAGGATGGCTTGGGGGATTTCTTTAACCAACATCTGGAAACATATCCTCAGCGATTTAGCATGCCAATTCATTTTGTAGGTAGCATTGCTTTTTATTTCAAGGATAAAATTGCCGAACTTTGTAAAGCCTCTGGATATGAAATGGGGAAGGTGATAAGGCAGCCTATGGCCGGACTTATTTCTCACCATAAGAATTCCTAATACAAGTAATCAGATACGCATGAAGGCCAGAACCACTGAACAAGATTCCAACTACAGGCACCTGGAGTCAATGTCTATCGAAGATGTTCTTCACCATATCAACCATGAAGACAAATTGGTTCCTGAAGCAGTTTCTTTGGTTTTGCCTCAACTCTCTTCCTTGATCAAGGCCATTGTTGAAAAAATGCGTTTGGGAGGAAGACTATTTTATCTGGGCGCCGGCACCAGTGGGCGATTGGGCCTAGTTGATGCTTCAGAATGTCCACCTACTTTTGGTGTAGACCCAGGCGTTGTAGTTGGCGTAATTGCTGGTGGTCATCTTGCTATGTATGATGCAGTAGAATTTGCTGAGGATGATGCTATGCAGGCATGGAAGGAATTGACAGACCATGCCATTGGTCAAGGAGATGTTGTGGTTGGAATCTCTGCAAGTGGTACTACTCCCTATGTAATCGGGGGACTAAAAAAATGTCGGGAGAATGGTATTGTTACAGGTTCAATAACCTGCAACTACGATTCACCCATCTCTCAACAGGCAAATTTCCCCATTGAGGTAGTGGTTGGACCAGAATTCATTACAGGAAGTACAAGAATGAAATGCGGAACTGCACAAAAATTAATATTAAATATGATCTCTACTGCCGTGATGATTCAACTGGGCAGGGTCCTGGACAACAAGATGGTACACATGCAGCTGACCAATAAAAAATTGATTGAAAGGGCCGTTGATATGCTTATGAATGCCATCCATCTTGAATCTAGTGAAGAAGCAAAGCAGATGCTCCTGAAGCATGGCAGTGTTAGCAATGCAATTGTTGCCTTCAATCAAGCCAAAGGGTAATTGTGCATTCAATAGAACCATATTATAATTGGCGACATCTATATTCTTCAGAAGAAGATAAGCTTTCTCCTTTTTACGGGCGAGAACATTCTGAGTTTGAGTTCACCCAGACGGTATATAATTATTACATACATCCACAGTGGGATGATTTTGGATCTTCAACGTTATATCTCAAAGTTCTGTATGCCGACTATGAAATTGGCTTCGCGGTTATTGAATTTATTGGAGAGTGGAATGATGCCATTGAAAATGACATCATGACCCTTAAAAGAGACGTAATCGATAAGATGATTGCAGTTGGTATTACAAAATTCATCCTGATTGCAGAGAATGTATTGAATTTTCATAGCAGTGATGATTGTTATTATGAGGAATGGGTTGAGGATATTCAAGATGCCGGGGGCTGGGTAGCCATGATTGGAATGCCTGAACATTCAAGGCATGATTTTATCCGAGCTAGAATCCATCACTATGTTCACTTGCTTGAGATGAATGATTGGCGCCCCTATACTCCAGCAAATTTGTTTATGAAAGTTGACAATTTAATCTTGAAAAGATTGAACAACTCGTAAAATCGGGTATAATTCTGATCCAAAATCAAATCAATAATTTGTCTCCAAAGAGGCGAAGAGGTGTATCATTTTAGGTGATTGTGACTTACCTTCGCTTTAATTCAAATTCGAGTAAATTCTGACTATGAACTGGAGTCAATTGTTCACATCATCAATCGGGAAAAAAATAGTAATGGCACTCACGGGTATATTCCTGGTGGTTTTTCTTGTAGTCCATTGTTACGTAAATGCCAATATCTTCTTCTCCAATGCAGAAGAGAATTTCAACCGTGCCGCCCATTTCATGGGTACCAATATCCTAATCAGAATCACTGAGCTTGGGCTTTTTGCGGGATTTATTTTGCATATTTTTCAGGGATACAAACTTACCCTGCTCAATAGGGCAACCAGAAAATCAAGGTATGCAGTTACTGCCGGCAATAAAACTTCCAAGTGGTATTCTAGGTCCATGGCTTTGCTAGGAACCCTGATCTTATTGTTTTTGATTGTTCATTTGGCTCATTTTTGGGTTCCCTCTCGTTTTGGTGGACTTAAAGAAGTAGAATATGGTGGACAGGTCTACCATAATTTGTACGGAGAAATGAAAGATGTGTTTAGTCAGCCTTGGGCAGTTATACTCTACTTGTTAGGCTGTTTCTCCCTAGCGTGGCACCTTCTTCATGGTATTCAAAGTGCTGCCCAAACGCTTGGATGGACGAATAAAAATTTTATGCCAATGATTACCAACATTGGTATTGTGTTCTCAATCCTTGTTCCTGCAATTTTCGCACTCATGCCTGTGTTTATGTATTTTGGCTGGGAAATAAATACTGGAGCACTAACACTTCTCTTTTAACCATATTCAATAAATCAACATCATATGCTTGATTCGAAAATTCCTGCTGGCACCTTAGATGATAAATGGACCAAGTACAAGGGTTCGGTAAAGCTTGTAAATCCGGCCAATAAGCGGAAGCTTGAAGTGATCATTGTTGGAACTGGCCTCGCTGGTTCTTCTGCAGCTGCAAGTCTTGGTGAAATGGGCTATAAGGTAAAAGCTTTTTGCTTTCAGGATTCACCTCGCCGTGCACACTCGATTGCAGCGCAAGGAGGAATTAATGCAGCAAAGAATTATCAAAATGATGGAGATTCAGTCTATCGTCTTTTTTATGATACCATCAAGGGTGGCGACTACAGGTCAAGAGAGGCCAATGTGCATCGCCTCGCTGAAGTGAGTACAAATATTATTGATCAGTGTGTTGCACAAGGTGTGCCATTTGCGAGAGAGTATGGAGGATTGTTGAGCAATCGATCTTTTGGAGGTACACAGGTTCAAAGAACATTTTATGCAGCAGGCCAAACAGGTCAGCAATTGTTGATTGGCGCCTATCAAGCCTTAGAACGTCAAGTCGCACTAGGAACAGTAGAAATGTTTGCACGTCATGAAATGGTTGAGCTTGTTATCATTGATGGCAAGGCAAGGGGTATTATCGCCCGCAACCTTGTTACTGGCGAACTCGAACGTCACTTTGCTCATGCTGTGTTGCTCTGCACTGGTGGTTATGGTAACGTTTTCTATCTATCAACCAATGCAATGGGGTCTAACGTAACTGCTGCATGGAAAGCACATAAGAAAGGTGCATATTTCGCAAACCCATGTTTTACGCAGATACATCCAACCTGTATTCCTGTTTCAGGAGACCATCAATCTAAACTGACACTCATGTCAGAGTCCCTTCGCAATGATGGTCGTATTTGGGTTCCTGTCAAACAAGGCGATACCCGCAATCCAAATGATATTCCGGAATCGGAAAGAGACTATTATCTTGAAAGACGTTATCCCGCTTTTGGTAACCTTGTTCCAAGAGATGTTGCATCCCGTGCCGCCAAGGAACGCTGCGATGCAGGTTATGGCGTGGGTTCTTCAAAGCAGGCCGTTTATCTTGATTATGCTGCTGCCATTCAACGTTATGGCAAAGCAGAAGTTAGTAAAAATAATCTTGGAAATATTTCGGCTGAAGAAATAACACAACTTGGAAGGGATGTAGTAAAAGAAAAGTATGGTAATCTGTTTACCATGTATGAAAAGATTACAGGTGAAAATCCTTACAATGTTCCAATGCGTATTTATCCTGCAGTTCACTATACCATGGGCGGACTTTGGGTTGATTATGAATTGAAAACAACGATCGACGGCCTCTACGCTTTAGGAGAGGCTAACTTTAGTGATCATGGAGCAAATAGGCTTGGTGCTTCCGCACTGATGCAAGGCCTTGCGGATGGATACTTTGTAATTCCTTACACCCTAGGAAATTATTTATCTGATGATATTGGAACTGGTTTGATCCCTACTGATCATCCTGCCTTTGTTGAGGCTGAACATACTGCAAGTGAACGCATCAACAAATTGATGTCAATTAAAGGAACAAAAACTGTTGAAAGTTTTCACAAGAGACTCGGTAAAATTATCTGGAATGAATGTGGAATGGCCAGAAGTGAAGCAGGCCTCAAAAAAGCGATTAAAGATCTTGCAGACCTTAAACAGGAATTTTGGTCTGATGTAAGGATTCCGGGCGAAATCAATGAGATGAATCCTGAACTCGACAAAGCTGGTCGGGTAGCCGATTTCATTGAATTGGGTCAGCTCATGTGCCTTGATGCGCTGGAAAGAAATGAGAGTTGCGGTGGTCACTTCCGTGAGGAGTACCAAACACCAGATGGTGAGGCGCTTAGAGATGATACCAACTACATGTATGTTGCTGCCTGGGAAAATAAACCAGATGGATGGAATCTTCATAAGGAAAACTTGGTTTACGAAATTGTAAAACCAAGCCAGCGTAGTTATAAATAATTGTCAAAACAAGATAAATTAATCTTATGCAGCATTATTCAATGAACCTAAAGCTCAACGTTTGGCGCCAGAAAAACAGCATTGATGCCGGACATTTTGAGACTTATGATGTAAATGATATCTCCTCTGAAATGTCTTTTCTTGAGATGATTGATGTGCTTAATGAAAGAATGATTGCTGAGGGCAAGAGTCCCATTGCATTTGACCATGATTGCCGCGAAGGGATTTGTGGGATGTGTTCTATGGTTATCGATGGTCGTCCGCATGGGCCATGGGAAGGAACAACTACCTGTCAACTGCACATGAGGGCATTCAAAGATGGTGATGTGATCACCGTTGAACCCTTTAGGGCAAATGCTTTTCCAGTTGTAAAAGATCTTATGGTCAATCGGGGTGCTTTTGATCGCATCATTCAAGCTGGAGGCTATGTTTCTGTTAATACCGGCAATGCTGTAGATGGTAATTCCATTCCAGTTGAAAAAGATAAAGCCGATGATGCTTTTGCTGCTGCATCCTGTATTGGATGTGGGGCATGTGTTGCGGCATGTAAAAACGCTTCTGCAATGCTTTTTGTTTCAGCTAAGGTTTCGCATCTTGCATTGTTGCCTCAGGGAGAACCTGAGAAAAGACAACGTGTTAAAAGTATGATTGCTCAAATGGATAAAGAAGGGTTTGGCAGTTGTACGAATACCTATGCATGCGAAGCAGAATGTCCTAAGGAGATCTCCGTGCTCAATATCGCACGACTCAACCGGGAGTATCTGCACTCAAGTCTCTCTGGAGACTTCGAATAGATTGATATCAGGATTCCCAGTATTAAGGTTGTTTATGGTTGTAATGTTCCTCTTTGGAACTATTATATCCTCAAATGCCCAATCCATATCCAATCTCAGGAAAAAAACACTTCCGGTAGCCCAAGACTCAGTAAAGATTGATTCGCTAAGCATCGTTCCTGGATCATTGCTGATTACTAATGTTCCTTCCTCCGATTACACAATTGATTATGCTAAGGCTGTCTTGTATTGGATAAAGAAGCCGACTACATCAACCATCGATGTTGGGTATAGATCCATGCCATTGTATTTTGCAGCCGAGCAGCGGCATATGTCTTTTGACAGCATCATGAACAGGTTTATTGTTTCAGGGGATAAGCTTTCTAGAAAGTCGAGTACACAAAGGCCTTTTGATTTCGGAAAGGTTAAGTCAAATGGTAGCCTCGGTCGCTCCCTAGCGTTTGGAAACAGGCAGGATGCCGTGTTGAACTCAAGTTTAAATCTGCAACTCAACGGATACATTGGAGACAGCATTCTTCTTTCTGCGGCAATTTCTGATAATAATATTCCAATTCAACCTGATGGGAATACCCAGCAGCTTAATGAGTTTGATCAAGTATATATTCAATTTTCAAAGGATAAATGGAAGCTCTCTTTGGGGGATTTAGACATTAGGCAGAATCAGATGTATTTTCTCAATTTTTATAAAAGACTTCAGGGTGTTGCATATGAAAATGAAAGTAGGGTTACCGATAAAGTAAATAATAAATTACTAGCAAGTGGTGCAATTGCCAAAGGTAAATTTACAAGAAATGTCTTTCAAGGGGTTGAAGGAAACCAAGGGCCATATAGACTAAAGGGAGCTAATCAAGAACTCTTCTTTATTGTACTGGCTGGAACAGAACGGATTTTTATTGATGGGCTTCTCTTGCAAAGAGGCGAGGATCAGGATTATATTATTAATTACAATACAGCAGAGGTAACCTTCATGCCTCGCCAAATGATCACTAAGGATAAAAGAATTCAAATTGAGTTTGAATATGCAGACAGAAATTATCTTAATTCACAGATCTATATTAATGATCAGGTTGAAGTTGGAAAAAAATTGAAGATGACAGTTGGTTATTTTACCAACAGTGATGCTAAAAATTCTCCAATCAATCAAACCCTTAATGCCTCACAAAAACAATTTCTTTCAAACATTGGAGATGGAGTGAATAATGCCTTCTATCCCTCAGCTGCTTTAGATACTTTTTCACAGGGCAAAGTGCTGTATAAAAAAGTAGATACGCTGTATACCATGAATCTAAGAGATACCATCTATGCATATGAGGAAAACAATGTTGCTGATCTTTATTCACTTTCCTTTTCTGATATGGGTGAAGGATTTGGTAATTATATCCTCGATGTCAATTCAGGTGCCAATGGCAAAGTGTATGCCTGGGTTGCTCCAGATGCCACAACTGGTAAGAAAAATGGCAGATACGAGCCGGTTGTGTTGCTTGTGGCTCCAAAAAAGCAACGCATTATTTCTTTGGCATCAGCATGGGAGATAAACGACAATACGCAATTGATTACTGATCTTGCGGTTAGTACTTTTGATGTAAACCGGCTTTCCTCAAAAGATAAAAGTAATGATGATGGCTTTGCGGGAAGGATAATTTTCAATAATAAAAAGATAGTTAATCGAGAAAAGCATCTTAATCTGAATACAGACCTTAGTGCTGAACTTACGACTGCTTCATTTAAGCCTATAGAACGCCTGCGAAATGTTGAGTTTTCTCGTGATTGGGGCTTGGATCTTGTAGTTGCTCCAGCCGACGAAAACATACTTCAAGCATCGTTTGTTCTTGCAAAAGACAATCTACACCGACTCAAATATGGGGTTGGAGCATATCGACGAAACAATGACTATAACGCTTCAAGGCATTATATTGAGCACGGGATTAATCAGAAGGGCTGGAGGATAAACAATTCGGTTGCCATTACTTCATTCGAGGATCCCTTAAAGAAAGGATATTTTTTCAGGCCAATTATAGATATCAATAAAAGAATTCCTCAATTGGGTGATAGGGAAGTGGGTATGAAGTATTCAACCGAAAGAACCGCATCATCATTCCTGATATCAGACTCAATAACTCCTGGAAGTTTTTCTTTTAGTACGTTTCAGCTATCTACCATTTCTAATCCATCAAAATTAAATAAGTGGGGGTTGATGTATTTTACCAGAGTTGATGAGCTCCCTTTCGGCAAAGACCTCTTAAAGACTGATCGAAGCCATAACTTTAATGTCAATACCGAATTGATGGCTAACGACCATCATCAGTTTAAGTTGAATGCGACCTACAGAAAACTTGATGTTATAAATAATGTGTTTAATAGCAGGGCTGATGAAACATTGCTCGGAAGGGCAGAGTACTTTACAGATCTTTGGAGGGGTGCAATTACAGGCAATACTTTGTACGAATTGGGATCAGGACAAGAACCCCGAAAAGAATTTTCCTATTTTGAAGTGCCTGCTGGCCAGGGAGAATATACCTGGATTGATTATAACAATGATGGGGTTCAGCAGATCAATGAATTTGAAATTGCTAAGTTTCGTGATCAGGGCAAGTATTTTAGGGTATTCACACCCACCAGAGATTTTATCCGATCAAACTATTTACAGTTTAATTATAACTTGGTCATAAATCCATCACTTGCTTTAAATCCTTCAACAAAGAATTTGTTGATCACATTCTTGAGAAAACTTTATTTACAATCTGCTCTTCAGGCAGGTCAAAAACAATTGGCGTCGGGTTCTAGGAATTTTAATCCATTTGGAGGTTTAATTGCTGATACATCATTGCTTACGTTTGATCAAGTTCACAGTCACTCTTTTTCATTCAATAAATTCAGCCAGATTTGGGGTATTGATATTAATTATTTGCAGGCCAGCAACAAGGCATTTCTCTCATTTGGTTATGAAACACGAAGGTCTCGTGACCTATCGGTAAAGCTTCGAAGCAATTTGTTTAAAAAAATTACCTTGGATCTTATTGCCAGGGGCAATAGAAATATTCTTGAAACACCAAGTTTTGGCAACCGGAATTTTAATATTCATGGTTTTTCATTAGAACCAAGAATAACATTCACGCAAAGAACCAGCCTTCGTGTTATTGGAAGTGTTAGACAAGAAAAAAAACAGAATGTTGGCACTGAGCGAGCTGTCATTCATTCTTTCAACCTAGAAGGGAAATACAATCTTGTTTCATCTACTTCAATCAATTCGAAATTTACGTTGAGCAACATCAGCTTTAACGGTCAGACTTCTTCTAGTCTTGGTTACATGATGCTTGATGGACTTCAGCCAGGTAAAAACTTTATATGGACTGTTGATATCACAAAAAGGTTGAGCTCATTCCTTGAAATGGGGATTCAATATGAAGGAAGACGGTCGGGAAGTTCCGGACTAGTTAATATTGGCCGAGCACAAGTGAGGGCAATACTATAGCAATACGTATATTATTTAAGTACAGCTATTCCTTGACCAATTTTGAATCCATTTTGATAGACCATAATTGTATAATTGCCCTTCATGTATTTTTCTGATTGCCTTAAGTCAAAACTTACATTTTGTGATTGATTTTGTTTGTAATCCACTTCAATTTTGGTGGTGTAATCAATTTTCCCTTCTTCTCTGGTATCAATTATACCCGACGCCAGTGCTTCTTCTTTGATGATTTTATCCAGTGGATCCTTTGCAACAACATAGAGGTACTTGATTCCTGAAGTAGCAATTCTGTTGGGGTCGAGATTAAAAGCAATCCTTAACTTATCTGCCCTTTTGGAGGACGCGGTTGATTTTTCTTTCCCTGAACTTTTTTCATGAATGGCACCAATGGTAAAGAATGAAACATTTAGGGTTGATCCAACATCAACTTGACTTTCAGCTTGCTTTTTTGCAGTCTCTGTGCTGGATAAATTCGAACTCAGTGTTTTGTTTTGTGAGCTGAGATTTGACTTATCAATGGTAAGTTGTTGATTTTCTCCTTGTAGACGTTGTATTTCATTCACGTAATCATCAATTCTGCTGTTCAGTTCACCAACCAATTTCCTTGCCTCGGCCAGGTCTGCGGCAGATGCATTTTGTTTATTCACCAATATTCTGAATCTGTTTTTTATGGCATCAAGTTCGGTATTCCGATTTTTCACCAAACTGTCCAATTCCGTATTCGTTTGGGTCAGCTCATTCAATCTGACCATGGCACTGTCGTATTCCTTTTGAACTGAATTTTTGGTCGAATCCAGCACTGCGTATTGTGCATCTTTTTCAGTAATCACATTGTTTGACTGATTTTTTGAATAGATGAAATAGATCCATGAGCCTATTAACGCTATTGCAAGCAGAATAATGATACTTGTTTTGTTGTCTTTTTTCTTGTTCTGGGGGAGGTTTCCGGCTGAAGGGTAAGTAGGGTTCATAAAATCGATAATTGAAAGTGAATATTCGGTTTCTTATTGATATTTTTGGGAATGATACAAGGTATGTCAAAGAAGTGGCTTGATTCAAGTTTAGGATCTTTAAAGTTTCGTCTTCATACTTTTAATCAACTTTTTTAGGTTCTCTTTTCACCCATAAAAATATCACTCAGTTGAGCGCTGAACAAATTATATCCGATTGGAAACGTGGTGCCACACATCCAATATATTGGCTTGAAGGTGACGAACCTTATTATATTGATCAATTGACTGATTATGCCGAACATCATCTTTTGACTGCAGAACAAGCTTCTTTTAACTTAAGTGTCTTTTATGGCAAAGATTCAAAATGTGAAGATGTACTAAATGCTTGTAAAAGGTATCCAATGTTTGCTGAAAAGCAGGTTGTTGTTCTTAAAGAAGCACAGCAAATGCGCGATCTTGAAAAACTAGAACACTATATTTCCAATCCTTTAACTTCTACCATTTTTATTGTTGCCCACAAGGAAAAAAAGTTGGATGGCAGGAGTAAACTTGCAAAACACATAAAAAATCATGCTAAAGTTCTCACCACTAAAAAATTATATGACAATGAGCTGCCTGAATGGGCATTAACACTCATTCGTCAAAAAGGGTTGGAGATTAAGCCCAAGGCACTGCAGATGTTAATTGACCACTTGGGAAACGATCTCCAAAGAATAGAAAATGAAGTTGAGAAAGTTACGGTTAACCTTAAAGACAGGAAACAAATTTCAGAGGATGATATTGAGTCGTATGTAGGTGTAAGTAAGGAGTTTAATATTTTTGAGCTTCAAGCTGCTTTAATTAATAAAGACTTGCCAGCCGCGCTAAATATTTTAAATTATTTCTCATCAAACCCTAAAGCTGTACCAATTCAGCTGATTCTTCCTACCCTCTATGCTTTTTTCAGTAAGCTGTATGCTGTTTCTGCAAGCAATTCACGTGATGAAAGCAGCATTTCCGCAATATTGGGGGTTAAGGGTTTCTTCACGAAACAATACATTCAAGCAATGCAGCGATACAGTTTTCCTGAAGTGGAGAAAGTACTTATTTTGTTGCAGCACTATAATCTAAAGAGCATTGGGATAGAAAGGGGAGATGTTGAAGATGCTGGACTCATGAAAGAACTTGTTGCTAAGATTATTATGAATGGGTAATTCCCTCCAGCAGTTTGCCGATGTTTTTTTTGTCTTCATCAAGTTGGTTAACTAGTGCATCTAAGCCAGAAAACTTTTTTTCATCTCTTACAAATTCTACTAGGCAAACCCTGAGTGTTTTCTTGTAGATCATTTCATCAAACTCAAATATGTGCACTTCAATTCTTCTTTCTTTTCCATTGACCGTTGGTCTAAAGCCAATGTTCATCATCCCTTTTAAATTTCTAATTTGTCCTGCTTCATTAAGATGTGCAGTAACGGCATAGACTCCCGAGGCTGGGATTAGTTTATCCGCATTTGTCAGCAATAAGTTTGCAGTAGGAAAGCCCAGCTTTCTACCCAGTTTATCTCCTTCGATGACGATGCCTTCAATCTGATATCGGTAGTTAAGGAGTTTATTGGCTTGGATTATTTCACCCGCAAGCAAGGCTTGTCTGATTGTAGTTGAACTGATTTGAGCATCATCCAACAGTTTTTGTGGTATTTGCCTCACCTCGTACTGATGCAAGATCCCCATGTTGGCCAGCATGGTATAATCGCCTGTTCTGCCCTTCCCGAATCTGTGGTCATAGCCAATAACAATCACTTTGGGGTGAAACCGTTGCACTAGAAAATTTTCTACATATTCCTCAGCGCTCATTTCTGCAAAAGCTTGATTGAAAGGGATAATGACCAGATGATTGATTCCGATTTTTTCAAACTGTTCAATCCTTTCTTCCATGCTGGTAAGTAAGCCTGGAGCTTGCTCCTTATTTAATATTCTTCTGGGATGTGGATCAAATGTAATGACCACTGTTTCGCCTTTGCATTGTACTGCTTCTTCTATAAGTTGTTCCAAGATTGCCCTATGCCCAGTGTGCACACCGTCAAATGTGCCTATGGTTAAGACAGCATTCTTAAAATCGGGCAAATTGTCGATATCAGTATGAACTTTCATTATTGGCTGCGAAAATACTTCAATTGAGAGAATCAACACCCTGTTGATAAGAAAGGGGCTAAATTCTTGTTCTTTCAGTGTTCTAAAGTAGATTTGCGGATACCTTATCATCTCATGAGTTTATACCAACAAAGGGGCGTTTCAGCCCAAAAGGAAGAAGTTCACGCTGCTATTCAGAACTTAAACCAAGGGCTTTATCCAAATGCCTTTTGTAAAGTTTATCCAGATTATTTGACTGGAGATGATGAATATGTGAATGTCATGCATGCTGATGGGGCTGGAACCAAGAGTATTTTAGCCTATTTATACTGGAAAGAAACGGGTGATATTTCAGTTTGGCGCGGCATTGCCCAAGACGCTGTAGTGATGAATTTAGACGATCTCCTTTGCATCGGAGTATATGATAACATCATTTTTAATTCAACCATAGACCGGAACAAGGGACTTATACCAGGAGAGGTGCTCAAGGAAATAATTGATGGCACCAGTTCATTGTTTTCTACCCTTGAATCCATGGGCGTAAGGATACATTATCTGGGTGGCGAAACTGCTGATGTAGGTGATGTGGTCAGAACCGTGGCAGTGAATGGAACCATGACTGCCCGATGGCCAAAGAAAAGATTGATCACAAATGAAAAAATAGCACCCGGAGATGTAATTGTAGGACTATCCAGTTCAGGAAAATCTAGTTATGAAAGTGAGTATAACAGTGGTATTGGAAGTAATGGACTAACGAGTGCAAGGCATGATATGTTTTCTTCCATGTATGGTAAAAGTCATCCTGAATCTTTTGATCCATCATTACCATCCAATGTGGTTTATATTGGAAAGCATAGCATGACTGAAAAAGTGGATATCCCAGGGTACTCCATGGATGCAGGAAAGTTGGTATTAAGCCCAACCCGAACCTTTGCCCCAATCATTAGGGAAATTCTTGAGAATCATTTTGATGCTGTTCATGGAATGATACATAGCAGTGGGGGTGGACAAACAAAATGCCTGAAGTATTTGCCTTCGGCCATGAAGATTGTAAAAGATAACCTCTTTGAAATTCCTCCTGTGTTTAAATTTATTCAATCTGCCAGTGGGGCTGACAACAGAGAAATGATGCAGGTCTTTAACATGGGCTGCAGGATGGAAATATATACGCCCGCACAAAACGCACAGCATCTCATAGATATAGCCAAAAGCTACAACGTGGATGCGCAAGTAATTGGCAGGGTTGAAAAAGCCGACAAAAAAACGCTGAGTATTCATTTCGAAGGAGAGGAGTTGCAATTCTCTTGATGCAGGCCTTGATTAGTATTTGCTATATCTTACCTTTATCATTCAAATTACTTTCATGAGTCAAGTCGTTTTATCAATCAACAATGCAAATATTTATCAGGGAACATCCTTGATCCTTAGCGATGTAAACATCACTGTTTCCAAAAGCGAGTTTGTTTATTTGGTTGGAAAGACCGGCTCGGGAAAGTCAAGCTTATTAAAAACTTTGTACGGTGAACTCGAACTCAAAGAAGGAACTGCAAATGTTTCTGGATTTGATTTGAAAGACCTTACGTGGAAAACCGTCCCTTTTCTTAGAAGGAATATTGGTATAGTTTTTCAGGATTTTCAACTACTTACCGATAGGAATGTTCATGATAATTTAAAGTTTGTACTCAGTGCAACTGGGTGGCAGAATGAACGAGAGATTGAAGACAAAATAGATGAAGTGTTGTCTAAGGTTGGATTGAAAACCAAAGGGTTCAAATATCCTTTTGAGCTATCGGGTGGGGAGCAGCAGCGTGTAGACATCGCAAGGGCTTTGTTAAATTCTCCGAAACTTATTTTGGCCGATGAGCCAACAGGAAACCTAGATCCTGAGACCACCGAAGAAATAATGAATCTGTTGTTTCAAATTTGCAGGGAATTGGGAACTGCCATTGTAATGGCTACACATGATTATATGGTTATCAATAAATATCCGGCAAGAATGATTAAGACTGAAGGCGGAAAGGTTATTGATAATGCTAGTATAATATCCTAATTAATTGATCTGCGGCTTCGCTAGCATTGTATTCATTGCTTAGGGCATATTCCCTTTTATAGTGATCATCTTCTGAGAACTCTTTTTCGAAAAGTGTCGATGTTTGCTCGATGAACGCTTCCGGATTTAAAGCAGTTGAGCAAATTGGAATAAGCTCCTTTTCTTTAATGCCTTTTTTATTGGTAAGCACATGCTTACCTAGTATCAATGACTCTCTAATATTTTCGCCAGTGTTTGATGATATAAATGAAGGTAGTAGGCATACCTGAGCTTTTTTGATTAAGTCTTGCAGTTCTTTTTCAGTTGGGTTTGAAACCAGGCAGGTATGCATTCTTAAGTGTGCAGCGTTTTCAAGGGTAGAGGAGGGGTCTGTTCCTGCAATCACAAATGGGATATCGATTTTACTAAATACATGTTCCAGCAGCCAAAGTGCGGCATATTCATTTTCCCTTTCAGAGAGTTTTCCAAAATAAAGACAAAAATTGCCTTTTCCGCCTTTGAAAAATGAAAATGGTCTGCCGGTGAATTGGGGAATGGTTTGAGCATTTATTGCATTGTCTATCTTCTTCAATGCTAAACTCAGTTCTTCCGAGCTGGAGAGACAGATCGCGTTTCTTAGGATTTGCTTTTCGTGTTTTCTGCAGAGCAAACTTTCTATGAAATAATATATTTTCTGGGCCCCAAATGGGGTGATCTGTGTCAAGTCATTATAATATCTACTCTCTAACCGATGCAGGCGAACAGCTATTTTCCTATCTCCCAGCATTGATGTATTTCTTAACAGAAATGTGGTGTGCAATCCTTCAAATAGGATGGGGTAATTGTCTTTGCTGAGTCGCTCCTCCAAAGCATGATTGGCTCTGGAGCTCACGATGTAAGGAATTGGGAAGGAAAACCCTTTATGCCCCCGATTGCGCTTGTAGTAGTGAACTTCGTGGCAGAGTTCATGCAACATGGCGGGTTTTTCCTTGCCGTAGGCATAACAATGCAAATGAATTTTCACCCCTTTTTCTTTTAGGGCGATAATTTTGTTCATCGTATCTCTTAAAATAGGAGTGTCAGCCGGGTAAGGGATGTCATGTGTAACGATATGGAGATGTTTGACCAACTACACTATAAAATACATTCTGAGCTTAATTGTTCTTATTACCTTTGAATAAATTAAAAATAATGAGCATGTCAGGCCAGAATTCAGATATTTCGCCCTCCAGACCATGGTTTTTGACCGTTTTGTGTTACCTCACAATTTTTGGAAGTAGCTACATGCTGGTTTCTGCCATTTCTGCGTTAACGGATCTCAGTCAGATCAAGGTTAGTCTTGAAAAGAGCATTGAAAATGGACAGGTCGTGTTTGAGCAAGCCTTCAAGAATAGCCAGGCTGACCAGGAGAAATTTGATCAGATTTTGGGGGATATTTCCGTAGCCAACACCACATCAAATCTTCGGGATTACAATATATTCAGCCTTATTTCAAACATTTTCACCTTGCTAGGGGCAAATCTTATGCTCAGACTTAGGAAAAACGGATTCAGGTTTTATGTTCTTGGTACGTTGATAGGGGTGATTTCCCCAATCTTGGTATTTGGTTCGGGAAATTTCTTGGGGTTTGCCTTTGCCTTCTCTGCAGCTTTTTTCGGGGGACTCTTTACCCTGCTTTATGCCCTGAAAATGAAATACATGCAATAAAAATGAGGTTTATTGAATCTGAGGGGTATTTCTTTGCACTTCAGAAATAATACCCTACCTTCGCCCCCAAATTTTGAGCTGTAAACTTAGATGAAAAAAAACAAATTGAGATGTCAAGCGTAACAAAAGAAAAAAAATCTTCAATCGTTGCCGAATTCGGAGGCAATCCAAAAAATACCGGATCTATAGAAGCCCAGATCGCTCTTCTTACTGAAGAGATTAATGAGATCTCTAAGCATCTTAAAGTCAACAAGAAAGACTTTTCAACACAGAGAGGACTAATGAGAAAGGTAGGCCAGAGGAAAAGGCTTTTGATGTACATGAGCAAACACAATTTGCTTGGTTACCGTGCGATTCTCGAAAAATTAGGACTCAGAAAATAACATTTTACTAAATCGTTTTATTCCCAACCACACGTTGGGAATATTGCTTTTTGGAACATCCCCAAAAATCATACTATGCTACAACAACCATTCCAATCAAGTTTCGATCTTGGTAACAACAGGATCGTGACTATCGAAACTGGTCGTCTTGCCAGACAGGCAGACGGAGCAGTAACTATAAGGCAGGGAAACTGTATCCTTTTGGCTACTGTTTGCGCCAATAAAGAACCAAGAGAAGGGCAAGATTTCTTCCCACTTTCTGTCGACTACCAAGAGAAATTCTCATCTGCAGGAAGAATTCCAGGTTCATTTTTCAAACGCGAAGGACGACTTAGTGATTCAGAAATATTGATTAGCAGGTTGATTGATCGTGCACTTCGCCCTTTGTTTCCTGAAGATTACCTATGTGATGTACAAGTACTCATCACGTTGGTTTCATCTGATCCTGAAGTTATGCCTGATGCATTGGCATGTCTTGCTGCTTCAGCAGCACTTGCAGTTTCTAATATTCCAATCAAAGAAGTTATTTCCGAAGTTAGGATTGCGAGAGTTAATGGAAATTTCATTATCAATCCAAGCAGAACAGAACTTGCTTCAGCGGATATGGACTTTATTATAGGCGCTACTTCCAAGAACCTAATGATGGTGGAAGGTGAATCTAAACAATGTTCTGAAGAAGATGTGGTGAAAGCATTAGAGGTTGCCCATGATGCAATTAGGATTCAAATCACTGCACAAGAACTACTAAGAGAGAAAGTTGGTGTTCAAGGTAAGCGTGACTACACAAAGCCTGCTACCGATAGTGCAATCGAGCTTAAAGTAAATCAATTTGCTACCGATAGAGTATATGCAATCTCTAAAAGTGCAAGTAGTAAATCAGATAGAAGCAAGGCTTATGATGAATTGAGGAAGGAAGTGATTGCATCACTTGGTGAAGAAACTACTTCTGAGCAAATCAAGCTTGCAAAAAAATATTACGAAGACCTCAAATGGGAAGTTGTTAGGAATATGATGATTGACGATAGACTTCGTTTGGATGGAAGAAAGCTAGATGAGGTTCGTCCGCTTGATATGGAAGTTGATGTTCTTCCTTCCCCACATGGATCAGCATTGTTTACCCGCGGGGAAACCCAATCGCTTACCACAATCACCTTTGGTACGCCACAAGATGAATTATTGATTGAAAGCGCAGCGAAATCTGAATACACGAAGTTTATTCTTCACTATAATTTCCCTGCTTTCTCCACTGGAGAAGTTAAACCAATGCGCGGACCGGGAAGAAGAGAAGTTGGGCACGGAAATCTTGCGCTTCGTTCTTTGAAGCAGATGATGCCTGGAGCTGATTACGCATATACTGTGCGTGTTGTTTCTGACATTCTAGAATCTAATGGGTCCTCTTCAATGGCAACTGTTTGCGCGGGTTCACTCGCGTTGATGGATGCTGGAGTTCCAATTGAAAAACACGTCAGTGGTGTTGCTATGGGACTAATCACTAGACCTTCTGATGGCAAATATGCAATCCTTACAGATATCCTAGGTGATGAAGATCATTTGGGGGATATGGACTTTAAGGTTACCGGAACACGTGACGGAATTTGTGGTATTCAAATGGATATCAAGATTGACGGACTGAGCATGGAAACCATGAGAGAAGCACTTGCCCAAGCTAAGGATGGCAGACTCCATATACTTGATTCCATGTACGCTTGTATGCCTGCTGCAAGATCAGAGGTTAAACCACATGCACCTAGAATGGAGAAATTGTTTATTGATAAAGAATTTATCGGGGCAGTTATCGGCCCACAAGGAAAAATCATTCAGGAAATTCAGCGTGAAACTGGTGCAAATATCAACATTGAGGAAGTGGGTAACTTTGGCGAGGTGAGTGTATTCAGTGCATCTAAGGAGAGCCTTGATAAAGCTGTTTCTTGGATCAAAGGAATCGTAGCCATGCCAGAGGTAGGAGAGGAATACGAAGCAAAGGTTAAGTCGGTAATGCCTTATGGCGCTTTTGTTGAATTTATGCCTGGTAAACAAGGCCTTCTTCATATTAGTGAAGTAAGCTGGAAGCGACTCGAAAATCTTGATGGAATTCTAAGAGAGGGCGATTTAGTAAAGGTTAAGCTTATTGGAGTTGATCACAAAACAGGCAAGTTTAAATTAAGCAGAAAAGTGCTAATGCCTAAACCGGATTTTAATGATAATGAAGGCGGACCTGAAGCCTCAAACTAATACTTAGGCCGGCTTTTCGCCGGCCTTTTTTTATATGCGTTATACTGAAATATATTTCACGGGCCTCTCATTAGAGACAACAGAGTTACTGATTGCAGTACTCCCAGATTTTGGTTTTTCCGGAATGGAGGAACTGTCCAATGGCCTAAAGGCCTATGGATCTGAATCTGAAGTACATCTTGATGAACTTGCTGTTTTTGCTGAGCAACATTCATTGGTATTTACAACTGCCAAGATTGAAGAACAGAACTGGAATGCACAATGGGAGTCTAACTTTGATCCGGTTGTTATTCCAGGAAAAATTCATGTAAGGGCTCACTTTCATCCAGCCATAGCAGGGATTGAACATGAAATCCTGATTACTCCTAAGATGAGTTTTGGTACTGGTCATCATGCAACAACTGCGATGATGATGAAGGCAATGCTTGAGCTTGACTTTGCCACTCATCGGGTTATTGATTTTGGAACAGGAACTGGAATTTTAGCAATACTGGCAGAAAAGCTGGGTGCCCAGGTTGTACATGCAATCGATAATGACGAATGGAGCATCAACAATGCCAGAGAGAATGCAGTCAACAATAATTCAACCAACCTAACGATTGAACTGCTTGATTCACTTGAAACCTTGGCACCAGCCAATCTGGTTCTTGCAAATATTAATAAATCTGTACTGCTAGAAAATGTCAGTTCCTTATATCAAAAGGTATTGCCAACTGGGTATTTAGTTCTAAGTGGCTTATTAACAGAGGATTATGATGATATTGCTGCTGCATATTTTTCTTCATTTGGGCATCCACTTAAAAATTATGCTGAAAATGGATGGATCGCAATCGTCTTCCAAAACATAGTTTAACATCCCCAAAACGAGCATTTATTATATTTTCATTAATTTTGTCATCCCCTTAAAATGAGAATGAGTTAATGAACGAGTTATTTCTTATCATATTGGCTTACCTGATTGGTTCAATTCCAACTTCACTTATTGTAAGTAAGTCTCAGTTTAACATCGACATCCGCGACTACGGGAGTGGTAATGCTGGTGCCACAAATACATTTAGGGTATTGGGATCAAAATGGGGTACCCTGGTCATGATTCTCGATATGCTTAAGGGCTTGATAGCTGTAAAGCTTACCCTATTGCTTCCCTTCTATATGGATAATGAATTTGCGAGAACTAATTTTCAGATTGGTTTGGGTTTGGCAGCTGTGCTGGGTCATATCTTTCCGATTTGGGCAGAATTTCGTGGTGGCAAGGGAGTTGCAACACTCTTTGGTCTAATCATCGCCATCTCTCCCTGGACTGCCTTAAGCTGCGTAGGGATATTTTTACTTGTTCTCTTTTTAACTCGCTTTGTTTCATTAAGCTCAATACTGGCGAGTTTAGCTTTCCCTATTTTTATTCTGGTCATTTTTAACGTTGACAATGATGCATATCGAATCTTTGCAATCGCAGTAGCGCTTCTGGTTATCATGACTCATCAAAAAAACATCGGACGTTTACTCTCTGGAAGTGAGAGCAAGGTTCCTATTTTCAGAAGTAGAGATAGAAGAAGATCTCGAAGGAATTGATGCAATCCTTGAATTTTATATGCTGATTCCCCCCTTATTCCATAAGGCTCTTTAATTAATCTCTGTTTTTGTGGAAAAAGTGTTAATTTTATCCTCCCAAACTAAACTAACTGTCGAATGCTGATTAACATGTTTGAAAGATTTCAGCTTTGTGATGAGAAAAATATATTGGTCCAGGGAATACCCTCGACCTTAGAGAAGTACTTCACAAAATTATCTTTTGCGAAAAATGTTACGCCACTACTAAAAACTCGAAAAATTGAGTTTGCTTTAGTTTTCGCAATCAATTACACACAACTCTCTACAATTTTATCTGACGTTATCCCTGCGCTCAAGTCCAAAGGAAAATTATGGATTGCTTATCCTAAACCGACTTCAAAGATTGTTAGTGATTTGAATAGGGATTGTACTTGGGAATGCCTCGTTTCAAAGGGATTCTCCAAGATTGATGAAGTAGTAATTGATCATGTTTGGACTGCTATGCGATTTTGCACTTTCACTGATCATTTAATTTGCAACGAGATTGATGTAATGGAAATGGACGCTGATGCAACAGTAAAGGACGTACTCAATTCAAAATCCATCAAGATAAGCGAGCCATTAGGTTTATAGTTGATTAGATCAAATTGCTACACGTTTCAGTAAGTCTCCTAAAGTCATTAATCAAGTTTGCGTTAGGCTCCACACCTGCCAGCCCCTTAAGTGCTGGCCCCAAACACAATATTTTCTTATCAGGAAACCGATTCGCTAAACCTTGGATATATTCCCTTGCGTTAAAAGGGGAATAGTTGGTCATCGTGTACAGCAACAGGGTAGTTGCACTCAAGCTTTGTAGACATTCTTTAACCACATCATCACTTATATTTACTCCCAAAGAGAAAATTTTGACCTATTCTTTTTTTCTTAAACATTAAAGTGTTTTATCTCGCCGTCATTTGATAAATGAATATAGAAATTCATGTTAATTTTATAATACTCTGTTTATCATATTCCTAAAATCCTCCTTTTGTGTTAGATTTGGCTAAGAAAAAATTAAACAATGAGTATAGGCTGGCTTGTTTTCATCTTGGCAACTGTAGGTTTTCATATCGGTTTATTTGGCATGTTCAAAAAGGCCGGTATTGTTGAATGGAAGGCCTTCATTCCTTTCTACAATACATACCTTATGGTTGAGAAGATGGAGTTAAAAAAACATTGGTTTTTTTTGCAATTCATACCCATTGTAGGTCAGTTCATCACGTTATGGATTTGCATTAAATTCGTTGAACATTTTGGTCGATTCTCTGTACTTCATCATGCCGCAACTGTTTTTATTCCCTTTATCTTTTTTCCTTACTTGGGATTTTCAAAAAATGAACGTTATGCAGGCATACCTGTGGTAAAGAATTACAAGAAATCTGCTTCACGTGAATGGATTGATGCTGCCGTTTTTGCAATAGTAGCTGCAACCATTATTAGAACTTTTATATTTGAAGCTTATGTCATTCCAACCGGTTCAATGGAGAAGACATTGTTGGTGAACGATTTTCTTTTTGTTAGCAAAACAAGTTATGGCCCAAGGGTTCCCAATACGCCAATTGCTTTTCCATTTGTTCACCATACATTGCCATTGAGCACTTCACAGTCTTACCTTGAGTGGATAACATTGCCATACAATCGTTTTTGGCGCAGTGAAGTAAAACGAAATGACGTTGTTGTTTTTAATTATCCAGTTGGCGATACAGTAATTCGTGAGTTTCAATCTGAAATTAACTATTATGATTATCTCCGGGCCTATGAAATGCGTGGCGGAACACATGATATGCTTTTTGCCGAAAGAGATGATATCATAACAAGACCAGTAGACAAACGTGAAAATTTTATCAAACGATGTGTAGCCATCGGTGGTGATACACTCCAGATAAAAGACGGATTGGTTTATATCAATAATGAGTTAAATGATATTCCTCCCGCATCAGAGATGCCTTATTATGTTACCTTGGATGGTAAAGGGTTTTTCTCTGACGAATTTATTAAGAATGAACTCAATATCGATCCTCAAGATATGGATCAAAGGGATTTGCTTCAGCTGCAGGATAAGCCCAATACCTACAGAATTACTTTAACTGCACAGCAGCTTAAGATGGTCCAGGACTTCAATTTTGTGGTGAAGACATCCATTTATCCAGATCTTAACACCAGCGGCTTTGGAAATACTTTTCCTTATGACACCGCTAGGTTTAAATGGAGTGAGGATAATTTTGGTCCAATTTGGGTTCCCAAGAAAGGGGCTGTTGTAGAACTGAATGATGCGAATATCTCTTTATATCAGAGAGTAATTCAAGTTTATGAGAACAATACCTGGGAAAATCGCAATGGTTCAATCTATATCAATGGGGTCAAAACAAATTCATATACATTCAAAATGAATTATTTTTGGATGATGGGGGATAACAGACACAATTCTCAAGACTCAAGATTCTGGGGCTTTGTTCCTGAAGATCATATCGTAGGAAAAGCTTCTTTAATCTGGTTTAGTTGGCAGAATGGCCCACGCTGGAAGCGCTTGTTTAACAAGATTAAGTAAATTAAGATTATTATAATTTTGTAATCTCTCCTGCTAGGAATTTTAAGGTCATTGCAGCAAGTTGCGCCCTATATTGAGTTTCAATGAAACGATCTTGTGCCTGAATCAAACTCAGCTGGGCTTGTCGGAGTTCTATTGAATTTGACTGTAACTTCTTGAACCTTTCAGTGGCAATCATGTTGTTTTCCTCCGCCAATTTCACATTTGCTTCCTCTAATGTTGTAGCTGATTCAGCCTGTTTATAATCTTGGAAAGCCACATACAAGTCACGTTGAACTTCTGATCTTATCAGATCAATTTGCAGGTCTTGTCTTTTTTGTTCAATGCCATTCACTTTCAATTCAGTCTTATAGATGTTGCCATTGAAAATTGGAATTCCCAGGCCAAGGCCTATGTTTGGTCCAAAAGATTGGTTTGTAAGAAAAAAACCAGCTCTTGATTTTGATCGATTCAACTGTGTTGTTGAGTTGATTGTTATTGACGGAATACGTTGGGCATTGATGATTTTTTTTTCTGCCAACAACTTTACTTTTTCCTGATGAGCTAGAAGCAGTTGAAGGTTTTGGTGATCAATTTTTTCTGACATATCATGGTAGTTGATCTGTGGTATCTGAAAATGCTGATCAGCTGTTATAAATGCTTCACTGGAAGGTCGCTTCAATATTGTATTCATAGCAGCTTTGCTCTTGGCAACCTGAGTGGTTATTTCCTGAAGGGTTACTTGTTGTTCATTTAAGTCGATACTTGCCTGCAACATATCTGTTTTTGCACCACTTCCCACTGCTAGTCGTGTTTTTGCAATTTTCAATCTCTCTTCATTTAAAGCAATAACCGATTCTGTAGCCTGAATTTGTTTTTGCAGTCGTATTAAATTGTAGTAGGTGCTTAGTACATCAAAAACGATTTGGTCAATCTGCTGATTCAACGCAATTGCTCCCATTTTTTCAAGGGATTCAAATCTATCTTTTGTAGCCCTCACCCTAAGTCCATTGAAAACTCTCCAGCTTACTCCAATGTTTGCATTGAAGCTGCTGTTCGAGACATTATTTCTTTTTATTCCATTCCCGCTTGCCAATTGTTGATCAATATTTGAAACAGCTTCAGTATTGGAGAGGTTTCCAATTATGGTGGGTAATCCACCTGCATTGCCCCAATCGTTATTTATTTTAGCTATTTCAAGATCAGAAGATGCAATTTGTATGGCCAAGTTTTGTTTCAATGCCATATCAATCGCATCTTTCACGGTAAATAGGTTATCCTGAGCAATCACAGCGCCGGACAACAGAAGGCCAAGTAACAAAGCCTTAACTTTCATAGTGCTTATTTTTTTTTCTCGAAATATAAGTATAGAGCGATGGAACAACGAACAATGTTAATATCAGCGAGAACATTAATCCTCCGATAATTACAATTCCCAATGGAACTCGACTCTTTCCCGCAGATCCCAATGCCAATGCAATTGGTAATGCTCCAAGTGCTGTTGCTAGGGTAGTCATGAGAATTGGTCTTAGTCGTGCCACGGATGCTTCCATCACTGCGGTCAATTTGTCAATTCCTTTCTCGCGTTTTTGGTTTGCAAATTCAACAATAAGTATTCCGTTCTTCGTTACCAATCCAATCAGCATGATGATTCCTATTTGAGAGAAAATATTGAGTGATTGGTTGAGTACGAATAAACTGAGCACAGCACCAGCCAATGCAAGCGGTACGGTGATCATGATGATGAATGGGTCTACAAAACTTTCAAACTGCGCAGCAAGAACGAGGAAGATTAGTACTATTGCAAGTAGGAATGCATATTGGGTATTGCTGGAGCTCTCTGCAAAATCCCGTGATGTACCACTCAGATTTGTTGTAAAGGATTCATCCAACACTTTTTTTGAAATTCTATCCATTTCTTTAATCCCATCACTTAATGATTGTCCGGGTGCAAGCCCTGCTGAAACAATCGCACTTTTTAATCTGTTGAAGTGATAGATTACTGGTGGGTTTGCAGTTTCATTAATCGATACAAGATTGTCCAGTTGAATGAGTTCTCCCTTTTTTGATCTTAGGTAGAGTGTTTTGAGATCCAGTGGACTATCTCTGTCTTTCCGATCTACCTGACCTATTACCTCATACTGCTTTCCATTTCTAAGAAAGTATCCAAATCTTCTTCCACTTAGTGCAAGTTGTAACGTGTTTGAAATATCTAGGATTGAAATTCCCAACTCGCTTGCTTTCAGTCGGTCGATTGTTATTTGTATTTCTGGTTTATTAAATTTAAGATTTACGTCATTGCCCTGAAATACTGGACTTTTAACTACTTCATCCATAAATTCAGGAACCTTTTCTTTTAACTTGTCAAAGTTTAGATTCTGCAAAACAAACTGAACCGGTAAGCCACCCCTTCCTGTTTGCCCAGCTGAGATGGTCTGTTCTTGTAAAATGATTACCCTAACATTGTTGTAGTCTTTAAATATAGCATTTAGGCCCTGGGCTATATCATTCTGACTTCTTTTTCGCTTGTCTGAATCAACCAGTCCCATGCTGATAAAAGCGGAGTTTGAACCTCCAGCACCGGAAAAGGTAGGAGCAAAGGAGAGTATGATATATCTTTCTGGAACTGAATCAATCATTTTCTGATTAATCTCATATACTGCGTTATCCATGAAATCGAAATCGGTGCCCTCTGGAGCCGATACGCTGGCACGCAGACGATTCCTGTCTTCCATGGGAGCAAGTTCAGATGGCAGTTGCTTTCCAACAAAATAAATGATTCCTATACACGCTGCTACAATAGCAAGAGCAATCCACCTTTTTCTTACAAATGCCTGTAGTAATTTTTTGTATCCATTCTCTAGACCTCTAAAAAATGGTTCGGTTTTTAGATAGAACCAAGAATGTTTGTTTACATCTTTCTTTGTTAGAAAAACACTCAAGACCGGCGTTAGTGTGAGCGACACGAATGCTGAAATAATTACTGCGCCGGCAAGGACGATTCCAAACTCTCTAAACAGTCTCCCTACAAATCCCTGTAGAAAAATGATGGGTAGGAATACAATTGCAAGGGTTAAGGAAGTCGAGACTACTGCAAAAAAGATTTCTTTTGATCCTTCAACGGCAGCTTTCCATTTATCCATTCCTTGCTCAATCTTCTTGTAGATATTCTCAGTTACCACAATGCCATCATCAACGACAAGTCCAGTTGCAAGGACTAGCGATAACAGTGTGAGTACATTGATTGAAAACCCTGCTAAATACATAATAAAGAATGCACCTACAAGAGCAACAGGTATATCGATGAGCGGCCTAAATGCAATTGACCATTCTCTAAAAAAAAGAAAAATGATGATCACCACCAATAGGATAGCAATGATGAGGGTTTCCTTCACCTCGAGAATTGCTTTTCTAACAAAAAGTGTTTTGTCGTACCCGATTTCCAAAACGATGTCTTCGGGCAGGTCTTTTTTCAACAGTTCTATTCTTTTGTAGAGCTGATCAGCTATTGCCACTTGATTTGATCCTGGTTGTGCAACTACACCTAAACTTACAGCGGCTACATTATTTTTTCTTGTAGAAGACTCTTCATTTTCAGGACCAATGACAGCATATCCAACGTCTTTAAGGCGTATGATATTTCCATCTGTTTGTTTAATAATCAGGTCATTAAAGTTTTCTTCAGTAGTTAATTTTCCATAGGTCTTGACGGTTAATTCTGTTACATCGCCACGAACTTTACCTCCGGGTAGTTCAATGTTTTCTCTGTCCAGTGCTGCCTTTACATCTTGAATGGTTAGTTTATATGCAGACAGTTTGATGGGGTCGAACCATATCCTCATCGCTGGTCTTTGTCCAAATACATTAACCTGACTTACACCGGGAATTGTCTGAAGTCTTTCCTGCACAATATTCTCCGCTAGGTCTGACAGTTCCAGCAGTGTACGTTTATTGCTTTGCATTTGCATGAAAACAATCGGGTCTGAATCTGAATCTTGCTTTGCAACAGATGGGGGAGCGTCGATGTCTTGTGGTAATTTCTGGGAGGCCTGTGAAACTTTTTCTCTTACATCGTTTGCTGCTTTTTCAAGATTAACGCCCAACTCAAATTCTACGGTAATGCTGCTATTGCCTTGTGAACTCGATGAGGTGATGTTTTTAACCCCCTCCACGCCATTTACTGCTTTCTCTAAGGGTTCTGTAACCTGCTGCTCAATAATCTCAGCATTTGCGCCTACATAGCTTGTGCGAACATTGATGACGGGAGGATCTATTGCAGGATATTCGCGGACACCAAGCGAGGTATATCCAATGATGCCGAAAATCATAATCACAATACTGCATACCACTGCAAATACAGGACGTTTTATACTTAGTTCAGAAAGATTCATATGTGCTGTCTTTGTATGTTATCTATTTAACTGAAGTGAGCTTCAGTTTTGAATCTTTTCTGATAAAAAGCAATCCAGTTGTAACTAAGGTATCACCAGCTTTAATTCCGCTTTTAATCTCTACCTTATCTGCATTTCTGATTCCAGTTTTGACAGTTATAAATTCCGGACTGCCATTTTTATATAGAATAACCTGTCCTGCTTTTGAACCTGGAATGATGGTTTGAGTTGGCACCATAACCGCCGATTCATTTTTTCCTAATACAAGGTCTACTGTTGCAAATGTGCCTGGGGTAAATTTATTGTTGGCATCATTAATTGTTGCCAAGACTTTCAAGTTTCTGGTGTCTGCCTCAACAACTGTTTCTGTTGCTAGAATAGTTGCTTTATGCTTTTCGTTATTGCCTTCAATATCAAATGTTACCACCATGCCAGCGCGCACTTCATTGCTGTACTTTTCAGGGATACTGAAGCTTATTTTTTTTCTGTTAACCTGACTGATTGTACTAATGATGTTGGATGGTGTGACGTATGCACCAAGGCTACTATTTCTTAATCCCATCCTCCCCTCATATGGTGAGCGAATTTCTGTTTTGCCAATGCTTACCATCGTTAGTTCGATGTCTGCTTTGATATTGTTTACTTGGAGTAGACTAAGATCATAATCTTGCTGACTTATCCCACTAATTTTTAAGAGTTCTCTTTGACGCTCTTCAGTCTTTTCGGCAATGCTAAGTTGAACTTGCAGTTTTTTAAGTTGAGCCTGAAGGTCATTATCAAATAATTTTACCAATATCATATCCTTGGGCACATACGCCCCTTCCTTAAAATTAATGCTGATTACCCTCCCAGAAATTTCTGGTCTTATTTCAGTTATTTCAAATGGGAGGATGGTGCCAGCAACTTGAATGTTTTCTGATAGGGATGAAGTTTTAATCATGAGGCCTTCTACCGGAATGGGACCCGCTTGCTGAGGGGCTGTTGTGTTTGTTGATTTATTTTTGTCAGCGCAGGAGATAAGGCTGATGACAAACGTGAGAGAAAATAAAAATTTCTTCATACTTGTAAATTAAAATTTTAGAAGATCAACATCCAACTTACTGATAGTCAGCCAGCAAAATTACTCATTAATCAAGGATATGGGGTTAATGGTTTGCTCATTTTACTCACATCAGCTCCTGGTTAACGCTTTCTGTTCGGACTTTTCACTGATGTTTGATTTTGCCGAGTATTGTCAGGATTATGGTCATTCAATATGACAAATGGTCCAAATATGCTATTGTTTTACCAAACCGGTAAATACTTGGCTCAGCTTTATGATGAGATAACTTTTTCCCTTTCTAGGGTTTCCGCCTTAAATGTGCTGTTTTCTATTGTGGTCAGCAGGGTGAAAGAATTACAGTAGTTGCTTAATCCTTGTTTAGCATCAAGGCGATTTCGGTAAGTTGCTGGTGGACGGTTGCATTTCCTTTCTCTTTTTCACACCTTGCGAGTTCGATTAGCCAATTGTGAACATAGTCATCCATCCCTGTTCCTTCAATGGATTCTGTTGAGCGCGAAGAGTTGATTTTTTTGAGATAAATCTCTATGTCTCTGTGGGTGAATATTTGTCCATTGAATGGGTCAATGAAAAAGAGTACTTGCTCAGTTTCGTCATTTCCAAAGGGGCCTGGGGCTTCTATATATCCAAGTAGATTTTGTTTTGGGATATTTACTGGCTTGACTGAAATGCCTAGCATTTGTGTCATTGTTAAGTATAACGCACCGAGTGGAAAGGTATTGGCCTTTTTCTCTTTGAGAAGTTGGCCAACATCAAATTGTTTTTCTGTGCTGTAATTGGTTTCTAATCCCTTGTATTGATAATACCCAAAAAGTATTTTATTGATAACGTTAATCTCTTCAAGGGGTGTGAGATAATCATTTAATTCAAGCCAGATGCTCTTTCTTAACTTTTCAATTTCAAATAAAAATTCCTCACGATTGAATTCCTTGTTGATGTATATAGAAAGTAGGGTAGAAGCTTCTAGGATGTCTTGTTGATCCTCGGTTTTCCATTGTTGAATTGAGGTTGATAACGTTGTCAGCGAAATGGTAGAAATAATTTGGTCAATTTTCTGATGTTGTTCCTCATCTTCATTCCCTTCCTTGAATTCTTCAAGGTAAGGTATAACCTCTGTTCCAAAGCCTACGAATCGTTTAGTGATTGACTGAAATATTTCATCATCCGGATCTTCAATCAGGTTAAGTAATGCATTGATCTCTCCGGATGCATTGATCATAGTAGAAACTTACTTTGATTTTTTCGGTGCTCGTCTTTTACCTCTTGAAGGATTTGCAATGGCTTCTGCTATCATTGCTTCTACTTCTTCAATGGTGAGGTCTTGAACAACTTCTTGCTTCTCTTTTGGTATTGGGAAGTTTTTCAATCCTTTTTTAATATAGGGCCCATAGGGACCTTTGAGCAATTGAATTTTTTGCTTTTCGAATACTTTAATGGTTCTTTCGTCTTTCGCTTTTCTCTTTTCTTCTATGAGTGGGATCGCAACATAGAGTGTGATTTCGTATGGATCGTACTCCTTGGATAGTGAATAGAATTTTTTATCGTGTGCTATATATGGCCCAAATCTACCAATGTTAACTTGTACGGGTTCGTTTTCAAACTCTCCAAGAATCCTTGGCAATTTGAAAAGCTCCATAGCCTCTTCCAAATTGATTGTTTCAATACTTTGGTCAACTTTTAGTTTAGCAAATTTTGCCTTTTCTTCTTCTATGGTTTCTCCCATCTGAACCATTGGGCCATATTTGCCCATGCGTGCAATTACTCTTTTGCCTGTAGCAGCATCATGCCCAAGTTCTCTTTCACCACTTATTCTTTCGGCTTTCTCCATTGTGTGGTCTACATCCTTCTTGAAAGGCTCGTAGAAATCTTTGAGCATTTTGCTCCAGTTTTCGTCTCCGCCAGCGATGTTGTCAAACTGACTTTCAATCTTTGCGGTGAAGCCGTAATCCATTACATGCACAAAATGTTGCATCAGAAAATCAGTAACTACTGATCCCAAATCTGTTGGAAATAGTTTTGATTTTTCAGCACCAGTATTTTCCTGTTCGGTTGTCTTGCTGATTGTGCTGTCGACCAACTTTATAACCCGATAATCTCTTTTATTACCCTCTTTATCCCTTTTCTCAACATAGCCACGTTTAAGAACTGTTGATATGGTTGGGGCATAGGTTGAAGGTCGGCCGATTCCAAGCTCTTCCAATTTCTTTACCAAGGAGGCTTCAGTATATCTGGCTTGAGGCCTAGTGAATCTTTCGGTTGCTTTTAGCTCATTTAATTCAAGCTGTTGTCCTTTTTCAAGGGGTGGAAGCATTCCTTCGGTAGATTCATCTTCATCGTCTACTTCATCATCATCTTTACTTTCATTATACACCTTCAGGAAACCTTCAAACTTCATCACTTCACCCTCTGCTTTTAAAATTTCTTTTTGGGTTGAAATGGATATCTCTGCAATTGTTTTTTCAAGTTCCGCATCAGCCATTTGAGAGGCCATGGTTCTTTTCCAAATCAAGTCGTATAAACGCTGGCCATCAGCAATATCGATATGCTGCTTTTCCATGTAGGTTGGTCGAACAGCCTCATGCGCTTCTTGAGCAGACTCGTTTTTGTTCTTAAATTTACGCAACTGCAGAAATTCCTTGCCGTAGCTCTCGGTAATCTGGCGTGAAATATCGGTTAGCGCAGTTTCGCTTAGACTCACACTATCCGTTCTCATGTAGGTGATATGACCCGCTTCATAGAGTTTTTGGGCAAGAAGCATGGTTTTACTTACACCATATCCAAGTTTTCTACTCGCTTCCTGTTGAAGCGTGGAGGTGGTAAAAGGAGCTGCTGGTGTTTTTTTAGCTGGTTTTTTCTGGATGTCAATAACATTGTATTGAGCACCCTTGCAACCTTCTAAAAAAGATTCTGCATCAGTATGGGTATTCTTCTTTGAGCCTTCAGTTTTGAAGACGACCTGTTTGCCATTGATATCTTTTGCTTTGAAAAACCCTTCAATTTTAAAACTTGCGGTTGAAGCAAAGCCGTTAATCGCTCTCTCTCTCTCTACAATCAACCTTACCGCAACACTTTGAACCCTTCCTGCACTGAGGTTATTCCTCATGCTCATTTTTCTCCATAGAATAGGGGATATCTCAAAGCCCACAATCCTGTCGAGTATTCTTCTTGCCTGTTGGGCATTCACCAGGTTCATGTTTACTGTTCTTGGCTTTAGAACGGCAGACTGTATCGCTGGTTTGGTAATTTCATGGAAAACAATCCTTTTTGTGGTGGCAGGGTCAAGTCCGAGCACTTCACACAAATGCCAGCTGATGGCCTCACCCTCTCGGTCCTCATCCGTTGCTAGCCATACTTCTTCAGATTTTTTTGCAAGTTGCTTAAGCTCCTTAACCACTTTCTCTTTATCCTCAGAAACGATGTATTTGGGTTTAAAACCTTTGGTTATATCTATCCCCATCGCATCCTTTGCCAGGTCACGGATATGACCATAGCAGCTTTTCACTTCAAAATCAGATCCTAAGATCTTTTCTATCGTTTTTGCCTTCGCTGGTGACTCAACTATCAGTAGGTTTTTCGCCATTTTCTTTTCTCTTATTGGGAGTTATTTTCCATTTTTACCTTAAATCCTAGGGTTATTCCCACTAAAACAGATGCAATAATAAGGTAAAGCGAATGATTTTTTACAATTGCCATGGTAAAGGAAAGTCATTTAGTGGTCAAAAAAAAGCCGGAAACACCCGAAAACATTGTGATTTAAAACCCTCTGGCGTAGAAAAAAATAGTTCTCAACAGTGGTTAGCTGATAAAGTCGACTACTTTTTTTACTACTTGGTTATCCTTATATATCTTCCGATGACCCAATCCGTTGGTAATCATAAACTCAATATTGGGCAATTTCATTTCAAGGATTGGTTTTACATCATCCAATGGGGTGATGTCATCGTCTTTGTCGTGTATCCACAAAATGGGATTGGGAAGCAGTGGGGCTATCCTTTTGATTGAATAAAAGGATACTTTGTTTCCTGAGCGGTCTTCTATCAGTTTAAAAATGGCTTCTTTTAAATCGTTGCTGAGGAAAAAGAATTTGCAAAAGCGAGCCACAGCACTTGATGTTTCAGTTGCAGGTGCAATAAGAACCAGTTTGGCTGAAGGATTATTATGTTTTTCTTGAAAAAGGGATAACGCAATTCCACCAAAAGAGTGGGAGACGAAGCCATCAAATCGCCCATAGGTTCGTTCAAGTTCTTCAATCATGCTGGTATACTCAGGGACAATGATTGTTTTCCCCTGACTTTTTCCATGGGCCTTTGCATCCATCGCGTATACGCCAAAGCCCTGTTCAAGAAGTGGATTAACATACCTATAGAAATTGTAGGCCCTTGATTCAAAGCCATGCAAGATTAAGACCTTCTTTATAGACGCATGATTCCATCGATATCCAGCAATTGTAAGGTCATTTACGATGATTTTAAATTCATCGGCCTCAGTAAAAATTGGGGGAGGTACCGATCTTGGTCTCCGAAATGGGGTTGAAAAAACACCAAAAGCAACTCTTGCTCCCCATTTGAGGGATATTGATGAGTAGACTTGTAGTTTTAATTTCAGTAAAGAGAGTGCCAGCTTTTGTGCTGTTTTCATTTTCGTATTAATATTGATGCGCAAAGATAAGTGGAATATGCTGCGATGGCTGTCTGTTATTGTATTGAAACGATTAACTTTGAAAACATATCAATATGCAACTTCTCGACAAATTTCTTAATATCCGCTTGCTCATCTTTGATATGGATGGGGTACTTACCAATGGAAAGCTACTGCTTATGCCAAATAATGAATGGGTAAGGGAGATGGACATCAAAGATGGATTTGCGCTGCAACTCGCTGTTAAATCTGGTTTTGTGGTTGCGGTGATGACCGGATCTTCTTGCGAACCTGTAAAAAACAGGTTGTCTATTCTTGGAGTTGATCGTTTTTATGACAAAGTAAGCTCCAAGGCGGAGAAGGTTAAAGAACTCATGAATGAATTTTCTTTTCAAAAAGAGGAGGTCTTATTTATGGGGGATGATATTCCAGATCTTGAAGCCTTTGTACTTGCTGGGGTTAGAACATGTCCTGCTGATGCAGTGGTTGAAGTGAGAAGCTTGGCCGACTATATTTCCACCAAAACAGGCGGTAATGGTTGTGTTCGCGATGTGATTGAAAAAGTGTTGCGCGTTCAAGGCAACTGGGTACACACTACTGATATCCAAAGCATTTAGTAATCTTCACATGAAAATCATTTATAGCTTTTTACGGCTTGTTAGGTATCCCAATCTGCTGTTCATCATCCTTACACAGACACTTTTTTATTTCTGTATTGTTAGTCCCGCATATGCTAAATATGGCAATCAATCTCCCGAATTAACAATCAACAATCTGATTCTTCTTGTTGCGGCATCGGTATTCATCGCTGCGGCAGGTTATATCATTAATGATTACTTTGATTTAAATATCGACAGATTAAATAAGCCCTCAAAAATTGTAATTGATAGGTATATAAGTAGGAGATGGGCGATGTTTTTTCATTCCTTTTTTTCATTTTTGGGTCTGTTTTTAACTGGTGTTGTTGCCTTGAATATCAGAAACCCGCTCTTGCTGGTTTTTAATATCATTTGTGTTTTGCTGTTGTGGTTTTATTCCACCACGTTTAAAAAGAAATTACTGTCCGGAAATATTATTATTTCTCTGCTTACTGCTTGGGTGGTTTTTGTGCTATTTGTTGCAGAGGTTCAATGGTGGTCTGGAGATTTACTTCCTTCAAGCAATGCTGCAATCATTGCTGTATACAAGGGGGCTGCACTTTACGCAGGATTTGCTTTTATTGTTTCATTGATTCGTGAGGTTGTAAAAGATAGTGAAGACGAATTAGGCGATAGGAAAAACGGATGTAGGACAATGCCCATCGTTTGGGGAATGATGCCTACTAAAGTTTTTGTTTCGGTATGGGTGATCGTGCTGATTTGGTTGCTTGCTGCGATTATGATTTATGCCCTTATGCAGCAGTGGGTATTGATTTTTGTCTTCATCGTGTTTTTATTGCTAAAGTATTTGCTTGGCTTTATTTCTAAACTAAGCAGGGCCTTTGGCAGTCATCAATATTCTGCCATAAGCCGAGATCTTAAATGGCTAATGTTATTCGGTATATTGTCAATGATTCTTTATTACTACTATCTAGGATGAAAAAAATAATTCTCGCTTCAGGGTCTCCCCGCAGAAAAAATCTATTTGAATGGGCTGAACTGCCCTTTGAGGTAATAGTTTCTAATTCTGATGAATCCTTTGATGAAGCTGATGCACCTGCAGATGTTGCCTTGAACATTGCAAAGAAGAAGAATCAGGCTGTTGCTGAAATGATTGAAGATAGACGGTCTTCTTCAGTGGTGATTTCTGCAGATACCATTGTCGTGCTCGAAAATAAAGTGATTGGAAAACCGAAAGACCGCAATGAGGCTATTGATATCTTAAAACGGCTTTCCGGACAAACCCATAGCGTGATTACAGCAGTTTGTATCACTGATAATAAAATAGAACATTCTTTTTATGACACTACCTATGTGTCTTTTTATGATCTTTCTGAGGAGCAAATTGTTCATTATGTTGATCATTATAAGCCATATGATAAGG
>CAIXLY010000014.1 GCA_903920455.1 uncultured bacterium | reverse complement strand
GCCATGATTCCAACTACAAACATTGTCATTGGATGCGATGAAACAGGTAATGCCTCTATGGTATCAAACACATAATTGGGCACATGCGATCTTCTTTGCAAAACAGCAGTAATATAATCAGCCTGTTCCTGGCTCGGCATCTCCCCCATCAACATCAAGTGAAACAATGCTTCAGGAAGTGGTTCATCTCCACCAGCGGCTTTAGGCAACTTGGATTGTAAATCTGGTATGGAGTAACCTCTGAAGCGAATGCCTTCATTGGCATCAAGCAATGAAGTTTCTGTAACCAATCCCGTGATTCCTCTCATCCCTTGGTATACCTGGGATAGTGTAACTTCTCCGATCACTTTGCTGCCATTGTCTTTAAGCATTTGCTTAATTTCTGCACCTACTTGGTCAGCTTTTTCTTTAAATCTTTCTTTTATAGCATCCATCTGTACTTAAATTATGATGTTGAGGTCATTTTAACGATTGGCAAAGGTAAAACAAACAGATTGAGGAGCATTGTCTTTTATGTAATTAATTCAACTATTTTGGTGCTGACCGGTATAGATAAACGGTTAGAAATGCAAAAATCATATTGGGTATCCATGCTGCTATATAAGGGTTGAGGTCTCCTTTAGTAGAAAATATAGTTGAAAATCGATCGGTTAAAATGAAAACAGCACAGATAATGATGCCAATAGCCAGATGCGCTCCACTCCCTCCCCTAATCCTCCTGCATGCAATTATGGCGCCAATGAGTGTGAGTAAGACTACGGAAAAAGGCGTGGCCATTCGGTGGGCCCTTTCCATTTCAAGCTCCTTAACGGTTTCTGCTCCCCTAAGCTTCTCCTTGTCAATCCGACGTTTAAGCTCAGGAGATATCATCCTTGCCTGCAGGAATTGGTCGCGCTTTAAATCATAAGGCTCAAAGGAAAATTTTTTAAATGTCTCCATTGTAAACTTGGCGTTTTCATTCAATCCGTCAATTTTTCTTTCCAACACACCATTTAACTTCCAAGACTTCTTAGCCGTATCCCAGGCGATGTTATTTGCCCTAAGGTTATATACAACCTGGTTGCCAGATATCGTTTCCATGAAAAAATTACCCCCTGATTTACTGGCAGTATCGTAATACCGGAGTCCGGCATATGTAAATGAATCCAATCTCATATACATTCCAGAACCTGATGAAGAGGCTTCTGCTGAACGGGTATATTTTTGTTCAAATGTTGTTCGGATTGTATTGGCCTTGGGAATAATATATGCATTCCCATACCATAGCATCAATCCTAGAAAGGTTCCGCCTATCCAATAAGGGCGGAGGATTCTAGATAGACTTACGCCAGAGGAAAGAATGGCAATAAACTCTGACCTATTGGCCATTTTTGAGGTGAAGAAAATAACTGAGATAAACACAAAAAGGGGGAAAAGCATTGCAACAATATGTGGGATGAATCCAGCATAATATTGGAAAAATATATCAGTGGCAGAAAGGGATGTTTTTGCAAAATCATCTGTCTTCTCACTCATGTCAATCACCGTGCTTATCAGCGTAAGCAAGATGAGAGAGAAGAAAAATGTTGTTAAAAAATTTCTGAGGATATACCAGTCTACCTTTTTCATAGCTATGGCACAAAAGTATCATTAAAAATGAAGCACCAAGCAGCAATGCAGCATTGAATTTCAAACTTTGTGGGTGGATTCCAGTTGGCCGGCGTTAAATCAGGACTTACCTAGAAATTTTGCATAGTTCTCCAGGCATCTTTTTCGAGCCATTTCATGTACTACCATGGGTTGGGCATATTCAAGTGTATCAAATTCAGGCACCCATTGTCGAATGTATTTGGCTGCCTTATCAAAACGTTGAGTTTGAAGGGCAGGATTAAAAATTCTGAAATAGGGAGCAGCGTCGCACCCACTGCCAGCTGCCCACTGCCAGCCACCATTGTTGGCTGACAAATCAAAATCCAACAGCTTAGATGCAAACCATGCCTCACCCCAACGCCAATCAATCAAGAGATGCTTCGTTAAGAAACTCGCTGTTATCATCCTTACCCTATTGTGCATGAATCCAGTTGCACTCAATTCACGCATACCCGCATCAACAATGGGATAGCCAGTTTGCCCGGCACACCATTTTTCAAATTCATCCTCATTGTTTCTCCAGATGATGTTATCATACTGACGTTTAAAAGAGAACCCCTGACCAACATGAAGGAAGTTGGCGAGTATCATTTGATAAAAATCTCTCCAGATTAATTCATTCAAAAAGGTTTCCGAACTGCGCTGCGCATATTGAGCAAGTGAACGGATACTTACCGTACCAAACCTAAGGTGAACTCCAAATTTGGTTGTTCCTGGTATTGAAGGGAAATCCCTTGATTCGGCATATTGCTTAACGGTTGACTCAGGAATTTCTTTTGAAGGGAAGATCCAATCTGAGGATTCAAACCCCATGGATTGAAGTGAAATGATGTCATCTCCGGCATGTTTATAAAAATTACCCATGAGCGTCTCCGATGGAAATGGCTTTATAGGGTCTGTTAGTAAAGTTGATTTCCATTTTCTACTATAAGGGGTAAACACAGTATAGGGATTGCCATCATCTTTGGCAACCTCTTTATTTTCAAAAATAACCTGATCCTTAAATGTTTCAAATCCCACTCCCTTATCTTTCAACAGTGCAGAAACCATCGTATCCCGAGAAATAGCATATGGTTCATAGTCATGGTTTGTATAAACACAGTCGATATCATACTCCAATGCAAGCTGTGTAAAAGTCTCCTCTGGTGTAGAATAAAACACGGATAAACCAGCACCCAACTTAAGCAGCTGAAGATTGATTTCTGTTAGTGATTGATGGATGAACTGCACCCTGAGGTCGTGGGGTCGATCTAACTTATCCAGAATCTTTTTATCAAAAATAAATATTGGAAGAACAGGCTTACCAGAGGTTAACGCTTGATAAAGGGCATGATTGTCTGTGAGTCTTAGATCACGACGAAACCAAAAAATGGAAATCTGGGGTTTATTGGACATGTGGTTATAACAACCCCAAGGGGATTAAGTTCTGGAAATTTTATGCAAATCAGTTTGCAAAAGGGCGATTCTCTATGATACCCGACTTAACGGCATACATAACAAGTCCTGCCAGAGATTTAGCACCGGTTTTAACTTTCAACTTATCACGGATGGCTTCAACTGTACGTGGACTTAAATCCACCAGATCTGCAATTTCTTTTGTGCTTTTTTCCTCACAGATCATTCTTAAAATGGAAATTTCTTTGTCAGACAATTTTACATCGGCGGGCAGAGAAGCCTCGGCTTGCCTTTTGGTACGAAGGCCATCAATCAACGCCTTATTGGTAAGCTGATTAAAATAGTATTCTTGCTCATACACTGTTTTTACAGCCTGGTAAATAATTTCAGAATCGGAGTTCTTGGTGAGGTATGAGTTGGCACCCAATTCCATAAGTTTTGAAATCATCGAATGATCATTGTGCATGGTAAGCATAATAACCTTAATGTCTGGATAGAGGTGTTTAATCTCAGGAAGTGTTGCGATGCCATCCATGATGGGCATCTGAATATCAAGCAAAATAACATCCGGCTGAACATGCTTGAGAATATTGAGCAGCTGCATCCCGTTATCAGCCTCGGCGATCATTTTTATGTCTTTATGCATAGATAAGGTAGTCTTTACACCAGCACGAAACAACACATGATCATCGGCAATAGCAACTTTGATAGGCTCGGACATACACTTGATTTTAAACGTTTAATTAATCGCTGAACGGATATGCAATGTTAAACCATTTAACATCCTCATACATCGTATAAATACGCTTTTATGATACTGTGGAAAACACTGAGAAAGGGAAGAGAATTGCAATCCTTTGATTACTAACATTTTAATTAATAATTATTGAGAAAAATAAATAAACTTAACCCGTAAAGATTTTTCACCAGAAAAGACGTCTTTTTCTCGTTTCGAGCATTTTTAAGTTTATAGATTTGCTACACCAAACTATTTGAATTGCAATTACTAGAAACTTTCTCAAGTCTTAGTAGAGTTTTAATGCTGATAGCTGCTGCGGCAGTTATTGTAGAAGGAATAAAATCATATAAAAGATTGGGATTCCTTAAACTAATATTATTACTATGCATTCTTTCTTTTCTAGATACAATGTCATTTAGTATTTTTCATGAATTGGGGAAACGCACTGATTTATTTATTATAACAGCATCCATTATTCTCAAACATAGCAATGCCAGTTTTATACATCTGACTCAGAACGTCAATAATGGCAAGTTTTTTATCCGTATACATCATGATGGGAAGGGCATTACCCAGGCTGATTTTGAAAAAATGAACAAAAGTTCAGTCGGTTT